>NZ_CP109178.1:4841818-5447045 GCF_036248255.1 Streptomyces sp. NBC_01717 | reverse complement strand
GCCGTACATCGCGAACGAGTGCCGCAATCGGTCGCAGGACGCGGCCACGTCGAACGCGTCCTGACCAGGGCGGAGCCCCAGCCGTAAGACCAGGCCGGTCCGAGTCGGCCGAACCCGCAGGATGCGCGGCGCACGAGACTCGGGAGCGGGCCGGTTGGCCATCCGGGCGACGGCGATCCGCCACCGGGACGGAGGAACGGTCAGCCCGCAGGCGTCCATGACCGACCCGTAGCGAATCAGAACGCGCAGCGTGGCCAGGGCGACGCCGAAAGTCAGCCAGTACCAGGCGGGGCGCCGCCACCGCAGGAGACCCGCGGTGACGACAACCAGGACCAGCAGGACGGTCAGCCACGACATGATCAGGCCGCCTTGGGCTTCGTGGCACCGGCTGTCAGCGAGGTGACGGCGACGGCGCGAAAGGCGATGCCATGGCGACCATCTCGCTCCCACGGCCGGGCGATCAGGCCGGTGAGTGCTACCGGGGTGCCCATCGCCAGGTCGCCGGAGATGCCGGTTTCCGGGACGGTCACGGGCAGGAGCTCCACGGTGTCGTTGGCCGCGAACATCACGCTCACGGTCATCAGCGTGCCCCCGGTCTCGGTGTCGGTGGCGACCTCACCGGTGCGGCGGTCCTTGATCTTCGGCTGCGGAGACTGGGCCACCATCACGGATGCGGCGGAGGTGTCGACGGGAATCTGACGCACAGAGATCACTCCTCTAGAAGTGCTGAACTCCATCACTCATGTATATGAGTGACATGAAGAAGAGTGCATGACTCCTGTACATGAGTCAACCCGCCGAGGCGAAGAAGTCCCGGCGGGTTGAGGGCAGTTGAGCGGGCGTCAGTCGGACGCGGGGATGCGGTACTCGAAAACGAACTGGTCAGCGGCCATGAGGGTGTCGCAGACCTCCACCACACGCCCGGCGTCGGTGATCGCGTCGCGGAGGAGGTGAACGACAGGTGCGCCGGAGCTCAGCGCCAGTTCGGATGCCTCGGCCTTGGCGGCCGGGCGCGCTTGCAGCGTCTCGACGAACTCGGCGAAGGTGTGGCCGTCGTCCTCCAGGCGGGCATAGATACCGCCAGGACCGGGGTTCTCGGCGAACAATTCGGGGATGTCCTTGACCACATCCCACGGCAGGTACGAGGTGGCCGTCTCCACCGGCACGCCATTACGGAAGTAGAGGCGCCGCCGGGCGAGGACCTGAGTGCCGGCCGGAACATCGAGACGCTTGGCGATGTCTTCGGGGGCCTCCATGGGGCCGATGTAGAGGACGCTCACCTTGGCCGTGGCACCGGACTGCGCCGACTCGGCGAGATACGCGGCCTTGCCGCCCCGACGATGCGAGGCCCGGAAGCGGTCCGAGGAACGCAGCCGGACAGGCGGTCGGTCCTTCACCATCGAGCCCTTGCCGTGGCGGGTGTCCACCAAGCCGCTGGCCCGGACCTCCACCATTGCTTTGCGGATCGTCCCGCCGGAGACGCCGTAGCGCTCGACCAGCTCGGATTCGCTCGGCACCATGTCACCAGGCTTGAGGACACTAGCCCGGATCTGCTGAATGATCTCGTCGGCGATCTGAACGTATCGAGGTACGGCCCTGCCACCTCCTACCGCTGTTCCCATAGTCCTTCTCACTCTCCTATGCTCCTGTATATGAGTAACAGCGCCCGCGAGACCCAGTCAACGCCACTGCACTCCGTGTCGGTAGCGGGAGCAGTGGTGCGCGAGGACGGGCGACTGCTGGCGATCCGCCGAGCGGACAACGGGACTTGGGAGCTTCCGGGCGGAGTCCTCGAACTTACCGAGGCCCCCGAGGATGGCGTGGCCCGAGAGGTCTGGGAAGAAACTGGCATCCGGGTCGAGGTCGACGAGCTCACAGGGGTCTACAAGAACACGACGCGCGGCATCGTCGCCCTGGTGTTCCGCTGCAAGCCGTCAGGTGGCACCGAGCGAACCTCCGCGGAATCGACGGCAGTTGACTGGCTCACTTCGGAAGAGGTCACCGAGCGGATGGCGGAGGTCTACGCGATCCGGCTGCTCGATGCACTGGACGGGGCAGGACCACATGTCAGGAGCCACGATGGCCACCGACTAACGACGGCGCGGTGACCGTACAGCCGCACCGAACGATGCCCACGAGCAGAAAAGTCAGTGGCTTCGGCGCTTACCTCGCTGGGACGCTCGGGGCGTGAACGACTTCAATGCGCTTCCGCCGCCCAACCGTGAAGAAGTATCGGCTCGCTGGAAGTCGCTGATCTTTGGCCACCTGAGCCGCGAGGCTGCCCATGCCTGGACCGTTCCCTGGGTGGAAGGCCCCGGTAATACCGACTACCCGGATCCCTTGGTCCTGACAGCCCTGCAGTACCTGCACGGTTTTGACCTGAGTGTCGACCCGCAGCACCCCGGGCTCGCGAGACATGGACAGGGCATCGCCTGGTGCCGCTCGATCAAGGACATCAGCGATGAGTTCAGCCGATGGCAGGCGAACTGCGCCGTCTACGATTCCGACCCTCAGCTCTGGCGACAGTCCATGTTGAAGCGGGCTCGGTCTTTTATCGAGGCCGAGAGGGCCAGTAGCCGCCAGAATGGCGAATGATCACTCCCGGTGAGCTAGCGCGGTAAGAGTTTCCCTACTTCATCAAGGCTCCTCGCTCCGCTCGTCGCGCGCTCCCCGGCTCACCGCCGGGGCCCTGCGCTCCTGTCTCCGCCCCGCTCTGGGCCCCGGCTACGCCGGTCGCGCAACTAGAGCGAGAGAGCCTGACCGAAGGGAACCGCAAGGCATAGGACATGCCTCCGGCGGGGCGCTCAGACTCCGGGATGGGTCGGGGCGCCGTTCGCGAGTGCCGGCCGGATCGTGGTGAGCGTTGTGGGCTCCCATCCCGACCGTCTTCGACCCAGGCAAAGCCGAGCAGTCGCGGCCCAGGGCGTCAAGGTCGTTCGTACAGTGGCGCGCTCCACCTTGACGCCCTGAACCACGCCCGCTCCACGATGTGTGGGCCGAAGGCGGACGGGATGGGAGCTGGGGAGAGTCGTGGGCTGAGGTGATGGGGACAAGCCCGAGGTCTAAGCTCCCGGCCAGGGGCGAAGGGGGAGGATGCTCGTGGACCAGCAATGGCCGGAGGGATCGAACGCCGATCCTGATGCGGCAAGAGCGCGCTACAACGCAGACATGCAGGTATCACGGGGCGCGATGCGGGATCTGTTTCGTGTGGAACTGCCCATTGCCCACATGGGCTTGGCGATCACGATCATCGCAAGCGTCTTCGTGGGAGTGGTCTGGTCGCCGAGGACGGGCGTGATCATCGCTGGTGCCTTTGCCGCGCTGTTCGTCGTCGCCCTGGCTGTAGCACTCCTGGCCGGTAGCCGAGGGCGGGACGCCGTACGCGCCGCATACAAGTTCACCTTTGGTTGGGCAGATTGGATCACGCCCTAGGGTCTGTTGCGAAAGCGGATCTTGATCGTTGAAGATCATGCTCGCCACGAGATACGACAAGCTCGCCTTCCGATACGAGGCGACCGTGCTGGTCGCAGTCCTCAACGAGTGGCTGTGACCGGCAGCCGAGTCGTCGCTCACCAATACCGGGTGGCGATCAACTCCTCTACGTCCGCATCCGCGAAGCCGTAGGCCGACGCAACAAACCAGAAGTCCTCAGCGATCTCCTCGCGCGCTACCGTCTCGATCTCACTCCCGGCCGCCTCGAACTCCGCCTCCAGCAGGTTGAACTCCTCCGTTGCGGCCTGTGTGAGCACATACAGGGCCGCCAGATCCGACGGCTGCTCAGCCTCAATCCGCTCGCACAGCCGAAGCAGAATCGCCCTGCCCTTGTCGACGACGTGATCGGGGAAGTACGTGTCCGCGTACAGCGGCTGCAGAAACGCACGCCCCGCTACCTGCTCGTTCGTGATCGACATAGCGCCCCAACCCCGTAGAAGAACTGACGCGCCGATCATGCACCAGACCACTGACAAAGCGACGCCGCCCATGTGTGCCTAGATGGGTCGCGACCAGCACTTTCGCAACAGGCCCTAGCGTCGTGCCCCATCCGTGCCCGATAGACCGGGGAACCACGGAGAACAGCGGTGTCCTACAGGCAATGCCCATGACGACGGCCCCCGACTGTATTTCCTAGTCAGGGGCCGTTCATCTGCGGTGGGTGTGGGATTTGAACCCACGGTGACATCGCTGCCACGACGGTTTTCAAGTTTGTTGACAGCCTTGCCTCGCCGTTGAGACTCCGCTGACCTCATGCGGAAAGACGCGCCACGCGCCACCAGGCCCATTGGGCTGGGTGATCGCGAGGTGCGCGCGACGAGGGAGGGGTCAGTCCGCGGCCATCAGCACGCCTCCCTCATCGTCACGCCAGCCGATGCTCACCGCCCCGTCGCCAATGTCACGTACGTCGAGTCCCCTGCTCTCGTCCGGAACGGTCATGGCCGGCAGCCGCAGGGTGTGGAGCAGACGCCCGGTGCCCGAGTCGAGGACGAGCAGATCGGCGCGGATCCGGCGACCCGTGTCCTTCCCCGTGAGGAACGGCTGGCGTACGACGTACACCCGGCCGTCGGCGATCTCGGGGAACCCGTACTCCTGGCCGGTCGGCGCCCGCAGCTGCCAAGCAAGGTGTCCGTCCCGGGTGCCGTAGGCGCGCAGGAGAGTGTCGTGGTCCTCCTCGGATCGGTCACCGGGGTCGATGGCCGACATTACGATGCCGCCTCCCGCGGCGACCGCGTCCCACGCATCCGCGGCAGTGAGAGCGCGCACAGTGGCCCCTTGGCGGTTCGCGTCGAGCAGCTGAATGGCCGGCGGGTGGTCCGGATCGGGGATGACCAGCGTGTGCTCGCCTCCCCTGACCATCAGCCTGGGGGCCGCGGTGTGCTGCTGCCACAGAACCTTGCCCGTGCGGTTGTCGATGCCGAGCAGGAGGTTGTACATGCCCCTGTTGGGGCTCGTCACGTTGCAGACCAAAGGGACGACGCTCAGGTGGCCCGGCAGGGCGTACGCAGTGATCACGAGTCCGTCGGGGCAGGATTTGGGCGTCTTCGCAGTCCACAGACTCCGGCCGTCGCGCTCGGCGAAGGCACGCACGGCACCGGGGGCCTCGGTGAGAGCTTGGCCGCCGGCGAGCGCCGTGGTCCGATAGCCCTTGGCATGCTGGATGTCTACGTGCCACAGCGGCTTGCCCGTGCGCAGATCGACGCCGACGAACCTCCCGTCGCCGAAGGCGGCCACCACGGTGCGTTCCGACACGTCGAACGTATCCACACCGGTCTCCGAGTCTGGGCGCTCGTAGCGCCAGTACTCCTTGCCGGTCCGCACGTTCACCGCAGTCACGCCGGAGAGCGAACCTGTCTGCCGTACGTACAGTCCGTGGACCAAGGCTTCATCGAATGCCGAAATCCGACGTACGACGCGTTCAGGCGCGACCGGGGCCCCGGCGCCGAACGCGGCGGGAAAGGGGCCGTGGGCTCCAGTGACCACGTCCCGTGGCTGGTGCCTGTGCACCCACAAGTGGCTCATCGCGAGGAGGAGCAGCGCGATGAGCAGACCCCACACCTGACCGCGGGCCAGCGCCCGCACTTCCGCAACGTTCGGAACAGGCTTGCCCGGTCCCCCCGACAGCCCCACTCCTGGTTCTCCCAGCAAATTCATCCGTCGCGCCACAACAGCCCCCGGCCCTGCCCCTGATCACCGTGACCCGATGGCTGAGGGATTCTCACCTTCCGCAGAAGGGCAGCACAAGGGCTGCGGTGTGGTTGCCGTGGCTCGCCGGGTGGTCCGGTCCTCCGCGATGTTGATCGCGCTGGGTGTGACGACTGACGTGCAGGTGGAGAATCAGCCAAGTTAGCGTGAACGCAGTACTCTCCCTCCATCCATCGTGGTGCCTGCGGCGGGGGCTCGACCAGCAGGCCTGATTTCCTGGGGACTACATGCGCTCAATCGCCATAGGTGCCGCTCTGTCCGGCGCCCTGGCACTCGCCGTCGCAAGCGCTCCAACGGCTCAGGCCGACGAGTCGTGGGGCGGCGACACAACGATCACCAGCGTCACGGTCAACGGTGGCAAGCCCATCGTGGTCGGCATCTCCAACGAGGTCACCTTCTCGGCTTCGGTGACCGCCACCGATCCGGACGGAATCGCAACGGCCCGCGTGTTCGTGTGGCACGGCGGCCCCAAGGAAGAAGACACGGACATGACGGTGCCGTTCGGCCGTCCTACGTGCACAGCCGTCGACGCCGCGACGAAGACCTGCGTCGTCCCCTTCACCCTCAACCCCCGCGACCTGCAGAAGAACTCTTGGGCCGGGCAGTGGAAGGTCGGCGTCGACGCCTACGACAAGGGCAACGGCGGCATCTCTCTGGATGCCTACAAGTACACGAACATCCAGCGCTACTCGAAGCTCAGCGTCAACGCTTCGCCGGAGCCGGTCACCAAGGGCAAGACCATCACCGTCACCGGCAAACTGACCCGCGCCAATTGGGAGACCCACGACTACCGTGGCTACACCAATCAGCCGGTCAAGCTGCAGTTCCGCAAAGCGGGAACAGACACCTACACGACGGTCAAGACCGTGTACACCAACAGCACCGGCAACCTGAAGACCACCGCGACAGCTGCCAGCGACGGCTACTGGCGCTACTACTTCTCCGGCACCAGCACGACCGCGACGGTCAAGACCGCCGGCGACTACGCAGACGTGCGGTAGACAGAGGTATCACGCACTGATCAAGCCCCCCACCAACGGGTTCTCCGTCGATGGAGGGCTTGATGCTGTGCTGGGGCCGTCAGCTGCTTGGCTGGGCCGTCACCCAGCAGCCGCAGCTGTTCCGCTGACATCCAACGCTGACATCAACGAGCCCGGACGGCGGCATACGGCAGCGCCCGGCAATGGCACCCGCGCACAGGTTGGACCGCAGCCACGCAGGCGCGGGATCGAACTCCTAAAGCGGATGTCATCGCACCACGGAGCGCCCTCCGGAGGCCGTGGAAGGGCGCTCAACGATGACCAAGGTGACAACTGCCGACAGCTAAGCAGCAGGTCACAGCGTTGATCGATGACGTGACCGCAGGTCGGGAACCCGGCGTGTCGGTTCTTCGGCTACTGAGGGATCCTCAGGACTTCGCTTGACCCGTCGGGCAGACCTCAGCGGGCGGCATCGCAGTCAGTGTGGCGCTCTCCAACCTGCGAATGAGCTGCCACACGACGACAACCGAGAGCGCAGCGGCACAGATGTCCAAACCATCGCTGAACATGATCTGTCGAAGGGCATGGCGAGCCTGGCTGGCGGTGACCGCCTTCTTCAGTGCCTTGGGGGCATCGTTGTATGCGTTCGCCGCGACGAGGACGGACAGCCACCATGCCGTGAGCAGGGGATGTCCGCGACGACGCTGCGATTTCGGCCGGCTGGCAGCCCACAGGTCGTTGATGAACATCTTGGGTATGAAGAGCTGCGCCACCGGGATCACCCAGCCGAAGACCAGCCACGCCCTGTGCCGACGCTGGCCCTGGCGCCAGAGCACATCCGCGACTTCGCGCATGTCGGCGAGCCAGATGCTGAACTGAAGCAGGGCCGCGAGGAGCAGACCTGTCCGCCAGCCCATCAGGTTTCTGAAATATGTGTCGACCTCGACCAATGGGTTGTCGACGTACGGTCCCGGCGCCAGCGATCCCGCCAGCAGTTGGTACTTGTGCCACGCTGCCAGCCCAGCCGCGACAGTCACCACCGCGAACACGGCGAGCGCGGCGGAGGCAAACCGGGCCTGTCCGCGCGGCACCCTAACGGCTTCAGCCACTTCACACCCCCTGGAAGCCGCCCGTTCGGACTTCCCGCAGGTCGGCAGCGGATCTTAACTCCCAAGGAAGCTGATGCCACAGCGTCTCGCCAGATCAAGACTTCCCTGTCAAGTTCTGCGTGTTGAAGCAGGCGACCGGCCACTGGACGGGCGCGCGTACTACCCGCAGGCCGCCCTTGGACTGGTTCTGGACTCGCTCGATGGAGACCTGACCCCCGCTGCCGTCTCCGTGGAAACGGAAATCAAGGCATTCACCGGCTGACCGCAGGCGCCAACGGCAAGAGTCCAGAAATCGACCACTCAGACGGTGGCATCCTGCTGTTCCAGCCATTTGGTAATCAGCTGGTTTGTTTCCTCAGGCATTTCCTCCTGGATCCAGTGCCCGCAGTCCAGGCCGACAACTTCCACGTTGGGCACGAACTCTGCCAGTTTTTCGAACCTCGGGCCGAAGGGGTCCCGGTCGCCGTAGATCATGAGGGCGGGCTGCTTGATGATCGGGTCCGCGTCCGCCAGCTGGTGCCAGTTGCGGTCGAGGTTCCGGTACCAGTTGATTCCGCCGGTGAATCCCGACGTTTCGAACCCGGAGATGTAGACGGCCAGGTCGCTGTCGCTCATGATCGGCTCACCGGGGGGTGTTTCCGCCTTGGCGAGGTTGATAAATGCCATGCCCGGCTCAGGGGGCGCCGGGGGAACGTTCTTCCGGTAGAGGTTGCGGATGAACTGGGAGGGGTTGGCATCGAACAAGGCGTCCGCAACGCCCGGCTGCCGGTTGAAGTGGACGAAGTAGAAGTCGCCGCCGAGGAACTGTTCCATGACCTCGATCCACGGCTTTTCACCGCGCACCTGGTAAGTCAAGGACAGGTTGATCACCTTGTTCACACGGTTGGGGTGCAGCAGGGTCAGTCCCCAGACGACGAACGCACCCCAGTCATGGCCGACGAAGGTGGCGTCTTCGTATCCGTAGTGGTCGAGGAGCGCGACGAGGTCGCCCGACAGGTGCTCGATGTCGTAGTCGGTCACTTCGGCCGGGCGGGATGAGTTGCCGTAACCCCGCTGGTTCGGTGCGATGACGTGGTAGCCGGCTGCGGCGAGGACGGGCATCAGATGACGCCAGGAGTACGCGTGCTCAGGCCAGCCGTGGCAGAGCACGATGGGCTTTCCCTTGTTTTCTCGTCCTGCTTCGAAGACTTCGAGTTCCACGCCGTTGACCGGAACAATGGTGGGCTTGGGGAAATCGCTAGAATTGGTCATCGTGTTTCCTTATGCCTTTCGGGGTGATTGGGCTTAGGTGAAGTTCCCGAAGAGTTCGGGCTGTCTGTTGAATCACGAACTCTTTGCGTGGGGGCCCCTGTGCGGAATGAAAGCCTGACACTGAGATCGCCGAGACGCGAGACGACGGTTACGCTTCGTGACAGGGCCTTCTTGGGGCTCCCTATAAGCCTCCGCGGGCCTTGATGCCCTTGATCTGCGCGTTGGCCGAGCGGTCGATCATGATGGCCGCTCGGACCTTGCCATCGACGCGACCATCCGCTCCAAGCGGGCCAGCCGCGTCTTCTCGGTACGGGCGGTGACCAGACCGAGGTACAGGGCGAACTGGTCGGACTTGCCGAGCGTCTCGTAGAACGCCCGCGCCGCCGGATTCGCGTCGAGCGCCTCGATGAGATCCGGTGGTGCGGTGGCGTTCTTCTGCGAGGCGTAAGCCGTCTCCCAGCGGCCGTCCGCCCGCGCCGCCTCGACCTCGGCCAGGCCGCGGGGGCGCATCCGGCCTGCCACGATCAGGACCTCGGCCTTGTCGACGTTCACCTGCGACCAGGCGGAGCGGGGGCGGCGGGGTGTCGTGCGCTGCAGAAAGTACGAGTCGTCGAAGCCTCGCCGCTGACCGTCGATCCAGCCAAAGCAGAGCACCGTGTCGACCATCTCTTCCCAGGTGAGCGACGGGATGCCGGTATGCTTCTTGGCGATCTTCACCCAGAGCGCGGCCTTCTCCCCGTGATGCTCTTCGAGCCACGCCTCCAGCTCGGCCGGGCTCGCGGGGGCAAGGATCTCGACGCCGTCCTCGCGTTTCTGCATAAACCGCAGACTAGAGGCCATTTAGGACAGATGGTGACCTAATCAAGCGACCTGCTCAGGCGGCCTGACCGGTTCACTACTTGGCGAGCTTCGCCCTGCTTGGACTACGTCCGCGAGTTCAACACGGCCCTCGCCCCGTGGCGGCGCGAGCCGGCCGTCCGTGACTTCATCCACCGGACCCGCAAGGAACTCGGCGTCGCAGCGTGAAGCACCGCCGGGCCCTGCGCAGGGCGGAACGTACTCAGCCCCGGCCGGGCGGCCGGGGCTGAGTGGGCAGGACGTGCACCACCGGATCCGGGTCGGTCAGTTGCTTGCGGAGCTGCCGGTTCTCGATGGTCAGCTGGTTGACGGCTCGGATAAGGGCCTCTCGGTCGGCCCGGAGCTCGGCGAGCTCGGCTTTGTCTGCGTCCCTCAGTTCTTTGAGCTTCACGATCTGCTTGCGCACGCGTGCTTCCGCGTCGGTCGGCTGGCCGCGCTCTTTGACCTTGGCGTAGAACTCCCTCTTCAGGTCCAGGTGGCGCTGGGTGAGCGCGTTGCGCGGGACGCCGGCCTCCTCTGCCAGGGCGACGACGGTGAGCGGCACGGTGAGCTGACATCAGTGACTGACATCAACAAGCGTGAACGGGGCTGGCCATCCACGCGACCGCCACTAGGGATAGCCTTCCGGTCCGTTCGAAGGCCTCTGGAGGCGCCCGGTGCACACCATCGCTTTCCTGCTGCGGAGCGCGCTGGGCCTTGGTGGCGGTCTGGTGGGCATCTGGGAGCTGACCCGCCAGGCTTCGGGACCGGGCTGGAGGAAGCTGCGGGTCTTCTCTGCGGTGGCGGCTTTGATGCTCGCTGGGCTGCTCGCCGTCTAGAGATGGCCAGTCGGCTTGCCCCTCTCGTGCCCGTTCGGTCGGGAAACAGCGGGGAACAGCGGTCGCTGGCGGACGACGCTCACGAGAACGTCTCCTGACCGAGTTACTTGGTCAGGAGACGTTCACCTGCGGTGGGTGTGGGATTTGAACCCACGGTGACATCGCTGCCACGACGGTTTTCAAGATCGTGGACTAGAGCTGAGGCAGAGCCGCACGAAGATGTATCCAGCTTCGAACCATGCGACGCCCGAGGCCGCGAACGTCTCCCGCTGCCGCAGCCGATGCCAACGCAGCGGCGCGACACACAGGGCGGCATGCGCGGCTGAGCGAGCGCACCAGATGCAAGTCGGTAGCCCGCTGTGGCTAGGGCGGATGACATCATCTCGGTCTGTCCGTCTCCGTCGTGGGGCTGGGGGTTGGGTGCTGTCAGGGGGCCGTTGCAGCGGTCTTGGGATCGGTTGGATCAGTGGCTGAAGGTGATGGCGCCGCTGAGCCGGGCAGCCCCGTGGCCGGGAGCGACCTCGGCAGAGATCGTCGACGCCGAACGGACCGTCCGGCTCGGCCTAGGCCCGTTGCCACCTCGGTGGTTGGGGCGCTGCGGGAACCACTCGCCGATGAGCTCGCGGAGAGAGGAAGCAACTCGGGTGAAACATCCCGCCGCCCCCACCGCATCTAAATGGTGTAGGCGACGAGGCAAGGGGGAGTTCGGCGGATGAGACGGTCCCAGGAGAGCGGCTTCCGGGAGTTCGCGGCGGCCCGCATGGGGCATCTCTTTCGTTCGGCATGCCTGTTGACCAGCGGCGACACCTATCTCGCCGAGGATCTGGTGCAGGAGACGCTCGGGCGGATGTATGTGGTGTGGGGCCGGTCGTCGAAACTCGGCAATCCGGCGGCGTACGCGCAGACCGTTCTTGTGCGTGTCTTTCTGGCGCACCAGCGGCGGCGTTCGTCGGGGGAGCGGCCGAGCGACGAGATTCCCGAGGTATCGGAGACGGCCGCGCAGGGAGACGCCTCGCTGCGGCTCATGCTCCTGGACGCGCTGCGGAAGCTGCCGGCGAAGGACCGGGCGGTGGTCGTGCTGCGGTACTGGGAGGACCGGTCCGTCACGGAGACTGCGGACGTCCTCAACGTCAGCTCCGCAGCCGTACGCACCCGCAGTACCCGTGCACTCGCCCGTCTGAGGGTGCAACTAGGCGACAACATCGGAGAGTTCGCCGCGCACTGATCAGCCCGACTGACTTTTACGAGAAACGGTGGTGGTTTGGCATGTCTGGAAAGCGGGAGGACCTGGACCCGTTCGAAGGCGGGCTCGGTGACGCGCTACGCCGCACCGGGGAGGACTTCTCCGTGGAGGGGCTCCCCCTGGTGGACGGCGGCGTCGCGCGCGGCCGGCGGGGGCTGCGGCGCAGGCGGGTCGCGGCCGTGACCGGCAGCGTCGCGGCGCTCGCCGTCGTGGGGTTCGGGGCGTCGTACACCACAGGGGCGTTCGGCGACAGCTCGGGGCAGGGCAGGTCGGGCGTGGCCGCGCAGCCGAAGGTGCAGGAGACCGGCCCTTCGACGAAGTCGTCGCCCGGCAAGGGGCCGCAGCTCTCGGCACAGCAGGTGATCGAGAGGTTGGAGGGGCTGCTGCCAGAGGGGAAAGTCAGCGGGCAGACAGGGCGTGGCACGGCCGACCGGTTCGGGCCATCGGCGCACCTGGTCTTCGACGATGGCAAGGGCAAGGCTGCGATCGGCGTGAGCGTCGGCGCCATCGACCCGGACGGCACGCAGGCGGTCCAGCAGCTCGAATGCCCCGACAAGATCTTCGTGCCGTACGACTCCTGCCGCAATGAGACGCTTGCCGACGGTTCGCGCCTGATGGTGTTGCGCGGGTACGAATACCCTGACAAGCGCGTGGACACAAAGTGGTGGCACGCCTATCTCGTGACCCCCGACGGCTACACGGTCGATGCCAGCGAGTGGAACGCGCCCGCAGAGAAGGGCGCCGATGTTTCACGGGCCGAACCCCCGCTCACCGTTGGGCAGTTGAAGGGACTCGTCACCTCCGACGCGTGGCGGCCCGTGATGAACGCTCTGAGAAAGGCGGCCCCGGAGCCGGTACAGCAGCCGCCGGCGCAGGGGCAGGACGGCCAGGCGATCCTGAGAAAGCTCAAGGCGCTGCTGCCCGTGTCCGCGAAGGTGGCCTCCGAGCACGGTGACGACGGATACGCGTACGTCGTCGTGAATGACGGTAAGGGCGCGAGCCTGGTGCAGATCAACGTGCAGCCGAACATGTCCGACGTGGAGGGGGAGCTGTTCGGGTCCGGGGCGGAGGTGCTGCCGGACGGGACGAAGGTCGTCACGCATCAGGGCCCGGGCGAGAAGGGCGGTGCGGGCGTGGTGATGTGGACCGCCGACACCATCCGCACGGACGGCCTCCGGGTCGTGGTGTCCGCGTTCAACTCCGGATCCCAGAACGCGAAGGCCACGCGGCAGACACCCGCGCTGACCATGCAGCAGCTGAAGTCGGTCGCCACGAGCGGGAAGTGGGCCGGAAGGTAGGGCCGTAGGCAGCGCACCTGCTCCTTCCGGTAGTTCGGGAGGCGGATCACCCTTCAGGGTGCCCGTCTCCCTCTTCGTGTCGCACAGGTGAGCGTTGCGCGGCGCTGTTGCCTGAATCTGCCGGCCTCGGCGGATCGCCGTCGTGTATGCCGTGCGCCTGCGCGACGTCCCGCTCAGCCGTCACGCGGGCCCTCTACGAGTCGCATGACGGCAGTCTCTGACGGCAACGCCGGCAAACCGGAGCGATCTTGATCGCATCCCGGGATCCGCACTGCACCGTGCCGTAGGTTCGGCACCCGGGTGAGTAGATGGCGCGGTCGAACTCCCAAAGCGGGTGTCGCAGGTTCGAATCCTGCCGGGGCACCAGGCAAAAGGCCCCGGGCCGATCATGGTCCGGGGCCTTTGACATTTGACATCAACGGGGGTGGTCAGTGAGGTTTCCTCAACCGCGGTCACTTCCATACTCCGTTGAGGACGAGTGCGGCGCGGGCTATATCGCCGCACCACGTGGCACGGGACATCGAGCGTGGCACCATAGGTGACCACCGTGAAGCCTCTGGTTTCAGCAGACATGATCTTGTGGTGAGACCTGTCCTACCAAGGGCCTCACGCTTGCCTCCGAATTGGGGCTCACGCATCTACAGGCCATCTGTGAGCGAAAGGTCCGCGTGGACACCGAACTGGGTTCCGCAGTCGTCCTGATCACCGGTGTGATGGCGGCGGGGAAGTCCACCGTGGCCGACCTTCTGGCCGGGCAGCTGCACCGGGCCACTCACGTGCGAGGCGACGTCTTCCGACGAATGATGGTCTCCGGCCGGGAGGAACTGCTGCCCGAGGAGACCGTCGAGGCCAGGGCCCAACTGGAACTGCGCTACCGGCTGTCCGCGCTCGTGGCCGACGAGTACGCGCGCCACGGATGGACTGCGGTCGTCCAGGACATCGTCCTGGGGAAAGACCTGCCCCAGTATGTTGCCAGGGTGCGTACACGCCCGTTGTACGTCATCGTGCTGGCTCCCTCCGCCGCAGCCGTGCAAACCAGAGAAGTGATGCGCCCGAAGACCGGGTACGGCCTCTGGACGGTCGAGGCTCTCGACCACGCCCTACGCAAGGAGACCCCGCGCATCGGACTCTGGCTGGACACCTCGGAGCAGACACCGGACGAGACGGTCTCGGCGATTCTCGACAACCTCTCTGCCGCCCGCGTGTAGACCAGCTGACCCAGGCGTGCCGGAGGCTCTTCTCCCTGAGAAAACCTCACTCAGGGCCTGGGCGTCTCTTGAGCAGCCGGTCCATGTGGCTGATGGCCTCGCGCTGCGTGTCGTGGACGACGTGCGTGTAGACGTCCATGGTGATGCTCATCTGGCTGTGCCCGAGGATCTCCATCACGACACGGGGCGCGACCCCGGCCGCGGTGAGGAGCGTCGCGCAGCCGTGCCGGGCATCGTGCAGCCGGACGACGCGGAGGCCGGCGGAGTCGGCGACGCGGGTGAAGGAGCGGTACACGTTGCGCGGCTCGACCGGGCGACCGGTGCGGGTGGTGAAGACGTGGCCGTTCTCCTCCCAGGACTCCGCCGCACGCTGCTTCGCGGCCGCCTGGCGCATCCGATGCCAGCGCAGCGGCGGGATGCACATCGCCGGGAGCGGCAAGCGGCCCGCCAGAGCGGCGACCACTGCGTGACATCCTGCCATGCCTATTGAACGCGTTCAATTACCCGTATGATCGCAACAGTTTCTGTCCGGGTCGGCGTCCGTCGCGGGTTCTCGGAGCCTCTTCCGGGATCCGGCGCTTGACTCGACCATTGAGACTCCACCGACCTTGATCTTTCTCTGCTCGCAGAGTCGGTTTTCTGCTAGGAAGCTGTCATGGAAGCAGCGCTGGTCGGACTTGCGGGCACAACGGTGGGAGCTGTAACCGGCTTTGCGGGCGCATGGCTTGCTCAGCGCGGACAGGTACGTATCCAGCATGAGCAACGACTGCATGCAGAACAGGTGCGCTGGCTGGATGACAAGAAGGGCCTGTACAGGGACCTCTTGATCAGGCTCTATGGCTGGCACGACTCGCTGGCCTCCATCCTGAAGGATGAGGACGACGGGAAGCTCTTCGACAACCGGTCGACCGCTTACAAGTGGATCGTCGAGGCATCTCTCATATCTGGCGACGAGGTTCGTTCCGCTGTGAGTGACGTGCACCGTGCCCTGCTTCGCGTCCAGACAGTGATCTCCGACAGCTCCTCAACGGCGGACGAGTGGCCACTTCAGGGTGTGGAGGATGGCCTTTCAGCGCTGGAAGACGCACTGCGGGCCGAACTGGCTATGCCGGCGCGCGTAGGTTCGCGCCCCCGGCTGGGCCGCCGTTGAGGAGGTACGACGTGCCACGACCGCGCCAGATCGGGCGGGGATCCACGGGGAACTGCGGTGGCTGGTAGCGACAGCAGTCAGCATCCACCGAAATCGTCCTGCCGCAGGCCAGGGCCCAACTCGCCCCACCTCGCCCCTGAAGCGGGGTCGCAGGTTGGAATCCTGCCGGGGGCACCAGGCAAAAGGCCCCGGACGGATCACGGTCCGGGGCCTTTTGACGGCACCATTTGACGGCAGTTGTGCCTCAGGCACCCGGCAGACGGCGCTTGAGCGGGCGGCCTATGTGGCTGATCACCTCCCGCTGGGTACCTCTATCCGGGTCGAGCCGCTCCGCCGCCCTTCACGTGTCCAGGTACCCGGAACACGTTCATCGGTTGTGCCGTTCGTCTGCGGCGACGGCGGGGAGGCGAACCGCTACGCGTGGCAGGAAGTAGCCGACGAGGGGCCCCATGCACAGTGCGATGAGCACGGTTCCGACCCCGACAGTTCCACCCAGAAGCCAGCCGACGCCGGCGACGGTGATTTCGATGCCGGTGCGCACCGCCGCGATGGGCAGGCGGGTGAGCCGGACGAGTCCGGTCATGATGCCGTCGCGGGGGCCCGCTCCGAACTGTGCACCGAGGTAGAGCGCGTCAAAGAAGGCCAGTGCGACGAGGCCGAGTACGAGGTATCCGATCTCGCCAAGTGTCCCCTGGGGGTGGGGGAGCACGGTGGCGGTGGCATCTGCGGCGAAGCCGACGATGGCGACGTTGAAGAGTGTGCCCAGGCCAGGCAGCTCTCGCAGGGGAATCCATGCGAGAAGCACAAATACGGAGATCAGGTTTGTCGTCCAGCCGAAGGAGAATCCAAGAGCCTTGGCAGCGCCCTCCGTGAGCACGTTCCAGCTGGCTGGTCCCAGCCCGGTCTGGACGAGCATCATCACGGCGGCCCCGTACCCCACCAAGCCGACCAATAGCTGAGGGATACGACGCGCCTTTCGGCCCGCCCGGATTTGGGCGAAGGCGTTCATGCGGGTCATGAGGGGCTGGTCGTGACGAGCCGGGGTGGAGGGGTGCGCAGCGGAAGCAGGAGGTGCCATAGGGCAAGCCTGTGGGGCATCTGGACCTGGGTTCCATAGCCAGATTGATTATGCTGGCTGGGTGAAAGTTACTTCGCACGTGGTAGCACGCATGTTGGGGACCTGGCAGGAAGGGCCCGGGCCGGCGCATCAACGCCTCTCCGACAGGTTGCGGCTGCTGGTCCTGGATGGACGTCTCTCGCTCGGCTCGGCCATGCCGAGCGAGCGTGACCTGGCCATCGCACTCTCCACCAGCAGAACCACCGTCGGCACCGCATACCGCAC
This sequence comes from Streptomyces sp. NBC_01717, assembly GCF_036248255.1. NCBI lineage: Bacteria > Bacillati > Actinomycetota > Actinomycetes > Kitasatosporales > Streptomycetaceae > Streptomyces > Streptomyces sp. NBC_01717. The sequence goes on along the minus strand of NZ_CP109178.1, from coordinate 5,430,091 downwards.
TCTGGTCGAGCACGGATACCTCGCCACACGGGCGCGCGCCAGGGCGACCGTGCGGCTCCCCGATGACACGCCACCCGAGCGCCAGGCCGGCACGAACTCGGCGACCATCGACCTGTCCTTCGCTGCGCCTCCCGCGCCTGTCGAAATCCTTCACGCTGCGTTCGCAGCCGCTCTCGAACAGCTACCACGACACTTCGAGCGGCACGGCTACGACCGAAACGGCACCTCAGAGCTGCGCGAAGCAGTGGCCAACCGGTATCAACGGCGCGGACTGCCCACCCCGCCCGATCACATCCTGATCACCAACGGCGCGCAGCACGCGCTTGCCCTTCTGGTGCGAACACTCGTGTCGCCACGCGACAAGATCCTGATCGACCATCCGACCTACCCGCACGCGATCAGCACGTTCACTGAGGCGCGGGCTCGTCTTCTACCCGTCGCCGTAACGTCTTCAGGCTGGGACACTGCGCAACTCCACGCAGCAAGCCGAATCGCGAGTCTGGCCTACCTGATACCTGACTTTCACAATCCGACAGGGCTGTGCATGCCTCCGAGCGTCCGCCAGAGCCTCAGACTCGCGTGTCCCACAGTCATCGACGAAACCATGACCGACCTGGCCCTGGACGGAGCAAGCCCGGAGCCCTTCGCGATCCACATGCCGACCGCCATCAGCATCGGCTCGGTCTCCAAAAGCATCTGGGGCGGACTACGCATCGGCTGGATCCGCGCAACGCCCTCTCTCCTGGAACGCGTCCAACAGACCCGTTACGCCACGGATCTCGGCACCCCTGTCGTCGAGCAGCTCGCCACAGCCATCCTCCTGAACGAAGACCAGACCCAGCGGCCCGGCACACTCCAGCAGCTGAGGTCGCAACGCGACGCACTGCGCGAAGCACTCACCGAGCACCTGCCCGACCTCCACGCCCCGCAACCAGCCGGCGGCATGACGCTATGGGCAACCTTCCCCCAGCCCATCAGCTCACGGCTGGCCGCAATCGCGCCCGACTACGGAGTGTCAATCGCAGCCGGACCACGATTCGGGGTCGGAGGCGCGTTCGAACGCAACATCCGACTGCCGTACACGCTCCCTCCGAGTCAGCTGACCCAGGCAATCCTCAGACTCGCACAGGCAGAACAGGCACTCACCCGAGGCGCTACAGGAGCTCACAGCCCCGCGCCCGTTGCATGAGCGTCGGCAACGTCACGACCGCAACAACCAGTTAGCCGTGCATCGCGGAGTTGTAGACGTACAGGGCGATCACACCGGAGACGCAGGCGAGGATCACCCATGAACCGAAACTGGTGTGTTTCCCACTGCCTTTGGGCCGCGCGGCCTTCCCGGCCTGCTTGGACCGCCCAGGCGCTGCCCGCCTCGGCGCGACCGGCGCCACATCGGCCGCCGCCTCGGCGAGCAGGCGACGGCAGGTCGCGGCGAGCACGCCTGTACCGGCGGAGAGGGGCACCACGGCTTCCGAACGCGCCGGAGCGGTGGTGCCGCCGTCCAGGATGCGCCCCGCGCGTACAAGGACCTCGCCCTGGCCGCCCGCCGGAGCGAGGCTGATCCACCGCCGTACATGCTCACTCCGGATGACCACACCGCCGGACCGCTCCCGGTACACGGTGTGTTCCCGCCACAGTATCTTCGCCAACTCCCCAGCGCTGTCCATCAGTTGTGTGCCCACAACCCCTCCCCCTCCACCCCGCGGCGAATCGAACAAGCATTGCACTGTAACGGCACGCGCAGAGCGGGGGTCCAGCAGTCCCCCAGTGGCCGGGCCGCCCCCGGGCATGGATCTAGTAGCACTGGGACACATCAGCCTGGTTGCACGGGAATTGACCAGGAGGCGGCGGCCTTGCGCATCGCCGCAGGTCGCAGGTCGCAGGTCACAGGTCACAGGTCACAGGTCACAGGTCACAACCGTGGACGACGTGCGCGTAGACGTCCACGGTGATGCTGATCCGAATGTGCCCGAGGATCTCCATCACGACGTGGGGCGTGCGCCCCCAGCCGCGGTGAGCCCTGGAGGAGCGTCGCGCGGCCCTGCCGGGCATCGTGCAGCCGGACGACACGGAGGCGGGTACGGGTACCTCCTGCTGGAGGACGTGGCGAAGAGGCGCATAATGCCGGCGCGTTGAGGAACCGCCAGGTTCGGCACACGCGCCGTCGCCGGAGCAACGTCGCGCAACTACATCGAGAAGGCAGGGCATGGAACCGGATCCCTCGATTTGGGAGTTGCCGTTCGCGATACGGGATCTTCCGAACTGGTTCTCCAAGGCCCTCGCGCCGGCGCTTGACTGAGCCATCAACGGCGACTCGGAGAGCCTTCTCGTTTCACAGAGGCGATCACGACGGATACGACGGCGGTCACGACGAGGCTCCCCACCATGACCATCCCCACGCCGACCATGAAGAGGCCGCTGGAGTCGTCAGACCAGTCGTAATAGGCGGCAATGGTCAGGCCGACCGTGATGCCGAGCACAGCACCTGCGATGTAGCGGCGGGATACCGCCCCGTACACCAGCGGTAGCAGAGTGAGCACCAGCCCGATCACCTGCCACGCCTCGTACGGGCCGGTCGTCGAACCGTCAGGGTGCACGTCACGATGCTGGTCCCAGCCCAGCCAGGCAGCCCACACCGCTGGCGCCAGCACAGCCAGCACGAGGACCGCCAACAGCTGGGGAACCAGATTCAGTAGTCGTTGTCGCATGGCCCGAGCGTTCCGGCTCGTACCATGGCCGACCAGGGCGCAAGTACTCAACTCCGCCCGAGTACTTTGGCCGACATCCGATGTCGGTCGGCTTCGGAAGCTGCCGTCCGACGCGCATCGGAGCCCACGGCATCATTTGACGGCAGTCGCGTCTCGTTGCCTGCAGGCCGGGTCATCGCGTGGACTTCATGACGCACCCCTGCGCAAGCCTCGGTCAGCCTGTTCCTCCTTCAGAGCGTGCTTCGCCGGTGTGCCGGGTCTCGCGGGTCAACCGGTACGACTCCCCGCCCAGCCGGATCCGGTCCTCGTCGTCCACGTGGCAGCCCAGGCGTTCCGGGAGGCCGCGCAGGTACGCGACGGCGGGGCCGGTGAAGCGGACCCTGCCGTTGCCGAGGTGGGTGATGCCTTCGGGCTCGGCGAGCGCGGCGAGCCAGGTGGCGTGGGCCCGGTGCACCTCGGCGGTGTACGTGGCGTCGGAGCCGGCTCGCTGTTCCAGGGCGAACAGGACGTCCCCGTAGCGGGCGTGATCGAGGACGGCGCGCACGGCCTCTTCGACGCTCAACAGGCCTGCGTCCACCTGGTCGTTGGCGAAGACGCGGCCGGGACGGGCTCGGGCGTACGCGAACCAGGTCCCCGTACGCGACGGGATGACGTAACCGACCGGATAGCCACCGGGGAGCCCGTCGTCCACGCATACATACACGATCTCCGCGGCATCGCTCCGCTCGCGTGTGAGGAAGAGCCTCCGCTGTTTCAGCAATCTCGTGAGAGACCTGTCGATGACAGTCACGTCCGTATTCCTTCCTCGGAGGGGCGGCGGCCACTTCCCCCGCCAACGGCCGCCGCCCGGCACAGCGCGCCCTCCGGTACTTCCCCGCGGTTGAACCCCGGGGTCTCGATGGGCACTTGCAAACCATGGCGGCACACGCTGCAATGCCAATGAAATTCTGATGATGCGCGGAGCGGAGCGGAGGCTTCGGGTGGGCGCGGGTTCTTGTCGACAGCTCCGGCTTGCCGTGCTCGGGCCGGTGCGGGCCTGGCGTGGCGGGGCTCAGCTGCCCCTGGGGCCCGTCCGGCGACAGGCCGTGCTGGCCGCGCTGGCGCTGCGTCCTGGCTTCCTGGTGAGCCACGAGCAGTTGCTCGACGGGGTGTGGGGGGCCGAGCCACCGAGAACCGGCCGGAAGGTACTGCCCAGCTACATCTACGAGTTGCGGCGGACCCTCGACGCGGAGGGCACCGGGCCGGCGGATTCGGTGATCCGCGGGGAAGGGGGCGGGTACCGCCTCGTCGTCGACGATGTCCAGCTCGATGCGGCGGACCTGGCCGAGCACATCGAGGGCGCTCGGCGCGCGAAGGCGTCCGGCGATCCGGCCACCGCGGTGGACCGGTTGTCGGCCGCACTCGCCCTGTTCGACGGCGAGCCGCTGGCCGGGCTGCCCGGACCGTTCGCCGACGTCGAACGGCAGCGGCTGCTGGAGCGCCTCCTCAGGGTTCGGGTGGAACGGCTCGAGTGCTTGGTTCTGCTCGGCCGATTCGCCGATGCCCTGGACGATCTCGCCGCCCTGTCGGCATCCAGTCCGTACGACGAGTCGCTGGTGGCGTTGCGCATGCGCGCCCTGTACGGCAGCGAACGTCAGGCGGAGGCCCTGACCGTCCATCAGGACATGTGCGAGCGGCTGCGTAACGAGCTCGGGGTCGATCCTGGTGCTGAGCTCCGTCGGGTACATGAAGCGGTGCTACGTCGGGACGACGAACTGCTCCTCGGTCGCGCCACGGCGCGCTCCGCAGCTCCTTCCACCCGGCCCCGGCTCGGCCGTACAGTCAATGAACTGCCGGGCGACGCCGGCCACCTGATCGGGCGGGAGACCGAGCTGGCGCAGCTGATCGCGCCTTCCGCGCCCGGGTCCGTATCGATCGTGACGGTGGACGGCACGGCCGGGGTCGGCAAGACCGCACTCGTCGTGCGCGCGGCGCGGGAGCTCAGCGCCCATTACCCGGACGGCTGCCTGTTCGCGGACCTGCGCGCGCACAGCACGCAGCGGCGGCAATCGCCGGAGCAGGCGCTGCAGCGGCTGCTGCGATCGCTCGGCGCGGCCAAAGGCGAGTTGCCGAGCGACCTCGAAGAGCTCACCGCGATCTGGCGCGCGGCAACGAGCCCGCTGCGACTGCTTCTCGTACTGGACGACGCCCTGGACGCCGACCAGATACGACCGCTGCTGCCGGCCGGGGCGGGAAGCAGGGTGCTGGTGGCCGGCCGACGCCGGCTGGCCGAACTCGACGCCGACCGACGGATCACTCTGGAGCCCCTGGACAGCGGGGACGCGGTGTCCCTGCTCACGCACATCATCGGAGAGGAGCGCGCGGGCAGGGAGCCGGAAGCGACGCATCAGCTGGTCGCGCTCTGCGACGGGCTGCCGCTGGCACTGCGCATCGCCGGGTCGCGGCTGCAGAACCGCAGCACCTGGACGGTGGGGTACCTGGCGGGCCGCATGGCGGGCGATGAGCACCGGCTCGGCGAGCTGAGCGTCGGGGATCGCAGCGTGGAGGCAGCCTTCACCCTGTCGTACGAACATCTCGCACCCGAGCAGCAGCGCGGATTCCGGGCCCTGGGCCTGGCACCGACGGTCGAGTTCGACGTGCTGACGTCGGCGACCATGCTCCATGGGCCGCCCGACGCCACCGAGCAGATCCTGGAGAGCCTGGTCGACACGAGTCTGCTGCAGCAGCCGCGTCCGGGCCGCTACCGATTGCACGACCTGGTTCGCGTGCACGCACGACACCTCGCGGAAGCCGCGCCCGCCGAAGCCACCGCCGCACGCACAGCCGCACTCCGCCTCTACCTGGACGCGGCCCGGATCGCCAGCGACTGGGACTCCGGCAACTTCCCCACCGGACCTCAGCCCGATGGAGCACCGTTCACGACCTGGCAGGAGGCGGAAGCCTGGCTGGACGCGGCCGGTGGAGAGCTCGCCGACGTCGTCGGACACGCCGCGGCCTTCGGCGAAGCCGACTACGCCTGCTGGATCGCCGAGGCGATGGTCGACTACTTCGTACGGCAGGGCCGCTACCACGAGTGCCAGACAGCTCTCGAGATCGCACTCGACCACGTGGACGAGGCAACCGACGAGCGGATGGCCGTCGCACTGCGGAACTGCTTGGGCTACACCGCCGTACACCAACGCCGGTACACGCAGGCGCGCACCTGCTTCACCGAGGCGCTGGACCTCATCCGACGCCGCCCCGACCCGTACGAAGAGGCCCGGACTCTCGCCGGGCTGGGGGCTCTCGACCTGAGTGTGGGCGACGGTGACCGGGCGATCCGCCATGTCACCGCGGCGGTGGACCTGGCCGAGCGACTGCGCAATGACTGGGTCGCCTCGACGGCACTCGTCATCCTCGGCCTCACCCACCAATTCGGGGGACGGAACGAGGAGGCGCTGGCCTGCTTCGCCGAAGCCCGTACCCACGCCGAGACGGACGGCAGACCGCGCATGCTCGGCAGGCCCCTGAGCTGCGCCGCCGACGTCCACCTCCGCCTCGGCCACTACGGTGAGGCCAAGAGCCTGTACCGCGAGGCGATCCGCCTGGTCGAGCAGGTCGGGGACATCTTCCTCTGCGCGCGCAGCCTGACCCGGCTGGGCACGGCGGAGCAGGGCGAGGGAAACCCGGGCGCGGCCATCGCCCTCCATCACCAGGCCCTCCTTCAGCACCAGTTGCTGAACCCGCTCACCGACCCCAGCTGCGACTGGCTGGAGATGGACATCCGTAGCCGTCTGGGCCGCGCCTACCTGGCGACAGGCCGCGTCCGCGAGGCGCGCGAGCAGTTCCGGACGGTGCTCGACGTGCACGGCGCCCGTACACACCGCGCCGACCGTGCACCGGCGGCTGACGGGCTCAAGGGCCGCGAGCCCCGGTAGAGGGTCATGCCACGAGCTGGTGGCCGCGTCGGGGTGGCGGGCTCCGGCCGAGGGGAGCCCGGCTGAGAGGTGCGTGACGGCACACCTGTCCCGTACAACCCTGGAGGCCCTCCAGCAGTCCACGTGTGCACCGAACGACGTGGGTACACGTGTACGCGCCTGAACGCCTGCCCACACGTGCACCGGCGCCGATCGATCAACCGAATTCCGATGCCGTACCACCGGCATCCGGCCTGCCGCAGGAGAAGAAGACCCGCATGCACCAGAGCCTCCGTATCGCCACCGCCACCGCCGCCGCGGCCGCGCTCACCGGCGCGCTGCTCGTCGCCGGCGCGGGCGGCGCCTCCGCCGCGCCTTCCGGGCTGCAGGGCGACTTCAACGGCGACGGTTACCGCGACCTCGTCATAGCCGCGCCCATCGGCAAGATCTCGGGCAGGGAAGGGGCCGGCTACGTCACGGTCGTCTACGGCACCAAGAGCGGCCTCGACAAGTCCAAGCACAAGGTCATCAGCCAGGCCACCACGGGTATCCCCGGCACTCCGGAGTCCAGTGACTACTTCGGTGACCGGCTCACCACGGGCGACCTCGACGGCGACGGGTACACCGACCTCGTGGTCGGCGTGCATTCCGACCGGATCGGCTCCACCGACTCGTACGGTGTCCTCACCGTCATCTGGGGCGGGGCGACCGGTCTCACGACCGGCACCGACATCGCGTCCCCGCTGCCCCAGTACCGGAACGAACTCGGCTGGGCCCTGGCTGCGGGCGACTTCGACGGCGACGGACACACCGACCTCGCCGCCGGCAACAACTCCACCCCGAGCCTGAACATCTTCAAGGGCCCCATCTCCCGTACCGGCAAGGCCGCTGCCCTCGTCGGCATCGACACCACCGCGGCCACCGGCATCTACCCGGACAAGCTCGTCGCCGGCAACGTCAACGGGGACGGTGCGGCCGACCTCCTCGTCATGGGCCAGCAGGAGAGCGGCAACGTCTACGCCACTCGCAGCGTCCTCTACAAGGGCAGCGCCACCGGCCTCAAGGCGTCGAGCAAGCTCGCGGGCGGCTACGCGGCGGCCATCGCCGACGTCGACAAGGACGGTTACGGGGACATCGTCACCGGAAATTTCATGGAGAAGTCCGCCGAGGAGCCGAACGGCGGTCCGGGCGGTGCGGTCACCGTGACGTACGGAAGCGCCTCCGGACTGTCCACCCGGACCCCTGTCCGGATCACCCAGGACACCGCCTCGGTCCCGGGTGCCGCCGAGAAGAACGACCGCTTCGGGTGGAGCGTGTCCGCGGGTGACACCAACGGCGACGGGTACGCCGATGTCGCCGTCGGCGCCTCGGGCGAAGCCCTCGGATCCAAGCAGTCGGCCGGCTCGGTCACCGTGCTGCGCGGCTCGGCCAAGGGACTGACCGGCACCGGTTCGAAGAGCTTCTCCCAGGACACGGCGGGGGTCCCCGGCGCCGCCGAGGCCCGTGACGAGTTCGGCGGCTCCGTATGGGTCACGGACAGCAACAACGACGGCCGAGCGGAACTGGTGGCCGGTGCCGCCGCGGAGAACAACGGCGTCGGTTCGGTCTGGCTGTTCAAGACGGGGACCAGCGGCATCACGGCGACCGGCTCGACGGCCTTCGGCCCGGGATCGGTCGGCGGACCTGCCGGGATCTCCTACTTCGGCGACGTTTTCGCCAACTGATCGCCCGGGCTCAGCAGGAACCCGGGCCCGGGTCGTGCCCACGTACGCTCAGGTTCTGCACCTGTGCGTACGTCGGTACGTCCCCGTCCACCGGCCGGCCCGTCCGGATGTTCGCCGCCACGGCCATCGCCTCCCCGAGCGTCGCCCGGTACAGCAGCGAGCCGAGACTCACCCTGCGTACCCCCAGCTCGCCGAGCTGGGCGACTGTGGGTCCGGACGGCGAGTAGAGGATGTTGAGGGGCGCGTCCAGGCTCTTCACCAGTGCGGCGATCACGGTGGGGTCGGTCAGACCGGGGACGAAAACACCGTCGGCGCCCGCCTGTTGATACGCGTCGAGCCGACTCATCGTTCCGGTCGTCGCCGCCTCCCGGTCGCCCAGCCAGTGCGTGTCGGTGCGGGCGTTCACGAAGAGATGCGGGACAGCGGCCTTCACCGCAGCGATCTTCGCCGCGTGCAGCTCCACAGGGGTGAGTGTGCCGTCGCCCCTGCCGTCCTCCAGGTTGATGCCGACCGCCCCCGCCGCCGCCAGTTCACGGGCCAGCTCGGCCACCTCGGCCGGGTCGTCGCTGAACCCGCCCTCGGCGTCCACCGAGAGCAGGTACGACCCGGAACCCAGTCGCCGGGCCAGAAGCACGGTCTCCGCGCGAGTCGCTCCCGTACCGTCGGGCAGTCCGGCCGCCGCGGCCACCGCGAGGCTTGTGGTGCCGATGGCGGGGAAGCCCTGCTCGCTCAGGGCCGCCGCCGAGGCGTGGTCCCAGGCGGTGGGGAGCAGCAACGGCGACGCGGTCGTCGCGCGGTGCAGGGAAGTGAACGCCGTGAAGGCGGCGAAGTCGGTCATGGTGTCGGGGTCCCTTCGGCGCGCTCGGGCGTGCGGGCGGGTGCGAGGTCTCCTACGGCGTCCGCGTAATAGGTCGATTCCGCTACGTGAAAGGCGAGTTGGCGGAACGTCCAGCCGGTGCCGGGAGAACGGTCCAGCTGCTCGGGCGTCAGCGCCTCGAGACGGTTCACCCAGATCCTGGCCAGTCGGGTCAGCCGGCTGCGGGCCTCGTCGAGGTCGGCCCCGGTGAACGGGGCGAGGTCCGCGCCGGTGGTGGCCGCCGAGGCGTGCCAGTGGTCCGGCTGCGTCTCCTCCCCCACGAGCCGCGCCTCCATCTCGGCGAGGTGGTCGACCAGATGGTCGGCGACGCGGCGGATCGCCTTGTGCGGGGTGTGGACGCGGTCGTCGGCGGAGATGGGACGCCCGTTCCAGGCCGTCCAGGTCGCGGCGAGGGCCAGGACGTGGTCGACCATGTCCGCGACGACCCCGGCAGGGTCGCGGTCGTCGGTCTCCGGGGCGGAGCCGGGTGCGGTGCCGGAGGTGGAGCCGGTCGTTGTCGTCATGGTTCGACGCTAGAGGCGGGACTCTTCGGTGGCCGCCGAACCGTGCCGCGATGCACTGCGTCAGGACGATGTGACGCCCCGCGGCCTCGGCCGACGACCCGGGGCGGCACAGCCCGGGCACCAGTAACCCTCCTGCTGGACGTACTTCCAGCCGAGCTCCTCGATGTGCGGGGAGGCAATGGTCGCGCTGTGCAGGACGTGACCGAACAGGTCCGACTCGATGTCCGGCGGCGGGTCCGCGATGACCATGTCGAACACGGCCCGCGCCCGGCAACCCCGGCGATCGCACAGAAGATGGAACCGCACAGGGCCGGGCGGCTCTCCGTCGGTGGTCAGGCTCATGCGTCCACTATGACTCCCGAGTCGGACGGATGGCTGCCGTTCCGCCCGACATCCCGGCAGTCGGCCTCAGCGGCAGTTCACCCTCAACTGCGCCGCTGCGTGATGCGCGCCGACCAGTTCCTCGTCACCCCAGTCGCGCCCCCGGTCGATCAGCTGCACCGCGAACGTGTCGCCCTTGACCGGGTAGCTGCTCACATCGACGGGGGTGCCGCGATGCACGGTCTGACGTACGGCGAAGCCCGTATACGCGGAGTCCGCGTCATCCGGATTCGAGAGCACCCGGTACACGGTGGGGTTCCCCGCCACGTCGCGGTCGCGGCCGCTGTCCGGCACGAAGACGGTCAGCGCGCACTCGCGGTAGCCGCCGCCCAGGTGCCAGGACCAGGTGGCGGTGTTGCCCCGGTCCTGGGTCGTGCTCCCCGACATCGGCACGGCGCTGAACCGCCCGTCGCACGTACTGCCCCGGTAGCCGCCCGAGTCGACCGTGTACCAGCCGTCGTCACCGTCCTCGAACCGGCCGTGCTCGCGGTACTCGCCCGTCGAGCAGCCGGGGCCGGCCCAGGCCGTGTACATGTAACCACCCCTGCCCGGCGGGTACTTGGGAGTACGGGACGGGCTGGGCGACGCTGGCGACGACGGCGACTTCGAAGAGGTGGGTGCCGGGTCCGGGCTCTCCGTGCCGGACGGACCGATCCGGGTCGGGGCGCCGCCCCCGATGCCGTCCGGCGGGATACCCGCGCGCCCCACCGCCCCCGTACGCCGGCCGCTGTCGTCGCCGCCTGCAGAAGCGAGCAGCGAGGCGCCCGTGACCAGCGAGCCGGCCACCACCACAACTCCCGCCGCCAACAGGGCCTTTCTGCTCCGCGGCAACGTGGACAGCCGGCCCGCAAGCGTCTCGCGGGCGATCCAGGAACCGTCCCCGCCGGCCGACCGGGCCACCGATCCGCAGTCCGGACAGACCAATCCCGGCAGCGCACCTCGCTGTTCACTGCCGCACCGTTGGCACCTCATGGCAGCACACCATGCCAGGGCAACGCCCCCGGAGGGAGAGACCGTGCACGATTTACTCGCTCTCTCCTTGTCTGCGGTTCCCCGTCCGCGCCCTCCTCAGCGCAGCTCCTCCGGGCACGGTGTACCGGGCGACAGCTGGTACGGGGCTGCCAGCCGGTACACCCCGGGGCGCGGCGCGAGCAGTTCCGTCCACTCGTCGCCGTCCTCGTCCTCGTCCACCTTGAGCAGGCAGCCGTTCGTGTTGACGAAGGTCCTCGGGCTGTCCTGGTCCGCACGCCGCTTGGACGCCTCGGTCTCCTGCGGCCGCTCCACGCTCTTGCCCTCGTCGTCGACCAGCGCGAGCCAGCGCGAGTACGGGATCCGGATCAGCACCCGGCCGGCCCGCTTCACATGGATGGTCAGCTCACCCGCACCGGCCCGGTCCACCGTCGCCGGCGGATCGGCCAGCGGCACCGGGCTGTCGACCTCGAAGAGCTGCCAGTTGGAGTCGGACCAGATGGCCTTCAGATACGGCTGGCCCTTCTGGACCAGTGCCGCCTCCTGCACCGCGCCGGTGGAGTCCGGCTCCCCCTTGGGCAGCACCACGTAGTGCACCGCCCAGCGGTCGAGCCACCGGCGGTAGTTCACCGGGTCCAGCGTGTCGTCGTAGAAGAGCGGGTTGCGGTCCATGTCGGCCTGCCGGTTCCAGCCGCGGGCCAGATTGACGTACGGGGCGAGCGCGGACGCCTCGCGGTGGCTGCTGGCGGGCACCACCTCGACCCTGCCGCGTTCCGCACCGACCTCCTGGAGCTCGTTGACCAGCGGGGCCAGCTCCCGCGTCCAGGAGGCGGCGGGGGCGGTACGGACGATGTCGTCGACGCCCTTGACGCCGATCCAGATGTTCATGCCGACGAATGCCAGGATCAGCGCGTACCAGCGCCGCGAACGCGGCACGGAGTACGGCAGCGCGGCAAGCAGCACCACCCCGGCGAACAGCATCGCCATCCGCGTGACGTTCGAGCCGATCTGCGAGTCGACCACATAGGTCAACAGCGTCCCGGCCCCGTACACGGCGGCAGCGGTGCGGACCGTGCGCCACTCGCTCGGCACGAGGACGAGGGTGAGAACGGCGAAGAGGAACGGCAGGGACAGCGTCGCGAGCGACATCGGCTGCGTACCGGAGAACGGGAACAGCCACGACGACAGGGCGACGACGACGACCGGCGCCAGGCCCAGTGCGTACGCGCCGGGGCGCCGCTTGTTCAGGAACAGCGCGGCGGCCACCACACCGAGGAACAGCCCCGCGACGGGGCTGCCCGCCGTGGCCAGCCCGGCGAGCGGCGCGGCGACGGCCGCCTTCGCCCAGCGCTTGTGGCGCCACCGGTACGGCCAGCAGAACACCGCGGCCACCGCACCCAGCGCGAACATCATGCCGAGCCCGAACGTCACCCGCCCGGACAGCGCGTTGCACAGATACGCGAACACTCCGGCGAGCGAGCAGGCGAGCGGGTTGCGGACGGCCCGGACCCGCACCACGATCAACGCGGTCAGCCCTGCCGACACCGTCCCGGCGATCATCATCGTCGTACGGACGCCGAGCACGGACATCAGATACGGCGAGACCACGCTGTACGAGACGGGGTGCATGCCCCCGTACCAGGCGAGGTTGTACGCGGTACCGGGGTACCGGCCGACGAACTCGGCCCAGGCGTCCTGCGCCGCGAGATCGCCGCCGCTGTTCGCGAAGAGGAAGAACCAGAGGATGTGGGTGACCGCGGCGGCTGCCGTCGCAATGGTGACGGGGTGGCGCAGCAGCTGCCGGGTACGGGCCTGCCGACTGCGGGTCGGCTCCGATGGTTCCGGCGGTTCGGTAGCCCCCGCCCACGGTTCCGGGGTACGCGGGGCGGGCAGCCGGACATTCATGCTGCCACCACTGCCGCTCGTCACGTCGCCTCGCACATCGCTGTTCCCGGCCGCCTCACGGCCGGGTCTCGGCTCCGCGGTGGTCACTACGGCTTCTCCCCGTCTCCGCCGGCCCCGTTCCCCGTCTCCGTACCACCTGTGAGGACGCCGTCCGGCGCTCCCCGGTTGTCCGGGGACGCTAACACGTGCGCAAAGGGGAAGACGGTGCCGGTTCCGGCACCGAAAAGGGGGAGGGGATGCCGGGAACGGCATCCCCTCCCCCTTCCTCGTCAGCTGATCCGGGTCAGCTTCTGGCCGAAGGACGGGTCCGTCAGATCACTCTGCAGCGCCACCGCCACCTTCACCTGGCTGGACCCTTCACCCACGGTGAGCGTGCCGACGTGCGTTCCGGCGGCAGCCGAGTGCGGGGGCGTCTTCCCGTCGTCGGTCAGCTCGAGCTTGACCGTCAGACCGGGCCAGCCGACCGCCGCCACATCCTCGGTCGCGACAACCGGGGTGGTGCCGCCGAACCCGTCGTCGACCGCGCCGACGACGTCACCCTTCTTGACCACCTTCCCGCTCTTCAGCAGGTTCTCGGTCGCGATCATCACATCCTTGCTGACCGCGTTGACGGTGTCGATGATGGGCGACTTGTGCTGGCCCAGCACCGCACCGACGATCAGCTGGTCGGTGTCGCCGACCATCTTGTGCGCGGCGAAGAGCAGGTTGCCGCCCGCCTTGCTCGTGGAGCCGGTCTTGATACCGAGCGCGTTGTTGTACGGAACGAGGGTGTTGTAGTTCCGCCAGTTCTTGCCCGACGGGTCGGTCCACGACGGCAGCTTGGTGATCGCCATCAGCGCCGGGATCTCCACCAGCTTCTGGCCGAGCTTCACCTGGTCCTCGGCCGAACTCACCGTGGTCGCGTTGAGTCCGGACGGGTCCGTGTACGTGGTGTTCTTCATGCCGAGCGACTTCGCGGTGTCGTTCATCTTCTTGACGAACGCCTCCTCGGAACCCGCGTCCCAACGCGCCAGCAACCGCGCGATGTTGTTCGCGGACGGAATCATTATGGCCGAGAGGGCCTCCTGCTCGGTGAGCTTGTCCCCGGCCTTCACGGTGTTGAGCGTCGACTCGCCCGCGGCGTCCAGCTTGCCGTCCGACTCCCCCTTGGCGTCGACCGTGATGGACGGACCGGCTTCGCCCTTCTTGAGCGGGTGGTCCTTGAGCACGACGTACGCGGTCATCGCCTTGGCCACACTGCCGATCGGCACGGCCTTCTGCTCGCCGAACGAGTCCACCGTGCCGAGGCCGGTCGCCGCCATGTAGCCCTGGCCCTCGTTCGGCCACGGCAGTGACGGCTTGCTGCCGTCAAAGGTGTACGTCGGCTGCGCCGTCAGCCGGAGCTCGGGCGTCGGCAGCGGGCGCACCGCCTGCACGATCGCAAAGACGATCAACAGGAGCACTGCGAGCGGGGTCCAGATCTTGACCCGGCGCACGGCCGTACGGACGGGCGTCTCCGGCGGCGGAGGCGTGTTCGTCAGCTCGGCCAGCAGGTCGAGCGGCGGCCGGGGCGGCATCGGCTGCTGCCGGGTCCGTTCGGCGCCGCTGAGCGAGGGGGCGGCGGCCGACCCGGGTGCGGCTGCGGGTGTCTCGGGCTTGCGGACCGCGGGCGCGGGCCGCGCCTCGTCGCGGCGCAGCGGCACGAACTGGCTGGTGCGCTCGGCGGCAGCCTCGGGCTCGGCCTCCGGCTTCCGCTGAGGCTTCTGCTCCGGCTTCACCGCGGGCGGGGTGATCTTCAGCGCGGTCGTCGGCTGGTCGACCCGGTCCGGCCGGACCGTCCTGAAGACAGCCGTAGGCTGATCGATTGCGCGCTTGTCCTCGGCGGCATCGGATGTCTCGGCGGCCTCGGAGGACTCGGATGTCTCGGCGGCATCGGCTGCCTCGACGCTCTCCGCGGCCGCGGGGCTCTCCTCGGGGGCGCCGGAGACCCGGGCCTCGTCGGCGGCGCCGTCCGTTTCCTCGTCCGCGTTCTCGCCCGGGCCCTCGTCCGCGGCTTCGGCGTCGTCGGATGCCGCAGGCTTCGCGGCGCCCTCAGCACGCGCCTCGTCGGCGTCGTCCTCATCCGCGGCATCGGCTGCATCGGCATCGGCTGCGTCCGACGCGACCGGCTCGTCCGGCCCGTCCGACCCGTCCCCGGTCGCGCCGGCGGACGTCGTCCCGCTGTCACCCGCCTCGTCGACGACCTCGGGCGTGTCGCTCCCCGTGACCTCGTCGCTCCCGGTGACCGCGACCGTGTCGGCCTTCTCGTCCTGCTCGTCCCGCTCGTCCTGCTCGGCCGTCTTCGCGCCGGCCGTGCCCTTCCCCACCCATGCGGCGACCGCAGCACGCAGCCGCGCGTCGCTCTCCTCGGGTGCGGTCCCGGTTCCCGCCTCGTCGGCCCCGGCCGCCTCCGCGGCCCGGGCGCCCTCCGCGGACTCCTCCCGCTCCTCGGGCGCAGAGGCCGCCTCCAGGGCCTCAGGGGCCTTCTCGGCCCGCTCGGGACCGCGGGAGCCGTGAGAGCCGTGAGAGCCGTTCCTCGACCCGCCGAGGCCCTCGCCGAGGCCTTCGCGAGAATCCTGCCTCTCGCCCTCGCCGGCCTCCGCAGGCTTCGTACGGAACACCGCCGTCGCCGTATCCGGATTGCCGCGGGTTCCAGTCGCGGATCCGGTTCCGGCATCCGCCGCGGCTGCCGTGTCACGGAAGACGGCGAGTCGCGGATCGCTTTCGCTCCGAGCCGCGCCCGACGACTTCTGCTGCTCCGACCTGTCGGGGGACTCGCCCGCCACCGATGCCTCCTCCATGCGCCGCGGGGACGCCCCCGCACTGTCCGAACCAGCTACCAGTGTCCTGTGTGAACCCTCGGCCGGGCTGCTAGACGAGAACGACATACCTACTGGTTCCCGTACGAAGCACCCAGGCGCTCTCGACAGACCAATGTGAGAGGGGTCACCCTGTCATTCATCCACGCGGGGAGGCATGGATGGGCAGGAGCCGCAGAACAATTCCGGAGGAGCTTCTGCTGCTCGCTCTGGACCCGACCACGGGTACCACAGCGCAGCCGCAGTCGCTCGACCTCGGCCTCGCCGGAGCTCAGCTAGTGGAGCTGGCTCTGGCAGGACGGATAGCCCCTGACGGGGATCGTATCGCCGTGGTGATGCCACGGCCGACAGGAGATCCGACACTGGACTCCGCACTGGAACTGCTGCGCCGACGCGGCAGCCCGGTCCGGGCCGTCCACTGGATTGGCGGGCCCCGGCTGGGGCTGCGTCAGACCTATCTCTCGCATCTGGAGCGGTGCGGCATGGTGCATGCCGTGGCGGGACAGATGTGCGGGGTGCTGCCGACGACTCGCTACCAGGCGACGGACACGGCAATCAGCCGGGAGATCAGATCCCGGCTGGACAGTGCGATCCGCACCGGTGTACCACCGGACCCGCGGACCGCGGCGCTCGCCGCACTGGCCCACGCGGTCGGACTCGGCAAGCACCTCTACCCCGGGAACGAGGGGCGCTCATCGCGCTCCCGGCTCCGGGACCTGATCAGACACGACCCGATGGGCGGCCTCGTGGCGCACGCCGTGATGGACGTCCAGAACGGGGCGGTCGCACAACCGCGCCGCAACCAGGCGGCCGGAGCGCCATTGCAACCGCAAGTGCAGTCGCAGTCACGCCGCGACAGCATGGTGCACACCGCGGCCCACTAGGGCGGCGGACCGCACCGCACCGACGGGACAACCGAATACCGCCGCACCGACGTCCCCAAGACCCGGTTCGGGAGCCGCACCACGCGCGGGGCAGCCGGTCCACCGGCTGCCCCGCGCGCCTGCGTGTGGCCATTTCCCAGCGCAACCCGGCCCACGGGTGGCAATCTGCTGAGCAGTAGATACGCACAGCTACACAGCCGGAGGTGCCGTTTCCGTGCCGACCAACGTCAATCCCACCGTCAGGCGACGCCGGTTGGGTCAGGAATTGCGCCGCCTGCGCGAGCTCAAGGGCATGACGGCCGAGGAGGTGGCGGAGCGGCTGCTGGTCTCGCAGTCGAAGATCAGCCGCCTGGAGAACGGCCGCCGATCCATCAGCCAGCGCGACGTCCGCGACCTCTGCGGGGTGTATGAGGTCGAGGACCACCGGATCGTCGACTCACTCATGCAGATGGCCAAGGACTCCCGCCAGCAAGGCTGGTGGCACGCCTTCGGCGACATCCCGTACAGCGTCTACATCGGCCTGGAGACCGACGCCGAGTCGCTGCGGGTGTACGAACCCCAGGTCGTCCCGGGCCTGTTGCAGACCCGGAGCTACGCCGAGGCGCTGATCAACGGCGCGCTTCCGGAGGCGCCGCCGAACGACATCGACAAGCGCGTCAGCGTCCGTGCGCGGCGTCAGGACCGGATCACCGACCAGGAACATCCACTGCGGCTCTGGGCGGTCATCGACGAGGCCGCACTGAGCCGGCAGGTCGGTGGCCGGCAGGTGATGATCGAGCAGCTGGAGCAACTCGTCGAGCTGTCGCACCTGCCGCATGTGACCGTGCAGGTGCTGCCTTTCGAGATGGGTGCACATCCGGGCATCAACGGGCAGTACGCCATTTTGGAATTCCCGGACGCCGCGGACTCCAGCGTGGTCTATATCGAGGGCGTCACCAGCGATCTCTATCTGGAGAAAGCGAATGATGTGCAGCGATACAGCGTCATGTATGAGCACTTGCGCGCGCAGGCGCTGAATGTGGAGCAGACCCGGCACTTCATCGCCGACATCGCGAAGAAGTACGCCCGGCTGAGCAGCGAGTGAGCAGCGACTGAACGCCGGGCGGACACCGGCAGATTGCCGGCCGAACGGCAGCCGCCGGTAGCCCGGCGCAGGCATTCCGCAAAGTCCGTTATGCGGGAAAAGGGGCGATGTTACGGGTGAGGCGACGGCACGGTACACCGTCGCCACCTCAAAGTGGAAGGCCCGAATGGAATATGCCATCCGGTCGAGTGAACGGCGCCTTCACGCAACGATGTTGGCGAGTAGCGTCGATCACGCCAACAGGTTTTGCGGTTGGCACCTCTCACACAACTCTCTGAACCGGAGTGAACATGGCTATTCGTCAGGGTGCTACGGACAATTGGACGAAGTCGTCGTATTCCGGGGGCAACGGCGCTTGCGTCGAGGTCAAGTCCCCTCTCGCCCAGGCGATCGCGGTGCGTGACTCGAAGGCCCCCGAGGGCCCCTCGATCACGTTCGTGCCCGGCGCGTGGAACGCCTTCGTCTCCGACATCGCGAAGGGCTCCGTCGACGCCTGACCCATGCCCTTCCACAGACCGGGGTGCGGCACCGACGCCGGTGCCGCCGGAAGCCCTCTCGACTGGTCCGCCGTCCTGGCCGAGGGGGCTCCTCCAGCAGATCCGGTCAACGCAGTTGATCCACATACCGGTCCGTGCCGGGCACGGTCGGAATGAACGGCGCCACCAGCTCGACCCGGCCCAGGCCTGATTCCGCGACCGCCACGTCGAGCCCGGTGAAACGCTCCGCCCAGCAGTCCCGTGGGTCCTCCTGGAGGAACCAGAGCAGGGTCAGCCTCGTATCGACGCCCTCTACCTGCTTCACATAGGTCATCCGATCGCCCGGCAGCGGCGTGGGGCGGAAGACGGTCACCATCGCCGCCGGTGAGCCGCCGAGCCGCTTCGGCAGATGCCGGGAGCGCAGCCACTCCAGCAGCTCGGCCCGCTGCCCGGCGTCTTCGGCGTCGATCACCTGGAGCACCAGTCCGCGGTACGGGTGGTCGAGGGCGTGGTAATCCCTGGGGCCTGCAGCGCCGTCCCGGTAGACCGTCGCCTCGTGGTCCTGGAACGCGGTGAACACATGGGTACGGTCCTGGTAGACCCGGCCGTCCCGGTTCAGCCGCTTGTTGATCCCGACGGTCCACTTCATGTGGTCGTCGTAGCGCCCGTCCGTCACCCAGTACGTGGACAGATAGCACCCGGCGCCGACCGGCTGCGCCACCGCGGACTTCTCCGGATAGCGCAGCTCCTGGAGCTCCCGGGTGGCCACCCAGCGCCGCCCGGCGAACATCCAGGGCATCGCCATCGCGCCCGCGTAGTAGTGATCGTCTTCGTACCATCTGTGGTAGGCATGCTCATGCCCGGCATGAGGCTCGACCATGGTGATCAACGCATGCCCCACCTCCACCCGGTACGGGCCAACCGAGGCCAACTTGGCATATAGGTCCGGGTAGGTCCCCTCGTCGCCGTCACCCATCACGCCCACTCCCCCTCCGCCTCGACGCATGCATTCTGACGGTACGTCAGCTAGGGATCGATGGGAATGCCCGTGCGATCGATCGTTCATCCGCATGAGCGGCGTCCAATGCGCCGGTTCATTCACGGGCAATGGCTACGTTCGGGGGTGCCATGAACGTCCTACGGGGAGGCCCCATGAACCCGCGCCGCAACCCGGCCCCCACGCACGCCGACCTACTGCTGGAAGGCATCCTGATCCCGGAGCGTGTACGGAACCGCACCTCAGCCACGCTCGCCATCGGCGACTCACTCAGCGAGTTCGCCCCTCGCCGCCCCGGGTGCTACCTGCGCACCTCGCACGACAGAAGCGGCGACGAGCGGAGTCTCGAACTGCAGCTCCATGACGCAGGGCTGAAGCGGATCAGGCTCGGCTGGGGCCCGTTCGCCGAGACCTACCGGGAGAACGACACCGGAGCCTTCAAGAAAAAGCGGATCATACAGGCGGACGGGTCAGTCGACTGGATAGTGGTGCGCCCCGAGTTCCGGCGCATGCTCGGCGACCTGCTCGCAGGCCGCATCGACGGCGTTCTTTTCTACGACATCGATCGACTGGCGCGACAGCCCCGGGATCTAGAAGACCTGATCGACTTAGTGGAGCACACCAAGCGCCCCGCAACGGGCGTCACGGGTGACCTCAATCTGATCCACGACTCCGACCGGCACATGGCCCGGATGCTGTGCATCATGGCCCTCAAAGCTTCGGAAGACACATCTCGAAGGGTCGCCCGAAGCCATCTGGCAGACGCCTCGGCAGGCCAGTTGACCGGACGCACGCCCTACGCATGGAACCCCGACGGAACGCTCCGCCGGGATCGCGCGCGGATCGCACGGCGCATCTACGAACGGTTCGCAGCCGGTACATCGATCGCGGGGATCGCCCGCGAACTCAACCGAGAGAAGATCCCGTCACCACAGGGGGTCAAGTGGGCGCCGGCCACCATAAAGGCGATCATTACCAATCCACGCTACTGCGGGTTCGTTTCCTACCAGGGGAAGCATCGCACGGGAACTCCCCGCCAGAGAGACGGCTGGGGGCGCGTCCTGCTGGGGGAAGACGGCCTGCCCGTCACGGGCAGGTGGGAGCCTGTCGTCTCGCGGAAGCTATGGGCCGATACCCAGCTTGAACTCGACCACCGGAGGCTGCTGGACCGGGAGAGAGGCATCTCGCGGAACCTGGAGGGAGCCAACCAACGCAAGTACGTTTTCACTGGATATCTCCGATGCGGCATCTGCAGAGCGCCCATGAGCACCAAGTGGGTATCCCGGCGCGGCCATGCCATCTACTACTGCCCCGGCAAGGTTCGCAACGCCTGCGGCAAGGTGAGCCGACGCGCCGCACCTGTCGATACCCGCCTGGAAGAACTGATCACCGAATGGGCACGCACTCAAGCCTCGCCCCCTTCGCTCGCCGGAAAGCCCGCCGAACCGCTGGCCGACATCCACTCCCGCATCTCAGCGGTCAGCACCCGCAAGCAGGAGCTCATCGCCGCCTGGGCCAAGGACGCCGCCCATGTGCGCGGCATGCGTCCAGATGACTACTATCAGTCACTTTCCTCCATGAATGCCGAACTGGACGCCCTGGAGCGTCGACTGGCGGACGTCATGGCGCGACCAGCGGGACGACCGGCCCGCAACTACGAGCAAGAGTGGAAGAACGGCAGTTTTGAACAGCGTCGCACCATCGCGGGCGAGGCATTCACTGCCGTATATGTCATGCCTTCCGGAAAGGGCCGGGCACCTTTCAACCCCGCGCACATCCGCCCCGAGTGGGCCGAGTGACTTCCCTCCATCGACATCCCGCCATACTCTGACGCACCGTCAGGAAAACTGTCAGGGCCGGGAGGCACCGATGTTGCTCACGGGGAAGACCGTCGTGGTGTCCGGGGTCGGGGCCGGACTGGGGCACCGGATCGCGGAGACGGTGGTACGGGACGGCGGCAGCGCGGTCCTCGGGGCGCGCACCGCGGAGCGGCTCGCCAAGTCGGCCGCCGAGATCGATCCCGAAGGCCGGCACACCGCCCATCTGGCCACCGACATCACCGACGAGGCGCAGTGCGAGGCGCTCGCCGCGCTGGCGCTGGAGCGGTTCGGGCGGATCGACGCGGTGGTCCATGTCGCCGCCTGGGACAGCTACTTCGGCGGCGTCGAGGACGCCGACCTCGCCACCTGGCAGTCGGTGATCGACGTCAATCTGCTCGGCACGCTGCGGATGACGCGCGCCTGCCTGCCCGCCCTCAAGGAGCGGGGAGGCTCCGTGGTCGTCATCGGTACGCAGTCGTCGGTCGCCGCACCGTCCCAGGTGCGGCAGGCGGCGTACGCGGCGTCGAAGGGCGCGCTCACCTCGGCGATGTACTCCATGGCCCGGGAGTTCGGCCCGCACCGGATCCGGGTCAACACGGTGCTGCCCGGCTGGATGTGGGGCCCGCCGGTGCAGGCGTACGTCCGGTTCACCGCGCACTCCGAGGGCCTACCGGAGGCCGACGTGCTCGGCAGGCTCACCGAACGGATGGCGCTGCCCGAGCTGGCCACGGACGGTGACGTGGCGGAGGCCGCGGTATTCCTGGCCTCCGACCGTGCCCGGTCGATCACCGGGCAGTCCCTGCTGGTCAACGCCGGCGAGCTGATGCGCTGATCCGCTGTCGTTAAGGGCAGTTCTCCTCCTTCTCGGCCGCACGGGACCCGCATCCCGTGCGGTCTTTCTGCGCTCTCCAGTGCTCGTGATTGCTCTGCACAGCCTGACGAAGTGCCTGCTCATGGTGTGGCCGCCGTCACGTTCACGACAACGCCCCCGTGGGTCAAGAACAAGTAAAATCGTTCGACTTACTGATTGGCGTTCACATCTCTGATCGCCAAAGACCTTGACCGAGGTACCGAACAGGCGGTTCAATCCCCGATGTCCCCGCTCCCGCACGGGGCCCCGCTGGGCGGCCGTACTGACGAAGTGCGTAACCCCGTTCATAAGGCGGACCCCAGGAGGGGGCACATGAACAGTCTCGACTGGGTCGTGCTCATCGGCTACTTCGGCGTGATGATCGCGATCGGACTCTGGTCCCACAAGCGTGTGGACAACGTCAGCGACTTCTTCACGGCCGGCGGCAAGATGCCATGGTGGCTGTCCGGCATCTCGCACCACATGTCCGGCTACAGCGCGGTGATGTTCACCGGGTACGCCGGCATCGCGTACCAGTTCGGCGTCACGTCGTTCGTGACGTGGTCGCTGCCGATCGCCATCGGCATCGGCATCGGCGCCCAGCTCTTCGCACCGCGGCTCAACCGGCTGCGCTCGCGACTGCATGTCGCGTCGCCGCTCGAGTACCTCAAGAACCGCTACAACATCCCGACGCAGCAGGCGCTCGCCTGGTCGGGCCTGCTGCTGAAGATCGTGGACGTCGGCGCCAAGTGGGCGGCCATCGCCACCCTGCTCTCCGTCTTCACCGGCATCTCGATCACTCAGGGCATCTTCATCACCGGCTGCATCACCGCCGTGTACTGCACGGTCGGCGGACTGTGGGCCGACGCGCTCACGGAACTCGGGCAGTTCATCATCCAGCTCTTCGCCGGTATCGCGATGCTCGTCACCGCCATGGCCAAGCTGGACGGTTTCAGCACGCTGTGGACGGTCTGGGACAAGCTGCCCGAGGGCCACACCGACCCCACGGCGGGCCCGTACACGGTGACCTTCCTGCTGGCGTACCTGTTCATCAAGACGTTCGAGTACAACGGCGGCATGTGGAACCAGGCCCAGCGCTACATGGCCACGGACTCCGCCGCGTCGGCGAAGCGTTCGGCACGGCTCTCCGCCATCCTGTGGCTGGTCTGGCCGACGGTCCTGTTCTTCCCGATGTGGTGCGCCCCGCTGCTGGTCCACGCACAGAAGCCGGACGCCTCCGACAGCTACGCCCTGATGACCGAGCAGCTGCTGCCGCACGGTCTGCTGGGTCTGGTCGTCGTCGGCTTCTTCTCGCACACGATGGCCATGTGCTCCTCGGACGCCAACGCCATCGCGGCGGTCTTCACCCGGGACATCGCCCCGGTCCTCTCGAAGGCGGCCCGAACCTGGAGCAGCCGCGCCGGTCTGCTGGCGGCCCGCGTGTCCACGCTCGGCTTCCTCGGTCTGTCGATGGCACTCGCCACCCAGATCAACTCGCCGACGTTCAAGGACATCATCTCCGTCGTCATCAAGTGGGTGGCCGGTCTGATGGGTCCGATCGCGATCCCGTTCATGCTGGGCCTGCTGCGCAGGTTCCGTAAGTCGGGTCCGACGGCGGCCCTCGTCAGCTGGGCTGCGGGTCTGCTGGCGTTCTACTTCACCAACTACAACTTCGACGGTTCGGTGAAGACGACTGTCGCGCTCCAGTACCAGGTGGCGCTGCCGCTGGCGATCTCGCTGGTGCTCTACATCGCGATCGGCTTCATCAAGCCGGAGGACACCCCGGAGCGCGACGCGCTGATCGAGCAGATCAACACGGACGGCGACGGTTCGTCGGCCGCCGGCGCGACGGTTCCGGCGCAGGCCGGTGCCGGCGACACCACCGTCGCGGAGGGCGTGAAGGACTGATCCGCCCGCACGGAGCCGAGGGGCGGGGTACGGACACGGCGGTGTCCGTACCCCGCCCCTCGTACGTGCTCCGCGGGTCGGCCCGCGGGCGGTGGTCAGCCGCGGGGGTAGCGGGTCAGCCAGCCCGGTGCGGCGGCCGACGGGCTGTGCAGGGCCGGGCCCTGGGTCATCTCCATGGCGAAGTCGTCGGCGAGTTCGAGGAGGGTGGCCCTGCCCTCCAGTTCGGCGAGCCAGGCCGGCGGCAGCGCGGTCTCGCCGTGCAGCGCGCCGAGCAGGGCCCCGCACAGGGCCCCGGTGGCCGCGGAAGGGCCGCCGTGGTTCACCGCGAGCCGCAGCCCGTGCCGCACGTCCTCGCCGACCAGGGCGCAGTACACGGCGACGGCCAGCACCTCCTCGGCGGAGTCCGTGTCACCCAGCGCCTCGATGAGGGCCGGGCCCGGGATCCCCTGGCGTACGGAGCCGAGGGCCTGCTTGAGCGCCTCGGTGACCTGGTCATGGCCGGGGCGCTCGGCGAGCAGCGCGAGGGCGTGCTGCACGGAGCCGTCCAGGGTCTCGCCGCGGGCCAGGCCGTGCACCATGACGGCGAGGGCGCCCGCGGAGAGCAGGGCGGTGGGGTGACCGTGGGTCTGGGCGGCGCATTCGACGGCCAGCTGGAGGACGAGCTGCGGCTCCCACCCGACCAGCAGCCCGAACGGGGCGGACCGGGTGAGGGCCGCCGAGTCGCGTGCGGCGGGGTTCTTGGGCCGGTCGAGGGTGCCCATCGTGGCGTCGCCGAACCCGGTGAGGCATTCCCGGGTGGGGGCGCGGCGGGCGTACAGCCACTCCTCCTGGGCGAGCCAGCCGTTCTCCTGGCGGCGTTCGTCGGGCCCCCACTCGTGCTGGGTGGCGGCCCAGCGCAGATGGGCACGGTGCACATCGGTGGGCGGGTGCCAGGCACCGATGTCGCGGCGGACCTGGGCGCGGATCAGCCCGTCGACGGTGAACAGGTTGAGCTGGGTGACCGCGGTGACCGCGCCGCGTCTGCCGTGGACGGGGACGAAGTCGGTGACGGCGTCGGCGCCGTGGGCCGCGCGGATCTCTTCGAGCGAGAGACCGGCGACGGCCGCACCGAGCGCGTCGCCGATGGCACCGCCCAGCAGACAGCCACGTACCCGGCTGCGGAAGTCCTGCTGTTCGACACGGCCCCAGACAGCTGTGGCTCCTGTGCTCACCGTGCCCCTTCCCCGTCCTCGTACGGCTGCGCAGCTTCGACTCCGCAGCACTGTAATCGAACGGGGAACGGCCGATCGAGGACCGGATCGGTATGTACGGAGTGACTCTCGCGGTCACTTTTGAACGGCAATCTCCGAGGGTTTCCGTACCGCGGGACAACAGTCACCCCTGGGCCGTAGCAGCTCTATAGTGAAACTATGGCTACTACGACCATCCAAGTACCGAAAGAGACGCGCGACCATCTCGCTCAGCTGGCCAAGGAGCGCGGGCTGAGCCTGGGCCAGCTCGTCGACCAGCTGGCCGCCCAGCAGCCGACCGCGGCTCAGATCGCCGAGCGGGTCGCCACCACGCGCAAGGTGCTGCGTGAGCGCATGGGCTGCACGCTGACCGACGAGGAGTTCGAACAGGGGCCGGACGTCCTTGCCAACGTATACGCAATGGCAGCCGAGAAGATGCACGCCCGGCGAGGCACCGCCGCGTGATCATCCTCGACACGAGCGCGGTGTCGGCACTTGGGCAGGGACATCGCGCCCTGCACCTCCTCGCCGACAACGTCGCCGCCACTCCGGGTGACTGGCTGCACGTCCCCGCCCTGTGCCTGATGCACGCGGAGGCAGCCGACAAGGGTCTCGCTCGCAATGTGCTCGCGCTCCCTGGGATCCTGGTCGATCCGCTCGACCAGACGGCTGCCGCCACGATCGGCGGAATGATCCGTGATGGCTGGGGCGGTCCCGACACCTGTCATGCGCTGTACGTCGCGACACCGCACCAGGAGAGCGGCGGCATGTCGATCATCCTGACCGGACGTGAGGCCGACTACCCGCCCGGAATCCTCACGGTCGACATCGACTCACCCGGCATGCTCGGCTTCCACTGAATCCTGGTCCCGTCGGCAGACAGCCGCATACCCAGCTGAGCACGCCCCGCTGCGTGCAAGATCCCGGTCAGCTGTGCCCCGTCCCGCTACCCCTCTGAGACGGGGCCGCGCCGGCGTCCTCACGAACACGTCTCCTCCGACAGGACCGGCAGCAGTTCCGGCAGGTGCCCGTCCGAGGCGGCGGCGGCCGTCACCCGCTCCTGCGGCACCTCCCCGTACAGCGTCGTGCGCGGCTTCGCCGGGCGGCCCGCCAGCTCCGCGATGGCGACCAGATCCTGGACCGACCGGTACGAGCCGTAGCTCGACCCCGCCATCCGGGAGATGGTCTCCTCCATCAGCGTGCCGCCCAGGTCGTTCGCGCCCGAGCGCAGCATCTCGGCCGCGCCCTGCGTACCGAGCTTCACCCAGCTGGTCTGGATGTTGGTGATGTGCGGGTGCAGCAGGAGCCGGGCCATGGCGGTGACGGCCCGGTTGTCACGGTCGGTCGGGCCCGGCCGGGCGATGCCCGCGAGGTAGACGGGGGCGTTGGTGTGGATGAACGGCAGTGTCACGAACTCCGTGAAACCACCGGTCTCCTGCTGGAGGCGGGCCAGGGTCCTCAGATGGCCGAGCCAGTGGCGGGGCTGGTCGACGTGGCCGTACATCATCGTCGACGACGATCGCAGCCCCACCTCGTGGGCGGTCCTGATGACGTCGAGCCAGGTGGCCGTCGGCAGTTTCCCCTTGGTGAGGACCCAGCGGACCTCGTCGTCGAGGATTTCGGCAGCGGTGCCGGGGATGGAGTCGAGCCCGGCCTCCTTCGCGGCGGTCAGCCAGTCCCGGATGGACATCCCGGTGCGGGTGGCGCCGTTGACGACCTCCATCGGCGAGAAGGCGTGCACATGCATGCCGGGGACGCGCTCCTTCACCGCGCGTGCGATGTCGAAGTACGCGGTGCCGGGCAGGTCCGGGTGGATACCGCCCTGCATGCACACCTCGACGGCGCCGACGTCCCATGCCTGCGCGGCCCGGTCGGCGACCTGGTCCAGCGAAAGGGTGTACGCGTCGGCGTCCGTGCGTCGCTGGGCGAAGGCGCAGAAGCGGCAGCCGGTGTAGCAGACGTTGGTGAAGTTGATGTTCCGCGTGACGATGTAGGTGACGTCGTCACCGACCACGTCCCGCCGCAGCTCGTCGGCGATCCGGCACAGCGCGTCGAGAGCCGGCCCGTCGGCGTGGAGCAGGGCGAGTGCCTCGTCGTCGGTGAGCTTCGTCGGATCGTCGGCGGCGGTGGCCAGTGCGGCCTTCACATCCGTGTCGATCCGGGACGGGACCATGCCGGGCGCGGCGGCCTCGCGCAGCGCCTCCCAGTCCCCGTACACCTCGTCGAAGTCGTCGCGGCGGTCGCCGGTGCGGCCCTGGGTGTCGATGGTGCGGTGCAGATCGGTGCGGCCGGAAGCGTTGAAACCCTCGTCGGGCTCCTGCCAGGGCAGGCCGGCCGGGATCGCCCCTTCCTTCGCGAGACCCGTCTCCGGGTCGGCGAGCGCCCGGACGTGCGGGAGGAGGCGGGGGTCGAGCCACGGCTCGCCACGCTGGATGAACTCCGGGTAGATGGTGAGCCGTTCGCGCAGCGTGAAGCCCGACTCCGCGGTCTTCGCGGCGAGTTCGTCGATGTGCGGCCAGGGCCGTTCGGGGTTCACATGGTCCGGGGTGAGCGGCGAGACACCGCCCCAGTCGTCGATCCCGGCGCCGATGAGCAGCGCGTACTCGGCGTCGACGAGGTTCGGCGGGGCCTGGATGCGGGCGGACGGGCCGAGGATGTGGCGGGCGACGGCGACGGCCGCGGCCAGCTCCTCCAGTTCGGCGTCCGGCATTCCGCGCATCGCCGTGTCGGGCTTGGCGCGGAAGTTCTGGACGATGACCTCCTGCATGCCGTGGTAGGCGCGGGCGGTCTTGCGGAGCTCGAAGAGGGAGTCGGCGCGTTCCTCGTACGACTCACCGATCCCGATCAGGATCCCGGTGGTGAACGGGACGTTGGAACGGCCCGCGTCCTCCAGCACCCGCAGCCGCACCGCGGGCTCCTTGTCCGGGGAGCCGTGGTGCGGGCCACCCGGCTCGGACCACAGGCGGGTCGCGGTCGTCTCCAGCATCATGCCCATGGAGGGGGCGACGGGCTTGAGCCGCTGCAGATCGGTCCAGGTCAGCACGCCGGGGTTGAGGTGCGGGAGGAGTCCGGTCTCCTCCAGGACGCGGATCGCCATGGCCCGTACGTACGCCAGGGTGTCGTCGTAGCCCTCGGCCTCCAGCCACTCCCGCGCCTCGGGCCAGCGGTCCTCGGGCCGGTCACCGAGCGTGAACAGCGCTTCCTTGCAGCCCATCGCGGCGCCCTTGCGGGCGATGTCCAGCACCTCGTCGGGCGACAGGAACATCCCGTGCCCGGCCTTGCGGAGCTTGCCGGGGACGGTGACGAAGGTGCAGTAGTGGCACTTGTCGCGGCACAGCCGGGTCAGCGGGATGAAGACCTTGCGCGAGTACGTGATGACTCCCGGCCGGCCCGCGGCTTCGAGGCCCGCGTCCCGCACCCGGGCGGCGGACGCGGCGAGGTCCGTCAGATCGTCGCCGCGCGCCTGGAGCAGGACGGCGGCCTCGGTCACATCGAGAGCGACCCCGTCACGGGCCCGTTTGAGAGCGCGCCGCATGGAGTTGGTGGTCGGGCGTCCGCGCTGAAGATCGGTCATGAACCGAGCATACGAGCGATGCGGGCGAGCGGTAGGGACGCCTCCGGGGCGGCCTG
Source organism: Streptomyces sp. NBC_01717 (assembly GCF_036248255.1). Lineage (NCBI taxonomy): Bacteria > Bacillati > Actinomycetota > Actinomycetes > Kitasatosporales > Streptomycetaceae > Streptomyces > Streptomyces sp. NBC_01717. Next base: position 5,401,413 of record NZ_CP109178.1, on the reverse strand, counting down.
GCCCCCCTGCCCTCGTGACGGGCGTTCCCGTCCGGCGCGGCCGGACCGAGGACAGGTCCATGGCGCGGAACCGGCGGCGGCCGGACCGGACCGGGCCGGAAGCGCTTCCGATCCCGGAAAGGGCCCGACGGCTGGACCGTCGAGGTCGCCGTCCCCGGTGGTGGCGACGGCCCCGACCCCGACGCGCCGCCGACCGCCGTCGGCGACCGGGCGCATGCCGACGCTCTCGCCGGCGCCCTGTCCGGCAAGGGATTCGCCGCTCGCGTCGAGGACGTCACGACCCCTGCCGTGGCCGACTTCGCCGGCGGCAGCCTCGGCTTCCGGGTGCGGATGATCGGGCTCGACGCCGACAAGGCAGCCGCCAACGCACTCCTCGCCCGGGTGGGCCGCGGGTTTCACCGCCTCCGCCGTCTTCACCGGGTGGGACGGCGCCTCGACCGACCGCGGTCCGTGGCGCGTTCAGGTACTCACCATCGACCGTTCCTAGCCAGTGCACATAAGTGAGTCCTGGACCCACTGCTGCGTACGGAAACCGTTGCCCGGGCATCCGGCCCCCTGTCGGGGCCGGTGCCCCCATCCGGCCCGTCCGGCGCACGCCGGCGCGGCAGTACTAGCGCGAATCCCGCTCCGCCGCCTCAGCGACGCGCTTGATGTGCGCCAAGCGCCGATCCCAGTCGGCCGCGAGCGCGGCCATCCACCGCGCCGTCGCGTCCAGCGCCGCGGGCCGCACCGCGTACCGCACCTCGCGCCCGACCCGTCTGCCGGAAACCAGTCCGGCGGCGTCCAGGACGGCGAGGTGCTTGACCACCGCCTGCCGCGAGACGGGCACTCGTTCGGCGAGCGTCGTCGCACTGACCTCGCCCTGCGCGGCGAGCAGATCGAGCAGCCGGCGTCGCATCGGGTCGGCCAGCGCGCCGAGAACGCTGTCGACCGCTTCTCCAGGGCCGCGGCGTTCGTCCGTCACACGGACGACTGTTCGGCACGCGTCTTGAACGCGTCGAACACCTGTGGCCAGCCGCCGCTGTTGTCCTTCACCGCCTGGGTGCGCAGCTCCTCGGACCCGGCCAGCGCCTCGAAACCGCTCTCGACGACGCGAAGCCTGGTCTTGTCGCCTTCCGGGGTCAACGTGAACTCCACGAGGGTGCTGTTGTCCGCGCGCAGCTCTTCCCCGGGGAACGCGCTGGCCCAGCGGTACGCCACGTACGTCGGCGGCTCGACCTTCTCCACGCGCACCGGGAAGTCGCCGTACTCGGCGTTCTTCGCCAGCACCGACTCGCCTTCTCTGGCCACGGTGCCGTGGACGCTCGCCGGGTCCGCCACCCAGAACCCGGGTTCGGTCACCAGCGACCAGACCCGCACCAGGGGTGCCGCGATCAGGGTTTCGCGCTCGATCCGTTGTTCGCTCATGAGGGGACTCCTTCATCGCCGCCACTGACTGCAACTCCAGAGTTGCACATCGAACCTCCAGCCGCAACCAAAGGGTTGCACCGGGGTCGAGTGCCGCTCTGTCGGCAACCTGCTTCGGGGCTGCCGAAAGCCGTGGGATCCATCCCGGCACCGTGGGCAAACGCGATTCCGGTCTCACCGACCTGACGCGAGGGGGCGCCCCACCACCGGTGGGGCGCCCCCTCTGCATACACCGCTACCGCTTCCCCTGCCCGGTCAGCGGGCGACCGCCTTGGTCGCGCTGCTGGTGGCCGAGCCGCTCGCGTGGCCCGTGCGGCGGGCGGTGACCTTCACCGTGATCTTCTGACCGCGCTGGGCGGATTTGAGCGTCAGCGAGGACTTGGTCGCCCCCTTGATCGCCTTGCCGTTCGCGTACCACTGGTAGGCGTACGAGGTCGGGGCCGGCGTCCATGTGCCGTGCCCCGCCTTGAGGGTGCGGCCCACCCTCGCCGTGCCGGAGATCGTGGGCTTCTTGCTGACCTTCGGGGCACTGCCCGTGGCGATCTTCACCGAGAGGGTCGTCGCGGAGCCGTCGGCGTGGCCGGTGCGACGAGCCGTGACAGTGACCGAGACCCTCTTGCCGAGCAGCGAGGCGGGGACGGTGTAGGTCGACGCGGTCGCCCCCTTGATCGCCGTGCCGTCCGCCTTCCACTGATAGGCGTACGAGGTGGCAGCGGGCGTCCAACTGCCGTTCGCGGCGGTGAGCTTGGCACCCACCTTCGCGGTGCCAGTAATCTTCGGGGCGGTGGTCACCCTGGGCACCGCGCCCCGGGTGGCCGTGACCGTCGCCGAGGTGGCCCGGACGTCCGGGGTCCCGGTGCGGTGGGCCGTGACGGTGACGGAGAGCTTCTTGCCGAGCGTCGTCGCGGGCACCGTGTACGTGGACGCGGTCGCGCCCGGCACCGTCTGGCCGTCGGCGTTCCACTGGTAGGAGTACGACGTCGGGGCGGGGGCCCAGGTGCCGGTGGACGCGGTGAGCCGGTCACCGACCTTGCCGGTGCCGGTGACCACCGGGGGTGCACCGTTGACGAGCGGGGCCGCGGTGACGGTGAAGGAGTCGCGCAGGTACTGCCACCCGTTGTGTGTGATGACACTGAGGCTCCAGGTGCCGACGGCGGCCCCGGTCAGGTCCGCCTCGGCCGTGAGCAGCTTGCGGTCGGCCGATACCTCGGTGGTCGTCGCGGTGATCTGCTTGCCGGAGAGGGACAGCACGACCCGGTCGTCCTTGTGCAGGGACGTACCGGACAGCCGAACCGTCGCCTTCGTGCCGCTCACTCCCGTGGTCGGGGAGATCTGGCCGATGGACACCTTCTCCGTACCGCAGAGGGCGGACGTGCACACCGCCTCGGCCTTGTACGAGGCCGCCGATGCCTTCTCCGGCAGCGACAGGACCAGGATGCTCGGGGTTGTCTCCTGGCTGTACGGCGCGTTCAGCGCGCACTGGTAGCCGGTGGGGACGAAGCGCGTGCAGCCGTTGTCGAGTTTCGGGCCGTACAGCGAGGGCACCGCGGTCTCGGTGGCGCCCGTGGTGTCGCTGATGACCATGTCGAAGTAGTCCCGGTACGCGGTGGGCAGCACGGCGCAGACGGCGGTGTGCTGCTCGTCGAGGGTGCCGGTGACCGGGCCGTATCCGTAGGCGACGTTGGGGACCTTCTCGCACGCGGCGGACGGGCCGTCGGCGGTCGCGATGCGCAGGGCGTCGAAGCGGTACGACTCGGCGGCCTTCAGCCCGGACCGGACAGTGACCATGACCTGGTAGCGGGTGGAGCCGGTGACCGCGCACGCCTTGTTCTGGTTGCACAGCGCCGTGCCGTCCGCGCCGTAGACCACGACGTTCGCGGCGCCCAGGGCATCACGGACGTCGAGGTGCAGGGTGTCCTTGGCGTCGCCGGTGGTGACCTGGCGGCAGAGCAGCTCGCCGGAGGCGCCCAGCGCTCCGCCGGTGGACGGGCCGCCGACCTCGGTCGCCGGGTTCGCCGCGCAGCCCTTTGCACTCGCGGTGACGTCGCGACGGGTCAAGGTGTACTCGGCGGCGCTGTCACGGCCGGTGACCAGCACGGTGTGGGCGACGCCGGGGGCCAGATGGCAGGTCGTCCAGGTGGAGAGGGACGGGTAGATCGAGCAGATCTGCTTGCCGTGGTCGTCCAGGACGGAGAACTCGGCGGTGGACGTGGTGCCGGGCGCTGCCTGGAGCTGCAGGTTCTCCTGCGTGCTGTGATCGTCGGCCGGGATGCTCAGGCAGTGCGAGAAGACACCGCCGCCGGTCGAGAACCGGGCCGCGGGGCTCGTCGCGGTGAAATCGCCCGCCGGAATGGCCGGGCAGCTGCTCACCGTGTCCGTGCGGTGCAGTGCGAGGGTGTAGGGGCCGGTCGGCTGCCCCTCGTCGTCGGTGGAGACCAGGGCGCGGTACGGCGCCTTGCCGGTGAGCTCGCACGTACCCGATCCGAGAGAGCCCCAGTCGCACCGCTGTACGCCGTCGGCGTCGACGACGATCGCCTCGGGGCGTGGCGCCGGCCCGTTGAGGGCCTTCAGCAGGGCCAGGTGGGCACCTTCCGGCAGCGGCAGGGACAGACAGTCGACCTCGCCGCCCGAGGCGAACGCGGAACGGTGGACGCCGAGTTCGACGGGCTCGCAACCGGCGGTGGCGGACCGGTCGAGGATCAGGGTCGCGTCGTCGGTGAAGACGGTGTAGTCCCCGGCGGCGGGCAGCCGGCAACCGCCACCCCAGGTGGTGCAGACGGTCTTCCCGTCCCGGTCGTACACACCGAGCACCGAACGGACGCCGGAGTGGACGGCGTACACGTCGTAGGTTCCGGCGGCCGGGGCGGTGAAAATCTTGCAGCCGGTGGTCGGATCCACCGTGGTGGGTGCGGAGTTGTACGCGCCCAGGCCGACATGGGTGCAACCGGCCGGGTCGGAGATCCTGCGGACCTTCAGGGTGTATTCGGCCGGGAAGCCCTTCTCCCCGTAGCTGACCTGGGAGAGGACCCGGTAGGGGCCGTCACCGGGCAGCACGCAGCCCTCGCTGTCGTCGTCGTTGAAGTGCGGGCAGATCCGGGCACCGGTCTCGTCGGTGATCCACGAGCCGCTCTCGCCGTACACGGTCGTCGCGATCTCGTCGGTGATCCGCTCACCGGGCCGGCCGGCGAACGGCTGGCACTGGACGGCGGTCGGTCCGGTCGCCGAGCCGACGACGGGCGCGCTGTCCCACGCGGTGCCGGTCTCCGGGGCGCAGCCCTCGGTGGAGCCGAGAGGGATGAGGGCGACGGTGGGGGTGCTCGGGTCCGGCCAGTTGTTGCTCAGGCGGAGCGTGTAGGCACCGTCCCGGGGCAGGTGGCACCAGCCGGCGCCCCACTCCGGGTCGTAGCAGTCGATCGGGGTCTCGCCGTCGAGGACGGAGGCGTACGTGTCGCCGGCGTTGCCGCCCACCAGCAGCAGGCGGTACAGACCGGGCGCCTCGGCCGTGAAGGTGAAGCAGACCGACTCCTGGCCGGGGATGGTCACCGTGCCCGCCGCGGAGGCGGCTTCACCGAAGGCGGAGAGCGGAAGGACGGAACAGTCCCCGTCGGCCGGCGCGGCTGCCGACGGTGCGGGGGCCGCACCCGGGGCGTACGCCTGAGCGGCGCCCGCCGGGAGCAGTAGCGACAACAGGACCGCCAGCGTGAGCATCAATGCGGTGTACGCCGCGGTTCTCGCGGTCGTACACGGGTGGTGAGGCATTCCGTTCCCCCCGGAGCGGTGAGTGACATGCGCGCTTCGGGCCCTCCACGACAGCGGGGCGCGCGGCGAATCGACGCGATGATCGCACAGATATTCACAGGAGGTGCACATATATGCGGGCGCGACTGATCGTCGCCGTTGCGGGGAAGGGCGGTCGCGGCGCCCTGGTCCATCGGGAACCGGTGGACCGTCGACCCCCTGGCCCGGAAGCCGAGGCGTTCATACAGCCGGTTCGCCGCCTCGCGGTCCGGCCGGGATGTCAGGTCCCCGAGCCACCAGCACGGTGTTCATCTCGCACCGCACCACACGGCCGATCGCTTCGAGGTCCAGGAGGCCGGCCGCCGCCGACAGCTGGGGCAGCAACCGCCCGAAGGCGTCGACAACCGCCTCCCCGGCATGAGCGTCGAGGCGGAGTTCGTCCGCGAAGGCCTACCGAGGTCACAGATACTGCGCGTAGCCGTCCAGCGTGCGCAGCACCTCCGACTCGTCTGCCGGAGGCAACTGCAGCACGACCTCCTCGATGCCCAGCTCCGCGTAGTGCGCCAGCTTCCCCGCGCTAGGCAGCACCGCGTACGGCACCACCTGGAGCTGCTCCGGGTCGCGGCCCGCCGATCCCCAGGCCGCGCGCAGCACGGGCACCGACTCCGTGAGCCCCCGGCCGCCGATCGGCAGCCAGCCGTCCGCGTACTCCGCGATGTGGGCGAACAGCTTGGGGCCGGCCGCGCCGCCGATCAGGGTGCGCGGGCCGGACACCGGGCCGCGCGGTTTCCGGACCGGCTTCGGGTGCGCATGACTGGCCCGGACCGAGCCGAACTCACCCTCGTACCCCGTGGGTTCGTCCGCCCACAGGGCGCGCATCAGCGCCATCCGGTCGCGGACCAGCTCCCGCCGCGTCGACCAGGTCACCCCGTGGTCCGCGGCCTCCTCTACGTTCCAGCCGAAGCCGAGGCCGAGCGTGAACCGGCCGCCGGAGAGATGGTCGAGGGTGGCGATCTGCTTCGCCAGGTCGATCGGGTCGTGCTGGGCGATCAGCGTGATGCCGGTGCCGAGCGCGAGGTGTTCCGTGACCGCGGCGGCCTGGCCGAGGGCGACGAACGGGTCGAGGGTGCGGCCGTACTCGGGCGGAAGTTCGCCGCCCGCCGGGTACGGAGTGTCCCTGGTCACCGGGATGTGGGTGTGTTCGGGCAGATAGAGCCCGGCGAATCCGCGCTGTTCGAGTTCGCGCGCGAGCCGTACCGGCGCGATCGTCTCGTCGGTGAGGAAGATCGTTGTGGCGATCCGCATGCGGGGGCACCTCCGTCGTCGTCTGGCCCCAACCTATGCGGTGCCGGTCAGGACGCCCAGGGCCTCTCGGATGACAGTTCTTGTCCGTCAACCTCCTTCCGTTTGCCCTGAGTTCATGGCCCCATAGCAGGGTTCGGATCCGTCACTCTCGTCACTCACGACACCCCGGGGAGCCACTCGCATGACCGGATCGCACACCCCGCAGAACGGCCCGCTCGGCAGGCGCGGCCTACTCGTCGGGACAGCCGCCACCGCCCTAACGTTGTCCACTGTGAGCTTCGCGAACGCCGCGCCCGGCAAGAACGACGGCAAGGGTGGCGGTACGGACCAGGACGATGTGACGAAGACCGTGCGCGGCACCCTGCCGACCGGGTCGCCCGACTTCGTCTATCTGCCGGTCGAAGTGCCGCGCGGAGTACGGGAGATCGCCGTCTCGTACACGTACGAGAAGACGCCCGTCCCGGCCGGCACCCAGGGCAACGCCCTCGACATCGGCATCTTCGACGAGCGCGGCACGGGGCTGGGCGGGCGCGGATTCCGCGGCTGGTCCGGCGGGGCGCGTGGCGACTTCTTCATCCGGGCGGACGAGGCGACGCCCGGTTATGTCGCGGGTCCGGTACGGGCCGGGACCTGGAACATCGCGCTGGGCCCGTACACCGTCGCGCCCGAAGGGCTCCCGTACGAGGTGACGATCACCCTCCGCTTCGGCGAGCCCGGCACCACGCCGACGCCCGTGTACCCGCCCGAGCGCGCCAAGGGCCGGGGCCGCGCCTGGTACCGCGGCGACTGCCATCTGCACTCCGTCCACTCGGACGGCAAGCGCACCCCCGCCGAGATCGCCACCGCCGCACGCGCCGCCGGGCTCGACTTCATCAACAGCAGCGAGCACAACACCCACGCCGCGCACAGCGCGTGGCAGGGGCTGTGGGGCGACGACCTGCTCATCCTGACGGGCGAGGAGATCACCACCCGCAACGGCCATGTGATCGCGCTCGCCACGGACCCGGGCACCTTCGTCGACTGGCGCTACCGGGCCCGCGACAACCGCTTCGGGCATTACGCGAAGGCCGTCCGCCGGGCGGGCGGTCTGGTGGTCCCCGCCCATCCGCACGCCACCTGCATCGGCTGCCACTGGAAGTTCGGCTTCGGTGAGGCGGACGCGGTGGAGGTGTGGAACGGGCCGTACACCCCGGAGGACGAGATCGCGCTCGCCGAGTGGGACAACTCCCTCGTGGCGGCCGTCCGCGCGTCGAAGCCGTGGGTCCCGGCGATGGGCAACAGCGACGCGCACCGCGAGCCGGACAAGGTGGGGCTGCCGCAGACCGTCGTCCTCGCCGAGGAACTCTCGCGCGACGCGATCGTCGCGGGCATCCGGTCCGGGCACTCGTACATCGCCGAGTCGTCCGCCGTCAGCCTCTCCTTCGGCGCCTCGGGCGGGCGGGGCGGCCACGCGGGCATCGGTGAGCGGCTGCGGGCCGACGCGGACAGCCCGGTCACGGTACGGCTGGAGGTGACCGGGGCGCCCGGGTGCACCGCCCACTTCGTCACGGACCAGGGCACGCTGTTCACCACAGCGCTGCCGGAGTCGGGTGCGGGCACGGTGGAGTGGCGTACGACTCCGGCGTACGCCGCCTATGTCCGCGCCGAGGTCCGCCACCCGTCGACCGTGCCGGGGCTGCCGGGAGCACTGGCGGCGCTCACCAACCCGGTGTTTCTGGAGGGTCAGAGCTTTGTCCGGCCCTGATCCGCCGGACAGCCCTCAGGGGGTCGGCGCGAGGGCGGTCGGCTTCGGGGCCGGCGCCGCGAGAGCACGAAGCCGTCGCGTGCAGGCTCGTCGTTGCACGACCGAGAGGCCCGCGACCAGTGCGCCCAGCACCAGCCAGCCCGCCGGCCCGGCAGCCATCACGGCACCGGTCAGCAGCGGTGGCCCGGCGGACTTCTGGATGGACTGGGACATCCCCGCCACCCCCAGATACTCGGCGCGGGAGTCCTGGGGGGCGAGGAGGACCGCCAGCTCCCAGGAACTCACCGAGCGCATCAGCTCCGCCAGGGTGACCACCAGCGCCGCGGCGAGCAGCACTGCAGTGGCCACCCAGGTCCCGCCCCGGGTGGCCACTGCCAGGAACGCACAGCAGACGAACATCATGGCCCCGTACAGCAGCACCGCCCGGGTGGCCCGGCGCGGACCCTCGGCCCGCGCCGACACGCTGATCTGCAGCACCACGACCATCACGGTGTTGATGATCAGGAAGGCCGGGGCGAGGGCGTGCGGCGCCGAGGTGCGGTTCACGAGCCACAGCGGCAGACCGACGTTGAGGATGGAGTCGTCGAGGTTCATCGGGATGTCCAGCAGCACGAACGTGAGATAGCCACGGTCCCGCCACGGGTTGGCCCTGCGGACGGGCGGCCGCTTCCCGGCCGGGACCCCGGCTGCCGAGCCGTCGGACCGTGCCACCTCGATGGCCTTGTCCCGCGGCTCGCTCGTGCGCCACACCAGCGCCGCGGCGACGACGAAGGACAGCGCGTCGCCCAGGATCAGGGCCCGGTAGGCGTCGCCGGTCCCCACGGCCAGGCCGATGGCCGCAATCCCCGCTCCCAGGGCATATCCCCCGTTGGCCACGCTGCGGGAGAGCGCCTGGTAGGCCGCACGCTGCTCGCCCGCCGTCCTGGTGGCGAACAGCATCTCCAGCATCTTCGCCGCCCTGTCGCCGAGGTACGTGACGGCGATGACGGGCAGCAGCGCCTCGAAGCCGTCGCACACCAGCACCAGGACGAGCGTCACCAGGCGGAGCAGGTGACAGCCGATCAGCAGCGGGCGCACCGGGAAGCGGCCGGCCAGACGTCCGGCCAGCGGTGAGCCGGCGATGCCCGCCACTCCGGCCACGCCCAGCAGGACGCCGATCTGTTGGGCGTTCAGCTGCGTCACGAAGGTGAGATACAGGACCGAGGACGCGGCCCACAGCCCCGAGCCGGTCCGGTCCAGGGCGAGAGCGAGCAGCATGACCCGCGCGTTGCGGCCGCCCGGCGGATTGCGCAGCCGGGCCGGCAGACCCTGCCGGCCATTCCGGGTCTCCGGTTCCCCGCTCCCGTTGCCGCGCCGCATCGCACGCCCCCTCGAACATGTCTCGACATCAAGAGATCAATGAGCCAAGAGTGGAGCCTGCGGGAGATTCATCTCGATGTCAAGATACTTGATGTCAACATACCTGCCTTCGCCCCACCTCGTCCCTGTGCGGTTCTCCGTCGGGCGCGACACAGTGGAAGGGGGGACACCGGGCGGGGCTGCCGGGAGGAGGTGTCCGGACATGACCGGCGAAAACGACGACCGGCTCCGGGACTACCGCGGCAAACGGCACTTCGACATGACTGAGGAGCCACGCGGCGACGACGGACGGACGGGGGCAGCCCCCTGCTTCGTCGTCCAGATCCACCAGGCGCGGCGCATGCATTTCGACTTCCGCCTGGAGGTCGACGGCGTACTGAAGTCATGGGCGGTGCCGCGCGGCCCTTCGGAGAACCCGCGCGAGAAGCGGTTGGCCGTCCCCACGGAGGACCACCCGCTGGAGTACCGCACGTTCGAGGGAGTCATCGCGAAGGGCGAGTACGGCGGCGGCACGGTGATCGTCTGGGACCAGGGCACCTACCGGCCGCTCAGTCACGACCGCTGGGGCGCACCTGTGCCGTTCGAACAGTCCCTGGAGGACGGGCACGCGACCTTCTGGCTCGACGGCACCAAGCTGCACGGCGAGTTCGCCCTCACCCGTTTCAAGGGCACCGGTGAGAGCGGTGCCCCGGGCGAGGAGATATGGCTGCTGATCAAGGCCAGGGACGGGCGCGCCACCCATGACGGGCCCGGCACGCCCGACCCCTACCGGGCGCGTTCGGCCCGTACGGGGCGCACCCTGCAGCAGGTCGCCGCCGAGGAAGGGGGCGGGCCTTCATGACCGCCCGCAGGACCGTGGAGGTCCTTCTCAGCCGCTACGGCACCACCTATGCCGCCGAGGCCGACATCCAGTTGCGGAACACACCGCAGCCGCTGTACCAACTCCTCGTGCTCAGCGATCTGCTGAGCGCCCGCATCCGGGCGTCCGTGGCGGTGGCGGCGGCACGCGCACTGTTCGCCCACGGCATGCGGTCCCCGGAGCGGATGATCGGGGCGACCTGGCAGCAGCGCGTCGACGCGCTGGGCGAGGGCGGCTACCAGCGCTACGACGAGCGCACCGCCACCCAGCTCGGCGACGGTGCACAGCTCCTGCTGGTCGAGTACGGGGGTGATCTGCGGCGGCTGCGCAAGGAGGCCGACGGCGACCTGGACATCCTGCGGGCCGGGCTGCGCAGGACCCCGGGCATGGGCCCGGCCGGCGCGGACATCTTCGTGCGCGAAGTGCAGGCCGTGTGGCCGGAGACGGCACCGTTCCTCGACGCGAAGGCTCTTCAGGGCGCCGAGAAACTGGGGCTGCCCGCCTCGCCGCCAGAACTCGTGCGGCTGGCGGAGCAGGCCGACGACCGCGGGCCGGCCGTACTCGCGGCGGCTCTGGTGCGCGCCGCGCTGGACAAGCACGTCGTCGAGGACGTCGGAGCGCCGGCCTGAGGGGCGGCGCCCGTCGGCTCGGGCGGAGCGCATGTGGCCCGAGGGCGGCCCGTCAGCGCTGGTCTCACCCCCCGTTTCCGGCGGGGTGGGACGACGGCACGGCCCGTCGGCCCCCCTGCGCGCCCCTATGCCCCCGCGGCAGCCGCCCGGCTCAGGAACGCCAGCCGGGCCCGCTTCTCCGGCTTGTCGATCTCCGGGCCCAGCTCGAAGCCGGCCCGGACCATCCGGGCGATCCCCTTCGCGTTGCGGGCGTCGGGCTCGACGACGATCCGCAGATGGGCGGGGTCGCTGAAGATGTAGTCGATGAGTACGGAGAGCAGCGCACCGGTGAAGCCCGCTTCGGGCCCGGCGGTGCCGGTGGGCCCGATCAGCAGGTGGACACCGTGGTCGCCGGGCTGTACGTCGTAACACTCGCCGAGCGGGTCGGCGTCCGGCTCGTACGTCTGGAAGAGAGCGCACGGGACGCCGCCGCGGTACGCGAGGTAGGCGTGGTGCGTGGTGAGCGAGTCCAGGAACTCGTAGGTCTCCAGGACCTGTTCGCGACTGTACCCGCCCATGCCCCAGAAGCGGGCGCGGTCCTCGGTGACCCAGGCGTGGAGCACGTCGAGGTCGCGGGCCGGGTCGACGGGGACGAGGGATACGGCGCCGAAGCCGTCGACCTTCCGTTCGAACACGGCGGACTCGCCTCTCGCCCCGGCACTTGTCTCAGCACTCACGTCACGTCTCTCCTCTTCTCGGTGCAGCAGATTCCAGTCCGTGACGACGGGGACGAGCTCCCCCCGTACCCACAGCGGCAGTTGATCACGGTGGTGCGCGCCCCCGGGGACTCCGGACGCCCCGAACGGGACCACCCAGAGGCTGTCCTCGCGCCGCGCCAGGTCCCACGCGTAGCGGGCGGCGGGGCCGCGGGCGCTGCGGTCGGTGACGCCGGGGACGCTGGACGTGGACAGCACACAGTCGTGGTCGCCCGCGAGCCCCGGCCGGCTTTCGTCGGAGTCGGCGCCTGGCAGCGCCTGCCAGGGCGAGAGCCGGTGCAACTCACCCCAGGGACGTGTCACTTCCGCGTCCGCGACGCGCTCCATCGCGCCCGCGACCACCGCCACCCGGTCCGCGTGCGTCAGCGGCCCGTCCTCCCCCGTCAGCAGGCCCTCCAGGGCGTAAGCGATCCTCGGCACCGTCGCCAGCCACGGGTGGAACAGTTCCGGGTACGGATCCGAGTGCGCCGAACCGTGCAGCGGAGCGAGCGCGGGATGGTCCGCCAGCCGGTGCACGACCTCGGCGCGCAGCGCCGCGTACAGCGTGGCGTCCGTGCTGTCGGCGTCCATCCGCCGGTCCCAGCGCAGCAGCCGGTCGCGCTGCCGTACGGCCTCCGGGCCATCGAGCTCCGCCACCTCTTCCAACAGCCCCAACAGGGGTTCGGCGGACGCGAGATGGGCGTCCATGTGGATTGCCGCCATGTCCTTGGCGGTCCAGCGGGCGGACTCGTCGAGCAGTTCCTGAATCCGGTCGGCGCGGTGCGGGGGTGCGAACTCGACGCCGAGCGGGGCGGCGATCCCGCGCTGGTTGGCCATCACCGCCGTGCCGTGGACGTCCGCGCGCACCATCGGGGCGCGGCAGGTCCGCCAGGCGTACGCGGCGTCCCAGGCGGGCACGGTGCGCAGCCGGTTCGTGTGCGGGCGCAGGGGCACATGTCCGGCGACCCGGTGCAGCGTCGCACCTGTCGTGTCCGCCGCCAGGACCACATTGACGGGCTCCACCCAGCGGTCCAGGGCGACGTCGAGGTCGGCGACCGTGCGGGCGCGGAGCAGTGCGGGCAGGGCGTCGAAGCCGAGTTCGCCGGTGACGCGGGGCGGGTGGCGGAGGCTGACGGCTTCCTCGCCGGTGTCCGGTCCGCCGCTGATCACCGGCCCGCAGGCGGTCTCGACGACCTCGACGGTCACGGCGGCGGCCCCCGCCACCTCGATGGTCTCGGTGTGGGAGGCGGCCGGCTCCCAGCCGTCGGGGCCGAGCGCCTGCACCCCACCGGCGGGCGTACGTCGCAGCCGTTCCCGGTAGAGGTCCTGGTAGTCGGCCATGGCATTGGTGATCGCCCAGGCCACCTCCCCGGTGTGACCGAAGTGCGCGATGCCGGGAACGCCGGGGACGGCGAGGCCCACCACGTCGAACTCGGGGCAGGCGAGCCGGATCTGCTGGTAGACGCCGGGGTCCTCGATGAACCGGTGCGGGTCGCCCGCGATGATCGGCGCCCCGGTCGCGGTGCGCTCGGAGGTGACGAGCCAGCCGTTGCTGCCGGAGGTGCCGGGGCCGTCGGTGGCGAAGAGTTCGATCGCGTCGTCGCCCAGTCGGCGGGCGACCTCCTCGCGCCAGAGCTTGGTGGGGAATCCCGCGAACAGGATGTGGGTGGCGAGCCAGACACCCAGCGGGGTCCACGGCTGCCAGGTGCCCGGCGCGAGTCCGGCGGCGGCGAACTCGGGCGCTCCTCCAGCTCCTTCGCCCAGTCCCGCGTTGACGCCGTCGACGTACGCCCGCACCCAGTCGGCGGTCTCCGGAGCGAGGCGCTCGAAGCAGCGGCGGGCGGTGTCGTCCAGCCGGGCCCGGCGGGCGAACCGGTCCCACTCCACGGCGTCCGCGCCGAGGAAAGCGGCCGTCGTGCCCTGTGCCCGGTGGCGTTCGACCTCGATCTGCCAGGCGCGGTCCAGGGCGGCGTTGCGCCCCTGGGCATGGGCGAGTTCGCGGGCCCCGGCTGCTCGCAGGTGGGGTATGCCCCAGTCGTCCCGGTAGACCTCGTTGTGCATGCCGTTCCCGCCCTCGCTCGACTCCTCAGCCCCCATAATTTAGGTTAGCCTAACCTAAAGTCGATCTGAGATGGTTCTCCGGGGAGGAGACAGCTGTGGGGCATGGCTGGGAGGGCGTCGTCCTCAAGCTGATGCGCGGGAGGGACTTCGAGTTCACCGTGACCGGGGCCGAACAGGTCACCGACGACTTCCGCCGGGTGCATCTGACCGACGGCGGGCTGCTCGCCGCCACCGGCGGCGCGCACCCGACGATGTGGGTCAGGATCTGGTTCGAGCAGGCGGGCAAACCGCACCAGCGCGCTTACACCCTGGTCGATCCGGACCCGGCCGCCGGGACGTTCGGTCTCGAATTCGCCCTGCACGACGGCGCCGCGAGCGACTGGGCACGGAAGGCGCAGCCCGGCGACACGATCGAGGCGACGCTCCAGGGCACCGGCTTCGCCCTGCCCGAGCCGCGGCCCGCCCGGCTCTTCGTGATCGGCGACCCGGCCTCCCTGCCCGCGATCAACTCCCTGCTGGACGCGGTCCCGCGGACCCCGGCGACGATCTGGTTCGAGACGACGCACGACTCCGACGAGGAACTGCCGTTCCGGCTGGACCCGGACTGCCACACCCTGCACAGGGTCCCGCGCCGCGACGCGGGCGCCCGCCTGGTCGACGAGGTGAGGGCCGCGCTGCCCGCACTGCTCGGTGACCCTTCGGAGGCGTACGTCTGGATCGCCTGCGACACGGCGACGACGCGCTCGCTGGCCACGTACGTACGCAAGGAACTGGCCGTCGCCAAGGAACGGGTGAACGCGCTGGGTTACTGGCGCACGACTGCCTGAGCACCGCCCGCACCGCACCGCGCCGGATACGCCCGCGGGCGGCCGCTCAGTCCTCGACGACCAGCGCGGGAGTCTCCTTCGTCAGCACGTCCCCGCGGAAGAACGAAGGGCTCCTGCGCTGCATCACCAGCATCAGGACCACGCCGAGCAGCAGCAGCCCTACGCCGATCACGAACACCGAGCCGACGCCGAGGACCGACGAGCCGGAGCCGTAGGCCGGGTCCCACATGTCGTAGAGGGTCTTGGAGAACACCGCGGTGAGCAGCACGCCGCCGACGACCGGGAAGAGGCCCTTGAAGACCAGCTCCCGGGCGGAACGGGTGAGTTCGGCGCGGAAGTACCAGGCGCAGGCGAAGGCCGTCAGCGCGTAGTAGAAGCAGATCATGAGGCCGAGCGCGTAGATCGTGTCGACCAGGACGTGCTCGCTGACCAGGGTCATGACTGTGTAGAAGACACCGGTGGCGACGCCCGCCGTGACGGTCGCCTTCCCCGGGGTCCTGAAGCGCGGGTGGACGCGGGCGTACGAGGCGGGCAGGGCCTCGTACGTGGACATCGCCAGCACCGTGCGGGCCACCGGGATGAACGTGGTCTGCAGACTCGCGGCGGCCGAGGCGAGGACGGCGACGAAGAGCAGGACGCCGAGGCCGGGGCCCATGACCGGGCCGGCGAGTGCGGCGAAGACGTTGTCGGAGGTGTCCGGGTCGGCCAGGCCGGGACCGGTGGCGCCGGAGCCGACGGCCATCTGGGCGGCGACGGCAGTGGCGAGGTAGGAACCCACCAGGACGACCATGGCGATGAGGGCGGCGCGCCCCGGCGTCTTCTCGCTGCCGGTCGTCTCCTCATTGGCGGTCAGACAGGTGTCCCAGCCCCAGAACATGAAGATCGACAGCGACAGGCCCGCGGTGAAGGCCGCGAAGGACTTCACGGCGAACGGGTTCAGCCACGACCACGAGAAGCCGGCCGACGTCGCGAAGTCGCCGCTCGTCCCCTTCTGTACCGCCATCGCCACGAACAGGGCGAGGACCACGAGTTGGAGTCCCACCAGCGCGTACTGGATGCCCTTCGTGGTGGTCATCCCCCGGTAGCTGATCGCGGTGGCGGCCGCGATCAGGAGGAGACAGGTGAGGATGTGGACGGGCTTGCTGTCGTCCAGCGCGGCGATCGAGTCACTGCCGGTGATCTCACCGGCGAGCAGCCAGAAGTACGAGGTCGCCACGCCTGCCAGGTTCGACAGGACGATGATCGTCGCGATGACCAGGCCCCAGCCGCACATCCAGCCGATGCGCGGGCCGAACGCCTTCACCGTCCAGGTGAAGGAGGTGCCGCAGTCCGGCATGACCTTGTTGAGTTCGCGGTACGCAAACGCGACCAGCAGCATCGGCAGGAAACCGGCCAGGAAGACAGCGGGCATCTGGAGGCCGACCTCGCCCGCGGTGGAGCCGAGGGTGGACGTCAGGCAGTAGACGGGAGCCACGGTCGAGATACCGATGACGGCGCTGCCCATCAGGCCGACGGAGTTCCCGCCGAGCCCCTTGCCGCGTACACCGCCGTCGGCCGGGGCGGTGTCCCGTACCGCGTCTCCGGCCCGGGGCCGCGCGTCCAGCTGAGTCATACAGGGGACGGTATGCGCTGCGATATCCACATCCGGAGGGCTGAACTCCGAGACTCCCTTCTTTGATCATTGGTCGAATTGCGGCTACGACGCAATGAATTGAAGGTGAATCGAGAATTACACCTATCAATGACTGGCCGACCTTCGATCGGAATCTCGTGCGAGAACCGCAGCACCGCCCGCTTTGTGCCGGTTCAAAATTTTCCCGCGCCTGCCCGCACAACGGACGGCCCCGTCACAGCGGTGCTCAGCCCGGCCAGACGATCGCCTGCAGTTCGCTGTACGCGTGCAGCGCGTACGAGCCGACGTCGCGCCCGACTCCGCTCCTCTTGAACCCGCCGAACGGCGCCTCCATGTTGCGGCCGATCGTGTTCACCCCGACCCCGCCGGCGCGCAGCCGCCGCGCCACCCGGAAGGCCCGGGCCACGTCCCCGGACCACACGTAGTCGATCAGTCCGTAGTCGCTGTCGTTGGCGAGTGCGATGCCTTCCTCCTCGTCGTCGAAGGGGACGACCACGACGACCGGACCGAAGATCTCCTCCCGGACGACCCGCATGTCGTTGGTGCAGTCGGCGAGGAGCGTCGGCGCGACGTAGAAGCCGCGGTCGACGTGGGAGGGCCGCTCGCCGCCGGTGATCACCCGCGCGCCCTCCTTCCGGCCGAGCTCCACGTACGACTCGATGCGGTCGCGGTGGGCCGCGGAGATGACCGGCCCGACGACCGTACCCGGCGCCGCCGGGTCGCCGACCGCCAGACGACCCGCATACGCGACGAGCTTCTCGATCAGCGCGTCGTGGCTGCCGCGCTGGACGAGGACGCGTGTCGGAGCCGTACAGATCTGTCCGCTGTAGAAGGAGAACGTCGTGCCGATGCCCGCCACCGCCGCGTCCAGGTCGGCGTCGTCGAGGACGACCGCGGCGCCCTTGCCGCCCAGCTCCATCAGCTGCCGCTTCATCCCCCGTCCGCACACCTCGGCGATGCGCTGTCCGACGGACGTGGAGCCGGTGAAGCTGACCATGTCGACGTCCGGCGAGTCGACGGCCGCCTCGCCGGCCTCGGGGCCCGAACCCGTGACGACGTTGACGACGCCCGGCGGCACGCCCGCCTCGGCGAGGGCCTCGGCCATCCGGTAGACGGAGAGCGGGTCCTGCGGGGCGGGCTTCACGACGACCGTGTTGCCCATGGCGAGCGCGGGGGCGACCTTGCCGGCCGGGTTGGCCCACGGATTGTTGTACGAGGTGATGCAGGTGACGACGCCGACCGGCTGGCGTACGGCGACCGCGCCGAAGACACCGGCCCGGCCCATCGGGCCGGCCTCATTGATCTGCGGCGAGATCGCCTCCTCGACCGGCTCCAGGGCGCCCTTCGCGTACCGCCGGAAGCGGGCCGCGCCGACGGCGACCTGCATGGACCGGGCCGTTCCGGTCGTCGCGCCGCTCTCCGCCCGGGCGAGTGCGGCGTTGGCGGCGAAGTCGCGGTGCATCAGGTCGGCGGCTCGGTCGAGGATCGCGGCCCGCTCCTCGGGGCGGCTGCGGGACCAGGCGGGGAACGCCTCGCGGGCCGCGGCGGCCGCCGCGTACACCTGCTCGCGGCTCGCCTCGGGTGCGAGACCGACGGCCTGCTCCGTGGCCGGGTTGATCACCTCGTAGTGGCCGTGGTCGGGTTCCGTCCACTCTCCGCCGATGAAGAGGCGCTGGGGTGCGGTGGTCATTGCGTGCTCACCGTCCGGGTGTCGCGGCCGGAGCGGAGCACCGTGCCGGGGACCGCGCCGGTCACCTTGTCGTCGCGCAGCGTCTCGACGCCGTTGACGCGGACCGACACGATGCCGATGGCCTTGGAGTCGAGGCGTGGGCTGTCGCCGGGCAGATCGTGGACGAGGGTGGCGGGCCCTGCGTCGATGCGCTCGGGGTCGAAGAGGACGAGGTCGGCGTGGAAGCCTTCCTGGATCCTGCCCCGGTCGCGCAGCCCGAAGAGCTGGGCGGGGTCGTCGGTGAGCATCTTGACGGCCTGTTCGAGGGGGACGAGTTTCCGGCCGCGCAGGCAGTCACCGAGGAAGCGGGTGGTGTACGGGGCGCCGCACATCCGGTCCAGATGGGCACCCGCGTCGGAACCGCCGAGCAGGACGTCCTCGTGCTGCCAGGTCCGCTGCCGCAGCGCCCAGGAGTCCGGGTCGTTGTCGGTGGGCATGGGCCACAGCACCGTACGCAGCTCGTCGGCGGCGCAGATCTCGACGAGGCAGTGGAACAGGTCCTGGCCGCGCTCGGCGGCGATGTCGCGTACGACGCGCCCGCTGAGGCCCTCGTTCGCCGCGCTGTACGTGTCGCCGATGACGTACCGGCCGAAGTCGGCGAGGCGCCGGAAGACACCCGCCTCCTTGCTGTCGGCGCGGCTGAGCATCTCGGCGCGGGTGGAGGCGTCGCGGAGCCGCTCGATCCGTTCGGGGACGGGGAGGGAGAGGATCTCGCCCCAGCCGGGGATGAGGTTGAGGGCGCAGAAGGTGCCGAGCGACATGTTCATGGGGGTGAGGATCGGCATGGTGAGGGCGACGACCCGGCCGCCCGCCCGGCGGGCGCGTTCGCTGGGGACGAGCTGGCGCGGTACGCGTTCGGGGACGGCGGCGTCGATGGTGAGGACGTTCCAGTTGAGGGGGCGGCCGGCGGCGGCGGTCATGTCGACGAGGAGGTCGATCTCGTCGTCGGAGAACTGGTCGAGGCAGCCGGCGACGATCGCTTCGAGCTGGGTGCCCTCGTGTTCGCCGACGGCGCGGGAGAGGGCGAGGAGCTCTTCGGGCAGTGCGTGCCGGGAGGCCACGGGCTTGCCGTCGCCGTCGGAGTGGGTGGTGGACCGGGTGGTGGAGAGCCCCCAGGCCCCGGCGTCCATGGCGTCGTGGAGGAGCCGCAGCATCGCGTCGAGCTGGGCAGGCCCGGGCTGTCCACCGACCGCGTCGGCGCCCATGACGTGCCGGCGCAGGGCGCAGTGGCCGACCATGAACCCGGCGTTGACGGCTATCCGCCCTTCGAGGGCGTCGAGGTATTCGCGGAAGGTGGACCAGGACCAGTCGACGCCTTCCTCCAGGGCCTTGAGGGCCATCCCTTCGACCTTGGACATCATGCGGCGGGTGTAGTCGGCGTCGTCGGGCCGGTCGGGGTGGAGCGGGGCGAGGGTGAACCCGCAGTTGCCACCGGCGACGGTGGTGACGCCGTGGTTCATGGACGGCGTGGCGTACGGGTCCCAGAAGAGCTGTGCGTCGTAGTGGGTGTGGGGGTCGACGAAGCCGGGGGCGAGCACGCGTCCGGTGGCGTCCTCCGAGGTCACGGCCTCCTCGGTGAGGGTGCCGGGCTCGGCGATGACGGCGATGCGGCCGTCGCGGACGCCGAGGTCGGCAACGTACGAGGGAGCACCGGTGCCGTCCACGACGGTCGCTCCGCGGATGAGGTGGTCGAGCATGTCGGGTTCCCTTCTGATCTGTACGGGATGCAGCCGGGGTGCGTACGACCGCGGTACGCACCCCGGCTCGCGGAGCGGCGGTCCGGGAAGACGCCGCTCCAGCTCAAGCCGCTCCGGCGATCGAGGAGCGGGGATCCGGGGGCAGCGCCCCGCCTACGCCGCCGTGCGGAACCGCGTCGTCCGGTGCACCGGATCCGTGTCGATCTTCGGAATCACATGCTCACCGATCAGCCGGATCGAGTTCATCGTGTCCTCACGGCTGATCCCGATCGGCAGCCCGAAGCTCAGCTGATCCGCCCCCGCCTGCTCCCACCGCCGGCACTGCCGCAGCACCTCGTCCGGGTCACCGCAGATCATCAGCTCCTCGGCGATCAGCAGCTCGATGATCTCCTCGCTGTACTCGGGCAGCAGCTCCGGCCATTCCGGAATGCCTTCGGGCCTCGGGAACGTGTCGTGGTAGCGGAACAGCAGCGACTGCAGGTAGTTCAGCCCGCCGCCGACCGCGATCTCGACGGCCTTGGCGTGCGTCTCGGCGCAGATGGCCGTCGACGTCACCATGACGTTGTCGTTGACGAAGTCGCCGACCGGCTCCGCGTCCTTGACGGCCGTCTTGTACGAATCGACGACCCACTCCATGTCGGAGACCTTCTGCACGCTGAACCCCAGCACGCCGAGCCCCTTCCTGGCGGCCATGGCGTACGAGGACGGCGATCCGGCCGCGTACCACATCGCCGGGTGCGACTTCCCGTACGGCTTCGGCAGGATCTTGCGGGGCGGCAGCGACCAGTGCTTGCCCTGGAAGCCGACGTACTCGTCCTGGAGCCACATCTTGGGGAACTCGGCGATGGTCTCTTCCCAGAGCTCCTTGGTGTGGTTCATGTCGGTGATGCCCGGCATGAACCCGAGGATCTCGTGACTGCCGGCCCCGCGCCCCGAGCCGAACTCGAACCTCCCCTCCGACAGGTGGTCGAGCATGGCGACCTTCTCGGCCACCTTCACGGGGTGGTTGACGGGGGCGAGTGGGTTGAAGATGCCGGAGCCGAGGTGGATCCGTTCGGTGGCGTGCGCGAGGTATCCCAGGTACACGTCGTTGGCCGAGAGATGCGAGTACTCCTCCAGGAAGTGGTGCTCGGAGGCCCAGGCGTACTTGAAGCCGGACTTGTCCGCCTGGATGACGTACTCGGTCTCCTCGATCAGCGCCTTGTGCTCCGCCTCGGGGTCGACCTCGGCGCGCGCGGCGGGTACGTACCCCTGTACAAACAGCCCGAATTCCAAGGGGGTTCACCGTCCTCAATCATTTCTGACACATCGTCAGATTGTGATGCGACCGACTGTTCCACCGACGGTCCGACCCGTCAATAGATGACGCCTCGTCAGCTATTGACCTCAGAAGAGACTGACGCCCGCCAGCCACCCGCCGTCGATGACGAACGGCTGCCCGGTGATGTACGAGGAGTCGTCCGAGGTCAGGAAGAGCGCGAGGGCCGCCACCTCCTCCGGCTGCCCGATCCGCCCGAGCGGCACGAGCTTCTTGTAGAGCCCGGCCACCGCCTCCCGCGACTCCTCCGGGTCCGCGGCCGGGTCCAGCGCGGCCGGGTTGGTCATCGCGGTGTCCACGGCCCCGGGACAGACGGCATTGACCCGTATCCCCTTCGCCGCGAGCTCGACCGCCGCGACCCTGGTCAGCCCCAGCACGGCATGCTTGGTCGCCGCGTACGCCCCCACGAAGGCCATCCCGGTGAGCCCCGTGTACGAGGCGGTGTTGACGATGGTCCCGCCGCCCGCGGCCTCTATCTCGGGCGCGACGTTCTTGATCCCCAGGAAGGCGCCGACCTGGTTGACCTGCACGACCTGCTGAAACTCCTCCAGAGGCGTGGACACCAGCTCGTTGAACCGCAGGATTCCGGCGTTGTTGACCAGACCGTCGATCCTCCCGAAGGCGTCCTTGGCGGCGGCCACGGCGCGCTGCCACTCCTCCTCCTGGCTCACATCGAGATGCACGAACCGGGCGACCCCCTCCCCCAGCTCCTTCGCCAGGGCCTCCCCCTGGTCGTCGAGCACATCGGCGATCACCACCCGCGCGCCCTCGGCGACGAAGAGCCGCGCCTCCTGCTCTCCCTGCCCACGCGCGGCGCCGCTGATGAGGACGGTGCGCCCATCCAGCTTGCCCATGTCCCTACTCCTTACTGCTGGTCGAGGTATGGAGCGACATCGGCGGCGAACGCCGCCATCTGATCGGTCAGTTCGCTGCGGCTGCGGCTGCGGAACCGCACCTGGATCTGATGCACACCCATCGCCCCGTACGCGCGCAGCGACTCGGCGATGGCCTCCGGCTTCCCGCTGAGCGTGCGCCGCCCCACGGACCACGCCGGCTCCCCCACGTACAGCGGCTCGGTGATGGCACCGACGACCAGCGGCTCCTCGATACCGGCCTCCTCCCGCAACGCCCGCACTCCGGCGATCTGCTGCGGCAGCCGGTCCCTGGGATCCCCCTGCGGCAGCCACCCGTCCCCGCGCAGCGCGGCCCGGCGCACGGCGGCGGGCGAGGAACCGCCCACCCAGACGGGCACCCGTTCCTGCGCGGGCCGCGGCCGCTGCCCCAGCCCGCTGAACGAGAACCGTTCCCCGGCGAACTCCGGGTACTCCTCCGGCCCGAGCGCGGCCTTCAGCGCGTCGATGGTCTCGTCGAGCACGCTGCCGCGCCCGTCGAAGTCCGCCCCGAGCGCCTCGAACTCCTCCCGCACATGCCCGGCCCCGACCCCGAGGATCAACCGGCCGCCGGACAGGTGGTCGAGGGTGGCGTACTGCTTCGCGGTGGCGAGCGGGTGGCGCAGCCCGACGACGGCGACATGGCTCATCAGCAGAACGCGTTCGGTGATCCCCGCGAGGAAGGCGAGGGTGGCCACCGGGTCGTACCAGACGGTGCTCATGACCTCGGCGAGCCGCCGAGGAATCGCGACATGGTCGCAGCTCGCCAGATAGGCGAAGCCGGTGCGGTCGGCGGTGCGGGCGATCTCGGCGAGATCACCGGGCCCGGCCGAGGCCTCCCACGCTTCCGTATAGATGGTGCTCTGCGACTGGACCGGGAGCTGCATCCCGTACGACAGCCGCCCGGCGGGCAGTATCGGCACCGGGTCGCCTCCCTTCCTCCGTGTCCGCCTCGACCAGATCTGACGTTCCGTCATTTTCGAGGCGGGTGCCATCGTCGTACCTGACGGTGCATCAGACAAGAGGGAGGGGGTGCTGCGGATCCGTCGCCCCGGGCGGTCGCCGGACAGCCGTGGCCGAGGATTGAAGCCGGTACCGCCCTCGGCCGGTCGATCACACCCACCGTGAGGCCGATGCCGCGCGGATGTCAGCGGCGCGCGGTACGGTCCCCGTCATCGACCCGGACCGAGGAGGAACCACCATGTCGACCAGATGGACCGTGACGCTCGACTGTGCGCATCCGACCAGGCTGGCGGAGTTCTGGGCGCTCGCCCTCGGCTACGTGCCGAAGCCTCCGCCCGCCGGTTTCGGGAGCTGGGAGGAGTGGTTCGCCCACCACGGCGTCCCGGAGGAGGAGTGGGACGACGGCGCGTACCTGAGCGATCCGGACGGGGTGGGGCCGACGCTGTCCTTCCTCAAGGTGCCGGAGCCGAAAGCGGCGAAGAACCGCGTGCACCTGGACGTACAGGCCGGTGGCGGCCGCGAGACGCCGTGGGAGGTGCGGTGGCCGCGCGTGACCGAGGCGGTCACGCGCCTGACCGCCGCCGGCGCGACCGTGGTACGCGAGCACGAGATGGACGGCCGACCCGATCACGTGGAGATGACCGACCCGGAGGGCAACGAGTTCTGCGTGGTCTGACTTCCGGCTCCGTCACTCCGTGGGTGACTCGCCGCGTGGTGTCTGCGCGTCGCGGCGGAACAAGGCCGTCCAAAGGAATGGCTCACCGAAGTACGGGGACTCGGGCGGCTCGTCGTGCATGCGGCGCAGTTCGACCTCCGTCAGGTCGGAGAAGATCCGGCGCAGGGACTCCGGCGTGTAGGCGAGCCCGCCGTGGAGAGCGGACCGGCGGTAGAACTCCGCGTCGGGGAGTTCGGAGCCCATCCCTCCGGCTGCGAAGCAGGTGAGGGCGAGGTGGCCGCCGGGGGCGAGGACGCGGTCCAGCAGGGCGAGGTAGCTGATGCGGCGGTGCGGCGGCAGGTGGTGGAAACAACCGGAGTCGTGGATCAGGTCGTACGGGCCGCCCGACTCGGCCTCGGTGAGGGCGAAGGCGTCACCGCAGCGGAACCGGATGTCGGCCCCTGCCTCGCGGGCGCGCTCCTCGGCCCAGGAGATGGCGGCCGGGGAGAGGTCGACGGCGTCCACCTGGAATCCCAGAGAGGCGAGATGGAGAGCGTTTCGGCCCGGACCGCACCCGAGGTCGAGCGCCCGGCCCGGTGTGATCAAGGACCGGTCGAGGTACGAGACCAGGTTCTCGTCCGGCTTCGCCACGAAGAACGGCACCGGCTTCGAGCGGTCGCCGTAGAACCCGTCCCACCAGCCGGCCCCGCCCGCCGTCCAGCGATCGGCCTCCGGCGCGAACAGTCCGTCCATCAGCTTCAGGACGTCGTCGATCGTGCGTATGTTCCGGTCCATCGGATCCCCTTCCACGATGGGGACACGGTAGGGCCGCACCCCACAGAAGCCCAGCTCAGGGGGCATGCGAAGAGGTCGCGAAGGGGCGTCCGGGCGGGCCGTCCGGACGCGGTGAGGACCTCGCCCGTGACCGCCCCGCACGGTCGCCCACGCCCCTGCCGAAGGCCGTCACGGTGGCATTCCCGGACACGCTCACGCAGGTTTCTCGACGAATTTCCGCGGCCGCCGACGCGTCGTCGGGCTCGGCACCCCGCCGGGTCCTCGCAGTCGCTCCACCTCGTCCCGGCCCGGCCTGCCCGGCCGCCCCTCCTGCCCGGTCCGCCTCGCCGGGATCGTCCGCCTACCTCCGGTACAGCGCCTCGATCTCCGCCTCGAAGTCCCGCAGGATCGCATCCCGCTTCAGTTTCAGCGACGGCGTCAGATGTCCGCCCTCCTCCGTGAAGTCCACCGGCAGCACGACGAATTTGCGGATCGACTCGGCGCGCGAGACCAGGCGGTTGGCCTCGTCGACCGCGCGCTGGAGCGCGCCGCGCAGCTCCTCGTCCGCCACCAGTTCCCGGATCGGCACGTCCCGCTTCTTGCGCATCTGCCGCCAGTGCAGGAGCCCCTCCGGCTCCAGGGTGATCAGGGCGGTGATGAACGGGCGGTTGTCGCCGACCACCATGCACTGGCCGACCAGCGGGTGAGCGCGCAGCCAGTCCTCCAGCGGCGCCGGGGCGACGTTCTTGCCGCCCGTCGTCATGATGATTTCCTTCTTGCGGCCGGTGATGGTGAGGTAGCCGTCCTCGTCGAGGGCGCCCAGGTCGCCGGTGGCGAACCAGCCGCCGTCCAGTGCGGGGACGGGCGCGCCGCGTTCGGTGTCCCAGTAGCCGCGGAACACCTGGCCGCCGCTGAGCAGCACCTCGCCGTCCTCCGCGATCCGCACGGCGGTGCCCGGCAGCGGCCAGCCGACCGTGCCGAGGCGCGGCTTGAGCGGTGGGGTGACGGTGGCGGCGGCGGTGGTCTCCGTCAGCCCGTACCCCTCGAAGATCTCGATGCCCGCGCCCGCGTAGAAGGCTGCGAGCCGGCGGCCCAGCGGGGAGCCGCCGCAGATCGCGTACCGGACGTGTCCGCCGAGGGCCGCCCTGATGCGGCGGTAGACCAGCGGGTCGTACAGGGCCCGGGCGGCCCGCAGTCCCCAGCCGGGTCCGGGACCGGTGCCGTGTTCGGCGGCCTCGACGGCCTGTCCGTACCGCTGGGCGATCCTCGCGGCGCGGTCGAACGACGAGGCGCGGCCCATCTTCTCGGCGGTCGCCCGGCCGGTGTTGTAGACCTTCTCCAGCACGTACGGGATGGCCAGCAGGAACGAGGGCCGGAAGCCCGCCAGGTCGGCGAGCAGGTCCTCGGTCCGGATGGACGGGGCGTGGCCGAGCCGGACCCGGGCGCGCAGACAGCCGATCGCGACCATCCGCCCGAAGACGTGCGACAGCGGCAGGAAGAGAAGGGTCGAGGCCGGTTCCTTGCTGACCGATTTGAAGACCGGGTGGAGGAGTTCGATGGCGTTGTCGACCTCGGCGAAGAAGTTGCCGTGGGTCAGGACGCAGCCCTTGGGGCGTCCGGTGGTGCCCGAGGTGTAGATGAGGGTGGCGGGTGTCTCCGGTTCCAGGGCGGCCCGGCGGGCGGCGACCGCGTCGTCGGGGACGTCCCTGCCGAGCGCCTTCAGCCGGCCGAGTGCGCCGGTGTCGAACTGCCACAGGTGGGCGAGATCGCCGAGCTGTTTGCGTTCCTGGCTGATCAGCCGGCCTTCGTCCGCCGTCTCCACGGCGCAGGCGACGGCGCCCGAGTCCTGGAGGATCCAGCGGGCCTGGAAGGCGGACGATGTCGGGTAGATGGGGACGGTGACGAGTCCGGCGGCCCAGCCGGCGAAGTCGAGCAGCGTCCATTCGTATGTCGTACGGGCCATGATCGCGATCCGGTCGCCGGCCCGCAGGCCCTCCGCGATCAGGCCCTTGGCGACGGCGAGCACCTCGCCGGCGAACTGTTCGGCCGTCACGTCCTGCCAGCTGCCGTCCGGCTGCTTGCGGCTGATGACGGCGTCGCCCGGGGCCTCGCGGGCGTTGTCGAAGGGGATCTCGGCGAGTGATCCGTGCCGGACGGACGGCGCGATCGGCGGTACGGAGACCTGCCGTACCGATCCGTCCGCCGCCCTGACCTTCGTCGGCTCGACCAGGGCGGGTACGGCGGGCGTCGCGGCAGGTGCGGCGGCAGAGGTTGGCGTGGACACGAGCGGCTCCTCAACAGGGGGAAGGGCGGTTCGGCCGGTCCGTCCGGCGGCCGTTTCGTCCTCGGCCGCCGGTCGGGCTTGAAGTTGTCCTCGATCGCTGAAAGGGCTCGGGAATCAGGGGCGTTCCAGGATCGCGGTGACTCCCTGGCCGCCCGCGGCGCAGATCGAGATCAGCCCGCGGCCCGGGGCTTCCCGCTCGGCGAGCAGTTCGGCGAGGGTGGCGACGATCCGCGCCCCGGTCGCGGCGAACGGATGCCCGGTGGCGAGCGACGATCCGGCCACATTGAGCCTGTCCCGGTCGACCGGGGCGAGCCCCTGCTTCTCCCAGGCGGCCAGGGTGGCGAGCACCTGGGAGGCGAAGGCCTCGTGGATCTCGAAGAGGTCGAAGTCCTCGATGGTGAGCCCGGCGCGCTCCAGCATCCGCGGTACGGCGTACGCGGGAGCCATCAGCAGCCCGTCATCGCCGCCCACGTGGTCGACGGCGGCGGTCTCGTACAGCGAGAGATACGCGAGTGGCTCCAGGCCGTGCGCCTCGGCCCACTCGTCGCTCGCCAGCAACACGGTGGCGGCGCCGTCGGTGAGCGGGGTCGAATTGCCCGCGGTCATCGTCGCGTCGGGGTGGTCGGCGCCGAACACCGGCTCCAGGGTGGCGAGTTTCTCCACGGTGGAGCCGGGGCGGAGGTTCTGGTCGCGGGCCAGACCGAGGTGGGGGACGACGAGGTCGCGCAGAAAGCCCCGTTCGTACGCGGCGGCGAGCCGCTGATGGCTGGTGGCGGCGAGGAGATCCTGCTCCGCGCGGCCGATGTCCCACCGCCGGGCGGTGATCGCCGCGTGTTCGCCCATCGAGAGCCCGGTCCGGGGTTCGGCGTTCCGCGGGATGTCGGGGACGAGATGCCGAGGCCGTATCCCCGTAAGTGCCTTGATCCGTCCGCCGGTCGACTTCGCCCGCCGGGCCGCCAGCAGCAGTCTGCGCAGCTGGTCGTTGACGCCGAGGGGTGCGTCGCTCGTGGTGTCCGTGCCGCCCGCGATCGCGGAGTCGACCGCACCGAGCATGATCTTGTCGGCGGCGGCGATGACGGCCTGGAGTCCGGTGCCGCAGGCCTGCTGGATGTCGTACGCGGGGGTGCGCGGGTCGAGCGCCGAGCCGAGGACGGTCTCGCGGGCCAGGTTGAAGTCCCGGCTGTGCTTGAGGACGGCGCCTGCGACGAACTCGCCGACCCGCTGCCCCTGAAGCCCGAACCGCTCGACCAGACCGTTCAGTGCGGCGGTGAGCATCTCTTGGTTGGAGGAGTGTGCGTACGGGCCGTCGGAGCGTGCGAACGGGATACGGCTGCCGCCGATGATCGCGACCCGGCGCGGCTGCGGGAGAGCAAGGGGGATCATCTCGACCAACTCATCTCGACCTGCTCCTGACTCTTGAGTAACCTTACTCCGCAGTAAAATCTACGACCGCGCAGGGAGTCTGGACAATGGCCGACCGCTATCTGCACTTCACCGGCACAGCACCCGGCCGATTTCTGACCCGGAAGCTCGGCCTGCCGCAGCCGGCGCGGCTGCGCCGCTGGTCGCTGGAGACGCAGTCACTGGACGGCCCGCTGCTGCACCTCACTGCCGGGGACTCCGCCGTTGCGCAGGAGCTGGGTGCGGTTCTCGCCGCCACCGGCCTCACGGTGGTCCGGAGCGCCGAACCGGCACCCCGCCCTGCGGGAATCGTGGTGGACGCGACGGCAGTTGCCACCGCCGCCGGGCTCGGCGACGTGCACGCCGCGCTGCATCCTGTCGTACGTTCGCTGGCTCCGGGCGGCCGGATCGTGATCGTCGGGGTGCGGCCGTCGGCCGAGGACCATCATCAGGCGGCCGCCCAGCAGGCTCTTGAGGGGTTCGTGCGCTCGCTCGGCAAGGAGATCGGCAGGGGCGCCACCGTCCAACTGCTCCGGATCGAACCGGACGCCACCGCCTCGGCGGAGTCCACCCTCCGGTTCCTGCTCTCTCCCCGGTCCTCGTACGTCAGCGGCCAGGTAGTCGAACTCACCGACGCCGCGCCCGATCCGGCCACCGACCCTGCCGCACCGCTCGCCGGACGCACCGCGCTGGTCACCGGAGCGGCGCGCGGCATCGGCGCCTCGGTCGCGTCGGTCCTGGCGCGGGACGGGGCGCAGGTCATCTGCCTCGACATCCCGCAGTCCCGGGACGAGTTGGCGCGTACCGCCGACCGGCTCGGTGCGTCGGCGCTGCCGCTCGACATCACCGCGGACGACGCCGCCGAGCGGATCGCCGCCGCGGCCCCCGGCGGCCTGGACATTCTCGTCCACAACGCGGGCATCACCCGCGACCGGCGGCTCGCCAACATGCCCGCCGACCGCTGGGCCCAGGTCGTCGAGGTCAACCTCGACAGCGTGTTGCGCACCACGGATGCCCTGCTCGAAGCAGGCACCATCAACCGGGGCGGCCGGATCATCGCCACCGCGTCCATCGCCGGTATCGCGGGCAACACCGGTCAGACGAACTACGCGGCCAGCAAGGCGGGCATCATCGGCCTGGTCCGCTCCCTGGCCCCGCGCGCCGCCGCCGACCACGGCGTCACGGTCAACGCGGTCGCCCCCGGCTTCATCGAGACCAAGATGACCGCCGCCGTCCCCCTCTTCATCCGGGAGGCGGGCCGCCGGATGAACTCCCTTGCACAGGGGGGTCTTCCGGTCGATGTCGCGGAGACGACCGCATGGTTCGCCCAGCCCGCTTCGGCGGCCGTGAACGGCCAGATCGTGCGGGTCTGCGGCCAGAGCCTGCTCGGGGCGTGACGTCGATGTCGACCACTGCCACTTCCCGGGGTCTGACGGCATCACTGGTACGTGGCGCCGTCACGTCCCCGTTCAAGCGGGCGGGCCGGCCCGGCGCCGCGCTGCCGGCCGACCGCCTGGTCGTCCGGGACGTACGGATCGCACCCGGCCCCCTCGCCTCGTACAGCAGGATCTGCGGCTTCTCCGAGTCGGGCACACTGCCGCTGACGTACCCGCATGTCCTGGGCTTCCCGCTCGCGATGCGGCTGATGACCGGACGGAGCTTCCCGCTTCCCGTCGTCGGGCTGGTCCACACCTGGATCGAGATCACCCGGCACCGGGCGCCGCACCCCACGGAAGTACTCGAACTCACCGTGTACGCGGATGCGCTGACGCCCCATCGGCGGGGCACCGAGGTGACGATGGTGACCGAGGCGCGGTCGGGCGGCGAGCTGGTGTGGGAGTCCCGCAGCGGCTATCTTTCCCGCCACTCGGCACGCGGCGCCTCGCCCGCTGCCGAGTCCGGTCCCCCCACCCTGCCTACGGCCGAACTCCCCGCCGCCGCCGAGTGGCGGCTCCCCGGCGATCTGGGCCGCCGTTACGGCGCCGCGTCGGGTGACCGGAACCCGATCCACCTGTATCCGCTCACCGCCCGGCTGTTCGGCTTCCCGAGGGCCATCGCACACGGCATGTGGACGGTCGCCCGCTGTCTGGCCGAGTCCGCCGAACCGGGCAGGATCAGTTACGTCCGGGCCGACTTCAAGGCCCCCGTCCTGCTCCCGGCGACCGTGACGTACGCGGTGGACGGCGCAGGCACCGCCTTCCAGCTCCGCAGCGGCGGCCGCATGCACCTCACCGGGTCGATGGCACGGGACAGTGCACGGCCGTAGTCCTGACCGGTCGGCCGCTACGCCCGTGCGGCTACCTGGGCCCGCGGCGCCCACGGGCGGCCGTGCATGAGGTTCTCCAGGCCGGCCCACGAGAAGTTCATCAGCGTGGCCGCGGCTTCCTTCGCCGAGACGCCCGGGGTGTCGTTCGCCCAGCCGGCGAGCGACTCCGCGGCCCCCACGAGCGCCTGCGCCAGGCCCGACACATCGCGGTCCGGGAGCGCCGGATCGTGGTGCGCCTCGCGCGCGGCGGCGCCGATCAGACCCGTCACGAACGCAACGATCTCGTCCCGCATCGCCATGACCTCGGTGGCGAACGGCTCCCCGTGCGTACGTGCCTGCCGGTGCAACACCGCCCAGCCGTCCGGGTTCTCCGCGGTGTGTGTGAAGAATGCCCGTAGCCCGGCCCACAGTTGCCGGTCCGCCGGCATCCCCGGCTCCACCCCCGACCGCACCGCTGCGACCAGCGCCTTTGCCTCGCGCTGGATACAGGAGGTGAAGAGCTCCTCCTTGGAATTCAGGTACAGATAGACCAACGGCTTGGACACGCCGGCCAGCTCCGCGATCTCGTCCATCGAGGCGGCCCGGTAGCCACGCTGCCCGAAAGTCTGCACCGCGGCGTCCATCATCTGCTGCTCGCGCACGGCACGCGGCAACCGTTTGCTCTTCACAGCACCCACGTCCGACTTCCTCCCACCCCACTGCGCCACTCCCCGGTAAGGGTACGGCGCAGGCTCCTCCGGCGGCGTACGGAGAAGCCTTCCCGGGCCGTCCAGTGGCCGGTTTCACCTCCACCGGAAGTCACGTCTTCCCGCGCTCCGGCTCCCCCTTCCGTACGCGTACGACGGCGAGCGCCCCCGGTCCTCGAAGGACCGGGGGCGCTCGCCGAAGGTGTACTCGTTACGCGGCGACCGGGACGTTCACCGGCTCCGCGTCGCGCACCTCGTCGTCGACCGGGGAGGACGAGGCCAAGTTGTACGCGTCGAGGTCGAGGATCTTCTCGCGTGCCGAGACGATCACCGGCACCAGCGCCTGGCCGGCCACGTTGGTGGCCGTACGCATCATGTCCAGGATCGGGTCGATGGCCATCAGCAGGCCCACGCCCTCCAGCGGCAGCCCCAACGTGGACAGCGTGAGGGTCAGCATGACGGTCGCACCGGTGAGACCGGCGGTGGCCGCCGAGCCGATCACCGAGACGAACGCGATCAGGATGTAGTCACCGACACCCAGCTGGACGTCGAAGATCTGCGCGATGAAGATCGCTGCCAGCGCCGGGTAGATCGCGGCGCAGCCGTCCATCTTCGTCGTCGCCCCGAACGGGACGGAGAACGAGGCGTACTCCTTCGGGACGCCGAGGCGCTCGGTGACCTTCTGGGTGACCGGCATCGTGCCGACCGAGGAGCGGGAGACGAAGGCCAGCTGGATCGCGGGCCAGGCGCCCTTGAAGAACTGGAGCGGGTTGACCTTGGCGACCGTGGCGAGCAGCAGCGGGTACACGCCGAACATCACCAGGGCGCAACCGACGTAGACGTCGACGGTGAACGTCGCGTACTTGCCGATCAGGTCCCAGCCGTAGTCGGCGATCGCGTAGCCGATGAGGCCCACGGTGCCGAGCGGGGCGAGGCGGATGACCCACCACAGGGCCTTCTGGAGGAGCTCCAGGATCGACTCGCTGAGGGTGAGGATCGGCTGGGCCTTCTCGCCGAGCTGGAGCGCGGCGATACCGGCGACGGCGGCCATGAAGACGATCTGCAGGACGTTCAGCTCGGTGAACGGGGTGATCACGTTCTCCGGGATGATGCCGGTCAGGAAGTCGAGCCAGGAGCCCGCGTGCTCAGGCTTGGCGCCGTCCTTCGGGGTCAGGCCGGTGCCGGCGCCCGGGTTGGTGATCAGGCCGATCGCCAGGCCGATGGCGACGGCGATCAGCGAGGTGATCATGAACCAGAGCAGGGTGCGGGTGGCCAGCCGAGCGGCGTTGTTGACCTTGCGCAGGTTGGTGATCGACACCAGGATCGCGAAGAAGACGAGGGGCGCGACGGCCAGCTTCAGCAGCTGGACGAAGATGTGGCCGACCTTGTCGAGCGTGGTGTAGAGCCAGCCGATGTCGTAGCTGCGGGCGAGCCAGCCGAGCAGCACGCCGAGGACCAGACCGGCGACGATCTGGGCCCAGAACGGGACCTTGGGTATACGGAAACCGGAGCCGGACTGCCGGCCGGTGCCGGCGGTGGCGGACGCGGGATTCGCGGACACGGACACACTCCAGATGTGACGCATCGGGGCGCACGGGGACGGCGCGCGGGGACGGGGGTGCGGCGCCCGCGTCAGGGGCGGCGCCGCTGCATGATGCCGGTTCAGACGTTGCGGCAACAGACCGCGGACATACAGCGGCAGAGATCGACATGCAGGCGCACCACGAGCTCGATGCCGGCTCGATGGCGGGGGCGCACAGCTGTCTTCATGTCGAACACGTTAACACTTGAACTTTGAGACCCTCAAAGGTGTTCTTTGGGGAAGCCTCGGCGAGAACGCATCCCACCACGCGACGGAACGCAGAAACCCCAGCACAGGAGCACGTGCTCCGGCACTGGGGCGTCGAACGAATGCGGTGCGGGTGTGAGGAACCTTACGTAACCCTTACCCCGCCCTCACGCGGGCTTCACGCGGACCGCGGCACTACGGGGCGACGCCGTCCTCCTGGCCCTGGTTCGCCGCCAGCCGGGCCTTGGCGCGGTCGATCTTGGGGGCGATCTGCGCGGACATCTCGTCGCGCTGCTTGCGCAGCAGGATGTAGCTGAGCGGCGCGGAGAGCAGCAGGGCGAGCATGACGATCCACATGACGTTGGATCCGCCGAGCCCGGAGGGCAGCACACCATAGGTGACGGCCACGGCGACGACGGCGAGACAGCCGACGAAGATACTGAGGCGCATCAGCGTGTACCGGATCGTTGCGCTCGGCTTGGCAGCGGACACGGCTGGCCTTCTCTCTACGTACGACAACCCTGCCCGACCAGTGAAGCATGCCCCGAATTCGATCACTTCGGCGGGCGGGCCGGCGGGTCACCCCAGCGGGAGCAGCATGATGATGTCGTCGCGGTCGTCCCCGTCGGCGACCCGGATCGCGCCGGGTACCCGGCCGACCTCCTTGTATCCGCACGTCGCGTAGAAGCGGTCGGCCCCGGTGCCGCCCCGGCAGGTGAGGCGGATGGCCTCTATCCCGTCGGTCCCGCGGGCGGCCTCCGCCGCGGCGGACATCAGCTCGCGGCCGTAACCCTTGCCCTGGTGGCCGGGGTGGACCATCACCGTGTAGAGCCAGAGCCAGTGGGACATCAGCCGGTGGGTGTTGCGGACGAGGAAGGCCGTTGCGGCGACGGCGCCCTTCTCGTCGTACCCGACCAGCAGCCGGGTGCGGCCCTCGGCCATCGACACGATGTGCTTGACCAGCTCGGGCCGGATGTCCTCGGTGGTGACGGGTGGCACGAAGCCGACGGCACCACCCGCGTTGGAGACATCCGCCCAGAGTGCACAGATGCCGTCCCGCAGGGTGCTGTCGAACTTGGGATCCACCTCAAATGTAAGCGCCATAGCGGCAGATTAGCTATTACAGCACCATCGCCTCAAGCGCCGTCCACAACGCGAGAAAGCCCCGGCCGGGGACGGCGGCCGGGGCTTTCGTACAGAGAGATCCGCGCCGGGCAGTTCGACGGCGGCGGAGCGAACCGCGCGTCAGACCCGCATCGGCTGCGGCGACTCACGGCGCTCCGCGTCCGGCCCCGGGTACTCGCGGATGATCTCGTACCGGGTGTTCCGCTCGACGGGGCGGAAGCCCGCGTCCCGGATCAGGTCCAGCAGGTCGTCGCGGCCGAGCTTGTTCGGCGTGCCGTAGTTGTCCGCGTCGTGCGTGATCTTGTACTCGACGACCGAACCGTCCATGTCGTCCGCGCCGTGCTGGAGCGCGAGCTGGGCCGTCTGCACCCCGTGCATCACCCAGAAGACCTTGACGTGCGGGACGTTGTCGAAGAGGAGACGCGAGACGGCGAACGTCTTCAGCGCCTCGGCGCCGGTCGCCATCGTCGTCCGCGCCTGCAGCTTGTTGCGGACCTTGCCGTCCTTCATGTCGACGAAGTCGTGCTGGTAGCGCAGCGGGATGAAGACCTGGAAGCCGCCGGTCTCGTCCTGCAGCTCACGCAGCCTCAGCACGTGGTCGACGCGGTGACGCGGCTCCTCGATGTGCCCGTACAGCATCGTCGCCGGGGTCTTCAGCCCCTTCTCGTGCGCGAGGCGGTGGATACGCGACCAGTCTTCCCAGTGGGTGTTGTGGTCCACGATGTGCTGGCGGACCTCCCAGTCGAAGATCTCCGCGCCACCGCCGGTCAGCGACTCCAGACCGGCTTCGATCAGCTCGTCGAGGATCTCGGAGGCGGAGAGCCCGGAGATGGTCTCGAAGTGGTGGATCTCGGTGGCGGTGAACGCCTTGAGGGAGACCTGCGGAAGGGCTTCCTTCAGCGCGCTGAGGGAGCGCGGGTAGTAGCGCCACGGCAGCGTGGGGTGGAGCCCGTTGACGATGTGCAGCTCGGTGAGGCTCTCGCCCTCCATCGCCTTCGCGAGACGGACCGCCTCCTCGATGCGCATGGTGTACGCGTCCTTCTCGCCCGGCTTGCGCTGGAACGAGCAGTACGCACACGACGCGGTGCACACGTTCGTCATGTTGAGGTGCCGGTTGACGTTGAAGTGCACGACGTCGCCGTTCTTGCGCGTGCGCACCTCGTGGGCGAGGCCGCCGAGCCAGGCCAGATCGTCCGACGCGTAGAGGGCGATGCCGTCCTCACGGGTCAGCCGCTCCCCTGCGCGGACCTTCTCCTCCAGCTCGCGCTTGAGCCCGACGTCCATGCGGCTGCCTCCCAGATGTCTCTGACTGCTGTGCGGTAAGTGCGCTCCCCCGGGGACACTCTGTGGAACCCCCCCGTGGAACCCCTGGTCACCCGGGGGCTCCACCACGTTACGCCTACGACTCCTCGGGAAGTTCCCCGACCCGGTTCTCCCACTTGGTGGAGAGCACGATCGTGGTGCGGGTACGGGAGACGCCCTTCGTACCGCTGAGCCGGCGAATGGTCTTCTCCAGGCCGTCGACGTCACCGACGCGCACCTTGAGCATGTACGAGTCGTCGCCCGCGATGAACCAGCAGTCCTCGATCTCCTCGAGGTCCTTGAGCCGGCGTGCGACGTCCTCGTGGTCTGCGGCGTCGGAGAGCGAGATGCCGATCAGGGCCGTGACCCCGAGACCGAGCGAGGCGGCGTCGACGGTGGCGCGGTAGCCGGTGATGACACCGGCGGTTTCCAGCCGATTGATGCGGTCGGTGACGCTGGGCCCGGAGAGCCCGACGAGCCGCCCGAGCTCGGCGTACGAGGCCCTGCCGTTCTCCCTGAGGGCCTGGATGAGCTGCCTGTCCACCGCGTCCATATGACTGAAACCTTCCATTGTTCAGCAGTACCGCGAGTTTACGTATAGAATCTAAGGCATACAGGGTCCACGCCCTGCAGATCTTTCAGATTTTCAAAGAAGTTCTTTCGAATCCTCAGGAGTGAAGACACCGTGTACACGATCGAGATGGCCTACGCCCGGATGCGCGAGCTGCAGGACCTGGCCAACCGCTCGCGTGCCCACCAGCCCGCCGCCGCGCGCGAGATCGACAGGACCCGCACCCAGCGCGCCCCGAAGAAGCGCTGACCCCCGGCCCCACCGGGCCGGCCTCAGCCACGGGAGCCACCGAGCTCCCCCTCCCACCGGCGGTACAGCCGATGCGGCACCCCTGCCGCGTCGAGCACCCGCCCCGCGACGAAGTCCACCAGATCCTGGATGTGCGTCGCGCCCGCATAGAACGCCGGAGAGGCGGGCAGCACCACGGCGCCCGCCTCGTCCAGGGCCACCAGATGCTTGAGTGTCTGACCGTTCAGCGGAGTCTCACGCACCGCGACGACCAGCTTCCGCCGCTCCTTGAGCGTCACGCTCGCGGCCCGCTGCAGCAGATCCTTCGAAAGCCCGAGCGCCACTCCGGCCACACAGGCCGTCGAGGCCGGCACGATCAGCATCCCCTTCGCCGGGTACGAGCCCGAGGACGGCCCGGCCGCGAGATCACCGGCCGCCCAGTGCCGCACCCGGTCGACCTCCACATCGAATGTGTGCGGCTTCCCGTCCGCCCCGCGCGCCAGCCAGCTCCGCAGGTCCTCCTGCCAGTGCGCGTCACGGAAGGCGATCCCGGTCTCGTCCAGCAGCGTCAGCCGCGAGGCCCGACTCACCACCAGATCGACGCTCTCCCCCGCGGCCAGCAGACCGCGCAGCACGGCGGCGGCGAATGGTGTGCCCGAAGCACCGGAAACCCCGACAATCCAAGGCTGCCGCTGCTGCTGACTCACTGAAGTCCCGGATTCCACACACCCGAGCCTATCCGGCGCACGGCCTGCGGAACCGAGCGAGGGGTTTCGGGCGTTCCGACAGATGAAGGACAGGCCCGGGACAGAGCCGAGGGCGGCTGTGAACGGGCCACGGACAGGGGGGCGGCCATGACCGGTACCCGTACAGGCACGTCCGCACGGGCGGTGACGGCCGGCGCGCTGATGCTGGGCTGGGTCGCACTCCTGTGGGTGCTCGAATCCATCGACATGTCGACCGGCCAGGCGCTCGACACCTACGGCATCACCCCGCGCGAGCCGGGCGAGCTGCTCGACATCGTGCCCGCCGCGTTCCTGCACAGCGGGTGGGAGCACGTCGCCTCCAACACCCTCCCGCTGCTGGTCCTCGGCTTCATCGCCGCCCTCGGCGGGATACGCCGGTTCGCCGCCGTCGCCCTCACCGTCATCGTGGTCAGCGGCTTCGGCGTCTGGCTCACCGCACCGCCGCACACGGTCACGCTCGGCGCGTCCGGCGTCGTCTTCGGCCTCTTCGGCTATCTGCTGGTCCGCGGCTTCGTCGACCGCAGACCGCTCGACATAGTGGTGGGCGTCGTGATCGCCGTGGTCTACGGCTCGCTGCTGTGGGGCGTGCTGCCGACCGACTCCGGGATCAGCTGGCAGGGGCATCTGTTCGGGCTGATCGGCGGGGTGGGCGCGGCGTTCGCGTTCCGTCGCCCGCGCCGCGCCACCCGTCCCGTGCCTCCCGCGTTCACGGTGTGAGGCCGCGCACCAGCAGGTCCAGCAGGGCGCATGCGAACAGCGCGATCCCGATGAACCCGTTGACGGAGAAGAACGCCCGGTTCAGCCGGGACAGGTCGTGCGGCCGCACCACGCGGTGCTCGTACACGAACGCCACGGCGACGATCACCATGCCGATCCAGTAGAAGAGCTCTGCGCCCGTCGCGAGCCCGAACCAGACCAGCAGCCCGGTCGTCACCACGTGGCAGACCCTGGCCCCCCAGAGCGCCGCCGGGATGCCGAAGCGGGCCGGGACCGAGAGCACGCCGTGCGCGCGGTCCGCCTGGACGTCCTGGCAGCCGAAGATCAGGTCGAAGCCACCGATCCAGACACCCACCGCGAGGCCGAGGATCACCGCGTCCCACGACCAGCTGCCGGTGACCGCGAGCCAGGCACCGATGGGCCCCATCGCCTGCGCGATACCCAGGATGGCGTGCGGGTAGTGGGTGAACCGCTTGCCGTACGGGTAGACGACCATCGGTACGACGGCGATCGGCGCGAGCGCCAGACAGAGCGGGTTCAGCAGGGCGGCGGCCCCGAGGAAGACGACGACGGCGACGAGCGCACCCGTCCACGCCGACCTCACGGTGACAGCACCGGTGACCAGCTCGCGATTAGCGGTACGCGGGTTCCGCGCGTCGATCTCGCGGTCGATGATCCGGTTCGCGGCCATCGCGAACGTGCGGAGCCCGACCATCGCGACGGTGATGAGCAGCAGCCGCCCCCAGTGGATGTTCTCGTCGAGCTGGAACATCGCGCTCAGCGCGGCGATGTAGGCGAAGGGCAGCGCGAAGACCGAGTGCTCGATCATCACGAGCCGCAAGAACGCCTTGACCCTGCCGGTCGGTTGCGCGGGCCCGGGGCCCAGCGCCGCTTCGGCCGCACTCACAGCCCGTACTCCTTCCACCGGCGGTCGACCTTCGCCGCCGTCTCCGGGTCGGACTCGACCATGTTCGGCCAGCCCCCGTCCCGGGTGTAGCCCTCCTCGGGCCACTTCTTCGTCGCGTCGATGCCGGCCTTTCCTCCCCAGAACTGCTGGTAGGAGGCGTGGTCGAGATGGTCGACCGGGCCTTCGGTGACGGTGAGGTCCCGGGCGTAGTCGGTGTTGCCGAGCGCCCGCCAGGAGACCTCGTGCAGATCGTGGACGTCGCAGTCGGAGTCCACGACGACGATCAGCTTGGTCAGCGACATCATGTGCGCGCCCCAGATGGCACTCATCACCTTCTGGGCGTGCTTCGGGTACTTCTTGTCGATGGAGACGATCGCACAGTTGTGGAAGCCGCCGGACTCCGGCAGGTGGTAGTCCACGATGTCCGGCACGATGATCTTCAGGAGCGGCAGGAAGAACCGCTCGGTGGCCCGCCCCAGCGGGCCGTCCTCGGTCGGCGGCCGGCCCACCACGATCGACTGGAGCAGCGGACGCTTCCGCATGGTCACGCAGTCGATGGTGAGCGCGGGGAAGGGCTCCTGCGGCGTGTAGAACCCGGTGTGGTCGCCGAACGGCCCCTCGGGAAGCATCTTCCCGGGTTCCAGCCACCCCTCGATAACGACCTCCGCGTGCGCCGGGACCTGCAGCGGCACGGTCTTGCAGTCGACCATCTCGATCCGCTTGCCCTGGATGAACCCGGCGAAGAGGTACTCGTCGATGTCCCCGGGCAGCGGGGCAGTGGAGGCGTACGTCACCGCCGGCGGCGCCCCGAACGCGATCGCGACGGGCAGCCGCTCGCCGCGCTTGGCGGCGACCTGGTAGTGGTTGCGGCTGTCCTTGTGGATCTGCCAGTGCATCCCGATGGTGCGCCGGTCGTGGCGCTGGAGCCGGTAGAGCCCCAGGTTCCGTACGCCGGTCTCCGGGTGCTTGGTGTGGGTGAGCCCCAGGTTGAAGAAGGAGCCGCCGTCCTCGGGCCAGGTGAAGAGCGCAGGCAGCTGATCCAGGTCCACGTCGTCGCCGGTGAGGACGACCTCCTGCACAGGAGCGTTGTCCGACTTCACCTTCTTCGGCGGTACGTGCACCATCGAGCCGAGCTTCCCGAACGCCTCGCGCACCCCGACGAAGCCGTGCGGCAGCTCCGGCTTGAGGAGGCCGCCGATCTTGTCGCTGATGTCGGTGTACGACTTCAGCCCGAGCGCCTTCAGCAGCCGCCGGTCCGTCCCGAACACGTTCATGGCCAGGGGCATCGACGACCCCTTGACGTTCTCGAAGAGCAGCGCGGGCCCGCCCGCCTTGTTCACCCGGTCGACGATCTCGCCGACCTCCAGATAGGGGTCGACCTCGGCCTTGATGCGCTTGAGCTCGCCCTCGCGCTCCAGCGCCCGGAGGAGGGAACGAAGATCGTCGTAAGCCATGCGGACAAGTATCGGCCACGGGCTACCCTGGCCCCGTCACCGGGGCGGGACAGCGCCCCGACATCTCTTCGCGGGGGGACCCCTTCACCATGTTCCGGGCCTTGATCTATCTCCTGCCTCTGGCACTGACGATCTACGCGTTCATCGACTGCCTGAACACCCCGGAGGACGAGGCCAAGCATCTGCCGAAGATCGCCTGGGTCTTCATCATTCTGCTGTTCTGGATCGTGGGCCCGCTCGTGTGGCTGGGCGCGGGCAAGATGCGCCACGCGCCCGCCGGGGGCCGTACGCCGTCGGAATGGCATCGCAACCACCGCCACGAGTGGGTGGCACCGGACGACAATCCGGAATTCCTGAAGGAGCTGAAGGAGGAGAACAAGAAGGACGAGTCGCTCCTCAAGGACTGGGAGGCGGATCTGCGCCGCCGCGAGGAGGAGCTCAAGCGCCGCGAGAGCGGGGCCGGCCCGGAGGAGTCCGCTCCGCCCGCCTCGTGACCGCACGCAGGTTCACGGCTACAGCAGCCGTCGGTTCGCGTTCCGAGGCCCGGCCGACTCGGAGACCGAGCCCGGCCGGCGACTGAGGACGACGGGCGACCGGGGACCGCACGTTGCCCCGGCGTTCCGTGACCGGGAGAGTGAACGGCATGAGGGACATGGACGACGGCAGGGGCGAAGCCGGGGGCACCGGCCGTGACGTCGACAGGGAGCGCCTCGCGACCGCCGTCGCGGAGGCCCGCGCCGGACTGGCCGAGGGCGGCATTCCGATCGGCGCCGCGCTGTACGGGGCGGACGGCTCACTCCTCGGCCGCGGGCACAACCGCCGTGTCCAGGACGGCGACCCGTCCATGCACGCGGAGACCGCGGCCTTCCGTGCCGCCGGGCGGCAGCGCTCGTACCGTGGCACGACGATGGTGACCACCCTTTCGCCGTGCTGGTACTGCAGCGGTCTGGTCCGCCAGTTCGGGATCTCCCGGGTGGTCGTCGGCGAGGCGGCCACCTTCCACGGCGGGCACGACTGGCTGGCCCGGCACGGCGTCGAGGTCGTGCTCCTCGACGACGCCGAGTGCACCGCCATGATGCGCGCCTTCGTCCAGGACCACCCGGATGTATGGAACGAGGACATCGGCGATGAGTGAGCCCGGGATTCCCACCATCGATCTGCGACCGTGGCTCTCCGGCGACGCCGGGGCCCGCCGGGAGACCGCCGCGACCGTCGACGCGGCGCTGCGGGCGGCGGGCTTCCTGCTGGTCACCGGGCACGGCGTGGACCCCGCGCTGCGGACCGCGATCCGCGACGCCGCACGGGGGTTCTTCCGGCTGCCCGCCGCGGCGAAGAAGCCGTACGCCGTCAAGGTCGGCGGCCGTGGCTGGCTCGGCCCCGGCGCCGAGGCCAACGGCAGCTCGGAAGGTACCCGGACGCCCCCGGACCTCAAGGAGTCGCTCTCCTTCGCCGCCGAGGACCCCACGGGCGACCCGGAGATCGACGCCGAGTGGTTCCTGCCCAACACCTGGCCCCACGAGGCGCCCGGGCTGAGGGCCCTGGTGACGGAGTACCTCGCGCAGATGCGGACCCTCTCGGACCGGCTGCTGGAGCTGCTCGGTGCCGCGCTCGGTGAGCCCGAGGACTTCTTCACCCGGCACACCACGCATCCCACCTGGGGTTTCAACATCAACTGGTATCCGGGCACCGAAGTGGTCGGGGAGCCGGAGCCGGGTCAGTTCCGGATCGGCCCGCACACCGACTTCGGTACCGTCACGGTCCTCGACCGGCAGACCGGCAAGGGCGGGCTGCAGGTCTTCACGGACGACAACGGCTGGGAGGACGCCCCGTACGACCCCGAGGCGTTCACCATCAACATCGGAGACCTGATGGCACGCTGGACGGGCGACCGCTGGCGCTCGGGCCGGCACCGGGTGCTGCCGCCGCCCTCCGACGCCCCCGCCGAGGAGCTGATGTCGCTCGTCTATTTCTATGAGTGCGACCCTCGCACCACAGTCGAGTCGGTGCCCGCGCCGACCGGCCGGGTCACCCACGAGCCGGTGGACTCCCACACGTATCTGCGCGCGAAACTGGACGCGATCTCGGTCGGCTGACGAGGATCCGCGGCCGGCCGGCGGCACCGCCCGTATCGTTCGAAAATCTTCACCCCCCTCCAACACACCGTCGATATCCTGATGTTGACGGTGTGACAGTTCATGCACGGTGTCGGCACTGGGGGTGCTGTGGACAGAGAGCTGTACGGGCGCGAGGCGATCTTCGGCAACGACGGACTTGCGGCGCGTCTGACAGGTCTCACCCCCACCGGCTCCGCCAGGGCTGCCTACGAGCACCGCGACGATCCGCCCGTCGTCGTGCTGACCGGCGGGCGCGGCATGGGCAAGACCGCGGTGCTCAAGCAGTTGCGTCATGTGTACCGGGAGATCACCCCGGTCGCCCTGGTCGACTGCGAGGCGGTCGTCCCGCCCGAGGACCCCGGCCCCGGCTGGACTCCGGTCACCGGCGCGCTGCCGGAGCTCGCGGCGCAGCTGACGGTGCGGGTGCATGGAGCGCGGCCGGTGCAGTTCCCGCGGCTGAGTCTCGGGCTGGTGGCGGTCGCCTCGATCTCCTGGAGCCGGGAGGACGAGACCCGGGCACAGCGGGATCTTCAGTCGCTCGGTCCGGTGCTGGCCACGGTCGACACCAAGGGGGGCGCGGCGACCGGCTGGGTCGCGAAGGTGCTGACGAAGCTGGCGGCGAGCGCGTTCGACTCGATGGTTCCGCTGGCGGGGCTGGTCGCGGAGGCGACCGTGGAGACGGTGCTGGAGGAGACGTTCAGCCGGTTCCAGCGGCGGTCGGCGGACTGGTACGGGGGCTATCCGCAGGCGGGTGGCAACGGCCGGATCGGGCTGCGGCAGCTGGCCGTGGACTTCGAGCGCGGCGGCGATCTGCGCCGCCGCGCCGAGGACCATCTGGTGATGGCGCTGGTCGAGGACCTGGTCCGGGCCTACCGGGGTACGGCACGCGGCGCCCGCCGGGGCCGTCCGGTGCTGCTGCTCGACAATGCGCACACGGTGCTGGGGCGGCAGCTGGTCGAGCCGCTGCTGCGGCAGCGCGGCGCCGGGGGCCGCGATCAGATCGCCGTCTTCGCCTCGTCGCGGGCCCGTGACCACGAGGGGCTGAGCCATGCGGTGCGGCACCGGCTGCCCGAGGTGGCGCACGCCTCGCACTGGGCCAGGTCCACGGAGGTGACGTCCGGGATCCTCGCGGTGGACCTCACCCCGCTGACCGCCACGCAGGTGCAGGCGGCGTTCGACCGGTTCGATCCGGCGGGCCGCACCCCGGCCGGACTGGCCCGCGGTGTGCACCGGCTGACGGGCGGGCGCCCGCTCGGGGTGGCGCTGCTCGCGCAGGCGGCGGGTGAGGCGGGGGAAACGGCGGCACTGGTGCCCGGGGCACTGTTCGACTGCACGGTGGAACTGCGCGAGGACCGGCCGCCGGTGCGGGTGGCGGACGAGCTGCTGAAGCAGCTGCTGCCGGGGCAGCGTCCGGACGTCCTGAGTGTGCTGGCCGCCGCGCACGGCGAGGAGTCCGCCCGGCTGCTGGCGCGGACGCGGCTGCGCGGGGTCTCGATGGACGGCGATGTGGCGCTGCTCGTACGGGATGTGCTGCGGTCGGAGGACTGGCAGGTCGGTCCCGACCACTTCGTCGCCGATCCGCTGCTGCGGTCGCTGCTGCTGCACCGGCTGCGGTTCCAGGACGGCGACCACCCGCATTACGCGATGTGGCGTGCGGTGCACGAGTCGCTCCGCACGGCCT
Organism: Streptomyces sp. NBC_01717; assembly: GCF_036248255.1. Lineage (NCBI taxonomy): Bacteria > Bacillati > Actinomycetota > Actinomycetes > Kitasatosporales > Streptomycetaceae > Streptomyces > Streptomyces sp. NBC_01717. The sequence continues at coordinate 5,357,820 of NZ_CP109178.1, read as the reverse complement.
ATGTGCCCGGGGGCAGCTTCCCGAGCGTCCCGCACCGCCTGCACCAGGAGCTGGTACTGGGCGGGGCCGGGGCCTGTGTGACCCATCTGCGGGTGCAGTTCGCGCTCACCGACGTGATGCGCTGGCTGGGCGCGCTGCGGTTCATCGCCGCCGCGCCGTATCCGCGCGCGCCCGGCAGCGCCGGCCCCGATCCGCGGCGGGCGATCGCCCTGGGGCGGGAGCCGGCCGGTTCGTTGCCGGACGAGGAGACGGGGCTCGCCGGGCTCGACGAGCGGGCGACGGAGCTCCAGCTGCAGCTGGAGCGGCTGCTGCACGCCGTCTGGCTGCTCTCCGATCCGCTGGCGCTGCCTGACGACGAGGTGACCGAGAAGATGGCCTTCGAGCTGCGGCAGCTGTCCGGCAGGCACCCGACGGGCAACAGTGTGCTCTGGGACGCGGCGACGCACTGGCCGCAGGACATCAGGGCGTGGCGGCCGCTCTCCATGCCACCGGGGCCGCCGGCCCGCCCGCCGGCCACCGCGCAGGGACCAGGACGGACACAGGGGGACGGTGGCTCGCATGCGTAATCCGCTGCGTTATCGCGTCTGGTACACGGCCCGGCAGAAGATCGTCACCACGATCGTGGTGGGGGCGCTCGTGATCACCTCCGGGTGGTACGGCGTCGGCCGGCTCACGGCCCCGGAGAACCGGCGGTGCGTGCCGGGCGTCGAGCGTCCGCAGGGCAGTGACGAGTGCATCGGTGTCTCCGGCTCCGGCTACGACTTCGGGATGCCGAAGCTGACCGATGTCGCCGCGGCGATCGGGCGGGAGAACGCCGGACTGAAGCCGGGCCGGTACGTCTCCGTCGCGCTGCTGCTGCCGCTGACGTCGACCGACGGCTCGATGGGCACCAAGATGCGGCGGGAGCTGCAGGGCGCGTTCGCCGAGCAGTACCGGGCCAACCATCTGTCGAACGACCAGGTGCCGAAGATCCGTCTGCTGCTCGCCAACACCGGGAAGAACAACCTGCTCTGGCGCCCCACGGTGGACCGTCTGAAGACGATGACGGGCGCCCCGGACCGGCTGCGGGCCGTGTCGGGAGTGGCCACCAGCAGTACGCAGGTGAAGTCGGCGGTCAAGGAGCTGACCGCCGCGCGCATCGCGGTCGTCGGTTCGACGATCACCGCAGACGACATCGCCAACAGCCCGAAGGGCGACCCGTTCCCGGGGCTGGCCCGGGTCTCCCCCACCAACCGGGACGAGGCGCGCGCCCTCGCCCAGTTCGGCAAGGTGCGGGCCGACAAGGCGCTGCTGGTCCAGGACACCCGTACCGGGGACCACTACACGGACACGCTGAAGGCGGCGTTCGCCGCGCTGGTGAAGGGCACCCGTTACGAGCCGCAGCTGTTCACCTCGCCGAAGGACCCGACCGACGAGGGCACCACGGCCAACACGTTCCAGCAGATCACGCATCTGATCTGCGACTCGGGCGCGGAGACGGTGTTCTTCGCCGGGCGCCACACCCAGCTGCGGCAGTTCATCAATGCACTCGGGGCCCGCGGCTGTCAGAACCGGGCGTTCACCGTGCTCACCGGCGACGAAGGCTCGTATCTCGGTGGCGACAAGAAGCTCGACCGGAACACGCTGCGCCGGAAGGTGACGGTCCGCTACGCCTCGCTCGCGCATCCGGACGCCTGGGCGGCGGGGAAGGGCGGGGCGAAGGAGATGACGGGCGGCTCCCCTGCCGACTACCAGGAGTTCCTGGATCTGCTGGAGGTGGTGGGGAAGAAGCCGGTGGGTCCGATCGGCCCGGCCGGTCGGCAGGATCTGACCGACGGCCAGGTGATCATCGCCTACGACGCGATGGCGACGGCTGTGCACGGCATCCGTCAGGCGACGCCGGGCGGCAAGCGCCTTCCGGAGCCCGCGGACGTGGGCGAGCAGTGGCCACGGGTGAAGGGGTCGTTGCGGGTGTCGGGGGCCAGCGGCTGGATCTGCCTGGACAACCACGGCAACCCGTACAACAAGGCGGTGCCGGTGGTGGAGCTGGCGCCCGAGGACGCCTCGCAGCGGTTCGTGGCGATCGCCTGGCCGGAAGGGAAGCCCCCGGCGCGGAACTGCCTGCCACCGTCGTCCGCCCCCTGACCGCCACCGCCGCCCGGACCGTCAGCCCGCGCCCCGACCGCCGTCCGCCGCGTACCCGTCCCGCAGCTCCTGCCACCGGGTGAGCGTCCCCGCGGACCAGTCGGCGGGACGCCCGTCCAGCGCCTCCACCAGGTACTCGAAGTGGTTGTGCCAGCCCGCCAGGCAGTCCAGCCGCAGAGCGTCGTCGCCGCGGAACTCATTGGTGAAGCGCAGCACCACATGGTCGCCGCGCGGTGGCTCCAGGTGGAAGCGGATCCGGCCGTGCACTCCTTCGAGGGTGTATTCGGCCACCCGCTCGACGTCCCAGGCGGTGACGGTGCCGGAGGCGACCGTGGCATTCCCGTCCTGGTCGGTGTTGAGCCAGCGCAGCGTGATCGCACCGCCGATGCGCGGTTCGAACGGTTCGGCGGCGGCGAGCCAGTCCCGCAGCCCCTCGGAACCGGCAACGGCTGCCCACACCCGTGACACGGGGTGGGGCAGCCGGAGCGTGAACCGCAGGATGTGGCGGTCGCCGTCGGTCTCTGCCGCGCCACGTTCGATCACCGGGTGCGTGTCGCTCATGGTTCCAGCGTGGCCCGGTGGAGCGGGATCCGCACCCGTACGGACGGTGGCGGGTGGCTCAGACGCCGGCGTAGGAGTGCTTGCCGGTGACGAAGATGTTCACGCCGTAGTAGTTGAAGAGCCAGCAGCCGAAGGCGATCAGCGCCAGATACGCGGCCTTACGGCCCTTCCAGCCTGCGGTGGCGCGGGCGTGCAGGTAGCAGGCGTAGGCGACCCACGTGATGAAGGACCAGACCTCCTTGGGGTCCCAGCCCCAGTAGCGGCCCCAGGCGTCGCCCGCCCAGATCGCGCCCGCGATGATCGTGAACGTCCACAGCGGGAAGACTGCGGCGTTGACGCGGTACGAGAACTTGTCGAGGGTCGCCGCGGCGGGCAGCCGGGACAGTACGGACTGGGCGAACGAGCCGGGCTCGACGCCGTTCGCGAGCTTGCTCTCGTAGCTGTCGCGGAACAGGTACAGCAGTGTGCCGACCGCACCGATGTAGAAGACCGCGCCGCAGATGATGGCGGTGGAGACGTGGATCCACAGCCAGTACGAGTGCAGTGCGGGCACCAGCTGGTCGCTGGACGTGTAGAGCACGGTGGTCGCGATGCCGAGGTCCAGCAGGACGGTCGTGACCAGCAGCAGGCCCATCCAGCGGACGTTCTTCTTCAGCGCGAGCAGGATCAGGTACGCGGCGACGGCCACCGTGGAGAAGGTGATCGAGAACTCGTACATGTTGCCCCAGGGGGCACGCTGCACGGAGAGCGCGCGGGCGACGACCCCGCCGGTCTGGACGAGGAAGGCGAGCACGGTCATGGAGACCGCGATCCGCCCCCAGAGATCACCCTTGAACGTGCCGCCGGCGGCGCCGGGCCCGTCCGGGACATCGCGCGAACCGGCGGCGGAACGCGTAATGATCTTCGGTCGGTCCAGTACGGCAGTGGCGCCACCCTTCTGCGCGACCTGGACCTGGATCTTCGCCGAGGAGGCGCCGACGGCTCCGGCCCCGGTCAGCGCGGCGGCGGTGCGGCCGACCTTGCTGCGGCTGCCGAACACCCACTCCGCGATGTGCGCGAAGAAGGCAATGGTGTAGACGGCCATCGACGAATAGATCAGCACATTGCTGGTGTGTGCCAGATTCTCGTTGGTTGCGGCGGCGAGATTCACTTCTCAGCCCCTTCGGCAGGTTCTTCGGAAAGTGCTTCGGCAGATGCGTCGTCGGGCGCGGTGGGCGCCATGTCATTGAGTGTGACCGCGAGATCGGCCAGCTCCTCGGGAAGCTTCGCGGACTCGCTGCGGCCCAGGCCCGCCATCTCGACGACGGTGACGCCGTCCGCCCCGCGTACGGCCCGGACCCAGACCCGGCGCCGCTGGATGAACAATGACCCGGCCAGACCGGCGATGGCCCCGATGGCTCCGGTGAGCGCCCAGCCGCTGGCGGGCTGTTGCGAGATCTGGAAGCTGGCCCATTGCTCGATTCCCTCGAAGGTGATCGATCCGGCGCCGTCCGGCAGCTTCATCGTCTCGCCGGGCAGCAGCCGCTGCTTCAGCTTGTCGCCCTTGCTGTCCTTGAACGCCTTCATCTTCGAGGTGTTCAGCTGGTACACGTTCTGCGGCAGTCCGGAGTCGACACCGAGGCTGCCGTGGTACCCGTTGAGGGCCAGTACCGGGAAGTCCGCGGCCGGGAACTGGGAGAACATCGTCCCCTTGCCGTTGCCCGCGAACGTCGGCACGAAGAAGGCCTGGAAGCCCAGCTGGTCCTTCTTGCCGTTCTTGTCGCGGTAGCCGTCCATCACCTTGATCGCGCCCGTCGAGGTGACGTTGCTGTCGATCGGCAGCAGCGGAACGGCGGCCTTGTAGACCTCCTTGCCCTTGCCGTCCTTGACGGAGACGACGGGGGCGTAGCCGTGCCCGATCAGATAGACCTTGGAGCCGTCGACCACCAGCGGCTCGTTGACCTTGATGACGGCCTTCTTCGGCTTGCCGTACGCACCCTCGGAGTACGTGACGTGGGCCTCGTACTTGCGTGGGGTGCCGATCTGCGGGCCGTTGCGCTCGTACGTGCCGACGAACTTGTCGAGGGTGAAGCTGAACGGGGCGAGCGAGTCCGTGTCGTACAGCGATCCGGACTTGAAGTCGTCGTACTGGGTCAGCGTGTTGGAGAAGCCGTCGCCGTCGACGATCAGCTTGCCGCCCTCGGACTTGAAGAGCTGCCCGGTGGCGAAGGCCACCAGCATGACGATCAGCGCGACGTGGAACATCAGGTTCCCGGCCTCGCGCAGATAGCCCTTCTCGGCGGCGACCGCATCGCCGTCCGCGTGCGCCCGGAAGCGCCGCTTGCGCATGATCACGAGCGCGGCCTCGCGGACCTGCTCGGGCTCGGCGGCGGTGCGCCACGTCGTGTACGCGGGCAGCCGGGTCAGCCTCTTCGGGGCGCCCGGCGGCCGGCTGCGCAGCTGGCCGATGAACTGGCCGGTGCGCGGCACGATGCAGCCGATGAGGGAGACGAACAGCAGGATGTAGATCGCGGAGAACCACACCGAGCTGTAGACGTCGAAGAACTGGAGCTTCTCGTAGATCGGCGTGACGGTGGTGTGGGCTTCCTTGAAGGTCTGCACCTTCAGCTCGTCCACGCTGTTCTGCGGGATCAGCGAGCCGGGGATGGCCCCGAGCGAGAGCAGGAAGAGCAGGATCAGCGCGACCCGCATCGAGGTGAGCTGGCGCCAGAACCAGCGCACCCAGCCGATGACGCCCATGGCGGGCAGTGCGGTCAGGGCTTCTTCGCGCGGCGCCGTGGAGAGCTGCGAGCCGGCCGCGCCGAGCTCGGCCGCGTTCTCCCGCTCCTGTCGGCTCTCGCGCTCGCGCTCGTCGGCCGCGTCGGTCTTGGTGTTGCTCATGGAACTCAGATCCCCACCGTGAAGCCGTTGGACCAGCCCTGCAGTTCCTGCATCATGCTGCTCCACACACCGGTCAGCAGGAGCAGGCCGGTCACGATCATCATTGCGCCGCCGATCCGCATGACCCATACGTAGTGGCGCTTGACCCATCCGAAGGCACCGAGCGCCTTACGGAAGGCGACTGCGGCCAGCACGAACGGCAGGCCGAGTCCGAGACAGTACGCGAGGGTCAGTACGGCCCCGCGCCCGGCGGTCCCCTGTTCGAGGGCGAGCGTCTGCACAGAAGTGAGCGTCGGGCCGAGGCACGGCGTCCAGCCGACCCCGAACAGCACCCCGAGCAGCGGCGCTCCGGCGAGGCCGGACACCGGCCGCTTGTGGATGCGGAACTCGCGCTGGGTCATCCAGGGCATCAGCCCCATGAAGAAGACGCCCATCAGGATCATCAGGACGCCGAGAATCTTGGAGATGACCTCGCTGTGATCCTGCAGCCGCTGCCCGAAATAGCCGAAGAGCGCACCACCGGAGACGAACACGGCGGAGAAGCCGAGCACGAAGAGCGAGGCGCCGACGACCATGCGCCCCCGTCTGGCCTGGGCCAGATCGGTCCCGCTGACCCCGGTGACGTACGAGAGGTAGCCGGGCACCAGCGGCAGCACGCACGGCGAGAAGAACGAGACCAGTCCGCCGAGTACGGCGATGGGCAGGGCCACCAGAAGGGCCCCGTTGAACACGGTCGTGTTCATACCGGTCGCGGCGAGCGTGAGCACGTGATCACTTCTCCGCGATCAGCGGGTCGATCATCTTGTGGAGCTTGACGTCGTCGAGGGCGACGAGGGTGCGGGCCGCGATCTTCCCGTCCCGGTCGATGACCACGGTCGACGGAATGGCCTGCGGGTTCAGCGTCCCCTTGGGGAAGCGGAGGATGAGCTTGCCGATCGGGTCGAAGAAGCTCGGGTAGGTGATGCCGTTGTCCTTCTCGAAGTTCACCGCCGGGCCCTTCTCGGCGTCCCGGGTGTTGATCCCGATGAACTGGACTCCCTGGCTCGCGGTCTCCTTCGACACCTTCGCGAAGTGCTTGGCCTCCAGCCGGCAGGGGCCGCACCACGAGCCCCATACGTTCAGCACGACGACCTTGCCCTTGTAGTCGGCGACGTCGAGGGGCTTGCCGTCCAGCGCCGCCCCGTCGAGCTTCGGCGCGTCCTGGCGGTCCGCCTCGGCCACGGTGGAGATCCCGCCACTGCCGGTGACGAAGTGGGAGTTGCCGCCACCGCCGGCCTTGTTGCCGTCACCACCGCAGGCCGTCAGGGTCAGCGCCAGCGCGGCGGCCGCTGCGGGGGCGGCGAGCAGGGTGAAGCGGCGTCGGGGTGCGCGGCCAAAGCTCATGTGAAAAGTTTCGCATGGCGGTTTCGGGGATCTTGCGCACCCCCCTCGGTGCCCGTAAAGACCGTTGTCAGGCCTGTTTAAAGAAGGTGTTCCAGCCACCGCCGGGCGACTCGCCGACCTCGAGGGTACGGAGCTTCGCAAGCACGGCCGGGTCCTGGACATCGAGCCAGTCGACGAACTGCCGGAACGAGACGAGCCGCACATCCGGCTTCCCCGCGATCCTTTTGATGGTCTCCTCGACCGCATCCATATAGATGCCACCGTTCCACACCTCGAAGTGGTTGCCGATGTAGAACGGTGCACGATTCGTCTTGTACGCCCGCTCGAAACCGGCGAGATACGACTGTATGGCCTGCTCACGCCAGGCCGGAAAACGCGACGGTATTCCCTGGGTGGAGTTCTTCGACTGGTTGGCAAGGATGTTGTAGTCCATCGACAGCACTTCGAACGAGTGCCCTGGAAACGGTATGGCCTGGAGCGGAAGATCCCACAGCCCCTGGCGCTTCTCCGGCCAGATCTGGGTGCCGCCGGGCGAACTCGCGTCGTAGCGCCACCCCAGTTTGCGCGCGGTGGGCAGCAGATTGTCCTGGCCCAGCAGACAGGGCGTGCGGGCGCCTATGAGTTCCTTGCGGTAATCGAAAGGCAGCGGGTCGAGATCGGTCCAACCGGTATTGGTGCGCCATTCGGTGACGAAGGAGACCGCCTGATCGACTTCGTTCTCCCACTGGTCGGGCGTCCAGTGGGCGACCGATCCGGAACCGGCACAGAAATGCCCGTTGAAGTGCGTGCCTATCTCATGACCGTCCAGCCAGGCCCGGCGTACCTGGTCCAGCGTCGCCTTGATGTGATCATCGGTGAGATATCCGATGTCGGAGGCGCCGATGGCGTTGTTCGGCGGTCGGTACAGGGACTTCTTCGACTCGGGCAGCAGATAGAGACCGGAGAGGAAGAAGGTCATCGCCGCGTCGTGGTCCTTGGCGAGTTCGAGAAAACGCGCGAAGAGCCCGGTGCCGACCTCGCCCGCCCCGTCCCAGGAAAAGATCACGAACTGCGGCGGGGTCTGCCCGGGTTCCAGCGGGACCGGCGCGGCAGGCTGGTTCGGCTGCTCTCCGGTGTCAGCGGTGGAACCGTCCCCGATCTCCCGCACGTCCTTGTCCCCGGCACCGCTTCCCTCGGCCTTGCCGCCCGACCGCTCCCCGGTGCCGGAGCCCGGCCCGCCCCTCACGGCAGAGTCCAGGGAACCGCAGCCCGCCATCCCGATGGCAGCCGCCGCTCCCAGTCCGGCGGTGAGCAGACTCCTTCGGCTGATATCGCGCATGGCATCCCCATCTGCGGTCGTTTTGGCCCAACTCCATACAAACTGGCGAAGGCTTAGATGGGTTGAACAGCACGGTGGTTCCGCCGATCGGCACATGACTCCCGTCGAGACCCGCCCCCACCCGACGCCGGCCGGACGCGGCGCGGGCCCCGGCCGACGGATCGGCGGGGCCCGCAGAGTTGGCAGAGGGAAGGATCTAGGCTCCGAACGCCTTGGACTTCCCCTTCACCGGCTTGGCACCGGCCAGCAGATGCGCAGGCACCAGATCGCGGGCCGGCTCGGTGTAGCCGACTGAGACGATCTTGTCGCCCTGGTACGTGAAGGTGGTCAGCGAGGCGAGCGTGCACTGCCGCTTGCGCGGGTCGTGCCAGAGCCGCCGCCGCTCGACGAAGCTCCGGACGATCCAGATCGGCAGCTGATGGCTGACGCAGACCGCCTCGTGCCCGCGGGCCGCGTCGCGCGCGGCGTCGAGGGCGCCCATCATCCGTACGACCTGCTCGATGTACGGCTCGCCCCAGGACGGGCGGAACGGGTTGGTGAGGTGCTTCCAGTTGTCCGGCTTGCGCAGCGCACCGTCGCCGACCCCGAAGGTCTTGCCCTCGAAGACGTTGGCCGCCTCGATCAGCCGCTCGTCCGTGGCCAGGTCGATGCCGTGCGTCTTGGCGATCGGTGTCGCCGTCTCCTGGGCGCGCTCCAGCGGGGAGGCGACGACATGGGTGATGTCGCGCTTCTCCAGGTGCTCGGCCACCCGGTCGGCCATCTGCCGGCCGAGTTCGGAGAGGTGGTAGCCGGGGCGCCGTCCGTAGAGCACACCCTCGGGGTTGTGCACCTCCCCGTGACGCATCAGATGGACGACGGTGATGCCCTTGTCGGCCGGGCTCATGCGGTGGCCTCCGATGCGGCGCGGGCGGCGGCCGGCAGCGCGGCGGCGATCCGCTCGACGGCCTGCGTGTCGTGGGCGGTGGAGACGAACCAGGACTCGAACGCGGACGGCGGCAGATAGACGCCCTGCGCCAGCATCGAGTGGAAGAAGGCGGTGAAGCGGAAGGCTTCCTGCTTCTTGGCGTCCTCGTAGTTCCGCACCGGCTGGTCCGTGAAGAACACGGAGAACATGTTGCTGGCCGCGGACACCGTGTGCGCCACGCCCTCCTTGGTGAACGCCTCGCTCACCAGGGCCTGGATCTCCGCGGAGACCGCGTCGACCTTCGCGTACGCCGCGTCGTCGAGCAGCCGCAGCTGGGCGAGCCCGGCGGCGGTGGCGACCGGGTTACCGGAGAGGGTGCCCGCCTGGTAGACGGGGCCGACGGGGGCGAGGTGCGCCATCACATCGGCGCGCCCGCCGAAGGCCGCGGCCGGGAAGCCGCCGCCCATGACCTTGCCGAAGGTCATCAGGTCGGGCCGCACCCCGTCGACGCCGAACCAGCCGGCCTTCGAGGTACGGAATCCGGTCATGACCTCGTCGGAGATGTACAGCGCACCGTTGGCGGCGCAGATCTCCTTGAGCCCGGCGTTGAAGCCGTCCAGCGGCGGCACTACGCCCATGTTGCCCGGCGACGCCTCGGTGATCACACAGGCGATCTCGCCGGGGTGCGCGGCGAAGGCGGTCCGCACGGCCTCCAGGTCGTTGTACGGCAGCACGATCGTGTCGCCGGCCTGCGCGCCCGTGACCCCGGGGGTATCCGGAAGACCGAAGGTCGCGACCCCGGACCCGGCGGCGGCGAGCAGCGCGTCCACGTGCCCGTGGTAGCAGCCGGCGAACTTCACGACCTTCGCACGGCCGGTGAACCCCCGCGCCAGCCGGATCGCGGACATGGTCGCCTCGGTGCCGGACGACACCAGCCGTACCTGCTCCACGGGCTCGATCCGGGCCACGATCTCCTCGGCGAGCGCGACCTCGCCCTCACCGGGCGTACCGAACGAGGTGCCGCGGGCGACAGCCTCCTGGACTGCGGCGATGACCTCGGGGTGGGAATGGCCGAGGATCATCGGCCCCCACGAGCACACGAGGTCGACATACTCACGCCCGTCGGCGTCGGTGAGGTACGGACCGGCACCGGACACCATGAAGCGGGGCGTACCGCCCACGGCCCGGAAGGCACGTACGGGAGAGTTCACGCCGCCGGGCGTCACGAGGGACGCCCGGTCGAAAAGCGTCTGCGAAACTGGGGCTTCGTATGAATACGGCACTTTGGTCCTGATCTGCGATTCGGGAGGTCGGGGGGCCGGGCCGGAAATCCGGCCGCCAATGAGCAGGAAGCGTGATCTCCTCGTATGACGAAAGGGCGTCAGCCCTCTCTCGTCTGCGAAACTGGGGCGTCATAGGGAAAGCTCACACAAGCCATGGTGTCAGAGCCACCGACGGTCTTGCGGACGGGTGTTTCACACCACGCCCGTGGGGGAGGTCACTGACACGATGATCGGGTTGCGCGGCGGGGGCTGTGTCTCCTAAGTAGTAGTCGGGTGGATGAGATATGCATCGCGGTGGCGGAGTGGGCGAAGGGACCGACGACCTGGGGCCCGAGCCTGCCCGGCGAGGTCGGCACCGGCGTGAGGCTGAGCGCAAGCAGGGCATACATCAGGCCGGCAGTGCACAGGCCGGGAGCAGGAGTGGTGGTCGGGTGGGGGTGACTTACAAATATTTCGGGGCCCCCGACGGGGCCACTGCCGCACGCGTGCCCATTTCGATGCGTCCCGAGGAACTCGGCGGTGACGAGCTGGGCATGGGCGGCATGTTCAGCAAGATCAAGCCGGAGACGGTCGCGGCCATGGTGCTCACCGGCATCCAGGGCATACCCCTGCACAAGGTCCCCCCGCTGGAACTGGTCGTCCTGCACCCCGACTACGCGGTGGTCAAGCTTCCGATGACGGTCGTCGACCCGCTGCGCGACGTCGGCGAGGAGTCGGTCGGCGCTGCGGCCTTCATCTGGTCCACGGTCCCGGACCGCGGCGGCCCGCGTGACGCGTTCAACGTCTACCAGCTGCTCCACGAGTGGCAGGATTTCAGCCATCGTCTGCATGACGCGGGGCACCAGGCGTACTGCTTGGTGTGGCCCTGAGCCGATCCTGATCCGGCCCTGGGCGTGCGCCGGCCTGGTCCCGGTCCTGCCGCGGACGTGCCCTGCCCTCGTCCCGGTCCCGTCCTGACCTGGTCCTGAGCCGGTTCCGACGCCACCCCGTAGCGCGGCTGTCACCCCGGGGCTCTACGGTTCTCCCCTGTTCTCGTGCACGCTGCACGCTGCACGTTCGGGAGGGGACCCATGACCACCAGTGCCGCATCCGCTCGCCTTGTCGCCACGCTCACCGCACCCCTGGACCGGGATCGTGACGCCGCGTACGCGCCGTCCGTCCTGCGGTGGCCGGATCGCCGTCTGCTGATTCAGCGCGGCGATTTCGAGGCGGTCGCCGTCGACCTGGACGACCCGTCCGCCCCGCAGACCCGCTTCCCGGCCCCCTGGCCGCGTCGCTTCGGTACGTTCACGGTGGCGCCGGGCGGGGATCTCGCGGTCTTCGCGGGGGTGCATTCGGTACGCGCCGTGGATCCGGCGGGGGCGGTGCGCTGGGAGGTTCGGCACGGTTGCTGGGAGGGCGGTTGCCGCATCCTGCACGAGTCGTTCGACGAGTACGCGGACAGCCGGTCACACCTGTACGCGGACAGCGGCTCGGCGGTGTTCTCGGCGGACGGGTCGCTCGTGTGGGCCCACGTCCGCGGCCCCGTGGCGACGGCCGGGCCGGATCCGGAGGCACTCGACGAGTGGCTGGTCATCGATGCCGCCGACGGGCGGGTGCTGGGGCGGGCGGACGCGGAGACCGTGGCGGCGGGCTCGGAGCACGTACCGCATCCCGATCCGGCGCAGATGGGGCTGAGCGTCGGCGAGGGCCAGGACGGGGCGCCGCTGCTGTGGGGGCGGTGGGACGGGACGGAGCTGTCCGTGGAGCACTTCGGCGAGGAGGAGCGGATCCTGACCTCCGTGAGCCCCACGGGCGAGCACTTCCTGACAGTGGCTCACGATCTGGACTCGCTGGCTCTGCACCGGGTCTCGGACGGTGCGGTGGTGGCCGAGATCGAGGCCGCGGACGCCGTCCCGCGTCACCCCGACGCGGACCCGGACGACTTCGACGCCGACGATGTGATGTGGGACTACGAGTGCGGGTTCGTGGACAAGGAGACGGCCATCTCCAGTACGGATCAGGACGAGGAGTGCGGGCCGGTGCGGCACTGGCTGCTGGACGCGACGGGGATGCGCCCGGCCGGTCAGGTCGCGTACCCCTTCCCGGTCTCCGGCACTCCGACGGCTCTCGGCGACGGCACCTGGTACACGGTGTCCGGGAGCGGGGACGCCGTGCACCTGTGGGCCTTGGACTCGTAAGCCGCCATACGCCCATATTCCGCCATTCATTGGCCGAAGAATGATCTTCAGCAGACCTGCCGGCCCTGCCGATGTACCCCATACAGCCGATACGCCGGTGCGGTCGGTGTGCGAGGCATCGACATCGAGGAGGCCTGCTCGTGGGCGACATTCTGCTGCCCCTGTCCATCCCGGTCCTGGTCTTCGCCGTGGGGATCTACGCAGGGTGCGAGACGTGGTGGCGGCGCCGGCATCCGGCGCCGCCGTCCCCGTACACCCATCAGGCGGCGCGCCTCTCCGAGCGCGGGATGGTCGCGTCCGCCGAGGAGATCGTCGACGGGGCGCACGCGAGGCTGGAGGGGATCTACGGCACCTCAGGAGGGACGATTCCGGCCACGGGGGCCACGGGAGTCAGGGGCGCCTCGGGAGCCACCGGCGTCTCGGGAGCCCCGGGGCTCACGCCCGAGGCGGTTGCCAGCCCGGGTCGCGGCCGGTCACAGCCAGCATCCGCTCGAAGGGGCTAGCACCGTCCGGCACGGGGAAGGGCTCACCGAACACCTTGGCCTTCCGCGCATTCGGAGCCATCTCGGCGAGCCCGGGACCGAGTTCGCCCACCACCGCCTCGTCGGGGACGAATTCCTGACCGGTGGCCCGTGCCAGGTCCCACGCGTGCACGGTCAGGTCGCCCAGCACCATCCGCGCGACGGTTCTGGCGGGGAACCCCATGGAACCCGCGGTCCCCTCGTCCGCACCCGGCGCGTCCCACGCCGCCACCAGCTTGGCCGTCTCCTCGCCGAAGCGGCCCCGCCAGTCCCCGGTGACCGCGGTCGGCTTCGCACCGAAGTCCGGCTCCTCTCTGGCCGCCAGGGCCTGGAAGTTGACGACCACTTGGAAGAGGTGGTCGATCAGGGCCCGCACGTCGTACTCCGTGCACGGCGTGGGGTCACCCAGTCGACCGTCGTCGATGCCGCGCACGACGGGAGCAGCGCTGTCGGCGGCCGCAGCCAGCAGTTCACTGATTTTCTTCATGCTGCGACCGTCCGCCCGGCGGCGGCCCGTGTCTTGAATAAACGCGACACCACCGATACGAACGTATGTTCGCCATAGGATCGCTTTCATGTCTGCTCCTCGACGCGACACCCGGGGCATCGTCGACGCCCGCGAACTCTTCTCGCATGTGCACTTCCGCCGGCGTGAGCCCGCACCCGGACTACGGGCGCAGGTGGCGTTCTACTGGCTGATCGACTGGGACCTGCCGGAGCCGTACACCTCGCACGTGGTGCCGCACCCGTCGGTGAACCTGGTCTTCCAGCGCCACGAGAGCAGCGGCGAGGCCGCCTTCGCGGAGGTCGCGGGCATCGGACTCGAACTCTTCGCCCAGAAGCTGGAGGGCCGGGGACGGGTGTGCGCGGTGAAGTTCCGGCCGGGCGGCTTCCGGCCGTTCGCACCGGGCCGCCCCGTGTCGGAGTGGACGGGCCGACGGCTCCTGGCCCACGAAGTCCTCGCCGTACCCGCCCCTGTGGCGGCCGTGCTGGACCCGGCCCAGGAGGACGCGCGGGTCGCCGCGCTGGACGCGTACCTGCTGGCACTCGCCCCGGAACCGGACCCGCAGGCCGAGCGCGCGATGGCCCTGGTCGAGCGGGTCCGCACCGACCGCTCGATGCGCCGGGTCGACGAACTCGCCCGGACCGAAGGGCTGTCGGCACGCTCGCTGCAACGGCTCTTCGCCACGTACGTGGGCGTCGGCCCCAAGTGGGTGATCCTCCGCTACCGCATCCACGAGGCGCTGGAACGCGCCGAGTCGGACCCCGAAGTGGACTGGGCGGAGCTGGCCGCGGACCTCGGCTACAGCGACCAGGCGCACCTGACCAGGGACTTCACGTCGACGATCGGCGCCCCACCGACGGCACTCGCCACCCGTTGACGGTCGGTGCCGGTGGTTGTCACTGGTGCGGCCTACTGTCTTCGGTATGGAACGCACCTCGTCATCGCCGGCGCCCGTCGTGCGGATCGCGCCCTGGTCGGACGGCGACCTGGAGCTGCTCCGCCGCGCCAACGCGCCGGAGCTGATGGACCACCTGGGCGGCCCCGAGTCCGAGGAGCAGCTCATGGCGCGCCATGACCGCTATGTCGCGCTGAGCGAGGACCGGACGGGCCTCGGCAGGATGTACCGGATCGCCCTGACCGACGGCGATGGGGACGAGGCCGTGGGGACCATCGGGTTCTGGGAGCGGACCTGGCGAGGGCAGGAGGTGTACGAGACGGGGTGGGCCGTCCTCCCGGGATACCAGGGGCGGGGCATCGCGGCGACCGCGGCCATGGCTGTCGCCGAGCAGGCCCGGGCCGAGCACAAGCACCGCCATCTGCACGCATACCCGTCCGTGGACAACGCCGCGTCGAACGCGGTGTGCCGCAAGGCGGGCTTCACCCTGATCGGCATGTGCGACTTCGAGTACCCGCCCGGCCATGTGCTGCTGACGAACAACTGGCGGCTGGAACTCGCCCCGGAGGCCGCCCCGTAGCTCAGCGCGGAGCTCAGCCCCGGTCCCGGACCAGCCGCTTGGTGAAGCTGAAGGCGACGATGGCCAGCCGCTCCCGCAGATAGAAGCGGTGGGCATCCGTGCGGTGGGTCCCCGAGTCGAGACTGAACTCCAGGCATCCCGACTCCTGGGCGCGCTGCTCCAGATAGCCAAGGAGCCGGCTGCCGACGCCGGTGGAGCGGGCGTGCTCCGCGGTGACCAGATCGTCGACGTACAGCTTGCGGATCTGGCTGGTGTTGTCGACGACGCGCCATCCGGCTGCGCCCACGCATACGCCGTCGTCGTCGTAGCAGGCGGTGAAACGGAGCCCCTGCGCGTGTCCCTTCCCGTACACCTCTCGGAAGAGGTCCTCCGTCAGATGCGGACGCAGTTCACGCAGGACAGGAAGCAGGTCGTCGGCCAGCCGGGCATCGCCGGGCTCGAGATCGAGAATTTTCATGGCAGAACTGTAGGTGGGTCGCGCGGGGCCCGAAAACGCTCTGCCGGGCGGGCCCTGCCCGGGCAATCAAGCTGCAATGCACAGCTTCTGCCTAATACAACTGAATACCCTGCAGACCTACCCGGACGCCCTGCCGCGTTCCGCGCCCGAGCCACCACCTCTCCCCCCACGAATCCCCTGGCTGCCGCGGACCACTCAATGGCATCCTGGCGACGTGAACGGACCGGAGATCCACCTCGAGGTCGACCCCGAACTGCGACTCTTCGTCGCGCACGAGCGCCGCAACGGGCGCACGGCCGTGATCACCGACGGCGCCTCGACGCTGGGCCATGTCGTGGAGTCGCTCGGGGTCCCGCTCACCGAGGCGGGCCAACTGCTCGTCGACGGCCGCCCCGTCCCGGCCTCGCACATCCCGGGCGCGGGCGAACTCGTGGAGGTGCGCGCGGTGGCACGCCCCCAGCGCATCGAAGGCGCGCCACTGCGCTTCCTCCTCGACGTCCACCTCGGCACGCTCGCCCGGCGGCTGCGGCTGCTGGGCGTCGACGCCGCGTACGAGAGCGCGGACATCGGCGATCCCGCACTGGCCGCGCTGTCGGCGAGGGAGCAACGGGTGCTGCTCTCGCGCGACCGGGGTCTGCTGCGGCGCCGGGAGATCTGGGCGGGTGCGTACATCTACAGCGACCGGCCGGACGACCAGCTACGGGACGTACTCGAACGGTTCGCACCGGTGCTGGCGCCGTGGAGCCGGTGCACCGCATGCAACGGGCAGCTCGCCGAGGCCGACAAGGACTCCGTCAGCGGGCAGCTGGAGCACGGCACGCAGCGGTCGTACGACGTCTTCGCGCAGTGCGTGGAGTGCGGTCGGGTGTACTGGCGCGGCGCCCACCACGCACACCTGGAGAAGATCGTCGCCAGCGCGGTCCACGAGTTCGGTGACGCCTCCGATCAAGCCGGGCCACTCGTGTAGACGGTGTCCGGCCGAGCCCCCGCCGAGGCGAGCGGGACCGTCAGCGGGCCGTCACGGCCGCTCGGCGGAGCGCCGCCGGCGGCGCTGCGGGCCGCCCTCACCCGATGACCGGCGCACACACCACCGCCGCAGCCGCGTGTCCGGCCACACCGAACACGCGCCTGCGGAGTCAGAAGACGTATTCGTCCCCGGTGGCGGGTGCCAGCACCTCATGCTGGTCGTTCTGCGGGTTCCGGTCGGTCACGCCGCCGTTCCACGCGGTGTCGATCCGTACGACCGCCTCGTTCGGCCGCCCCGCGAGCTGCAGTTCGAGCGCGAACTGCCGCCCCGCCGCCCCACCCGCATGCAACGGTCCCGTCCGGCACAGCACGGTGCGGGCGTTGGCCTGCAGACAGGCGCTCGGCATCTCCTGCCTGCCGGTGAGGGCCACCGAGAAGCGCAGCCGCACGGTCGAGCGCATCACGTCCGACGGGCCATGATTCTCGCTGAGCAGCCAGACTCCGAGCTCCTCGCCCCACAGCGAGACGTGGCCGTGGTGGGAGATGTCCGCCTCCGGTGCAACCGACCGGTACGCCGGAACCGGCATGGCCGCAACTGCGGCCGCCGGCACGGGCGCCGGGACCGCCCCGGTCGCCTTTCCGGCCCCCCACATCACAGACGACACCGTCGTCGCAGTCGCCATCGCGACGAAGACCATCAGTCGAGCCCTACGCGTCAGTACCATGTCCCGAAGATACTGATCACGCCGAATCGTCCTTATTTACACACCGGCTCGACACACCAACTCCACCCACCTGCCCCACCGTCCGGATCACCTCCCCCGTCCGGCCTCCCCCGCGTCATCGCGCCCCGCCCACGTGAAACGCTGCTCCCATGGTCGTCGCCCGCTCAGTCGCGCTGTTCGTCGTCGCCGCGCTCTTCGAGATCGGCGGCGCCTGGCTCGTCTGGCAGGGCGTGCGCGAGCACCGGGGCTGGATCTGGATCGGCGCCGGAGTCATCGCCCTCGGCGCGTACGGCTTCGTGGCCACGCTTCAGCCGGACGCCGAGTTCGGCCGCGTCCTCGCCGCGTACGGCGGTGTCTTCGTCGCGGGTTCGATCGCCTGGGGCATGATCGCGGACGGCTACCGCCCCGGCCGCTGGGACGTGATCGGCGCGCTGATCTGTCTGGCCGGCATGGCCGTGATCATGTACGCCCCCCGCAACCATTGACCGCGCCACCGATCACCCCGATGACCAGCACCGACCGCACCGACCGCACCGCTGACCGCGCCACCCCGACGGTCGGCCGACGAACCGCCGCTCGTCCCGCCTGCCTATCCTGAACCTGTACCGATCAGCTGTCCGAGGAGTCGAGTCCGCATGGCCGCCACCCCCATCGCCGTGATCACCGGAGCGAGCAGCGGCATCGGCGCCGCGACTGCCCGCCGGCTGGCCGCCGCCGGCTACCGCGTCGTCCTGACCGCCCGCCGCAAGGACCGGATCGAGGCACTCGCCGCCGAGATCAACGAAGCAGGCCACGAGGCCACGGCGTACGCCCTGGACGTCACGGACCGCGAGGCCGTCGATACGTTCGCCACCGCCTTCCGCACCCTCGCCGTCCTCGTCAACAACGCGGGCGGCGCCCTCGGCGCCGACCCCGTCGCCACCGGCGACCCGGCCGACTGGCGCCAGATGTACGAGACGAACGTCATCGGCACCCTCAACGTCACCCAGGCCCTGCTCCCCTCCCTCACCGCAAGCGGGGACGGCACGATCGTGGTCCTCTCCTCGACGGCGGCTCTCGCCTCGTACGAGGGCGGCGGTGGCTACGTGGCCGCCAAGCACGGCGAGCACGTCCTGGCCGAGACCCTCCGCCTGGAGATCGTCGGCACCCCGGTCCGCGTCATCGAGGTCGCCCCCGGCATGGTCAGGACGGAGGAGTTCGCCACCACCCGGTTCCGTGGCGACACCGAGAAGGCCGCCAAGGTCTACGCGGGCGTCGACGCCCCCCTCACCGCCGACGACGTGGCCGACACGATCTCCTGGGCCGTCACCCGTCCCAGCCACGTCAACATCGACCTGCTGGTGGTCCGCCCCCGCGCCCAGGCCTCCAACTCCAAGGTCCACCGCACCCTCTGACCGCTGACGGCCGGCAGACCCGCACACGGACACGCAGAAGAGCCCCGGACCACCACCACAGGGTCCGGGGCTCTTCCGTTCATCGGCGCGAGAGGCACTCAGCCCTTCACGCACACCACCTGCTTCAGCTTCGCGACGACCTCGACGAGGTCCCGCTGCTGCTCGATGACCTGCTCGATCGGCTTGTACGCCCCCGGGATCTCGTCCACGACGCCGGAGTCCTTACGGCACTCCACACCCCGCGTCTGCTCCTCCAGGTCCCGCGTCGAGAAGCGCCGCTTGGCCGCGTTGCGGCTCATCTTCCGACCGGCGCCGTGCGAGGCCGAGTTGAACGACTTCGCGTTCCCGAGGCCCTTCACGATGTACGAGCCGGTGCCCATCGATCCAGGGATGATGCCGAGGTCCCCCGACCCGGCCCGGATCGCGCCCTTACGGGTGACCAGCAGGTCCATGCCCTCGTACCGCTCCTCCGCCACATAGTTGTGGTGGCAGGAGATGACCGGGTCGAAGGTCACCCGGGCCTTCTTGAACTCCTTGCGGACCACGTCCTGGAAGAGCCCCATCATGATCGCGCGGTTGCGCTTCGCGTACTCCTGGGCCCAGAACAGGTCGTTGCGGTAGGCCGCCATCTGCGGCGTGTCCGCGATGAAGACGGCCAGGTCGCGGTCGACCAGTCCCTGGTTGTGCGTCAGCTTCTGCGCCACCCCGATGTGGTGCTCGGCGAGCTCCTTGCCGATGTTCCGGGATCCGGAGTGCAGCATCAGCCAGACCGAACCCGACTCGTCGAGACAGAACTCGATGAAGTGGTTGCCCGACCCGAGCGTCCCCATCTGCTTCGTGGCCCGCTCCCGACGGAACTTGACCGCATCGGCCACCCCCTCGAACCGTCCCCAGAAGTCGTCCCAGCCCGCCGTCGCGAAGCCGTGCAGCCGCCCGGGGTCCACGACGTCGTCGTGCATCCCACGGCCCACCGGAATGGCCTGCTCGATCTTCGATCGCAGCCGCGACAGATCTCCCGGCAGGTCGTTGGCGGTCAGAGAGGTCTTCACCGCGGACATTCCGCAGCCGATGTCCACCCCCACCGCAGCCGGGCAGACCGCGCCGTGCATCGCGATCACCGAGCCGACGGTCGCACCCTTGCCGTAATGCACGTCGGGCATGACCGCGAGCCCCTTGATCCAGGGCAGGGTGGCCACATTCTGCAGCTGCTGCATCGCGCCGCCCTCGACCGAAGCCGGGTCGGCCCACATGCGGATCGGGACCTTGGCCCCCGGTACCTCTACATACGACATAGTTCCTCGATTCCCCCGAAAAGTCAGAAAGCGCAAAACCGGTGCCAAGGTCGGCAAATGAGTCGGTCGACCGGCATTCACAGCGGCGCGTGCGATACACATTGTGTCCACCGGCCGCCATCGAGCGGCAACCGTTTTTCGCACGAAGGGAGCCCAGGATCGTGCGACGAATGGCGTACGTACCCGGCGCCGCGCTCCTTGCAGCGCTTGTCGTCGGCTGTAGCGCCGGCACCGGAACCGACGGCTCCGCCGCCGACAGCAGGCCCGGCGGCCCGACGACCTCCCCCGCCGCACCGGCGGGCAAGTACCGCACACTTCCCGACCCTTGCCGCTCCGTCACGCACTCCACCCTGAAGGACCTGCTCCCGGGTGTCGCCGAACTGCCGGAGGACCAGCAGGAGAAGGCGTACGCGGGAACGGCCGCCCTGACCTACGACACGGACCGCCGTGTCGGCTGCACATGGAAGTCCGAGGCCCCGGACTCGTCCCGCAGCCTCTCCCTCGACTTCGAGCGGGTCGTCTCGTACGACACCTCCGTGAGCGACGACGACCGCGCCGACGAGGTGTACGGGAAGAAGGAGGCCGCCGCCCATCTGCCGTCCTCCGCATCGGACGCCCCCTCGGACACCCCCTCGGACTCGAGCTCGCCCTCCGGCTCGGCACCGAGCGACGGGAAGACCGACGAGGAGACCGGCGGAAAGAGCGGCGACGGGTCCACCGAAGCCGCCGAAGACCTTCAACCGCGCGTCCTCGACGACCTCGGAGATGCCGCATTTCTGGACGATCTGCTCGTTCAGGCAGGTTCCGCCGCACAGCACCGGACGGTGAGCGTGGTATTCCGCACATCGAACGTCATCGTGACCGTCCAGTACACCGAGCAGCCCGCCCTCTCGACGGAGATCCCCGACAGCAAGGAACTGCAGGAGAAAGCCCAGGCGCTGGCCCGGAAGCTGGTCGACAAGTTCGGCGAATAGCCCCGCGCCGATCGCCCCGGACCGGCGCCGGTCCCCCTCGGCGGCCCACCCGGTCGAGGCGGCATCCGGCCGCCGTACGTCGTACCGTGGCCCTCCGGAACACCCGCCCGACCGCCCACCCGCGCCGCCCGCGCCACCCGAGTGAAGGAACCATGCACCGATCAGCCTCGCGACTCACCCGCATACTCGCCTGCGCCGCCGTCCCGGTGATGCTCGTCGTCGCCGGCTGTTCGTCGGACTCCGGCAGCAAGAAGGAGTCGGACGGCTCGTCCTCCTCCGCTCCGGGCGCGAAGAAGTCGGTGGCGGCGGTCGCGCCGGCGAAGTTCGCCGAGCTGCCCGACCCGTGCAAGGCGATCTCCACGAAGACGATCACCTCGCTGGTCCCCAAGGCCAAGAGCAAGGCGGGTTCACCGGCCACGTCCAGCGACACCTCGGCGCGCGCCGGCTGCTCCTGGAACGGCCTGGACGACAACGGCGTCAAGGGCTCGCAGTACCGCTGGCTCGACGTCGGCTTCACCCGCTTCGACTCGGACCAGGCCCTCGGCAGCGGCGCGAAGCGCGCCGCGGACGACCTCACGAAGCAGCTCGCCAAGACCAGGACGGCCGAGGGCGCGAAGAAGATCGCGGAGTCCCCCGTCAGCGGTATCGGCGAGCAGGCCACCAAGGTCACGTACGACCTCAACAAGACCGGCGAGGACTTCAAGTACGCGACGATCGTGGCCCGCACGGGGAACGCCGTCGTCACCCTGACCTACAACGGCGCGGGTTACGCGGGTGCGAAGACGCCGTCCGGCGCCGACATCCTCAAGGACGCCGAGAAGGCCGCCAAGGAAGCCGTCGCCGCGGTCGCCGACGCCAACGCCGCCCCCGACGACAAGCAGTCGAGCCCGTCCGCGAGCCCGTCGAAGTCGGCCAAGTCGTCGAACTAGGCGTCACGGGGAACCGGACCCGGCGCCGCTCGCCCGGCAGCCGCCCCGATCCCCAACCCCCCTGGCCAGAAGTAGTTTTACGAAGCCCGGTCCTGCCCCGAGGACCGGGCTTCGCCCCTCCCCGCGCAACGAACTCCACACACATGTGCCAGGCTGTGCCCGCCAGAAGTCGAAGAAGGGGACACAGGGAGGGGATCGCGGGTGGCCGCGATGCAGCTGACACGCACGCACCGGGTACTCATCGGGGTCGTCGTCGCCGGCGCGGCAATCATCGCCGCGATCGGCTTCGCGGGCTCGTACGCCGCCGTGCGCGCGCTCGCAGAACAGAAGGGCTTCGGGAACTTCTCCCTGGTCTTCCCGATCGGCATCGACGCGGGCATCTGCGTACTGCTGGCGCTGGACCTGCTCCTGACCTGGATGCGGATACCGTTCCCGCTGCTGCGCCAGACGGCCTGGCTGCTGACCGCCGCGACGATCGCCTTCAACGGCGCCGCGGCCTGGCCCGACCCGCTCGGCGTCGGCATGCACGCGGTGATCCCGGTGCTGTTCGTGGTCGCGGTCGAGGCCGCCCGGCACGCGGTCGGCCGGATAGCCGACCTGACGGCCGACAAGCACATGGAGGGCGTCCGGCTCACCCGCTGGCTGCTCTCCCCCGTCCCCACGTTCAAGCTGTGGCGCCGGATGAAGCTGTGGGAGCTGCGTTCGTACGAGCAGGTCATCAAGCTCGAACAGGACCGGCTGATCTACCAGGCCCGGCTCCAGGCCCGTTTCGGCCGGAACTGGCGCCGCAAGGCCCCCGTCGAGTCGCTGATGCCGCTGCGGCTGGCAAAGTTCGGCGTTCCGCTGGCCGACACCGGTCCGGCCGGCCTGGCCGCAGCGGGCATAGAACCGGTCCTGCTGCCCCCGGCCCCGGCTCCGGCCGCCGTCGAGACGGTCCACCCCCAGGCCGAATTGCCGTACGCCCCGCAGCCGCAGTACGCCGAGCCCCCACAGCACCAGCCACAACACCCGCAGCAACAGCACGCCCACCCCTCCGACCCCGCCGGCGAGGAATGGCCGCAGGAGGGCCCCGGCTCGCACGAGAGCCCGTGGTTCGCGGCGCCGCAGGTCCCGGAGGGCGCGTACGAGGGTACGTACAACCCGACGTACGTCGAGGGCCTCGAGCCCACCCCGGTCATGATCCCCTCGGGCCCGGGCGGCCGCACCCGCCCGCTGGGCAACGTGGGCACGATCGGCGCGGTCCCCCACCCCCGTAGCGAAGAGCCCCTGCCGGAGTCGCCGGAGCAGCCTCAGCAGCCCCAGGAGCCCGCGGCGGACCCGGTCGAGTGGGCGCAGGAGGACGCGGAGTTCGGCGAAATCGCCTACGAGGTGTTCAGCGCGTACACGCACCAGCACAACGACTACCCGAGCGTCGAGGTCCTCGACATCCATCTCTCGGACGGCCACAACGTCAGGCATCCGCGCAGCGCGGCCCTGCTCCGCCGTCTGCTGCCGGGTTTCAAGCAGCGCTTCGACAACGAGATGGCCGAGAACCACATCGCGTGAGCGATCCGGTCCCGTCACCGCTCGAGGACGGACCGGAACCGGCAGGACGGAGGGCCGTCACCCGCATCACCGGGTGACGGCCCTCCGTACAGCGGGGGCTACACGCCCAGCAGCTTCCGCACCCGCTCCGCACCCACGGCCAGCAGCAGCGTGGGCAGCCGCGGCCCGGTGTCCCGGCTGACGAGCAGCCGGTACAGCAGCGCGAAGAACGAGCGCTGCGCGGTCTTCAGCTCGGGCGTCGGCTTGGCGTCCGGCTCCAGCCCGGCCAGGATCTTCGGCACGCCGTAGACGAGCGTCGTCAGCCCGTCCAGCGACCAGTGCGAGTCCAGCCCGTCGACGAGCAGCTGCAGCGACCGGCGCCCCTGCTCGTCCAGCGAGCCGAGCAGCTCCTTGTCCGGCTCGTCGCGGACGATGGTGCGGGCCTCGGCCGGAACCTGGCTGGTGATCCAGTTCTCCGCGCGGTCGAGCCGCGGCCGTGCCTCGTCGAGCGACGTCAGCGGGTTCTCCGGGTCCAGGTCGCTCAGGATGCGCAGTGTCTGCTCGTCGTGCCCGGCCGTGATGTCGACGACGGACGCGAGCGTGCGGTACGGCAGCGGGCGCGGGGTACTCGGCAGCTCACCGGCGGCCGTGCCGATGGCCCGGGCGTACGCGGCGGCGTCGGCGGGCAGCACGGAGCCGTCGGTGACCTTGCGGCCCAGCGAGTCCCACTCGTCGTACAGCCGCTGGATCTCCTGGTCGAAGGCGATCTTGAAGGACTGGTTGGGCCTGCGGCGCGCGTACAGCCAGCGCAGCAGCGGTGCCTCCATGATCTTCAGCGCGTCGGCCGGGGTCGGCACGCCGCCCTTGCTGGAGGACATCTTCGCCATGCCGGAGATGCCGACGAAGGCGTACATCGGGCCGATCGGCTGCACACCGTCGAAGACCTCGCGGACGATCTGGCCGCCGACCACGAACGACGAGCCGGGCGACGAGTGGTCCACACCGCTGGGCTCGAAGATCACGCCTTCGTACGCCCAGCGCATCGGCCAGTCGACCTTCCAGACCAGCTTGCCGCGGTTGAACTCGCTGAGCCGGACGGTCTCGGCGAAGCCGCAGGCGGTGCACGTGTAGTTCAGTTCGGTCGTCTCGTCGTCGTACGACGTGACGGTCGTGAGGTCCTTCTCGCAGTTGCCGCAGTACGGCTTGTACGGGAAGTAGCCGGCGGAGCCACCGCTGCCGTCGTCCTCACTCGCCGCGCCGGAGCCCGCCTCGGCCTCGAGCTCGGCGTCGTCGACCTTCTTCTGCTGCTGCGGCTTCTTGCCCTTGCCCGCGGCCGCCGGGTCCTTCTTCGTGCGGTACCGGTCGAGAACGGCGTCGATGTCGGCGCGGTGCCTCATCGCGTGCAGGATCTGCTCGCGGTAGGCCCCCGCCGTGTACTGCTCGGTCTGGCTGATGCCGTCGTACTCGACACCCAGTTCGTCCAGCGCGGCCGTCATGGCGGCCTTGAAGTGCTCCGCCCAGTTGGGGTACGCGGACCCGGCCGGGGCGGGCACGGACGTCAGCGGCTTGCCGATGTGTTCGGCCCACGACTCGTCGACGCCCGGGACGCCCGCCGGGACCTTCCGGTAGCGGTCGTAGTCGTCCCAGGAGATGAGGTGCCGGACCTGGTGACCCCGGCGGCGGATCTCGTCCGCGACCAGGTGCGGGGTCATGACCTCGCGGAGGTTGCCCAGGTGGATCGGGCCCGACGGCGAAAGACCGGACGCGACGACGACCGGTTTGCCAGGCGCACGACGCTCCGATTCGGCGATGACCTCGTCCGCGAAGCGGGAGACCCAGTCGGCCTCGGTGCTGCTCTGACTCTGAGCCACGGTCGGCACGTCCTTCTCTCTGGTAGGGCTCGTAGGGGCACCGTCCATTCTCCCAGGTCCCACCGGCAGCGCGAAAACGGCTTTACAGTGCGTGGGATACTGGGCGTGATCCCTCGTACCCCTACGGAAACGGCAGCCGTCCCATGGCCTCGGTCAATTCCCTCGCTTCCACGCTCCAGCAGCAGCTGGCGGACGCCCTGACGGCAGCTCTGCCGGATGCCGGCACCGCGGACCCGCTGCTGCGCCGAAGCGACCGGGCCGACTTCCAGGCCAACGGGATCCTGGCCCTCGCCAAGAAGCTGAAGGGCAACCCGCGCGAGCTCGCGTCCCAGGTCACGGCCGCGATCCCGGCGGGCGACCTGATCAAGGAGATCGAGGTCTCCGGCCCCGGCTTCCTGAACATCACGCTCAGCGACAAGGCGATCATCGAGACCCTGGCCGCGCGCGCCGCGGACGACGAGGGCCGGCTCGGTGTGCCGTACGGGCAGAACGCGGGCACGACGGTCGTCGACTACGCGCAGCCGAACGTGGCCAAGGAGATGCACGTCGGTCACCTCCGGTCCGCGGTGATCGGTGCCGCCATGGTGGAGGTCCTGGAGTTCACCGGCGAGACCGTGGTCCGGCGCCACCACATCGGCGACTGGGGCACCCAGTTCGGCATGCTCATCCAATACCTGATCGAGCACCCGCAGGAGCTCGACCACCGGGGCGGCGAGGAGCAGGACGGCGAGGCCGCCATGTCCTCGCTGAACCGGCTCTACAAGGCGTCGCGGGCGCTCTTCGACTCCGACGAGGAGTTCAAGGCCCGCTCCCGGGACCGGGTGGTCGCGCTCCAGGCCGGTGACGAGGAGACGGTCGCGCTCTGGCAGCGGTTCGTCGACGAGTCGAAGATCTACTTCTACTCGGTCTTCAACAAGCTCGACATGGAGATCCGCGACCCCGACATCGTCGGCGAGTCCGGTTACAACGACATGCTCGAGGAGACCTGCCGGATCCTGGAGGAGACGGGCGTCGCCGTCCGCTCCGAGGGCGCGCTGTGCGTGTTCTTCGACGACGTGAAGGGCCCGGACGGCAACCCGGTCCCGCTGATCGTCAAGAAGACGAACGGCGGGTACGGCTACGCGGCGACCGACCTCTCCGCGATCCGCGACCGGGTCCAGAACCTCAAGGCGAGCACCCTGCTGTACGTCGTGGACGCGCGGCAGTCGCTCCACTTCAAGATGGTCTTCGAGACGGCCCGCCGGGCAGGCTGGCTGAACGAGGACGTGAAGGCGCACCAGCTGGCGTTCGGCACGGTGCTCGGCAAGGACGGCAAGCCCTTCAAGACCCGTGAGGGCGAGACGGTCCGGCTGGTCGACCTGCTGGACGAGGCGATCGAGCGGGCGACGGCCGTCGTGCGCGAGAAGGCCGAGAAGGTCGGCCTGACCGAGCAGGAGATCGTCGAGAACGGCGAGTACGTCGGTATCGGCGCGGTGAAGTACGCCGACCTCTCCACGTCCGCCGTGCGAGACTACAAGTTCGACCTGGACCAGATGGTGTCGCTGAACGGCGACACGTCCGTGTACCTCCAGTACGCGTACGCCCGTATCAAGTCCATCCTCCGCAAGGCGGGTGAGATCCGGCCGGTCGCGCACCCGGAGCTGGAGCTGGCCCCGGCCGAGCGGGCGCTGGGCCTGCACCTGGACCAGTTCGGCGAGAACCTCGCCGAGGTGGCGTCCACGTACGAGCCGCACAAGCTGGCCGCGTACCTCTACCAACTGGCCTCGCACTACACGACGTTCTACGACCAGTGCCACGTGCTGAGCGACGACAACCCCGCCGAGGTGGTCGAGAACCGGCTCTTCCTCTGCGACCTGACCGCCCGCACCCTGCACCGGGGCATGGCGCTGCTCGGCATCCGCACCCCCGAGCGTCTCTGACCCTCCGTCTCCCCCTGTGACCTGCAAAATCGCCTATTGACCGGAGGTCGGTAGCCGGGCGACAGTGACGCGGCCGACCTGTTCGGCACGGACACGAAGTCACAGGGTGGGGACGGACCATGCAGGTTGACGGCGAAGAGGACAGACCGGCGCGCGCGGAAGCGGAAGCGCTGTTGCGGGCGGGGCGGCTCTTCGAAGCCCGGTGCACGGCACAGGACGCGCTCGACGCGGACGGGCCGGACGCCGGGCTCTACGCCGTTCTGGGGCGGTCCCATGCGGCTGAGGACGCGGATGACGAGGACGATCTCGCCGAACGGGTCTACCGCAGAGGACTGGCCGCGTTCCCCGACGACCTCGATCTGCTCGCCGCCTATGCGGAACTCTGCCTGAACAGCGACCCGTTCGACCGCCCCGCCCGGTACGGGCACGGCCCTGAGCTGGCCGAGCGGCTGCGCGAACTGGCGCCGGGCTCTCCGCAGGCGCTCCGCGTCGAACAGGCCGCCTCGCGCCGCGGCAGGCTCACCGGCAGGACCGGCCCGCAGCCGCCGTCGGCGTCCCGTGCCCAGCGTCACGACGCCCGCGAGGCACTGACCGCGGCCGCGGCAGCAGGCGTGGCTCCGCGCGAGGCCGCGCGCAGCGCCCGGGAACAGGCGGACGAGCGCCCGTCCGACCTCCGTCTCGGCGTGCGCGCCGAGACCCTCGCGGCACTGGCCCGCCCCGGCCTGGCTCCGCTCCGTCTCCTGGTACGCGCTCCGCTGGCAAGCCTGGCGGCGCTCTCGGTGGCCGTGGGCGCCGCCGCCCTGGCCGTACCGGCGCTCCACCTGCCGTGGTGGGTCTCGTTCGCGGGCCCGGTGCTCTGCCTGCCGCACCGGATACTCGTGCTCCTGCTGCGCGCGGCCCGTCGGCGGGCAACGACCACCGCCTCGCCCATCGGCGCCGAGGCGCCGGACCCGACCGCACACCCGACCGCATACCCCATGCTGCAGCCCGTCCCGACGATCTCGCGCAGGGAGCTGGCCGTGTCCTTGACCGCAGCTCTCGTCGTCATCGCGGCAGTGACCACCGCAGGGGTGTGGTCGGACGCCCGGTACCGGTCCTACCCGCACTACACGGCATCCCCTCCGGCGGCCTTCCGAGGAGCGCAACTGCTCCCCGACACCCCGGCCGGAACCGCCCTCAGCAATGCGTTGACGGTCGAATGGGACTTCGGGGACGGTGAGCCGTTCACGTACATCTACGGGACGCCGGGCCGCGCGCAGCCCGAGGCCATGGTGTTCGGCGCGACCGGCGACTTCCACGACACCTCGCCCGATGTCGTCGGCTTCTTCGAGCAGGGGCTGCGGCACATCACCTCGACGGCCGGCACCCCCTGGAACGCCGACCCGGGCGATGACGGCGGGTGGCTGCGCTGTGTGGCGTACACGCCCGTTTTCGCCGACGGTGCGCACCAAGTGGCGTGCAGCTGGGCCGACAAGGGCAGTGTGGGCACGGTCGTCGTCAACGAGGAGGGGCTGGACCACGAGTCCGCAGCCGGGCTGACCCGGGCGCTGCGCCACGCGATCCTGCACACCGGTCCCGAGGTCTGACAGGGTCCGCCGTCCGTGGCCCGGAATCTGCGGCCCGGTCCTCGTATCAGCCGGTGGACCACCGTGCGGTGTCGTTGACGTAGGAGTACTGCGGCCGTGCCTTGATGCTGCTCGTACGGAACGGCTTCCCGCCGTCGTCGATGCGCAGCGTCCCTTCGTTGCCGCCGCTGCTCCACTCCAGCTCCAGGTACCAGCTGACGTCATGCCCTTCGACATGTGCGTCGAGGTCGAACACCTCCACATCGGTGGACGTCACCCGGAACGGGAAGTCCTTCGGCGGCACCGGTGCGCCTGCGTGCTCCCCCGCCACCGGCGTGAGCGTCGGGCGGTTGTCGTCCAGGTCCACATCGAAGGACTGCGGCGTGATCCCGCCTCCGCAGCCCTCACCCATCGAGTACGCCGACCACGCCAGCGGCGCCTCCCGGGACAGCACCCGGACATGCAGGCCGTGCAGGACGACGGCCTGCCCCGACCTTCCCTGCACGGTGAGTTCGAGCAGCATGTCGCCGCCGTCCACACCGCCGAGCGCCTTCGCCCAGCCGCGGGTGTCCTGCGGCGCGGGCGGCGGCGGCACGGAATCCGGCTTCTGGTCCAGCAGGTAGTGCTGCCCGCAGGGCGCCTCCCAGTTGTACGAGCTGATGGTGACGTCCGGGGCGGCGCCCCCGTTCCCCTGCTTCGGCGCGCCCTGCCCGCCGGGCGTGGCAGCGCCGCCGGAGGCGGCGGACGAGGCGCTCGGGGTACCGGAGTTGCCGGGCGTGCCCGACGGCTTGTGAGCGCTGGGCGACGCGAGTTCGCTCGCATCGTCGTCCGGCAGCTGGGCGGCCCCGCCGACACCGTCCACTTCGGCGGGGGCCTCGCTGAGGTCGGAGCCCGAACCCGAGAGGCTCAGATCGCTGACGATGAGGGTGGTGGGCACGGTGAGTACGACGGCGGCTGCGGCGAGCAGAACGCTCATCCGGGGGGTGGACAGGAACCAGCGGGGCGAAGTCCCCTCGGCCGCCACGGTTCCGGGCCCGGGCCCTTCGTCCGTGTCCCTCTCGCCGTCCACCGCCGGAGCCGCAGCCCGGGCCGGGGGTACCGACGGAACCACAGCTTCCGACACCGGTGCAGGAACAGGTGTTGCGGCCTCGGTCTTGGTCCGCCGTCTCGCGGCCTCTGCCACGATCCACCGTCGGTGCAGCTCCACGAGCTCATCGGGCGTCGCCTCGCACAACCGCGCCAGCCGCTCCACAGGGGCGTACTCATTGGGTACGGCGTCACCGTTGCAGTACCGGTGGAGCGTCGACGTGCTGACATGCAGTCTTCCCGCGAGTACCCCGTAGCTTCGCCCCGAACGGTCCTTCAGTTCCTTCAGCAGAGCTGCGAATTCCGCGGCTTCCGGCGTCGCCACTGCGGCGTTCCCCCTCCTGGTCCGTCCCGGAACACCGTTCCAGGGACGTGGAATCTGCCCAGCTCACAGTACGCGCAGGCATTCCGGCATCCCCAATGGTCCGGCGGGCGTTGCGGCCGGAATCCGCCACCCCGCAGTCTGTGACCAGACCGCAGGAACCATCGGGATGAAGCCGTGCGAACTCGCTTCCGCATCGAGCTGATCGATGCCGTGGCCATGGGCGTAGTGATCGTCACCAGCACGATCGTCATGGTCCTGATCGGCCACAACTGAGACCACCGAACAACACACGGGGAGTACCACAGCCATGCGCAACAACCGCATCCGCACGACCGCCCTCGCCGCGACCGCCCTCCTCGCCGCCCTCTCACTCACCGCCTGCAGCGGTGCCGACGGCAAGGCGGGAGCGGCGGCTCCGGCGGCCGGCACCACCAGCGGGCAGTCCCAGGTCACCGGCACAGGCACGGACGACAAGCCTGCCGGCAACGCGCCCCGGCCCACGGCCCGGCCCGCGTCCGTCGCCTCCCAGGGCTCCACCTCGAACACCGGCGGCAACGCCGGTTCCGGCAAGGACGGCAGCACCACCGGCAGCAGCAACACCAGCCGCCCGGCCACCGCCACCTGCATCGGCGAGAACACCGAGGTCACCCTCAGCAAGGTGAGCCGGCCCATCAACCACCTGCTGCTCACCATGACCAACACGGGTTCCCGGGCCTGCAACGCCTACCACGCGCCCAAGCTCCGGTTCGACGACGCCCAGGCCGTCTTCCCGATCCTGGACGACAGCCGGCCGCAGGCCGTGGTGACGCTCGCCCCGGGCAAGTCCGCGTACGCCGCCATCCTGCTGACCGGCGACGTCGAGACGAACGACCAGTACAAGGGCAGCGACCTCACGGTGCACTTCTCCGCCAAGGACCCCTCGGGCTCCACGGGCACCGTCCCGGACGAGCTGACACTTCCGGCCGGCACCTACTGGGACGACAAGGGCTTCGTCACCTACTGGCAGAGCGACATGGCCGACGCCCTCACGTACTGAGTGCGCCGAACGCGCCTCGCACGCACCGCGCCGAGCCACGCCCCGGACGCCGCTCAGTCCCGGTGGTCCGGGGCCACCCGGTCCAGCAGGCGCAGCATGGCCGCCCACGCCAACTCGTAGGCCCCGTCGTCCTGGAAGTCCGCGTCCGCCTCGCCCGCGAGCTGACGGGCGGTGTACTCGCAGGTCTCGGGGGAGGGGACGGTCAGCGGTCCGCCGCCCGCCTGCGCGGTGACCTGGATCTCGCAGGCCTTCTCCAGGTAGTACATGCGCAGGAAGGCCTGGGCCGCGCTCTCACCGACCGTCAGCAGACCGTGGTTGCGCAGGATCAGCGCCGGGTGGTGGCCGATGTCGTCGACCAGGCGCTTCTGCTCGTCGAGGTTGAGGGCGACGCCCTCGTAGTCGTGATAGCCGACGCGGTTGTAGAACTCCATCGACATCTGATTCAGCGGCAGCAGTCCGTCGCGCTGCGCCGCGACGGCGCAGCCGGCCCTGGTGTGGGTGTGCAGCACGCAGTGGGCGTCCTCGCGCGCGGCATGGATCGCGCTGTGGATGACGAAGCCGGCGGGATTGACCGGATACGGGGTGGGCTCGACCGGGTTGCCCGCCAGATCGATCTTGACCAGGTTGGAGGCGGTGATCTCCTCGAAGAGGAGGCCGTAGGGGTTGATGAGGAAGTGGTGATCGGGCCCCGGAAGCCGCAGCGAGATGTGCGTGAAGATCAGGTCGGTCATCCGGAAGTGCGCCACGAGCCGGTACACGGCGGCTAGTTCGCGCCGCAGCCGCGTCTCCTCGTCGACTGCGTCGGTAGTCTGCACGTCGGTCATGAGGGGGCTCCTTCGAGGGTCGGGTCGACCACCGGGGTGAGGGGTCGTCCGGTGCGGTGCCAGGCGATGACGTTCTCGGCGGGTGCGCACACGTACGCCCGCTGCGATGCGTCGGAGAGATAGGCGCTGTGCGGCGACAGCTGGATGCGCGGGTGGCTGCGCAACGGGTCGTCGAGCGGTGGGGGTTCTACCGGGAACACGTCCAGTGCCGCCGCCCCGAGCCGACCGCTGTCGAGGGCGGCCAGCAGGGCCGCGGTGTCGACGAGTTCGCCGCGGGCGACGTTCACGAGGAAGGCGCCGGGTCGCATCCGGGCGAGCAGTGCCGCATCGACCATGCCGCGGGTCTGCGGAGTCAGCGGCGTGTGCAGGGAGAGCACGTCGGAGGCGGTGACCAGCTCGTCCAGGCCGAGCCGCTCGACGCCGTCGGGCCACCCCGCCTCGCCGGCGTGCGGGTCGTACGCGGCGACGCGGCCGAAGACGGGTGCCGCGATCCGGGCCAGGGCCCTCGCGATACGCCCGAAGCCCAGCAGTCCGAGCGTCAGCTCACCTGCTCTGCGCGGGACTTCGGCGAACTCGGTGTTCCATCCGCCGCCGCGCACGGTGGCGTCGGCCTGGGGCAGCGCGCGCACCAGGCTGAGCGCACCGGCCAGCGCATGCACGGCGACGTCCTCGGTCGCGGCATGCGGAAGGTTGCTCACCCACAGTCCGCGTCGCCGCGCCTGCACCGTGTCGATCATGTCGTACCCGGCGGACATGGTGGCCAGCATCCCCACACCGGGCAGGCGGTCGAGCAGCCCGGCCTCCACGGGCGCGTAACCGACGATCAGCGCGACGGCGTCACGTGCGACGGCCGCGATCGCGTCCGGGTCGCGGCTGCCGACGACGCGCGTGTCGAATCCCGCGTCGGCCAGCAGCCGTGCGCCCGGACCGACGTCGAGTTCCTCGGGGTCCGTGAACACCACCAGGGGCCGGTTCATCTCATCCTCCTCAAGCTCCTCGGAGCGCCACGCAATAATGATTCGTTCGCAACACTCGCGCAGAACCTACGTTTCATCCGGCAAAATTGTCCAGGGATGGTGATGCGATCGTCGAAGACGCGCATCATCCGGGTCCGGCCCCCGCACCCCGGTGGTCGAGAATGGACCCCACCCCGGGCGCTCCCGCCCGGGCAGTCGAGCCGAGGGGAAGCGCTCAGGTGGATCTGGACCACACCGATCTGGCCGTCGTCCGCGAACTGCAGACGGACGGCCGCCTGACGTACGAGACGCTGGCGCAGCGCGTCGGCCTCTCCCGGCCCGCCACCCGCGCCCGGGTACAGCGGCTGCTCGCGGGCGGCGGCGTGCGAGTCGTGGCCGTCGTGCATCCCGTCGTACGGGAGCTCACCACATCGGCCCACCTGTCGATCGGCGTGAGCGGCCCGGCCGAACCGGTGGCCCGTGCGATCGCCGCCATGCCGCAGGCACCGTTCGTCACACTCACCGCGGGCAGCCGCGCCGTCATGGCGGAGCTGCGCACCAAGGGACTGACCGAGCTGGACCGGGCCGTGGAGTCCATCCGCTCCCTGAAGGGTGTGGACGTGGTGGATCCACTGATCTCCCTGGAGCACCTCAAGGACCCGTATCTGCTGGCGGGCCGGCCCGAGGTGCCGGAGCTGGACGAGACGGACCGGCTGATCCTGGACGAGCTGGAACGCGACGGGCGGCTGCCCTTCGCGGAACTCGCCGAGCGCGTGGGTCTCTCACCCGGCGCCGCCCGGGCCCGCACACTGCGCCTGCTCGACGGCGGTGTCGCCAAGGTGCTCGCACTGGTGCGGCCGGAGCTGCTGGGGCTGGGCCTGCTGTGCGGTTTCGCAGTACGGCTGGACGGCGAGCGGGATGCGGTTGCGCGACGCGTGGCCGCCTGGGAACGGGTCTCGTTCCTCTCCGCCTGCATGGGGCGCGCGGAGCTCGTCGGAACGATCAGCGCGGAGTCCCTCACGGCGGTGCGCGACACGCTGGAGGACATGCGGGCCTGTCCGGGCGTGCGCGCGGTGGAGAGCTGGATCCATCTGGAACTGATCAAGGAACGCTACGACCTGACCAACCACACGCCCTGACGAGAAACTTCGCCGCACTGCGACCATGCCGGACGATACGTAAGCCAAACACGCCATCACATTCCGAAAAATTTGTGAGTGAGGGGTCTAGGCAAGGCATCGTCTGCTGCATATCGTCCATGCGAACGAATCAGCCGTTGCGACCTCTCGGTGCGCACGGCTCCTCATGGACGTCCCCCGGTCGAAAGCAGGCCCCCTCATGCACCACCCCCTCGACGACGTCGACCGCACGCTCCTGGTGACCGGCGCGGCCGTCGCCGCACCCGGCACCTCCGTACGCGCCGAGGCGCTTGCCGTCCGTGGCGGCCGGGTCGTCCACGTCGGCACCGCCGAAGACGCCCGCGCCGCGCTCGGCGGCCGGCCCGACGACGCCCTCGACCTCGACGGCGGCCTCGTCCACCCCGGATTCGTCGACGCCCACTGCCACCCGGTGATGTACGGGCAGGCGCTCGCCTGGGTCGACTGCCGCCCCGAACGCGTAGCCGACGTCGAGACGCTCGTCACCGTTCTCACCGACGCCGCCCGCGAACTGCCCGCCGGTGTCCCGGTCCGTGGCTTCGGCTACGAGCACCGCAGGCTCGCCGAGCAACGCCACCCCACCTGCCACGACCTCGACCGCGTCGCCACCGACCGCGAGGTGTACGTGATGAACGCCTCCGGTCACGGCGGTGTCGTCAACTCCCACACCTTGCGCACCTGTGGCGTCACCGCAGGCACCCCGGACCCCGAGGGCGGCAGCATCGGCCGCTTCACCTCCGGCGAGCCCGACGGCCAACTCTGGGACGCAGCCTGCGACCTGCTCACCGGCCCCGGCGGAGTGAAGATCGGCAACCACGGTCCGAACTTCCACCTCTCCGAGCCGGACGCCATCATGGCCGACCACCTCCAGCGCGCCCAGGAGGTCTTCCTCGCCGCCGGAGTCACCACCGTCGGCGACGCCCAGGCGTCCCGCCGCGAGATGGAGACGTATCTGCGCGCCCGCGCCGACGGCTCCCTGCGCATGCGGGTCTCCGCGTACCTCACCTCCGCGCTCCTCGACACCGCGCTCGACCTGGGCGTGGTGAACGGCTTCGGTGACGACCTGTTCCGCGTCCAGGGCGTCAAGTTCTACGCCGACGGGACGCTCGGCGGCTGGACCGCGTACTTCCCCGAGGGGTACGCCGCCGACTGCTGCCACCACGGGCAGCTGTACCACTCGGCGGAGGAGTACGCCGAGCTCGTCACCCGTGCCCACCACGCCGGGCTCCAGACCGCCACGCACGCCCAGTCCCCGTACGCCATCGGTATGGTCCTCGACGCCGTCGAGAAGGCACAGGCCGACCGGGAACGCCCCGACATTCGCCACCGGATCGAGCACGCGGGCCTGCCCACCGACGAACAGATCGCCCGCATGGGCCGACTGGGCGTCATCCCGGTGATGCAGCCCCAGCACCACCTGCGCACCGGCGACGGCACACTGACCGCCGTCGGAGACCTCGGCCACCGCTACAACCCGGCCGGCGCCTGTCTCACCGCGGGCGTCCCCGTCGCCATCAGTTCGGACGCCCCCGTCGCCCCGCCCGCCCCGCTGGAGGCCGTCTCCGCCGCGGCGACCCGGCGCACCGTCCTCGGCACCGTCCTCGGCGACGCCTCGCTGCGGATGCCCGTGGCGGACGGTCTGCGCGCGCACACCTGGTCGGCCGCCCGCGCCCTGCACCGCGAACACGCCGTGGGCGCGCTGGCCCCGGGCATGCTCGCCGACTTCGTTGTCCTGGAAAGCGACCCGCTCACCGCGGACCCGGCCGGACTCGCCGCCATCGGCGTACGCGAGACCTGGATCGGCGGCACCCGCGCCTGGTCCGCCCCCGGCCGCTGACCCGCTCCACGCTCGCACCACCCCCCTTCCCCGCCATCCCTCCCGCCCCCGGAGGCCCCATGTCCCCGCAGTCCAGCACCGGAAAGAGTCCGTACAGAGCCGCCGTCGCGGCACTGGCCGGGACCTCCATCGAGTGGTACGACTTCTACGCGTTCGCCACCGCAGCGGCGATCGTCTTCAACGACGTGTTCTTCCCGCCGGACATGTCGCCGTACCTCAGGACCCTGTCCGCCTTCGCGACCTTCGCCATCGGATTCCTGCTGCGCCCGCTCGGCGGCATCGTCTTCGGACACATCGGTGACCGTGTCGGACGCAAGAAGACCCTGGTCATCACGCTGGTGATGATGGGCGTCGCGTCCTTCGCCATCGGCCTGCTGCCCACGTACGCCCAGGTCGGCGCGCTCGCCCCGATCCTGCTCATCGTGCTGCGCCTGGTCCAGGGCATCGCGATCGGCGGGGAGTGGGGCGGCGCGGTGCTGATCGCCGTGGAGAACGCCCCGCGCGGCAAGGCCGCCTTCTTCGGCTCGTTCGCCCAACTCGGTTCCTCGGTCGGCGCGTTGTTGTCGACCGGCGCCTTCAGCCTGATGAACCTCTTCGGCGACGACGCGTTCATGAGCTGGGGCTGGCGCGTGCCCTTCCTGGCCTCCGCCGTGCTGGTGATCGTGGGCCTGATCGTCCGGGTCAAGCTGGAGGAGTCCCCGGTCATGGAGGAGGTGCGCAAGGAACAGGAGGCGGAGGGGGCGGCCAAGCTGCCCGTCGTGGAGGTCTTCCAGAAGGCCTGGCGAACTGTCCTCATCGGTGTCTTCGCGCTGGCCACCGCGACCGGCGGCTACTACGTCGTCACCAGCTTCCTGCTCTCCTACGGCACCGGGGACCTCCACCTGTCGGAGTCCATGCTGCTCAACGGCCTGACTCTGGCGGCCTTCCTGGAACTCCTCGTCACGCCCTGGTTGTCCTGGCTCGCCGACCGGGTCGGACCGCACAAGGTCGTGATCGCCGGCCTCGTGGGCGTCATCGTCCTCGCCGTACCGCAGTTCATGGTGCTGGGCACCGGGAGCGTCTTCCTCATCTGGCTGATGATGCTGGCCATGCGCCTGGTGATGTCCGCGCTGTACGGACCCATCGCGTCGATCCTCGTCGAGGGCTTCGCCACGCACGTCCGCTACACCGGCATCTCTCTCTCCTACCAGCTCTGCAACATGGTCTTCGGCGGCCTCGCACCGCTCGCCGCGGTCTCTCTCGCGGCCGCCGCGGGCGGCCACTACTGGCCGCCGGCCGTCATGCTGATGGCCATCTCGGCGATCGGCATCGTCTGCACGGCACGCCTGCGCCGGCTCGGCACACCGCCGGCCGGCGAGCGGACGCCGGCCCCGGACCGGCAGTCGGTACAGGCCTCCTCGTAAGGGCCTGCGGCCACGCCGTGTCCTCGAGCGCCGGACGGCCTTGCATCTCAAGCCCGTCCGACGATCGAGGACACAACGGCAACCGGACGGACCCGGTCGAGCCGTGCGGCCGCAGCACTAGCATCGGCCGCATGGCGATGTTCGTGCACCTGACACCCACGGCGAATGCCGCCCGCATCCGACGTTCCGGGATACGGGCCGTCAGTCATGGCCGCGACGGATCGCGGGGCCTCTTCTGCTTCCCCGTCCTTCCGTCGTACACCCTCACCCACCAGTGGCTGCGCGAACTCGCCCGGCACGGCGGCCCGCGCGGCCTCGTAGCCGTACACATCCGTCTGCCCGACGACGAGCCCGTCACCGTCGGCCGCTACAACGACCGCCCCGCACAGGGCCCCACGGCCACCACGGCAGGCGACGCCGTACGCCGCATCGCCACCCTGGACGACCCGCGCGGCTGGGAGGTGTTCGTCCCCCGAGCCGTCACCAAGCGCGAAGTGCACCGGCTTCGCGCCGTCAAGCAGGTCACCGGCTGGCGCTACTTCCCCGACTCCAACGGCAGAACACCCTGCACCTGCTTCGGTTGCCGAGTACGTGGCGAGTACGGCTCACAACGCCTGCGCGAACGCCGACCGCACCCCCTCGACGGCCCGGCGCCCGCCACCCCGGTCCTGCTGCGACAGATCGCGGCGTCCGGCGACCCCGGTGACCCCGGTGACCCCGCAAAGCTGCGCGAGACACTGCACTGGTTCGGCCTGCGCCGACGAGGACCGGTCGACCGGCTGACCCACCTCGCCGACCACCCGGACCCACAGGTCCGCGTGGCACTGGTCGAAGCAGTGGCCGGCTGGTCGACACCGGGCGTCAAGGAACTCCTCCACCGGCTCTCCCAGGACCCGCACGCCGACGTCCGGGAGGCCGTCGAGTTCACCGAGCCGGAGTAGCGGCCCGCCCGAACTCCCACCGCACGAGCTGCTGACGCCGGGGCCGGGCCGCCGGTTGTCAGTGGCGGCCTCTAAGGTCACCGACATGGCGACGCTCCCGAACCCGCTCCCGTCACTGGCCACTTCCGGGCTCCGGCTCCCGCCCGGCACCCTGGTCGACACCACGAACGACGGCCCGTGGCACGAACCCCTGCTCTGGTACACGGACGGGCCCGCGACCCCGGACACCTGGCCCCGGCTGCTCGCCGAGGGCAGGACGATCGGGCTGCTCCCCGTTCTCCTGGACGGCGGAACACGCGGCGAGTGGCCCGAGAAGTGGGAGCTCAGCCCCGGCATGACGTCGTACCCGGGTGACCACCACGCGGAGGACGTGCTGGGCGAGTTCTGGGAGGAGTACGCGGAGGACGAGCTGGAAGGGGCGGCCGTCGAGCCGTTCGGCCCGGAGTGGCCGGGCCTCGCGCCCACCCCGCCTGTGAGCGGCCCCGTCGACGCGGAGGAACGGGCCGCCGAGATCGCCGCTCTGCTCACCGACGCGGACGGCCGGATGCCGGGGGCCCGGGCGGCGCTGGTCCCCGCGCGGCGCAGCGCGGACATACCGGCGGCGATCGGCTGGACGGGACCGCTGAACTACGAGAACGACGTGGCGCGGCTCTGCGCGGTGCTCCGGTCCTGGGAGGACCGCTTCGGCATACGGGTGGTGGCGCTCGGCTTCGACCATCTGATCGTCTCGGTGGCCACCCCGCCGACCACGGTCGACGAAGCAGTGGCGGTCGCCGCCGAGCACTTCGCGTTCTGCCCGGACAACATCGCCCACAACACCCCGGACACCCTGCGCGCCTACGCGGACCAGTACGTGCAGGGCGAGGATTCCTGGTCGTTCTGGTGGGACTGAGCAAGTGGCCCTGTCCCCACCCGCTCACCAGGGCTTCCCGGCTGCCCGAACCACCCTCCGGCTCCCCGACTTCATGAGCACGTTGCAGACCACAGGTGCCGTGGCCGCCCGGAGGGGCGGACCACGGGAACGAACCGGTCACCCGGTCCTTGGGGCAGAGGCCGAGGAATGCAACCGCCACTCACGGGGAAACGCACACATCATGGATCGGACAGACAGCCTCATCGAGCAGTTCCGCACGCTGCCCGCCGAAAGCGATGAAAAGCGCGCACTCATCGCCGCAATGGGCGACATGCTCGCCGACCGCCCGGACCATCCGGCCGCCGTGCCCTTCCTCGCCTCGGTGACCGCCGACTCGGAGGAGTACGACCTCGCG
The DNA here is from genome assembly GCF_036248255.1 of Streptomyces sp. NBC_01717. NCBI lineage: Bacteria > Bacillati > Actinomycetota > Actinomycetes > Kitasatosporales > Streptomycetaceae > Streptomyces > Streptomyces sp. NBC_01717. Next base: position 5,318,237 of record NZ_CP109178.1, on the reverse strand, counting down.
CGGGTCGAAGCCACCATGGTCCTGCGCCTGCGGCCGCCGACCGAGGCCGATTTCCGGCTCCGCGCGGGCCAGGCACTGCTGACCGTACTGCGCGGCCCCGACGAGAACCTGGTCCGCCAGTACGCGGCCATGGCACTCGGGCCCTACGCCGACGATCCGGAGGTCCACGAGGTGCTGGCCGCCGCCGTCATGGACGACTTCGACCGGCTCGTACGGGACAACGCCCTGGCGGCGCTCGACGAGGCGGGCCCCAGCGACAAGCGGATCGAGCTGCTGCACCGGCTGTCCGCGGACGCCGCACTGGGCCACGAGGCGGTCCGCATCCTCTCGTCCTGGGGCCTGGAACCCGCGGCCTGAGGCGACGCGGGCTCCAGGTGTCCGTCGCTACGAACGGCGCAGCCGCTCGGCGACCTCCGTCGCCCAGTACGTCAGGATCATCTGCGCACCCGCGCGCCGGATCCCGGTCAGGCTCTCCATGATCGCCGCGTCGCGGTCGATCCAGCCCTTCTCGGCGGCGGCCTCGATCATCGCGTACTCGCCACTGATCTGGTACGCGGCGACCGGCACGTCCACCGAGTCGGCGACCTTCGCCAGGATGTCCAGGTACGGTCCGGCCGGCTTGACCATGACCATGTCGGCGCCCTCGTCGAGGTCGAGCGCCAGCTCGCGCAGGGACTCGCGGGCGTTCGCCGGGTCCTGCTGATACGTCTTGCGGTCGCCCTTCAGCGACGAGCCGACCGCCTCACGGAACGGTCCGTAGAACGCCGACGAGTACTTCACCGTGTAGGCGAGGATCGACACGTCCTCGTGCCCGGTCTGGTCGAGCGCGTCGCGGATCACGCCGACCTGGCCGTCCATCATGCCGCTCGGGCCGACCACATGGGCGCCCGCATCCGCCTGGACCTGGGCCATCTCGGCGTACCGCTCCAGCGTGGCGTCGTTGTCGACGCGGCCGTCAGCGGTCAGGACACCGCAATGACCGTGGTCCGTGTACTCGTCGAGGCACAGGTCCGACATGACGACGAGATCGTCACCGACCTCTTCGCGCACCGCGCGCAGACCGACCTGGAGGATGCCGTCCGGGTCGGTGCCCGCGGTTCCCCGGGCGTCCTTCTTCTCGTCCGCCGGAACGCCGAAGAGCATGATCCCGGAGACCCCGGCCGAGACCGCGTCGACGGCGGCCTTCCGGAGGGTGTCCAGGGTGTGCTGCTGGACACCGGGCATGGCCGAGATGGCGACGGGCGCCGTGATGCCCTCGCGTACGAACGCGGGCAGGATCAGGTTCGCCGGGTCGAGCCGTGTCTCGGCGACCATCCGCCGCATCGCCGGGGTCGTCCGCAGCCGCCGGGGGCGGGAGCCGGGGAAGTTTCCGTACACAGTCATCCTTCGACGATAGACCCGTACACATCACCGTCTTACCGACACCTGTGCCGGAAAAACGGGCCGGCGAACAGGCAGGGGCCCGGCTGCCGAAACAGCCGGGCCCCTGAACACCGTGAACACTCCCGAACGGGCCGGTCAGGTCGTCGTACGACGCCTGCGCGCCCCAGGACGCCGCTCGCTCGGCCGCATCACCGGGTCACCGGCCTCCTTTGCCGCGTCCCGGCGCTGCGCGCCGAAATCGGCGAGCGCCGCGGCCAGCTTGTGCACCGACGGCTCCGGCGACAGCACGTCCACCCGCAGACCGTGCTCCTCGGCGGTCTTCGCCGTGGCAGGGCCGATACACGCGATGACGGTCACGTTGTGCGGCTTGCCCGCGATGCCGACCAGGTTCCGGACGGTCGACGACGAGGTGAAGAGCACCGCGTCGAAACCGCCGCCCTTGATGGCCTCACGAGTGTCGGACGGCGGCGGCGAGGCGCGGACCGTGCGGTACGCGGTGACGTCGTCGACCTCCCAGCCCAGCTCGATGAGCCCGGCGACCAGCGTCTCCGTGGCGATGTCGGCGCGCGGCAGGAAGACACGGTCGATCGGGTCGAAGACCGGGTCGTACGGCGGCCAGTCCTCCAGCAGACCGGCGGCGGACTGCTCACCGGACGGCACCAGGTCCGGCTTCACACCGAAGTCGATCAGCGCGGCGGCGGTCTGCTCGCCGACCGCCGCCACCTTGATCCCGGCGAAGGCACGGGCGTCGAGCCCGTACTCCTCGAACTTCTCGCGGACGGCCTTGACCGCATTGACGCTGGTGAAGGCGATCCACTCGTAGCGGCCGGTGACGAGGCCCTTGACCGCACGCTCCATCTGCTGGGGCGTACGCGGCGGCTCGACGGCGATGGTCGGGACCTCGTGCGGCACGGCGCCGTACGAACGCAGCTGGTCGGAGAGCGACGCCGCCTGCTCCTTCGTACGCGGCACGAGCACCTTCCAGCCGAAGAGCGGCTTGGACTCGAACCACGAGAGCTGGTCGCGCTGGGCGGCGGAGCTGCGCTCACCGACCACGGCTATGACCGGCTGGTGCCCGTCCGGCGACGGCAGCACCTTCGCCTGCTTGAGCACCTGGGCGATCGTCCCGAGCGTCGCCGTCCAGGTGCGCTGCCGGGTCGTCGTACCGGCGACGGTGACGGTGAGCGGGGTGTCGGGCTTGCGGCCCGCCGAGACCAGCTCGCCCGCGGTGGCCGCGACCGAGTCCAGCGTCGTCGAGACGACAGCCGTGGCGTCGCTCGCGCCGATCTCGGTCCAGCAGCGGTCCGAGGCGGTGCGGGCGTCGACGAACCGGACGTCGGCACCCTGCGCGTCACGCAGTGGCACACCGGCGTACGCGGGCACGCCCACGGCGTTCGCGACACCCGGGACGACCTCGAAGGGGATGCCGGCGGCGGCGCAGGCGAGCATCTCCGCACCCGCGGACCCGTCCAGGCCGGGGTCGCCGGAGACAGCACGGACGACCCGCCTGCCGCCCTTCGCAGCCTCCATGACAAGATTGGCCGCGTCCCTGAGAACGGGCACACCGGCGGCTGTTGACGACACGTCAACAACCGCCAGCTCAGGCGTGCTTACGCCTGCCCGCGCGTGGCCGCGAACAACGCCGAGCACGTCGGGCTCGGCGACAAGGACGTCCGCGCTCGCGAGCGCCTCGACAGCGCGCAGAGTCAGCAGTCCCGGATCGCCGGGACCGGCGCCGAGGAAGGTGACGTGCCCTGCGGACAGGACCGGAAAGTCGGATGCGGCGGGGCCGGTGGGGCTCAAAGTGCTCGCTCCCCCATAAGACCGGCCGCACCCTTGGCAAGCATCTCGACCGCGAGCTCGCGACCGAGGGCCGCCGCGTCGTCGTGCGACGTGGGGACGGGACCGGTGATGGACATCTGTACCAGCGAGGCGCCGTCGGTGGAACCGACGACACCGCGCAGGCGCAGTTCGTTGACAGCCTGTCCGTCGACCAGGAGGTCGGCCAGCGCACCCACAGGTGCGGAACAGCCGGCCTCCAGGGCGGCGAGCAGGGAACGCTCGGCGGTCACGGCGACCCGGGTGTACGGGTCGTCGAGCTCGGCGAGCGCGGCGGCGAGGTCCGCGCTGGTTGCAGCGCATTCGATCGCCAGTGCTCCCTGACCGGGAGCGGGCAGAACGGTGTCGACCGGCAGGAAGTCGGTCACCTCACCGGTCCGGCCGAGGCGGCTGAGCCCGGCCGCGGCGAGAACCACCGCGTCCAGTTCACCGCTTCGTACAAATCCGATACGCGTATCGACGTTGCCACGGATCGGCACGGTCTCGATGTCGAGGCCGTGGCTGCGGGCGTACGCGTTGAGCTGCGCCATGCGGCGCGGCGAGCCGGTGCCTATGCGGGCACCGGACGGCAACTGCTCGAAGGTCAGCCCGTCCCGCGCCACCAGCACGTCACGCGGGTCCTCGCGCCGCGGGACGGCAGCCAGCACGAGGCCCTCGGGCTGTGCGGTCGGCAGGTCCTTGAGCGAGTGGACGGCGAAGTCCACATCGCCTCGCAGCAGCGCCTCACGCAGCGCCGCGACGAACACGCCGGTGCCGCCGATCTGCGCGAGATGCTCCTTGGAGGTGTCTCCGTACGTGGTGACCTCGACGAGCTCGACGGCGCGCCCGGTCACCTCGCTGACCGCGTCGGCGACCAGGCCGGACTGCGCCAAGGCGAGCTTGCTGCGCCGGGTGCCCAGCCGGAGCGGCGCGCCGGTCTGCGCGCGGGGTGAGTTGTCGGTCATGACCGCCCTCGATTCGGGTCGTTCAGGTCTGCCCGGGAGACGGCGGCGACCGTCTGCGGGTCGAGGTCGAAGAGTTCCCGCAGCGCGTCGGCGTACCCGGCGCCGCCGGGCTCACTGGCGAGCTGCTTGACCCGCACGGTGGGCGCGTGCAGGAGCTTGTCGACGACGCGGCGCACGGTCTGCGTGATCTCGGCGCGCTGCTTCTCGTCCAGGTCGGGGAGGCGTCCGTCGAGCCGCGCGATCTCGCCGGCCACCACATCGGCGGCCATCGTGCGCAGGGCGACCACGGTCGGGGTGATGTGGGCGGCGCGCTGGGCGGCGCCGAACGCGGCGACCTCGTCGGCGACGATGGTGCGCACCTGGTCCACATCGGCGGCCATCGGAGCGTCCGCGGACGCCTCGGCGAGCGACTCGATGTCGACGAGGCGCACACCGTCGAGGCGGGCCGCCGCACCGTCGATGTCGCGCGGCATGGCGAGGTCGAGCAGGGCGAGCCGGACGGGGCCGGTGGACTGTGCGGGCACAGTGGCCCGGCGCACGGCCTGCGCCTGCGCGGTCGTGGCGACGGAACCGTTCTCCACCCACGCGGCGTGCTGGTCCAGGTCGGCGGCGGGCTCGGCGGGCGCCTCGACGGCGGTGGCGGCCGCGTCGAACGGCAGGCCGAGCGCACCGGCGACGGTCTCACCGGTCAGGACGAGTCCCGTCGCACCGGTACACGACACGACGACATCGGCACGTGTCAGTTCGTCGGAGACCGCGGCCATCTCGACGGCCCGGGCGGTCACTCCCGTGCCACCGGCCTGACCCAGGATCTCGACGAGCCGGTCGGCGCGGGCCCGGGTCCGGTTGGCGACGACGATCTCGGCGACACCGGTACGGGCCAGCGTGGCGGCGGCCAGCGACGACATCGAGCCGGCGCCGATCACCAGAGCACGCTTGCCCTTCGCCCAGTCGGCGGTGTCGGCACCGCCCGCGAGCTGCTGCAGGCCGAAGGTGACGAGCGACTGCCCGGCGCGGTCGATCCCGGTCTCGCTGTGCGCGCGCTTGCCGACCCGCAGGGACTGCTGGAACAGGTCGTTCAGCAGCCGGCCCGCGGTGTGGGTCTCCTGCCCCAGCGCCAGCGCGTCCTTGATCTGGCCCAGGATCTGGCCCTCGCCGACGACCATGGAGTCCAGCCCGCACGCCACCGAGAAGAGGTGGTGGACGGCCCGGTCCTCGTAGTGCACATAGAGATACGGAGTGAGCTCGTCCAGCCCGACCCCGCTGTGCTGCGCGAGGAGCGTGGACAGCTCGGCGACGCCCGCGTGGAACTTGTCCACGTCGGCGTACAGCTCGATGCGGTTACAGGTGGCGAGGACGGTGGCCTCGGCCGCGGGCTCCGCGGCCAGGGCGTCCTGCAGCAGCTTGGACTGCGTCTCGGCGGCCAGCGACGCCCGCTCCAGTACGGAGACCGGGGCGCTGCGGTGGCTCAGCCCTACGACAAGGAGACTCATGCCGGCATCACGGCGGGCATGTCCCCGTCGGGTCCCTTCCGGCTGCTGCTCGCGGCGGCGCGCACGGGCGGCGCGGCCTCGTCGACGTCGCCGCCGGCCGCGGCTTCCTCACCGGCCTTGCGCTGCTCGTGGAAGGCGAGGATCTGGAGTTCGATCGAGAGGTCGACCTTGCGGACGTCGACGCCCTCGGGCACGGACAGCACCGTCGGCGCGAAGTTCAGGATGGAGGTGACGCCCGCGGCGACGAGGCGGTCGCAGACCTGCTGGGCGGCACCGGCCGGGGTGGAGATGACACCGATCGACACGCCGTTGTCGCTGACGATCTTCTCCAGCTCGTCGGCGTGCTGGACGGGGATCCCGGCAACGGGCGTACCGGCCATCGCGGGGTCCGCGTCGATCAGCGCGGCGACCCGGAAACCGCGGGAGGCGAAACCGCCGTAGTTGGCGAGCGCGGCGCCGAGATTACCGATACCGACGATGACGACCGGCCAGTCCTGGGTGAGCCCGAGCTCGCGGGAGATCTGGTAGACGAGGTACTCGACGTCGTACCCGACGCCACGCGTTCCGTAGGAGCCGAGGTAACTGAAGTCCTTGCGCAGCTTGGCAGAGTTGACTCCCGCCGCCGCGGCGAGTTCCTCGGACGAGACCGTGGGGACCGAGCGCTCGGAGAGCGCGGTCAGTGCGCGGAGATACAGCGGAAGCCGGGCGACGGTGGCCTCGGGAATTCCTCGGCTACGGGTCGCCGGTCGGTGAGTTCGGCCAGTTGCCACGGTGCTCCTGCGGGATGAGCGGGGCTGCAGGCGGCCGTATGTTCCAAGACCGCCCCGTCGAATGCAGGCTATGTCTTTGTGAACGCGTGCACAAAGATGGTGTCCGTTTTGTCCGGTCAAAGTGACCGGGGTCACGCACATCCGTCGCGCGATCCCGGAACCTTGGATCGCATCAGCCCGTTGCAGGCCCGAAGGGGGCAAAGCGGTACACACTCCTCACGACTACGCCCCCGAGATCAGTCAAAACGCCCACGATGGTAACCGGGTTTCACTCAGGAAAGCAGCGCGCTGCGCAGCCTCGCCGGATCCACCCGCCAGAACGTGTGCTGTTCGTTATCAATAAGGACGACCGGAATCTGCTCCCAGTACTCCCGGTGCAGCTCCTCGTCCTGAGTGATGTCCTTCTCCTCCCAGGACGCACCGGTCTCTTCACAGACCTCCCTCACCACCAGCCTCGCATCGTCACAGAGGTGACACCCCGGCTTCCCGACCAGGGTCACCACCCGATCCGCGGGCTTCTTCTTCGTACGACGCAGCAAGGCACTCATGCCTTCATTCTGCGCCGACCGGCCGCCCTTTCCGGAACTCATCCGGCACTGATCCGGTACGCCCCGAATCGCCCGTTTAACAATTCGGCCGCCGAGAGTTCACGCCACCGCATCCCGCCAGGTCGGGAAGGGCTCAACAGACTGGCTATGCTCACGACATGGCCGCTCTTGGATGGCTCACACCACGTAGGCGCTCCGCGACAGCACGGAGTGTGCTGGCAGGCGAGGCAGCAGCCGAGGCAGCGCGGAAGTCGTCACTCCACGCCGAACAGCCCGCCGAACGATCCACCGACGAGACCCCCGCCACGACCTCGGAGCCGGAACCGGCCTTCCCGGTCGTCGGCGACGACCGGGCTGCCGCCTTCTTCGACCTGGACAACACCGTCATGCAGGGCGCCGCGATCTTCCACTTCGGTCGCGGGCTGTACAAACGGAAGTTCTTCCAGCGCCGCGAACTGACCCGGTTCGCCTGGCAGCAGGCCTGGTTCAGGCTGGCCGGCGTGGAGGACCCGGAACACATGCAGGACGCCCGCGACAGCGCCCTGTCCATCGTCAAGGGCCACCGTGTCTCCGAGCTGATGTCCATCGGCGAGGAGATCTACGACGAGTACATGGCCGACCGCATCTGGCCAGGCACCCGCGCCCTCGCCCAGGCCCACCTCGACGCCGGGCAGAAGGTCTGGCTGGTCACCGCCGCCCCGGTGGAGACCGCCACGATCATCGCCCGCCGCCTCGGGCTGACCGGCGCGCTCGGCACGGTCGCCGAGTCCGTCGACGGCGTCTACACCGGCCGCCTGGTCGGCGAGCCGCTGCACGGGCCCGCGAAGGCCGAGGCGGTCCGCGCCCTGGCCGCCGCCGAGGGCCTCGACCTCGCCCGCTGCGCGGCGTACAGCGATTCGCACAACGACATCCCGATGCTGTCCCTGGTCGGCCACCCCTACGCGATCAACCCGGACACAAAGCTCCGCAAGCACGCCCGGGCCCTCGACTGGCGGCTGCGCGACTACCGCACGGGCCGCAAGGCGGCCAAGGTCGGCATCCCGGCCGCGGCCGGTGTCGGCGCCCTCGCGGGCGGCACCGCTGCCGCCGTCGCCCTGCACCGCCGCCGCCGCTGACCGCACGCGGACCTTCCCCTGCGCAGGGGGCCGAGCCACGCCCGGCTCCCTGCCGCCAATCGGGACCCCCTACCCGCTGACCGCTCCGGCCAGTCGGATTGCGCGCACCCGACCACAACCCGTTGCCGCCGCAGGCAGATCACGAAGTAATCCGATCAATAACCGGTCACGATGTGCTACTTGATGCGCCTCATAGTCGCTACAGAAGCGACGGAACCGATGATTTGAGCAACTGGGTGTAGCACTGCCTGTACGAAGCGTTATTCTCCTCAGACGCATTCCGGAACCCGCCACTCACTACGACGAGTGACGGTTTCGCACTGCACGTGATGGAAGCTCTGCCTCTGGGAGTCCCGTGTACCCACACGTCGGGGTTGACGCCTCGGGCCTGGCTACGCTGCGCGCAACGGTCGCCGACCGCTTGCGCGGCTTCGTCCCCACCGCGTACGCCGTACCCGCTTTTGCCGCCCCTGCACCTGTCGGCCCTTGCTATGCCCTGGCCGAACGCGGTGCAGCGGTCGGAAGACGCAGCAACCGCGGCGCAACGACCACGTCCACCGTTCGTCGGCCGACCGCCGACAGCGACAGCGCGCGCATGATGGATCTCGTCGAGCGCGCACAGGCCGGTGAGGCTGACGCCTTCGGCCGTCTATACGACCAGTACAGCGACACCGTGTACCGGTACATCTACTACCGCGTGGGCGGCAAGGCGACAGCGGAGGACCTCACCAGCGAGACCTTCCTGCGTGCCCTGCGCCGCATCTCCACGTTCACCTGGCAGGGCCGCGACTTCGGCGCCTGGCTGGTCACGATTGCCCGCAACCTGGTCGCCGACCACTTCAAGTCCAGTCGTTTCCGACTGGAAGTGACCACCGGCGAAATGCTCGACGCCAACGAGGTCGAGCGCAGCCCCGAGGACTCCGTCCTGGAGTCCCTCTCCAACGCCGCACTGCTGCAAGCCGTGCGCCGACTCAACCCCCAGCAGCAGGAGTGCGTGACGCTGCGCTTCCTGCAGGGCCTCTCGGTCGCCGAGACGGCCCGCGTGATGGGAAAGAACGAAGGGGCGATCAAAACCTTGCAGTACCGCGCCGTCCGCACGCTCGCCCGGCTCCTGCCGGACGACGCCCGCTGAACACGCTCTGCGACACGCCCTTCACGCACTGGTCCGATCATCTTTCGTGCGTAACCCATGTGCCGCGCCACTCGTTGTGCCGGTTGCAGGCCCCCTGTCGTCACTCCATGTCCGCCGACACTCACTCTTTCGTGTGGAAGCGCTCAAGGTGTGCAACCTTCCGGACCCCCAGGGGAGTCGACCGTCATGACGAGAGGAGGTGCCGCCAGTGATCGCAAACGTTTCGGCACACCGGCGGGCGAACGCCTTCGCCCAGGCCCTGGAGGAGCAGGAGCTCCAGGGTGCGGCGGCCGTACAGCCCGAGGACCCGGCCGAACCGGCCGACCACGGACAGCTGTTGGCCCTGGCGAACGGCCTCGGTGAGCTGCCGAGGCCGAAGTTGGATCCCGAGGTCAAAGTGGTGCAGCGAGCCCAGCTCGTCGCCGCCATGGAGGCCATGTTTGCCGAGGGCGGCGCGTCCACGGGCCCTACGGTGCCCGAACAACGGGGCAGGGGGGCCCACCGGGCCTCCCCGCTCAGGAAGTTGCGCCCCCGCTCCCGCTGGACGAAGGGCATCGCGGCCGGCGGTCTCACCGTCGGTGTGGCCGCGGGAGCCTTCGGCGGAGTGGCCGCTGCCAGTTCCGACGCCCTGCCGGGTGATTCGCTGTACGGGCTGAAGCGCGGCATGGAGGACATCAACCTGGGCATGGCCGACGGCGACGCCGACCGAGGCGAGGCCTACCTCGACCAGGCGTCGACCCGGCTGAGCGAAGCCCGCAGACTGATGGAGCGCGGCCGCGCGGGCGATCTGGACCACGAATCACTCGGCGAGATCAGGCGCACGCTCAACGGCATGACGCACGACGCCACCGAGGGCCACCGCCTGCTCCACGCCGCGTACCAACGCGACGGAGCGCTCGGACCCATCCAGACCCTGGACTCCTTCTCCCGCTCCCACCGCGGCAGTTGGAGCACCCTGCGCGACCGTCTGCCGGTCCAGCTGACGGACGTCGGGGACGAGGTGAGCTCGGTCTTCGAGGCCATAGACGAAGAGGTCGCACCGCTGCAGTCCCTGCTCCCCCGCAGCCCGGACCGGAGCACCGACTCCCAGGAGCCCGGCTCCTCGCAGCAGACCGACCAGTCGCCCGGCCCGGACGACCCGGCTCCCTTCTCCCCGGAGGTCTCACAGGGCCAGACGGGCAGCAGCGGTACCCCGGATCCGTCCGGATCCGCCTCCGCTCCGGAGGACAGCCTGATCGCAGGCGGCACGGACGGCTTCCTGGACACACCGTCGCCGGGCACCACCCCGCCCACGACGGGCAGGGACAGCACCCCGCCCACCCCGGACGTGACGCTGCCGCCCCTGCTCCCCGGCCTGCTGCCGGGTCTGGGATTCAACAGCGACGACGAAGACGAGTGACTGCCCGGCGGACGGATTCCCCCAAGCCCGTCCGCCGGTCGCTCAACCCCTTCCGGCGGTCGAGGGCACCCGCCGTCAGAAGAACACCGACCTCCGCTGTACCAACAGCTTGTACAGCGTGTGCTGAATCTGCTCCCGCACCTGATCCGTCAGGTTGAACATCAGCATCGGATCCTCCGCCGCCTCCACCGGATACCCCTCCGTGGGAATCGGCTCCCCGAACTGAATCGTCCACTTCGTCGGCAAGGGCACCGCCCCCAACGGCCCCAGCCAAGGAAACGTGGGCGTGATCGGGAAGTACGGAACCCCCAGCACCCGCGCCAGCGTCTTCGCGTTGCCGATCATCGGGTAGATCTCCTCCGCCCCCACGATCGAGCACGGCACAATCGGCACCCCGGCCCGCAACGCCGTCGACACGAAGCCGCCCCGCCCGAACCGCTGCAGCTTGTACCGCTCGCCGAACGGCTTCCCGATGCCCTTGAAGCCCTCCGGCATCACACCGACGACCTCGCCCTGCCTGAGCAGCCGCTCCGCGTCCTCCGCACAGGCCAGCGTGTGCCCTGCCTTCCTGGCCAGCTCGTTCACCACCGGCAGCACGAAGACCAGATCCGCAGCCAGCAGCCGCAGATGCCGGCCCGCCGGATGGTTGTCGTGCACGGCGACCTGGAGCATCAGCCCGTCCAGCGGCAACGTCCCCGAGTGGTTGGCGACGATCAGCGCCCCGCCGTCCGACGGGATGTTCTCGATGCCCCTCACCTCGACCCGGAAGTACTTCTCGTACATCGGCCGCAGCATCGACATCAGAACCTGATCGGTGAGTTCCTTGTCGTACCCGAACTCGTCGACCTCGTAATCGCCGGTGACCCGCCGACGAAGAAACGCGAGCCCACCCGCGATCCGCCGGTCCCAGCTGCCGCGCCGTACCTCGTCCTGCACACCCTCCACGGGCTCCCCGCCCCCCTGCACCGCCTCCTGGACCGGCGCGGCGTCCAGCTGCCCGGGCAGGGCGCTCAGGGCCGCGGTGCCCACCGCGGGACCCGCCCCGGACCGCCGCCGCGCCGACCGCGGCGCGCCACCCGACCGCGAACGGTCGTCGTCGAACGGAATGACCTTGGCATCCGCCATCGTCGGTGCGCTCCTCTATCTCGCGCTGTGGGTCGGTTGTGTGTCGTCGGTCCCGGTGATCCCCGGGACCTCGCCGGTCCCACCGGCGAACGGCATCGCCGCCAGCCGGTCGACGGCCCCGCCGACCATCTCGGGCGGCAGCAGGCCGGGTGCCTGGTTCCGCGCGAAGTCCGCGAACGTCTCCGCGGTGGTGAATCCCGGGTGGAAACCCAGCGTCTCGCGCATCTGCACGGTAGAGACCACCCTGCCGTGCGTGAGCAGCCGGATCTGCTCAGGTGAGAAGTCCGTCATACCGACGGTGCGGAGCGCCTGGCCCACCCAGGTGACGGCGGGCAGGGGCACCGGCATCGTCGGCCGCCCGAGCCGCCGCGAACACTGCGACAGCAGCAGCACCCCGTCGCCCGCGATATTGAACGTGCCACTGTTCAGCGTCCCGCGCCGCGGTTCGTGCGAGGCGATCCTCAGTACGTCGATGACGTCGTCCTCGTGGACGAACTGGAGCCGGGGGTCGTAGCCGAACACGGTCGGCAGGACGGGCAGCGACAGATAGTCGGCGAGCGGCGAGTCCGCGTCCGGCCCCAGGATGTTCGCGAACCTCAGCACGCACACGGCGACGTCCGGCCTGCGGCGCGCGAAGCCCCGCACGTAACCCTCGACCTCCACCGCGTCCTTCGCGAAGCCCCCGCTCGGCAGGGACTTGGGCGGGGTTGTCTCGGTGAACACCGCCGGATCACGCGGTGCGGAGCCGTACACACCCGTACTGGACTTGATCACCAACCGCCGTACCGTCGGCGACTTCTGGCAGGCACCGAGCAGCTGCATGGTGCCGATGACATTGGTCTCCTTGACCGTGGTGCGGCCACCGGCCCCGAGCGCCTTGCCGCTGACGTCCAGATGCACGACCGTGTCGACGGTGTGCTCGGCGAGGACTCTGGCGATCGCGGGCTGGCGGATGTCCGCGCGGACGAAGTCGGCATCACCCAATTGGTGCCCCGGCGCGATCGCGTCGACGGCGATCACCCGGTCCACCTCCGGATCACGCTGGATGCGCCGCACGAATCGGCCGCCCAGCTGCCGGGCCGCTCCCGTGACGAGCACGACCTTCCCCAAGATCAGCGCCTTCCGTCGAAGAGGTTTCCCCTGGCCGTCACCGTAGCGGGTGGATGTTGCCCTGTGATGACTGCGCGGCGGCGTTCTGTCGAGTCTTTGGCCCAAATATGTTCAAGGCCGCCCGCACAACGCACCGCAGCCCTCCCACCATGTCGGTGGGAGGGCTGCGGATTCACGAACTGCGTTCGCTTACTTCTTGTTGCGACGCTGAACGCGCGTGCGCTTGAGCAGCTTGCGGTGCTTCTTCTTGGCCATCCGCTTGCGCCGCTTCTTGATAACAGAGCCCACGACTACCCTCGCTCACTTCTCTTCACTGGTGCGGGGCGTCTGGGCCCACACGACCTACGTCGGCCTAGCCTACCCGCCACCGGGTGAGGGACGTAATCCGAGGCCGACCTCAGGCCGACTCCACCCCCACAAAGGACTCGCGGAGATACTCGTGAACCGCTTGCTCCGGGACCCGGAAGGACCTGCCCACCCGGATCGCCGGCAGATGACCACTGTGCACCAAGCGGTACACGGTCATCTTCGACACCCGCATGACCGAGGCGACTTCCGCCACGGTCAGAAACTTGACCTCGTTGAGAGGCCTCTCGCTGCCAGCAGCCATGACCCACCTGTACCTTCCGCACGAGACGCGCACCGGCTTCCCCTCCGGTGACTCTTCGTCGTTGTGCGCTCACTCCCCAGATTAGGGGCGGGTGATGCGAGTGGGGAAGAGGAGGGACCATCGGCCGCCTACTGTGACAGACACGCCCGATTGAGCACATAGCGAGTGAGTGGCCGGTAGTAGGCGGACCGAACGGCGTCATCAAGCGGAACGACGACCGACACCTGCCCCTCGGCCTCACCGACGAACAGCGCGGGATCGTCCGTGTCCGCCAGGCCGATCGCCTCAATGCCCAGCTGACCTGCCCCGCAGACCCATCCGTGGTCCCCGACGACCAGCTCGGGCAGCCGCCCGTGGGCAGCCACCGCGGCCTCCAGCGCCACCCGAACCGGCAGCGGCGAGTGGGTATGTGCGCCCGGCTCACTACCGCGGACCCGCACGCCGGGCTCGCGCACCAGGGCGACTCCCCGTACGTAATCAAGGTTGAAGGTGCGTACGCCGAACCGGGTCGTTATGTCGATACATCGCCCCTGCGCCGGGGTGAGTACGGCGCAGCCGGCCGCCGACAAAGCGTCTGCCAACGCGGCGTAGAAGCCGAGCAGCCGGTGCGGATGGCCCGTCCCGAACAGCACCGGCGCCCGCCGGGCAGCCACATTCGACAACCGCTCGGCAAACGCGTCCAGACCAGCCAAAGTGCGCTCCGGATCGATCACATCAGGACCCGAAACGTGAGCAGGATCGTCCGAGACTCCGCACTTGTCCGCCATCAACCGAAGCAGATCGCACTCCTCCCACCCCCATTCGGGATGGAGCCCGAGCAGCACCCGCGGATCCCTCGCCGCGAACAGCCGATAGCTCCGCAGGCTCACCTCCCGCGAGGTGGCCACGGGCCCGGCCAGCCGGGCCGCCAGCAGATGCGCGCGCAGCGCTCCGGTGCTCAACACCCTGCCGATGCTCCCCCAACCCCCCGGACGGGGGGACAGAAGCCCGACTACGCCCCACAGTTGGCGTAACCATTCCTCAGTTGGCGCAACCCTTCCGCACGTCAGCACGGAATCGGCCGCACCAGGACCGTCCCCGCCCGTTTCAGGCCAGCAGCCCCCGCAACGGGAACGCCGCCCGCCTGGTCGCGAGCACCGCCTGGTCGAGCCGGTCCGCCGGGTCGTACCCGCCCTCCCACGACTGCCACGAAGGCGTACGTCCATCCGTCATCCGGGCCGGCCCCAACTGGCGCGTCCGGGCGTAGACCTCGTCCCGCCAGGAAGCAGGAATCACCGACTCCGGGTCCACCGGCGCATGCGCGGCGATCCCCACCAGATGTGTCCAGGACCGCGGCACCACGTCGACGACCGCATATCCCCCGCCGCCGAGCGCCACCCACCGCCCGCCCTCCACGTACTCATGGGCGAGCTCGTGACACGACTCCATGACCGACCGCTGCGCGTCCAGTGACACCGCCAGATGGGCGAGCGGGTCCTCGAAGTGCGTGTCGGCACCGTGCTGGGTCACCAGCACCTGCGGCCGGAAGTCCGCCAGCAGCTCCGGAACCACCGCGTGGAACGCCCGCAGCCACCCCGCGTCCCCCGTGCCGGCAGGGAGCGCCACATTCACCGCGGCGCCCTCCCCCGCACCGCCACCGGTCTCCTCCGGCCAGCCGGTCTGCGGAAAGAGCGTCCGCGGATGCTCGTGCAGCGACACCGTCAGAACCCGCGGGTCCTCCCAGAACGCGGCCTGCACCCCGTCGCCGTGGTGCACATCCACATCGATGTACGCGACCCGCTCCGCACCCAGCTCCAGCAGCCGGGCAATGGCCAGCGCCGGGTCGTTGTAGATGCAGAACCCCGACGCACCGCCGGGCATCGCATGGTGCAGCCCGCCCGCGAAGTTCACCGCATGTGCCGTGGCCCCGCGCCACACCGCCTCGGCCGCCGCCACCGACTGCCCGGCGATCAGCGCCGACACCTCGTGCATCCCCGCGAACGCCGGATCGTCCATCGTCCCGAGCCCGTAATTCTGATCGGCCGCCCTGGGGTCCGCCGAGGCCGCGCGCACGGCCGCCACGTAGTCCTCGCGGTGCACGAGCCGCAGCGTGGAGTCCCCGGCCGGCTTGGCGGCCACCACGTCCACCGCACTGTCGAGCCCGTAGGCCCGCACCAGACTCATCGTCAGGGCCAGCCTGACGGGGTCCATCGGATGACTGCTCCCGAAGTCGTATCCCGTTACTGCGTCATCCCACATCAACTGTGCGCGGCCGCTCATGCCCGCCACCGTATCGGGCAGGCTCGGGACCGAACGACTTGGCGTACACAAGCGTCGCGAGCACCAGCACCATCGGGACGAGCATCGCCCCCCGGTAGCTCCACGCGTCCCCCAGCGCCCCGACCAACGGCGATCCCACCAGGAACCCCACATAGTTGAAGACGTTCAGGCGGGCGATCGCCGTATCGCTCGCACCGGGGAACATCCGCCCCGCCGCCGCGAACGTCTGAGGCACGATCACACACAGCCCCAGCCCCAGCATGGTGAACCCCAGCATCCCGATCCACGCGCCGGAAGCAACCGCCACCACCCCGAACCCGGCCGCCGCCAGCACACTCCCGAACCGCACGACAGTCACGGCCCCGAACCGCCGCACCCCGAAGTCCCCCACAGCCCGCCCCAGCAGCGTCGTCACCATGTAGACGTTGTACGGAACGGTCGACAGCTGCTCCGAGCTCCCCAGTACGTCCTGCAGATACTTCGCGCTCCAGTTGGAGACCGTCGAGTCCCCGATGTACGCGAAGCTCATCACCAGACAGAGCGGCATCAGCAGCTTGAACGAGACCGAGAGCCCCGCGGAGACCTCTTCCCGCTGGCCGTCGGCGTCCGTCTTCGTCTCGACACCCTCGACGTACCACCGGCTCCCGATCAACGCGGCCGGCAGCAGCACGACGACCGCCGGAAGATACGAGACCAGCAGCGTCAGATCCCAGTGCGCCCCGGCCCACGCCAGCGACGCCCCGGCGATCCCGCCCAGGCTGTACGCGGCATGGAACCCGAGCATGATGCTGCGCCCGTACGCCCGCTGGAGACTGACCCCCATCATGTTCATGGAAGCGTCGAGTGCCCCGACGGACAGCCCGAACACACCGAGCGCCACGGCCGCTTGCCACAGCTCGCTGCCGGCCCCGACACCCAGCAGCGCCAGCAGCACGACGGGCTGCGCCCACCTGAGCACGACCCGGGGCCGTACCCGCGCGACCACCTTCTCGGTGACCACGCTGCCCACGCCGGCCAGGATGGGCACAGCGGCAAGGAACACGGGCAGCAGACCGTCGGATATCCCGTACCGGTCCTGAATGGCAGGAATACGCGTCACGAGCAGGGCAAAGGTGACCCCCTGCACGAAGAAGCTCAACGCCAAGGAGGCCCTACCGTGCCGCAACCGCGCATCCTTCATGGCCGCAGCGTAGGGCCCTGGCCTACCCGTGGGTAGATGGATCAGGCGAGCAATTCCCGCAGTTGAGCCATGTCGGAGAAGCAGCCGGTCACCCCGGCGAGCCGGTCGGCGGGCATCATCGAGGTGAACCCGTACACATCCATCCCCGCGGCCCGGGCCGCCTCCACACCGAGCGGGCTGTCCTCGATGACGACACACCTCTCGGGCGGAACGCCCATCCGTTCAGCGGCATGGAGGAACAGGTCGGGCGCCGGCTTCCCCTGCCCCACGTCCTCCGCGCTGAAGATCCACTCCTCCTCGAACCACTGGTCGATCCCGGTCCTCCGGTGTCCGACCCGGATCCGCTCGTGGTTCCCGGACGAGGCGACGCAGTACGGAATCCCGTCGGCGACAAGCTTTCCCAGCACGTCGGCGACGCCTTCGACCGGCTCCAGCTCGCGCTGGAACGCGGCGAAGATCCGGGAGTGGAGCGTCTCGTCGAAGTCCGCGGGCAGTCTCTCCCCGGTCCTCTCCTCGACGAGGTCGTGGATCCGGTGCACGGCAGACCCCATGTAGTCACGGAGCGATTCCTCGTACGAGGTGGGGTGACCGAGCTCGGTCAGGTAGCCGGAGAGGATGGTGTTGGAGATCGGCTCACTGTCGACGAGCACACCATCGTTGTCGAAGATGACCAGTTCGTAGCGCATGGTTCGAGCCTAGACGCTCAGAACGCAGAAAAGCCCCGTGCCACAAGGGCACGGGGCTTTCCCGGAATAATTGTTCGGCGGCGTCCTACTCTCCCACAGGGTCCCCCCTGCAGTACCATCGGCGCTGAAAGGCTTAGCTTCCGGGTTCGGAATGTAACCGGGCGTTTCCCTAACGCAATGACCACCGAAACACTATGAAATTAACCAACACCGGGCAACAACACGGCCGTTCGTTATTTCAGAACTAACACAGTGGACGCGAGCAACTGAGGACAAGCCCTCGGCCTATTAGTACCAGTCAGCTCCACCCGTTGCCGGGCTTCCACATCTGGCCTATCAACCCAGTCGTCTACTGGGAGCCTTAACCCCTCAAAGGGGGTGGGAACACTCATCTCGAAGCAGGCTTCCCGCTTAGATGCTTTCAGCGGTTATCCTTTCCGAACGTAGCCAACCAGCCATGCCCTTGGCAGGACAACTGGCACACCAGAGGTTCGTCCGTCCCGGTCCTCTCGTACTAGGGACAGCCCTTCTCAATATTCCTACGCGCGCAGCGGATAGGGACCGAACTGTCTCACGACGTTCTAAACCCAGCTCGCGTACCGCTTTAATGGGCGAACAGCCCAACCCTTGGGACCGACTCCAGCCCCAGGATGCGACGAGCCGACATCGAGGTGCCAAACCATCCCGTCGATATGGACTCTTGGGGAAGATCAGCCTGTTATCCCCGGGGTACCTTTTATCCGTTGAGCGACAGCGCTTCCACAAGCCACTGCCGGATCACTAGTCCCGACTTTCGTCCCTGCTCGACCCGTCGGTCTCACAGTCAAGCTCCCTTGTGCACTTACACTCAACACCTGATTGCCAACCAGGCTGAGGGAACCTTTGGGCGCCTCCGTTACTCTTTAGGAGGCAACCGCCCCAGTTAAACTACCCATCAGACACTGTCCCTGATCCGGATCACGGACCCAGGTTAGACATCCAGCACGACCAGAGTGGTATTTCAACGGCGACTCCACAACCACTGGCGTGGCTGCTTCAAAGTCTCCCACCTATCCTACACAAGCCGAACCGAACACCAATATCAAACTGTAGTAAAGGTCCCGGGGTCTTTCCGTCCTGCTGCGCGAAACGAGCATCTTTACTCGTAGTGCAATTTCACCGGGCCTATGGTTGAGACAGTCGAGAAGTCGTTACGCCATTCGTGCAGGTCGGAACTTACCCGACAAGGAATTTCGCTACCTTAGGATGGTTATAGTTACCACCGCCGTTTACTGGCGCTTAAGTTCTCAGCTTCGCCGACCCGAAAGTCAGCTAACCGGTCCCCTTAACGTTCCAGCACCGGGCAGGCGTCAGTCCGTATACATCGCCTTACGGCTTCGCACGGACCTGTGTTTTTAGTAAACAGTCGCTTCTCGCTGGTCTCTGCGGCCACCCCCAGCTCATGGAGTAAATCCAATCACCAGTGATGGCCCCCTTCTCCCGAAGTTACGGGGGCATTTTGCCGAGTTCCTTAACCATAGTTCACCCGAACGCCTCGGTATTCTCTACCTGACCACCTGAGTCGGTTTAGGGTACGGGCCGCCATGAAACTCGCTAGAGGCTTTTCTCGACAGCATAGGATCATCCACTTCACCACAATCGGCTCGGCATCAGGTCTCAGGCTCATGTGTGACGGATTTGCCTATCACACGCCCTACACCCTTACCCCGGGACTACCACCGCCCGGGCTGGACTACCTTCCTGCGTCACCCCATCGCTTACCTAGTACAAGTCTGGTTCGTCGGCTCCACCACTACCCTCAACTCCGAAGAGATCGGGCCGGCTTCACGGACTTAGCATCGCCTGATTCAGTATTGGGCGTTTCAAAGCGGGTACCGGAATATCAACCGGTTGTCCATCGACTACGCCTGTCGGCCTCGCCTTAGGTCCCGACTTACCCTGGGCAGATCAGCTTGACCCAGGAACCCTTAGTCAATCGGCGCACACGTTTCTCACGTGTGTATCGCTACTCATGCCTGCATTCTCACTCGTGAACCGTCCACAACTCGCTTCCGCGGCTGCTTCACCCGGCACACGACGCTCCCCTACCCATCCCAGCAGGCGTTGGCCCTTAATGCTGGAATGACACGACTTCGGCGGTACGCTTGAGCCCCGCTACATTGTCGGCGCGGAATCACTTGACCAGTGAGCTATTACGCACTCTTTCAAGGGTGGCTGCTTCTAAGCCAACCTCCTGGTTGTCTCTGCGACTCCACATCCTTTCCCACTTAGCGTACGCTTAGGGGCCTTAGTCGATGCTCTGGGCTGTTTCCCTCTCGACCATGGAGCTTATCCCCCACAGTCTCACTGCCGTGCTCTCACTTACCGGCATTCGGAGTTTGGCTAAGGTCAGTAACCCGGTAGGGCCCATCGCCTATCCAGTGCTCTACCTCCGGCAAGAAACACACGACGCTGCACCTAAATGCATTTCGGGGAGAACCAGCTATCACGGAGTTTGATTGGCCTTTCACCCCTAACCACAGGTCATCCCCCAGGTTTTCAACCCTGGTGGGTTCGGTCCTCCACGAAGTCTTACCTCCGCTTCAACCTGCCCATGGCTAGATCACTCCGCTTCGGGTCTTGAGCGTGCTACTAAAACGCCCTATTCGGACTCGCTTTCGCTACGGCTTCCCCACACGGGTTAACCTCGCAACACACCGCAAACTCGCAGGCTCATTCTTCAAAAGGCACGCAGTCACGACATACAAGCAAGCTTGCATGCGACGCTCCCACGGCTTGTAGGCACACGGTTTCAGGTACTATTTCACTCCGCTCCCGCGGTACTTTTCACCATTCCCTCACGGTACTATCCGCTATCGGTCACCAGGGAATATTTAGGCTTAGCGGGTGGTCCCGCCAGATTCACACGGGATTTCTCGGGCCCCGTGCTACTTGGGTGTCTCTTAAACGAGCCGTTAATGTTTCAGCTACGGGGGTCTTACCCTCTACGCCGGACCTTTCGCATGTCCTTCGCCTACATCAACGGTTTCTGACTCGCCTCACAGCCGGCAGACTGTGAAAAAGAGATCCCACAACCCCGCATGCGCAACCCCTGCCGGGTATCACACGCATACGGTTTGGCCTCATCCAGTTTCGCTCGCCACTACTCCCGGAATCACGGTTGTTTTCTCTTCCTGAGGGTACTGAGATGTTTCACTTCCCCTCGTTCCCTCCACACTGCCTATGTGTTCAGCAGCGGGTGACAGCCCATGACGACTGCCGGGTTTCCCCATTCGGACACCCCCGGATCAAAGCTCGGTTGACAGCTCCCCGGGGCCTATCGTGGCCTCCCACGTCCTTCATCGGTTCCTGGTGCCAAGGCATCCACCGTGCGCCCTTAAAAACTTGGCCACAGATGCTCGCGTCCACTGTGCAGTTCTCAAACAACGACCAGCCACCCATCACCCCACCCCTAAGGGCGAGTTCACTGGGGCCGGCAACTGAAGGCAACCTTGCGGCCATACCCTCAGACACCCAACAACGTGCCCGACACGACCGACCATCCCCCACGTTCCACGCCGAAGCAGTACTAGTGAAAAACAACCTGTCGTGCCGAATAGTCAACGTTCCACCCATGAGCAACCACCGTCGAACATTTGCCGACGTAGTGGCCTCTGACCAAGCAAGCTTGGTAAGAAGTGCTCCTTAGAAAGGAGGTGATCCAGCCGCACCTTCCGGTACGGCTACCTTGTTACGACTTCGTCCCAATCGCCAGTCCCACCTTCGACAGCTCCCTCCCACAAGGGGTTGGGCCACCGGCTTCGGGTGTTACCGACTTTCGTGACGTGACGGGCGGTGTGTACAAGGCCCGGGAACGTATTCACCGCAGCAATGCTGATCTGCGATTACTAGCAACTCCGACTTCATGGGGTCGAGTTGCAGACCCCAATCCGAACTGAGACCGGCTTTTTGAGATTCGCTCCGCCTCGCGGCATCGCAGCTCATTGTACCGGCCATTGTAGCACGTGTGCAGCCCAAGACATAAGGGGCATGATGACTTGACGTCGTCCCCACCTTCCTCCGAGTTGACCCCGGCAGTCTCCTGTGAGTCCCCATCACCCCGAAGGGCATGCTGGCAACACAGAACAAGGGTTGCGCTCGTTGCGGGACTTAACCCAACATCTCACGACACGAGCTGACGACAGCCATGCACCACCTGTATACCGACCACAAGGGGGGCACCATCTCTGATGCTTTCCGGTATATGTCAAGCCTTGGTAAGGTTCTTCGCGTTGCGTCGAATTAAGCCACATGCTCCGCTGCTTGTGCGGGCCCCCGTCAATTCCTTTGAGTTTTAGCCTTGCGGCCGTACTCCCCAGGCGGGGAACTTAATGCGTTAGCTGCGGCACCGACGACGTGGAATGTCGCCAACACCTAGTTCCCAACGTTTACGGCGTGGACTACCAGGGTATCTAATCCTGTTCGCTCCCCACGCTTTCGCTCCTCAGCGTCAGTAATGGCCCAGAGATCCGCCTTCGCCACCGGTGTTCCTCCTGATATCTGCGCATTTCACCGCTACACCAGGAATTCCGATCTCCCCTACCACACTCTAGCCTGCCCGTATCGACTGCAGACCCGGGGTTAAGCCCCGGGCTTTCACAACCGACGCAACAAGCCGCCTACGAGCTCTTTACGCCCAATAATTCCGGACAACGCTTGCGCCCTACGTATTACCGCGGCTGCTGGCACGTAGTTAGCCGGCGCTTCTTCTGCAGGTACCGTCACTCTCGCTTCTTCCCTGCTGAAAGAGGTTTACAACCCGAAGGCCGTCATCCCTCACGCGGCGTCGCTGCATCAGGCTTTCGCCCATTGTGCAATATTCCCCACTGCTGCCTCCCGTAGGAGTCTGGGCCGTGTCTCAGTCCCAGTGTGGCCGGTCGCCCTCTCAGGCCGGCTACCCGTCGTCGCCTTGGTAGGCCATCACCCCACCAACAAGCTGATAGGCCGCGGGCTCATCCTTCACCGCCGGAGCTTTTAACCCCGTCCCATGCGGGACAGAGTGTTATCCGGTATTAGACCCCGTTTCCAGGGCTTGTCCCAGAGTGAAGGGCAGATTGCCCACGTGTTACTCACCCGTTCGCCACTAATCCACCCCGAAGGGCTTCATCGTTCGACTTGCATGTGTTAAGCACGCCGCCAGCGTTCGTCCTGAGCCAGGATCAAACTCTCCGTGAATGTTTTCCCGTAATCGGGAGACACATCACGAGAGCGGGACGATCAGCCGGAATAAGACCGACCGTCCACAGCGTCCTCGCTGTGTAATTGCCTACCGGAACCACAAAGGGCCCGGCAGGACTTTCAAAGGAACCACCAACCTGCCGAAACAGGCCGGGGTATCAACATATCTGGCGTTGACTTTTGGCACGCTGTTGAGTTCTCAAGGAACGGACGCTTCCTTTGTACTCACCCTCTCGGGCTTTCCTCCGGGCTTTTCCCTTCGGTCTTGCGTTTCCGACTCTATCAGACTCTTTCGTGTCCGATTCCCGGTCGAAGCGGGTTCCGCTTTCCAGTTCTTCGCTTTCGCGTTTCCCTTTCCGGCGAGTCCGACTCTATCAGATCCTTTCGGGCCTGATTCCCAGTCAGTGGGGTTTGTCTTCCCGGCTGTTGGGCCGTTCCGACGAGTGAGACTTTAGCGAATCCTGCGCCCCGACGCTAATCGGGTCACGTTCCTTCGAACACGGATTCTTCATTTCGCAAATGCGCACGCAAATCCGGGCGACAGGCGTCGCTCGCTCGTTGTGGTTACTGCGGAATGGCTGTCCGGGGACCGACCGGGGTCGGCACTCACGTCGGACAACTCGGAGCACATTACGGATGCGGGCGGGCCATGTCAACCTCCTGTTGGCCCGGCGTGTGCTGGAAGGCCAGGCGGTAGTCGCGGGGGCTGGTGGCCAGGTGGGTGGCGAAGTGCTGGCGCATCGTGATCTCGCTGCCGAAGCCCGTACGGCGGGCCACCTCGGGGAGGGGGAGGTCGGTGCGCTCCAGAAGCTTTTGAGCTGCGGCGATGCGCTGAGTGATCAGCCAGCGCAAGGGGGTGGTGCCCGTGGTCGCCTGGAAATGGCGGGCGAAGGAGCGGGGGGACATCCCGGCGCGGGCGGCGAGGCCGGCAACCGTGTGCGGTTCGGCCAGGTGGGTCAGGGCGTAGGCCCGTACCGCGGCGAGGGTGTCGGCATCCCGGTCGGTCTGCGGGGTGGGGTGCTCGATGAATTGGGCCTGGGTTCCGGTGCGGAACGGGGCCGTGACCATCGAACGGGCGATCGCTGCTGCGGCTTCGGCGCCATGGGTCGTCCGGACGAGATGGAGACAGAGATCGATCCCGGCCGCGGTGCCTGCTGACGTCCAGATGTTCTCGTCGTGGAGGAACAGCGCATCCGGGACGACCGTCACGCGGGGGTGGTGGGTTCGGAGGAGATCGGTGAGGTTCCAGTGGGTGACTGCCCGGCGGCCGTCGAGGAGGCCTGCCTGGGCGAGGGTGAATGCGCCGCCGCAGAGCGCGGCGATCGGGGTGGAGCGGGCGTGGGCGCGGCGGAGAGCTTCCAGGACCGGGGCGGGGGCGGGTGTCAGATGGTCATCGAGGCCGGGGACGACGATCAGGTCGGCGCGGGTCAGCCAGGCGAGGGTGCGGTCCGGGGTGAGGGAGAGGCCACCGCGCAGGGGGATGGGGGCCGGGTCGGCAGCGATGCGGCGCAGGTCGAAGGGCGGGACGCCACGGTCGGTGCGGTCCACACCCCAGACCTCGGTGATGACCGAGACGTCGAACGCCCGGACGCCGGGGAACGAGACAAGGGCGATGCGGGCGGGGGTGGGTGCGTGTCCGGGCGCCATGGTGGCAGTAAAGCATCGATCGATGACTTTTCGACCTCTGGGCGATACGGGTGGGAGGCGACAGCATCGTTCCCATGGAGATTGCAGAGAACGCAGCGCTGGTCGTGGTGGACGTGCAGGAAGGCTTTGAGGAGGAGGGGTACTGGGGGCCGCGGAACAATCCCGAGGCGGATCGGAACATCGCCGAGCTGATCGATGCGTGGCAGGAGAGCGGGCGCCCCGTCGTATTCGTACGGCATGACTCGACGAAGCCGGATTCACCGCTGCGGCCCGGATACTCGGGGAACGCGTTCAAGGGATACGTGGAGGAGCGGCGGGGGAAGGGCAGTGGGCCCGAGCTGTTTCTGACCAAGACGGTCAATTCCGCCTTCTACGGGACGCCCGATCTGGGGGCCTGGCTGAACGAGGCCGGAGTGCGGCAGATCGTGGTGGCCGGGATCCAGACCAATATGTGCGCGGAGACGACGGCGCGAATGGGCGGGAACCTCGGGTACGAGGTGTTCTTCGCGTTCGATGCGACGTACACCTTCGACGCGACCGGGCCGTGGGGGTGGGAACTGAGCGCGGACCAGCTGGCGCGGGCCACCGCTGTGACGCTGCACAGCGGTGGGTTCGCGAAGGTCGTGACGAGCGCGGAGCTGGTGGCGGCCGCGGGGAAGTGAGAGTCAGCCGTTGCCCGAGGCCAGCTCGCGACTGCGGTCGCGGGCTGCTTCGAGGGCAGCGATCAGGGCGGCCCGGACGCCGTGGTTCTCCAGTTCGCGGATGGCGCTGATGGTGGTCCCTGCCGGGCTGGTGACGGCTTCGCGGAGCTTGACCGGGTGTTCGCCGCTGTCGCGGAGCATCACCGCGGCGCCGATGGCAGCCTGCACGATCAGGTCGTGGGCCTGGGCGCGCGGGAGGCCGAGCAGAATGCCCGCGTCGGTCATCGCCTCGACAAGGAAGTAGAAGTACGCGGGTCCCGATCCGGAGAGCGCGGTCGCCGCGTCCTGCTGGGACTCGGGGACACGAAGGGTCTTGCCGACGCCGCCGAAGATCGCCTCGGCGGCGGCGAGGTGGTCGGTGGTGGCGTGACTGCCCGCGGAGATGACGGACATGCCCTCGTCCACGAGGACGGGGGTGTTCGGCATGACACGTACGACCGGAGTCCTCGCAGCGAGGCGGTCCTCGATGAAACCGGTCGTGATGCCGGCGGCGGCGCTGATGACCAGGCGGTCGGCGGCGATGTGGGGGGTGAGCTCCTCGAGGAGCCGGCCCATGTCCTGGGGCTTGACCGCGAGGATGAGGATGTCGGCGCGCTTGGCGGCCTCGGCGTTGGTGACGGACTCGACGCCGTAACGGGTCCGGAGTTCCTCGGCCCGCTCGGAGCGGCGGGCGGTGACCAGCAGGTCGGCGGGGCGCCAGCCCGCCCGGATCATGCCGCTGAGCAGGGCCTCGCCGATCTTGCCGGTGCCGAGGACTGCGACTGTCTGGGTCATGCGGTTCACCCTCCGGACGGTGCGGTGGTACGCGGTTCTGGTGGTACGTCGTCGCCGCCATCCTCGCACCGGGACATCAGGCGGTGCGGCGTCGGAGGGTGGCTGCGCCGAGGGTGAGGACGAGGAGGGCGCAGCCCGCCACGATCAGGACGTCACGGACGAAGTTGCCGGTGACGTCGGTGTGGTGGAGGACTTCGTTCATGCCGTCGACCGCGTAGGACATGGGCAGGACGTTCGAGATGGCTTCGAGGACGGGTGCCATCTGATCGCGTGCGATGAACAGGCCGCAGAGCAGGAGCTGCGGGAAGATCACGGCCGGCATGAACTGGACCGCCTGGAACTCGGATGCGGCGAAGGCGGAGACGAACAGGCCGAGTGCCGTGCCGAGCAGGGCGTCGAGCAGGGCGACGAGGAGCAGCAGCCAGGGGGAGCCGACGACGTCGAGGCCGAGCAACCAGACCGAGGGCGCGGTGGCCAGGAGGGACTGGAGGATCGCGACGGCGCCGAACGCGAGGGCGTAACCGGCGATCAGATCACCCTTGCCGAGCGGCATGGCGAGGAGGCGTTCCAGGGTGCCCGAGGTGCGTTCGCGGAGGGTGGCGATCGACGTCACCAGGAACATCGTGATCAGCGGGAAGATGCCGAGCAGCGAGGCTCCGATCGCGTCGAACGTGCGCGGGCTGCCGTCGAAGACGTACCGCAGCAGCGTGATCATCACGACCGGGATGAGGAGCAGCAGCGCGACGGTACGCGGGTCGTGGGTCAGCTGGCGCAGGACGCGGGCGGCCGTGGCGACGGTGCGCGCGAGGCTGAGGGCCTGGGGCCCGGGCTGCGCGTGGGGGTGGGGGTCGGTGGCTGCCTGCGGAGTGGCGGGGGCCTGCTGCGGTGTGTTCGTCGAGCTCATCGGGCGTTCTCCTGACGGGTGGCGGCCTCGTCTACCAGGTGGAGGAAGGCTTCTTCGACGGTGGCGGTACGGGCGTCGGTGCGCAGCGCCTCGGGGGTGCCGTCGGCGAGGATCTCGCCCTCACGCATGAGGAGCAGGCGGTGGCAGCGCTCGGCCTCATCCATGACGTGGGAAGAGACGAGGAGCGTGGTGCCGTGGTCGGCGGCGAGGCTGTGGAAGAGGTTCCACAGATCGCGGCGGAGTACCGGGTCGAGCCCGACCGTCGGTTCGTCGAGGACCAGGAGTTCAGGGGTGCCGAGCAGGGCGGCGGCGAGGGAGACGCGGGTGAGCTGGCCGCCGGAGAGAGTGCCGGCGAGAGCGTCCGCGTGGCTGGTCAGGTCCACATCGGCGATGGCCCGGGCGACGGTGGCCCGGCGGGCGTCCCGGTGGCTGCGGCCCGGCTGGAGGATGGCCGCGAAGTAGTCGAGGTTCTGCCGGACGCTGAGGTCGGTGTAGACCGACGGTGCCTGGGTGACGTACCCGATGCGCGGGCGGAGGGTGGGGTGGCCGGCCGGAGTGCCGAGGACGTCGAGGGTTCCGGTGACCTTGGCCTGGGTGCCGACGACAGCTCGCATCAGGGTGGTTTTGCCACAGCCCGAGGGGCCGAGGAGGCCGGTGATCCTGCCCGGTTCCACGGTGAAGTCGAGGCCGCGCAGGACGGTTCGATCGCCTCGTACGACGGTGAGGCCGCGGGCCTCGATGGCGACGCCCGAAGAATTCATCATGCGATGAATTTTGGTCCTCTTGGCGCCCGCACGTCAAGGGACCTGGCGAACGGACGCGGGGCTGTCGGGGGCGTGGAGCCGCCGCTACGGCATGACGGTCAGCGCGTCGCCACGCTGAGGTCGACCACGTAGCTCTCCTCGACCGTGCCGTCAGGGAAGAGCTCCGCGAGGCGGACGCGCTCCTCGGTGAGGAACCGGCGGGTGGGTTCCTCACCGAGGACGAGGAACGCGGAGTGGCTGCCGAGGTTGGCGAGGTGGGTGTCGAGCGGCACCCGGCGCATCCAGGGCACCGTGCGGTGTACGAAGCCGAGCCCGGCCGGCAGGTCGCGGGAACGGACGGGCGAACCGTGGGCGCTGTCGTCGGCGCCGAAGAAGCGGCGGAGGCGGGCGTCCTGCTCCGCGATCCAGGGGACGGAATGGTCGGAGACGTTCCACCAGAGTGCGAGGGCGCCACCCGGGCGCAGGACGCGGAGTACCTCGGGGGCGGCTAGGGCCTGGTCGGTCCAGTGCCAGGACTGGGCGTACGTGATCAGATCAGCCGATGCGGTGGCGAAGGGGAGGCGGTTGCCGTCACCGCGCACGATCGGGATCTGCGGGAGCGACCGGTGGAGTTCCGCCGCCATGCCGGGGCCCGGCTCGACGGCCGTGACGTGGGCGCCCCGGTCGTGGAGGAGGCGGGTGGAGATACCGGTGCCGGCCCCGATGTCGAGGGTGCGGGCGCCGCGCAGGGGGCGACCGGTGAGCTCTTCGACCGTGGTGAAGAGGGCGGGCGGGTAGCCGGGCCGGGCCGCGGCGTACTGGGCGGCGGCCCGGTCGAAGGAGAGTGCGCGGGGATGGGGGGTGGGCCGGTTCGTGTGGGGCACGGGACCATCGTCGCCCGGGTGGGGCTACTTGCGCCGGGGTTTCCTGGCCTTCGCCGTCTTGCGGGCCGCCGGGTTCCCGGTCCTCGTGGAGCGGCGCTTCGCGTACCGGGCGACGGCCGTCTCGTACTCCGTACGCCGCAGCTTCTCGCCCGGCGCCTCCAGGAACGAGCGGAAGAAGTACGCGAGCAGCGAGCCGATGAAGCCGATCGTCTTGAGGCCGCGCAGGTTGTCCTCACGGGCCTGGTCGGCGGGGCGGTGGCTGAATCCCTCCCAGGTCTTGCGGAAGGCGACGGCACTGCAGACCGCGAACATCACGACGACCAGGATGCCGACGAGGCTGCCGACATCGGCGATCTCCAGGCCCTGGTAGGCGAAGCGGAGCAGGAAGCAGGAGGCGACGGCCGCGGCGAGGGAGCCGAGGGCCACGCCGACGCGGCGGAGCCCGTACCGACCGTCGTGCTCGACCCAGGTCGTGCCGAAGAAGCGGATGGGCTCGGGCTGCGGGCCGGGAGCGGTGGATCCGGGCTCCGGGCCGCTGGGTGCTTCGCTGTTCTCGCTCACGAGGTCGATTATCCCCGGGCGGCGACGGTAGCTGCGGCGGCACTGGCCCCGGGCGGGGGCGGGCCGCGGCGGGTGTGCGTCGGCCCCCGGCGACCACTGGGTCGCCGGGGGCCGAAAGAGGCCGGGTGAGGCCGGGGTGCGTGCGTGTCAGCCGAGCTTGGAGACGTCGCGCACCGCGCCGCGGTCCGCGCTCGTCGCCATCGCCGCGTACGCCCGCAGCGCCGCCGAGACCTTGCGCTCGCGGCTCTTCGGCGCGTACACGCCGTTCAGCGCCTCACGACGGGTGGTCAGCTCGGCCTCGGGGACGAGCAGCTCGATCGACCGGTTCGGGATGTCGATCCTGATCCGGTCGCCGTCCTCGACGAGCGCGATCGTGCCGCCCGATGCCGCCTCCGGGGATGCGTGGCCGATCGACAGACCCGACGTACCGCCGGAGAAGCGGCCGTCGGTCACCAGGGCGCAGCTCTTGCCGAGGCCACGGCCCTTGAGGAAGGAGGTGGGGTAGAGCATCTCCTGCATGCCGGGGCCGCCGCGCGGACCCTCGTAACGGATGACGACCACGTCGCCCTCCTTGATCTCCTTGCGGAGGATCTTGTCGACGGCCTCTTCCTGCGACTCGCAGACGACCGCCGGGCCCTCGAAGGTCCAGATCGACTCGTCGACGCCCGCCGTCTTCACGACGCAGCCGTCCTCGGCGAGATTCCCCTTGAGGACCGCGAGGCCGCCGTCCTTGGAGTACGCGTGCTCCAGGTCGCGGATGCAGCCGCCCGCCGCGTCCAGGTCGAGGGTCTCCCAGCGCTCGGACTGCGAGAAGGCGGTCGCGGAACGGACGCAGCCGGGGGCCGCGTGCCACAGCTCGACGGCTTCGGGGGACGGCGAGCCGCCGCGGACGTCCCAGTTCTTCAGCCACTCGGCGAGGGTGGCGGAGTGCACCGAGTGCACGTCCTCGTCGAGCAGGCCGGCGCGGTGGAGCTCACCGAGGATGGCGGGGATGCCGCCGGCCCGGTGGACGTCCTCCATGTAGTACGTGCCGCCGGGGGCCACGTTGGGCGCGACCTTCGACAGGCAGGGGACGCGGCGCGAGACCTCGTTGATGTCGTCGAGGTCGTAGGCCAGCTCGGCCTCCTGCGCGGCGGCGAGCAGGTGCAGGATCGTGTTGGTGGAGCCGCCCATGGCGATGTCCAGCGCCATGGCGTTGTCGAACGCGGCGCGGGTGCCGATGGAGCGTGGCAGGACCGTCACGTCGTCCTGCTCGTAGTAGCGCTTGGTGATCTCGACGACCGTACGGCCGGCCTCCTCGTACAGTGCCTTGCGGGCGGTGTGCGTGGCGAGGACGGAGCCGTTGCCGGGGAGGGAGAGGCCGAGGACCTCGGTCAGGCAGTTCATCGAGTTCGCGGTGAACATGCCGGAACAGCTACCGCAGGTGGGACAGGCGTTCTCCTCGATACGGAGGATGTCCTCGTCCGAGACGTTCTCGTCGACCGCGTCGCTGATCGCGTTGATCAGGTCGAGCTTGCGGACCGTCCCGTCGACGAGGGTGGCCCGGCCGGCCTCCATCGGGCCGCCGGAGACGAAGACCGTCGGGATGTTCAGACGCATCGCGGCCATCAGCATGCCGGGCGTGATCTTGTCGCAGTTGGAGATGCAGATCAGCGCGTCCGCGCAGTGCGCCTCGACCATGTACTCGACGGAGTCGGCGATCAGGTCGCGGGAGGGGAGCGAGTAGAGCATCCCCGCGTGGCCCATCGCGATGCCGTCGTCGACGGCGATCGTGTTGAACTCGCGCGGCACCGCGCCCGCGGCCTTGATGGCATCGGAGACGATCCTGCCCACCGGTGCGAGATGGGTGTGGCCGGGGACGAACTCGGTGAAGGAGTTGGCGACCGCAATGATCGGCTTGCCGATGTCCTCGCTCGCTACGCCCGAGGCCCGCATAAGGGCGCGGGCGCCCGCCATGTTGCGGCCGTGGGTGACAGTGCGGGACCTCAGCTGGGGCATCGTCGCTCGCTCCTTCGACAGATATGACTGCCTCCGAGGGTACGCCTCGGCTCCAAGATCTGGACACTCTGTCCGGAATGCGGGATGGCGTGCTCGCTGTGCGAGCGGGGCGCCCTGCCACCGGTTCCTGGATACCGGACGGGCTGGGCGATGACGCCCGGAAGATCGATCAGGCCTGCGTCAGATAGCGCTGCAGCGTCGGTGCGACCATCGCGACGATCTTCTCCGGCTCCGCCGATGCCAGCGGCTCCGCCTTGATCACGTACCGCAGCATCGCGATCCCGATCATGTGCGAGGCGGCCAGCTCCGCGCGAAACGTCGGGTCCGGTACGTCAAGTGTCTCCGCGACCCGTTCCAGCAGCCGCCGCAGCACAAAGCCGCGCAGCACCTTGGCCGCCGCCTCGTGTGTCAGCGCGGACCGCATGATCGCCAGCAAGGGGGCCCTGGTCGCCGGGTTCTCCCATACGCCGATGAAGTAGCGGGCCAGCCGCTCCCCCAGGCCGTCCGTGCCGCCGGCGAGGACGGCCGGGATCACCAGCGCCGGTTCGAAGGAGACCTCGATCGCCGCCGCGAAGACCTCGTCCTTCGTACCGAAGTAGTGGTGCACGAGCGCGGCGTCGACTGCTGCCCTCTTGGCGATGCCCCTGATCGACGTCTTGTCGTAGCCGCGTTCGGCGAACTCGGTACGGGCCGCCTCCAGGATGCGTTCGCGGGCGCCGGGACCGGTGGTTTCGGCCGTACGGGCGGGGCGGCCGCGGCGTTTGGGGCGTTCGGCGGGGCCGTGCGGGCCACCGTCGCCGTCGGTGGTCATGGGCGCGGCGCCTGCGCCGTCGCGGACGCCAGGTGGAGCCGGGTGAAGGCCAGCGCCTCCGCCAGGTCGGCCTCACGTTCGGCGGCGGACATGGCGCGGCGGGTATTGACCTCGATGACCACATGGCCGTCGAAGCCGGTACGGGCCAGCCGTTCCAGCAGTTCGGCACAGGGCTGGTCACCGCGGCCGGGCACCAGGTGCTCGTCCTTGTTTGAGCCCTTGCCGTCGGCCAGGTGGATGTGGGCGAGCCGGTCGCCCATCCGCTCGACCATGGCCATGCCGTCGGTGCGGGCGGTCGCCGTGTGCGAGAGGTCGACGGTGAAGTGACGGTAGTCGTCGTTGGTGACGTCCCAGCCGGGGGCGTAGGCAAGCATCTCGCGATCCCGGTACCGCCACGGGTACATGTTCTCGACGGCGAACCGCACGTCCGTCTCGTCCGCCATGCGCCAGATACCGGTGACGAAATCGCGCGCGTACTGCCGCTGCCAGCGGAACGGCGGATGGACGACGACCGTCGACGCTCCGAGCTTCTCCGCGGCCACCCGGGCCCGCTGGAGCTTCACCCATGGATCGGTGGACCAGACCCGCTGCGTGATCAGCAGACAGGGCGCGTGAACGGCGAGGATCGGCACCTGGTGATAGTCCGAGAGCCGTCGCAGCGCCTCGATGTCCTGGCTGACGGGGTCGGTCCAGACCATGATCTCGACACCGTCGTAGCCCAGACGCGCGGCGATCTCGAAGGCCGTCGCCGTCGACTCCGGATAGACCGAAGCCGTCGACAGGGCGACCTTCGCATCCGGGATGCGCACCACTGGTTCTGCCACGGAGACAGGGTACGGGGCGGCTGTGCGCGCCACCGAGGGGCCGAGGCGGAAAGTGAGCAGGGCCATGGTCGGCTCCGCGTGCCTCCGATCGGCCCTCGGCCGGGCTTCCGGTCGGTTGCGGGCGGCTTTCGGTCGGCGCCGGACGCTTCCGGTCGGCGCCGACCTGTTTCCGGTTGACCGCGGACGGCTTCCGCGGCCTCTGTCGGCTTCCGGGCCGGCGTCCGGACGGCTTCCTGTGGCTCGTTCGCGTCGTCCGGTCCGCCGGGTGGGTGGCTGGGTGAGGTGGGTGGGCGTGGGTCAGTTCAGGGCCGCGGACACCGTCGGGAGGTGGTCCAGGCGGCGCAGGATGACTCCCTCGCGCAGCGCCCACGGGCAGATCTCCAACTCCTCCACCCCGAAGAGGTCCATCGCCCCCTCGGCGACCAGCGCCCCGGCGAGCAGCTGCGCGGCCCGCCCCTCGGAGACCCCGGGCAGACGCCCGCGCTGGTCGGCGGTCATCGCCGCCAGCTTCGGTACCCACTCCTCCAGCGCCTTGCGGGTCAGGGTGCGCTGTACGTACAGGCCCTCCGCGGAGCGCGCGGCGCCCGCGATCCTGGCGAGCTGCTTGAACGTCTTGGAGGTCGCCACGACATGGTCAGGACGGCCGGAGCGGCTGAATTCGCCGACCGTACGGGCGATCTGGGCCCGCACATGGCGGCGCAGCGCCTTCACCTCCGCCGGGTCCGGCGGATCGCCCGGCAGCCAGCCGGAGGTGAGGCGTCCGGCCCCGAGCGGCAGCGACACCGCTGTGTCGGGCTCCTCGTCGATGCCGAAACCGATCTCCAGCGAACCGCCACCGATGTCCAGGACCAGCAGCTTCCCGGCCGACCAGCCGAACCAGCGGCGGGCGGCGAGGAAGGTGAGCCGCGCCTCCTCCTCACCGGTGAGGACAGCGAGGTCGACGCCGGTCTCTTCCCGTACCCGGGCCAGCACCCGGTCGGCGTTGCTCGCTTCCCGTACCGCGGACGTGGCGAACGGCAGCACGTCCTCGCAACCTTTGTCCTCGGCGGCCTGCAGCGCATCGGCGACCGTCGTGACGAGCCGGTCCACGCCGGCGGGTCCGATCGCCCCGTCCGCGTCCAGCAGTTGGGCCAGGCGCAACTCCGCCTTGTGCGAATGCGCGGGCAGCGGGCGGGCGCCGGGGTGCGCGTCCACCACCAGCAGATGAACCGTGTTCGACCCCACGTCGAGGACTCCGAGTCTCATACCCGGCACGCTACTGCTCCCGCGGACTTACCCTTGGCCCGTGCCAAAGACGAAAAAGGCGAAGCCGGACAAAGTCACTAAGAAGCAGAAAATGAAGCAGGAGATGCAGCAGCCGGAAGTGAACGGGCCGGACCGGTCCGAAGACGAGAAGGGGATCGACTTCGCACGTGCCTGGGTCGAGTTCCCCGACCCCGCGGACGACGAACAGATCTTCCGCTGCGACCTGACCTGGCTGACCTCCAGGTGGACCTGCATCTTCGGCAGTGGCTGTCAGGGCATCCAGGCGGGCCGTGCGGACGACGGGTGCTGCACGCTGGGCGCGCACTTCTCGGACGAGGACGACGAGAAGCGGGTGGCGGACCATGTCTCCCGGCTGACCCCGGAGCTGTGGCAGTTCCATGACGTCGGTACGGAGACGGGCTGGGTCGAGGTCGACGACGACGGGGAACGCCAGACGCGCCGCTGGAAGGGCTCCTGCATCTTCCAGAACCGGCCCGGGTTCGCGGCGGGAGCCGGCTGTTCGCTGCACATCCTGGCCCTCCGGGAGGGCAAGGAGCCCCTGGAGACCAAGCCGGACGTGTGCTGGCAGCTGCCTATCCGGCGTACGTACGACTGGATCGACCGGCCCGACGACACGCGCGTGCTCCAGGTCTCGATCGGCGAGTACGACCGCCGGGGCTGGGGTCCGGGCGGTCACGATCTGCACTGGTGGTGCACGTCGGCGACGTCGGCGCACGGCGCCGGGGAGCCGGTCTATGTGTCCTACCGGCCCGAGCTCACCGAGCTCATGGGCAAGGAGGGGTACGAGCGGCTGGTCGAGCTGTGCGAGGAGCGGCTGTCCTCGCTGCTGCCCATGGCGCCGCATCCTGCGGATCCTCCGGTGCAGCCGCCGGGGCCTGCGGGGTCCTGACCGAGGCCGGGGCGACGGGCTGAAGCCGTCTGTCAGCCCGTCGGCGCCGGGGCGCTCGGGCTTGTCCCCGGGTCGGAGGGGTCAGGGGACGGGTCGGGGGGGGTGGACGGGTTCGACGGGTCCGGGGACGGTTCCGGGTCCGTCGGTGACTGTGTGGGGTCCGTCGGATGGGTCGGGTCGGGCGAGGTCGACGGTGGGACGGACGGATGGCTCGGGTGGGACGGCTTGGTGGGGCCGGTCGGGCCGCCGGACGGGGCCGGCGCCGCTCTGTGCCCGCGGACCAGCACTGTCGAGCCCGACGGGGCGAGACGGATGCTCGCGCTCCAGGCCCCGGCCGGTTCCCGCGCATGGTCCACGTAGGCGCGGATCGTGACGCTCTCCCCCGCGGCGAGGGTTCCGGAGTGCCTGCTGAGGCGGAGCCAGGACGCATCCGCCCGCGCCGACCAGGCCACGGGGGCACCGCCTGAGGCGGTCAGTGTGATCAGCGTGGTGTCGCCGGACGAGTGGGCCGTGACGGCGAGCCGGCCGGGGCCGTGCTGCCCCGTCCCGGAGCTGATGACTTCCGCGGAGACATCCGGCGTACGACTGCCGTCCTTGAAACGGGAGCCGGGGTCGGGGCTGGCATTGCCCGCGTTCTGGTAGCGGTCGTACGGGTCGCCGTCGAACTCGCTCCGGCCGTCCTCCTCGGTCGCGGTGACCGAGGAGGCGTCGTGCCCCTCGCCGGTCAGCGGAGCGCCCCGGTAGGCGGACCACAGCGCGATCACCGGGGCGGCGACGACCGTCGCCACCAACGTCGTCGTCACGACTCTCGCCCGCAGCCGGTCCCGGCGCGCGGCGTGGTCCTTCGGGTCCATCGGGAAGCCCGTCCGGTCGAAGCGCGGAGTGGCGGACCGATTCCTCTGGGCATGGACCATCGCCACGTACGCGGAGGGCCGCGGGGCCTCGACGACCGGAAGTGCGGCACCCGGGCTGACCGAGGCGCCCGGCCAGGGGCCTTCGGCGCCCGCCCGCTCGGCGGCGCGGCGACAGCGGGGGCAGTCGTCGACGTGGCGGACGAGCTCGCTGCGCAGGGCGGCGGAGAGCAGGACGCGATGGTCGCCGAAGAGCCGGGCGACGGTGGGACAGTTGCCGGTCTCGACGACGGCGAGGGCGGCCCGGGTGCGTTCCACTTCGCAGGCCGCGGCTGCCAGGAGCTCACGGGCGGTCGCGGGGTCGAGGCCGAGGACGGAGGCGACGGCGCGCGGGGCGAGGCGGTGGCGTACGGCCAGTTCGAGCGCTTCGCGCTGTTCGGGCGTGGTGCCGGCGGCCTCGGGCCAGGCGAGCTGTGCGAGTTCACGGCGGTGCGCTTCGGCTGCCGCGGCGGTCTCGGAGGCGTCCGTGGCATCTGCGGCGAGGGCGGTGGCGTCGGGCGGCGGACAGGTTTGTGAGTGCGCCGCCCGGGCGGCCGCGCTCGCACCGCCCGGCTGCCTGGCGGCCTGCCGGCGGTGCGCCTGCCGGCCCCGGTTCTGCTTCTGGTTCTTCTGCTCCGCGAGCTTGCGCAGGCACGTCCACCTGGCCAGCGCGTACAGCCAGGTTTTACGTTCCTCCTCGCCCCTGGGGCACCGCCCGTCCTGCCGTTCCGCGATGGCGAGGACGGCACCCAGGGCCTCGACGGCTCCGTCGTGATCGCAGAGCACGGAGAGGCAGTAGGTGAACAGGCCGTCGAGATACGCCTCGGAACGGGCGGGCGCTCGCTCCGGCGACGCCTGGGGCGCACGGCGCTGCGCCCGGTGCGCGCCGGTGGGGTGCCTGGGGGTCTGCAGCCTGCTGCTCGTCACCTTGCGACCGTAAGCAAGGCAGAGCGTGGCCTTGGCACCCCTTTCGCACATTTAACCCTTACGGGTGAACGTATCCCTTGAAAGGGGACAGGAATCGTCAATTCCGTCGGGCTTCCTGCCCGGTCACCCCTCTCCCCGCACCCCGGCGCTTCCCCTCCCCACACGCCACGGACACCACCGCGAGCTCCCGCGTACCCGCGCCGGGCGGCGTTGTCAGTCCTCACCTATACGGTGGCGCCATGGCTGCCCGTACAAAATCCGCGAAGGACCGGCCGTCCTACCGCTGCACCGAGTGCGGCTGGACGACCGCCAAGTGGCTCGGCCGATGCCCCGAATGCCAGGCGTGGGGGACGGTCGAGGAGTTCGGCGGCGCCCCTGCCGTTCGGACGACGGCGGCCGGCCGCGTCAGCTCGGCTGCACTCCCCATCGGCCAGGTCGACAGCCGGCAGGCCACCGCCCGGCCGACCGGGGTGGACGAGCTGGACCGGGTGCTCGGCGGCGGTCTGGTCCCCGGCGCCGTGGTGCTGCTCGCGGGCGAGCCGGGTGTCGGAAAGTCGACGCTCCTGCTGGATGTGGCCGCCAAGGCTGCCAGTGACGAGCACCGCACCCTCTATGTCACCGCGGAGGAGTCCGCGAGCCAGGTACGGCTGCGCGCCGACCGGATCCGGGCGATCAACGACCACCTCTTCCTCGCCGCCGAGACCGACCTCTCCGCGGTCCTCGGCCATCTGGACGCGGTCAAGCCGTCCCTGCTCATCCTCGACTCCGTGCAGACCGTCGCCTCGCCCGAGATCGAGGGCGCACCCGGCGGGATGGCACAGGTCCGGGAGGTGGCCGGTGCGCTCATCCGCGCCTCCAAGGAGCGCGGCATGTCCACGCTGCTGGTCGGCCATGTCACCAAGGACGGCGCGATCGCCGGGCCGCGGCTGCTGGAGCACCTCGTCGATGTGGTGCTGTCCTTCGAGGGCGACCGGCATGCGCGCCTCCGGCTGGTCCGGGGCGTGAAGAACCGGTACGGAGCGACCGACGAGGTCGGCTGTTTCGAACTGCACGACGAGGGCATCACGGGCCTCGCCGACCCGTCCGGCCTCTTCCTCACCCGGCGCGACGAACCCGTGCCGGGCACCTGTCTGACGGTCACGCTGGAGGGGCGGCGCCCGCTCGTCGCCGAAGTGCAGGCGCTGACGGTCGATTCGCAGATCCCCTCACCGCGGCGCACCACCTCCGGCCTGGAGACGTCCCGGGTCTCGATGATGCTGGCGGTTCTGGAGCAGCGCGGCCGGATCAGCGCGCTCGGCAAGCGGGACATCTACAGCGCCACGGTCGGCGGCGTGAAGCTTTCCGAACCCGCCGCGGACCTTGCGATCGCGCTTGCGCTGGCCAGTGCGGCGAGCGACACACCGCTACCGAAGAACCTGGTGGCGATCGGCGAGGTGGGCCTCGCGGGCGAGGTCAGAAGGGTTACGGGAGTGCAACGCAGACTGGCCGAGGCACACCGCCTGGGCTTCACCCACGCACTGGTCCCGACCGACCCGGGGAGGGTTCCACCCGGTATGAAGGTCACGGAAGTCGCCAACATGGGCGACGCGCTCGGAGTGCTCCCGCGCCGGTCTCGTACAGAGCCCCCACGGGAGGCCGACGCACGCCGGTAGACTTTGCCCTGGTCTCGCCCGTCCGTACGAACGGTATGAGGGACATAAGGGCACCGCAAACCTGTGACCGGAGGAGTGCAGTGGCAGCCAGCGACCGGGCATCATCGCCCGGAAAGTCCGGCCAAGGCACCGGTAATGAGGCGCTGATGCGCGCCTCGTTGAGCGCCGTCGCGCCCGGAATGGCCCTGCGGGACGGCCTGGAGCGCATCCTCCGCGGCAACACCGGTGGGCTGATCGTGCTCGGCATGGACAAGACCGTCGAGTCGATGTGCACCGGCGGCTTCGTGCTGGACGTGGAGTTCACCGCGACGCGGCTGCGCGAGCTGGCCAAGCTCGACGGGGCACTGATCCTCGACAAGGACATGACGAAGATCCTGCGGGCCGGCGTGCAGCTGGTCCCGGACGCCTCCATCCCCACCGAGGAGACCGGAACCCGCCACCGCACGGCGGACCGGGTCTCCAGGCAGTGCAACTTCCCGGTCGTCTCGGTCTCGCAGTCGATGCGTCTGATCGCGCTGTACGTGGACGGGGAGCGCCGGGTCCTAGAGGAGTCCGCCGCGATCCTCTCCCGCGCCAACCAGGCCCTCGCCACCCTGGAGCGGTACAAGCTCCGCCTCGACGAGGTCGCGGGCACGCTCTCCGCGCTGGAGATCGAGGACCTGGTGACGGTGCGGGACGTGACGGCTGTCGCGCAACGTCTGGAGATGGTCCGCCGGATCGCGACCGAAATCGCCGAATACGTGGTGGAGCTGGGCACCGACGGCCGGCTTCTCTCCCTCCAGCTCGACGAGTTGATCGCGGGAGTCGAGCCGGAGCGAGAACTGGTCGTGCGTGACTACGTACCGGAGCCGACCGCCAAGCGGTCACGTACGGTCGCGGAGGCGCTGACCGAGCTGGACGGGCTCTCGCACACCGAGCTGCTCGAACTGCCGGTCGTGGCACGGGCCCTGGGGTACAGCGGATCACCCGAGACCCTCGACTCGGCGGTCTCGCCCCGCGGCTTCCGGCTGCTGGCGAAGGTGCCGCGGCTGCCCGGGGCGATCATCGACCGGCTGGTGGAGTACTTCGGCGGACTGCAGAAGCTGCTCGCAGCGAGCGTCGACGACCTTCAGACGGTGGACGGAGTCGGCGAGGCACGGGCGCGGAGCGTGCGCGAGGGGCTGTCGCGACTGGCCGAGTCGTCGATTCTTGAGCGGTACGTCTAGCGATACGCAGTGGTTGCGCGGAGCAGTACATGCCTCGGGGCCCGGTCGGTGGACCGGGCCCCGAAGTACGTTTCGGACCGCGACCACGACCGTGATCGACAGTGCCCCTGATCGCGACAGTGATCGCGCACCGGTCAGGAACCGCTCGGGCGGGCGCCGCTCAGTCCTTCGCGAGGACGAAGGAGGCGCGCTGCACCGGCTCGCCGGGAGCCTTCGCCTCGACGAGATACGTACCGGCCCCCGCAGCCCCCGCGGGCGGCGTCGCGCACTTCGGGGCGCTCTTCTTCCGGTCCCACTCCACGGTGTGGACGATGGTCGCGCCCGCCGGAACCTCCAGCAGCACAGTGCCCGCATTGCGCGGGCAGTCCTTGGAGGACCACACCTCGTCGTCGTCGCCACCGGCTTCGGTGATGGTCACCACCGCACTCTTCGGCCCGAAGTCGGCCTTGCAGGCGGTGGACGAGGTGTTCTTGGCGATCAGTTCGAACTTCGGGTTCTCGCCGGGGCTGTAGTTGAGCTTGGTGCGCAGGGTCAACTGCAGTGCGGAGGAGGTGCAGTCGGGGATCGAGGAGCCGGCCGGAACCTGCTGCCCCTCGCTTCCGCCACCGGCCGCGCTGCCGGAACCCGATCCGGATCCGGCGTCGGTGCCGGAGCCACCGTCGGCGGTGCCGTCGGAACCCGCGTCCGTGCCACTGCCGCTGTCGCCGCCCCCACCGGAGTCGCCCGAATCGTCGCGCCCGCCCGGTTGTTGAGTGATGGCCGGACCGGAACTGGCGGGTCCCGGAGTGATCGAGTGTGCGGGGCCGGACCCGTTGGGCCGGGAGTCGTCCATGTTCCCCTTGCCGCCACCGGAAGTGACGACCCATGCGATCAGCAGCGCGAGCAGCACAATCAGCATCGCCGCTACGGCCCTCCGTCGCCAATAGATGCTGGAGGGAAGCGGACCGATCGGATTGCGCAGAGATCCCACGGCGCAAACTGTACGAGAGATCCGCGCCAACTCCCGCCCCACCCGCCGCTCTGATCCCCAAGTTTTGCGGATCATCATCATGCAGTGGCCTGTTCCGACCCCGACTTTCGCCAGGCGCGCCCCCTGATGATCGCCCACCGTGACAACCCCGCCCTGTTGCCTACGGTCTGTCACATGACGAGTTCAACTCCCTTCTCCTTCCTGCACAGCGACGTCACCGATTTCGCACACGGCACGTGCGCGCGGCGCGGATGCGGGAGCCCTTCCCCTGTCGCTGCTCGCGACAGCCGTCAGCCGCGTCGCCGGTGAGCTTCTCGAGTCGATCGCGGACGGGGAGCGTCCATACCGGTCGGTCGTTGCTGCGGCGGCCT
Organism: Streptomyces sp. NBC_01717; assembly: GCF_036248255.1. Classification (NCBI taxonomy): domain Bacteria; kingdom Bacillati; phylum Actinomycetota; class Actinomycetes; order Kitasatosporales; family Streptomycetaceae; genus Streptomyces; species Streptomyces sp. NBC_01717. The sequence goes on along the minus strand of NZ_CP109178.1, from coordinate 5,277,410 downwards.
CACCGGTGCCGCGTCCGCCGACGGTGACCGGTCCTTTCCCGGCAACCACACGGCGACAGCCGCCGCGGCTGCCGTCGCTCTCGCGGTCGCCCGGTCGTGCACGGGCCTGGTTCACGGTGCCGCCGGCGCTGCTGATGGCGTTCTCGCGGGTCTTTGCCCGGGTGCGCCTTCCGCGCGATGTGGCAGTGGGCCTGCTCGTGGGGGGATCGGCGGCGGCGCTGGTGATCGTCCTGCTGTCCCGCCCGGCGCGGCCGCTCGCCCTGACGGCAAGGAACAACCGGGTGCCCCTCGCGGTCCGGATATCGGGCCCCGGAGCGGGCGGCCGAGTCCGTGCCGACTCCTGCTGAAGACCCCGGCCGGGGCTCACTGTGGGGACAGACGGGTGGCATTATCACTCCATGGGCCCCCATGACGGGCGACACCCCCGCCGCCAAGACCGTTGCCTGCCCTTCCATGCCAGGATCGGCTTGCGATGACTGCCATGACTGCGACACAGACGCCCCCCACATCCCTCCACGCGCCCGTCATCGGGTGGTTCGACCAGCACGCCCGCGATCTGCCCTGGCGCCGCCCCGAAGCGGGTGCCTGGGGTGTGATGGTGAGCGAGTTCATGCTGCAGCAGACCCCCGTCAGCCGGGTACTCCCGGTGTACGAACAGTGGCTGGCCCGCTGGCCGCGCCCCGCCGATCTGGCCGCCGAGCCGCCGGGTGAAGCGGTCCGTGCCTGGGGCCGGCTCGGCTACCCGCGGCGAGCGCTGCGCCTGCACGGAGCCGCGCAGGCAATAACTGAACGACACGGCGGCGACGTACCGAGTGAGCACAGTCAGCTGCTCGCGCTGCCCGGGATCGGTGAGTACACGGCGGCGGCCGTGGCCTCGTTCGCGTACGGACAGCGGCATGCCGTACTCGATACGAACGTCCGCCGGGTGTTCGCCCGGGCCGCGACCGGCATCCAGTACCCGCCGAATGCGACCACCGCCGCCGAGCGGAAGCTCGCCCGCGCGCTCCTGCCAGACGAGGACGAACGGGCGGCCCGCTGGGCGGCCGCGACGATGGAGCTCGGAGCGCTGGTCTGCACCGCCAAGAACGAGGACTGCACGCGATGCCCGATCGCCACGCAGTGCGCGTGGCGGCTGGCCGGGAAGCCGGAGCATCAGGGGCCCCCGCGCCGCGGCCAGACCTATGCCGGTACCGACCGGCAGGTGCGCGGCCGGCTGCTCGGCGTGCTGCGCGAGGCGGTGGCCCCGGTTCCGCAGTCGGCGCTCGACGCCGTATGGGAGGAGCCGGCGCAACGGGCCCGGGCCCTGGACGGCCTGGTCGCCGACGGCCTGGTCGAACCACTTCCGGGCGGCCACTACCAACTGCCGCTGGGCTAGAAGCAAGAGGGGGCTTCCGCCCGCTGTTACACAACCGATGGACAGCCGTGCGTCGGCGTATGGCTGCTCCGCACAGCGCCGTGACAACCGCTCCGTAACGTCTCCGACCGTCAGCCCACGCGACCAGTGGCTGGCAGAGGTCAGACGGGGATCTACGGGGACGGAGGCGGTTGGAATGGCGCATGGCGAGGTGCTCGAATTCGAAGAGTACGTACGCACCCGGCAGGAGGCCCTGCTGCGCAGTGCGCGCCGCCTGGTCCCCGACCCGGTGGACGCGCAGGACCTGCTGCAGACCGCCCTGGCCCGTACGTACGGCCGCTGGGACGGCATCGCCGACAAGTCCCTCGCCGACGCCTACCTGCGCCGCGTCATGATCAACACGCGTACGGAGTGGTGGCGGGCCCGCAAGCTGGAGGAGGTTCCCACCGAGCAGCTGCCCGACGCGAGCGTCGAGGACGGCACCGAGCAGCGCGCCGACCGTGCTCTGCTGATGGACGTCCTGGGCGTGCTGGCTCCCAAGCAGCGCAGCGTCGTGGTGCTGCGACACTGGGAGCAGATGAGCACGGAGGAGACGGCCGCGGCGCTCGGAATGTCGGCCGGTACGGTGAAGAGCACGCTGCACCGGGCGCTGGCGCGACTGCGCCAGGAGCTGGAGAGCCGCGAGGCGATGAGCCGGGAAGCCACGATCCGTGAGGCCCGGCGCAGCACGGCGGGCGACCGGGTTCCGGCCGCCGGCGCTCCGGGGCGTGCACGGGTACCGGCGCAGGTCCGTGGACAGGCGGACCGGCGGCATGAGGAACGGGGGCGGGAGCGGTGCGCGGCCTGACAGGCAGAAGCAGAGCGACCGGCAGAGGCGGCGGCGGTCTCACCGGCTGGGCGGCGGGCAGTACGGCAATGGCCGGGCTCGCCGCCTTCGGGCTGTTCACCGTCAGCTGCTCCACCGGTGGCACTGGCACCCGCGACGAGGGACCGGCCGGCACGCAGCCGGTCGCCCAGGTCACACCGTCGGCCAGCACCCCGCCCACGGGGAAGTCCGTGCGGCGGGTCGATGCCGTCCAGCTGGTCAAACGGGACCCCAAGGTGAGCGAGCGGGTCAGGACGGACCTGAAGCCCTGCACGGGGGACGAGTACCCGGTCGACGCCTCGTACGGCACGCTGACCGGTGGCTCGTCGACGGACGTCGTGGTGAATGTGATGACCTGCGGCGACTCGGTAGGGGTCGGCACCTACGTGTACCGCGCGCGGAGCGACGGCACGTACCAGAACGTCTTCACCACCGAGCAGCCCGCGGTCTACGGCACCATCGACCGGGGTGACCTGGTGGTGACGACGCAGGTGTACGAGAAGAAGGACGCGGTCGCCTACCCGTCCGGCGACGAAGTGGTCACGTACCGCTGGGTCGGCAACCGGTTCAGCGAGCACGACCGGGTGCACAACGACTTCAACAGAGCTGTCGGTAACGGAGAAGCGGGGTTCCCGGAGCCCGCCGAGCCGACGACGAACTGAGACCGCCGAAGGACCGAGACCGGCGCGAAAGAGCCGGCGAAGAGCCGCCAACCCGAGAAGCGAGAGCTGAGAGCAGTCGATGGCCGAGACCCACGTCCTGTTCGTCGAGGACGACGATGTCATCCGCGAGGCCACCCAGCTGGCGCTGGAACGGGACGGATTCGTGGTCACCGCGATGCCCGACGGCCTTTCCGGCCTGGAGGCGTTCCGGGCCGACCGGCCGGACATCGCCCTGCTCGACGTGATGGTGCCGGGCCTGGACGGCGTCAGTCTCTGCCGTCGCATCCGGGACGAGTCGACGGTCCCGGTGATCATGCTGTCGGCCCGCGCCGACTCGATCGACGTGGTGCTCGGCCTGGAGGCCGGCGCCGACGACTACGTCACGAAGCCTTTCGACGGCGCCGTGCTGGTCGCCAGGATCCGCGCCGTGCTGCGCCGCTTCGGTCATGCGTCGGGCGGACGGTCGGGCGGTACGGAGACGGAGTCGCAGCCCGTCGGCGGGGTGCTGGTCTTCGGTGATCTGGAGGTCGACACCGAGGGCATGGAGGTACGCAAGGGCGGCGAGCAGGTGGCGCTCACCCCGACCGAGATGCGGCTGCTGCTGGAGTTCTCGTCCGCGCCCGGCACAGTGCTCTCCCGCGACAAGCTGCTCGAACGGGTCTGGGACTACGGCTGGGGCGGCGACACCCGGGTCGTGGACGTCCATGTGCAGCGGCTGCGCACCAAGATCGGACAGGACAGGATCGAGACGGTCCGCGGCTTCGGCTACAAGCTCAAGGCATGACGCGGCCGGCTCTGCGGACAGGTGTCCGCTGGAAGATCAGCATCGCGATCGCGGCGGTCGGCGCGTTGATCGCGGTCGCGCTGAGCCTCGTCGTCCACAACGCCGCCCGCGTCTCGATGCTGGAGAACGCCCGTGAGGTCCAGCTGGAGCGGCTGACGTACGCGCAGCTGCTCTACGAGGCGACGAAGACGAAGAAGGCCGACCCCAAGTTCGGCGCCAAGCTCAACGACCCGACGATGCCGCAGAGCCTGCGCGCGGAGACCCGCAGGAACCGGCGCGCCACGCATGTCGACGAGTACGCGAACGGGGTGCCCGATGTGTGGGCGGCCGTGCCGTTGGCCAACGGTGACGTGCTGTCGCTGCACACCCGCTTCGCCAACCGCAGCGCCACGATCATGGGCGATCTCGACCGCGCGCTGGTCATCGGCTCCGTCTCGGTGGTCTTCGGCGGCTGCGCGCTCGGCGTACTGATCGGCGGCCAGCTGTCGCGCCGCCTGCGCAAGGCGGCGGCCGCGGCCGGGAAGGTCGCGGAGGGCAATACGGAGGTACGGGTCAGGGACGCCATCGGCGGTGTCATCCGGGACGAGACCGACGACCTGGCCCGTGCGGTGGACGCCCTCACGGACGCGCTGAACGGACGGATCGAGGCGGAGCGCCGGGTCACCGCGGACATCGCGCACGAGCTGCGCACCCCCGTGACCGGGCTGCTGACGGCGGCCGAGCTGCTGCCGCCGGGCCGCCCCACCGAGCTCGTACGGGACCGGGCACAGGCGATGCGCACGCTCGTCGAGGACGTGCTCGAGGTGGCCAGGCTGGACAGTGCGTCGGAGCGGGCCGAGCTGCAGGAGATCGCGCTCGGCGAGTTCGTCAGCCGACGGGTCGCTCTGCTGGACCCGGATGTGCGGGTCCAGGTGGTGCACGAGTCGTGGGTCAACACCGATCCGCGCAGGCTGGAGCGCATTCTCGGCAATCTGCTCGGGAACGCGGCCAGGCACGGTTCCACTCCGGTGGAGGTGACGGTCGAGGGGCGGGTGGTGCGCGTCCGCGATCACGGGCCCGGTTTCCCGGAGGCGCTGCTGCGTGAGGGCCCGAGCAGGTTCCGTACCGGAAGCAGCGACCGCGCCGGGCACGGGCACGGCCTGGGGCTGACCATCGCCGCCGGTCAGGCCCGGGTCCTCGGCGCCCGGCTGACCTTCCGGAACGCGGCGCCGCAGGGCGCGGCGGAGGGGGCCGGCGGGGCGATCGCCGTGCTGTGGCTGCCGGAGCACGCCCCGACGAACACGGGCAGCTTCCCCATCCTTCAGCTCGCCGAACAGCGCAGGGCGGCCGAGGCCGAACCGGGCGGCACGGACGGTCCGGGGGCGAACGCCGCGTCGGACGGCACACAGTCCGGCTGAGGTGGGCTGAGCCCGAGCTGAGCGAGAACAACGGCAAGGCCCCTGGGGTGCGCGGACCGCGCACCCCAGGGGCCTTGCCGTTGTTGCCAGGTCGGCCGGATCGGACGGTGGTCAGACGGTCTCGCTCTGCCTGGCGTCCTCGATGACCTCTGCCTTCGCCTCCGGGCCGGCTCCGCGCAGCGGCACCTCCTTGACGAACACCGCCGCCAGCAGCGCGATCACGCCGACCGAAGCGCCGACCAGGAAGGCGATGTGGGTCCCGGACGAGACCGCGAACTGGTACGCCTCACGCACCGGGTCCGGCAGCTTCGCCAGGCTCGCCGCGTCCAGCTGCGCGGACTTCGCGGTGGCCGCTCCGCCGCCGTGGGCAGCCATCTCGTCCTGCACTCGTCCGGTGAACAGCGCCCCCATGATCGCGACACCGAAGGAGCTGCCGAGCGTACGGAAGAGGGTGGTCGCGGAGGAGGCGACACCCATGTCCTTCAGCTCGACGCTGTTCTGCGCGACGAGCATGGTGATCTGCATCAGGAAGCCCATGCCCGCGCCGAGCACCGCCATGTAGATGCCGGAGGTGAAGCGGGTGGTGCCGGTGTCCATCTGCGAGAGCAGAAACAGACCGGCCACCATCAGGACGGAGCCGATGATGGGGAAGATCTTGTACTTCCCGGTGCTGGTGGTGACCCGTCCGGCGATCAGCGAGACGACCATCATCGACAACAGCATCGGCAGGAGCAGGAGTCCGGAGTTGGTCGCGGACGCGCCCTGGACGGACTGCTGGAACAGCGGCAGGAAAAGCACCGCGCCGAACATCACGAAGCCGGACATGAAGCCGATGAGGGACATCAGCGTGAAGTTGCGGTTGTGGAAGATGTGCAGCGGAATGATCGGTTCTGCAGCCTTCGTCTCGACGAAGAGGAAGCCGACGAGGGAGACGACACCGATCGCGGCGAGCTCCATGATCACGGCGGAGTCCCAGGCGTACTCCGAACCGCCCCAGGTGGTGACCAGCACGATCGCGGTGATGCCGAGAGTCAGCAGCCCGGCACCTAGGTAGTCGACCTTCGCCTTGGTGCGCTCCTTGTTCGGCAGGTGCAGCACGGCGGTGACCATGGCAAGGGCGACCGCGCCCAGCGGCAGGTTGATGTAGAAGCTCCAGCGCCAGCCGAGGTGGTCGGTGATCGTGCCGCCGACCAGCGGTCCGCCGATCATGGCGATCGCCATCACGCCGGCCATCAGGCCCTGGTACTTGCCGCGCTCACGGGGCGGCACCAAGTCGCCGATGATCGCCATGACGCCGACCATCAGACCGCCCGCGCCGAGTCCCTGGATCGCCCGGAAGCCGATCAGCTGGCCCATGTCCTGGGCCATTCCACTCAGTACGGAACCGATCAGGAAGACCACGATGGACGTGAGGAAGATGCCCTTGCGTCCGTACATGTCGCCGAGCTTGCCCCAGATGGGGGTGGAGGCCGCGGTGGCCAGGGTGTACGCGGTGACGACCCAGGACAGATGCTCCAGTCCGCCGAGGTCGCCGACGATGGTCGGCATGGCGGTGCCGACGATCAGGTTGTCGAGCATGGCCAGCAGCATCGTGATCATCAGGGCGAGCATCACCACCCGGACGCTGCGCTGCCGCGGCGCGGGCGTGGTGGCCGGCGCGTCGGCAACCTTGTCGGCCGGTCTGCCGCCCGCCTTCCCGCCTGCCGCCTTCTTCAGGTCCGACATGATCCCCAACTCCCTGATCCCCTGTTCACCGGTCACTTACTTGCCGCCCGGCTAGTTGACTACACTGGGGACAGTAGAACCCGTAACTAGCCGGGCGTCAAGTAAGTTTTTTGGGGAGAGCACCATGGGCAGCACGCCGCAGCCACGCCGGGGCAACACGCGCCAGCGCATCCAGGACGTCGCCCTGGAGCTCTTCGCCGAGCAGGGTTACGAGAAGACCTCACTGCGCGAGATCTCCGAGAAGCTGGACGTCACCAAGGCGGCGCTGTACTACCACTTCAAGACCAAGGAAGACATCCTCGTCAGCATCTTCGACGACCTCAACCGGCCCGTCGAGAAGCTGATCGCCTGGGGCAAGGAGCAGCCGCGCACCCTGGAGACGAAGAAGGAGCTCCTGGTCCGTTACAGCGACGCACTGATCGACGCCGCCCCCTTGTTCCGCTTCATGCAGGAGAACCAGGCGGCCGTGCGCGATCTCAGTGTCGGGGAGACCTCGAAGAAGCGGCTCATGGAGCTGCTCGATCTGCTCAAGGACCCCGACGCCGCCCTCGCCGACCAGGTCCGTTGCGTCAGCGCGCTCGTATCGATGCACGCCGGGATGTTCTTCCTCAAGGACGTCGACGGCAAGGTCGAGGACAAGCGCGAGGCCGTCCTCGAAGTCGCCGTCGGTCTGGTCACCCAAGCCCACAGCCCGGACCCCGCGAAGTAGCGGGGCCCGGGCTGCGGGCTGTGCGTCCGGTCGGGTCAGACCGTGACGCCCTGCTTGTACAGGAAGGCGACCGGGTTGACCGCGGAACCGTAGTTGGCGGTGTTCCGGATCTCGAAGTGCAGGTGCGGACCGCTGGAGTTGCCGGTGTTACCGGAAAGGGCGATCTTCTGCCCCTTCTCCACCGACTGGCCGATGTGCACGTCGATCCGCGACAGGTGGGCGTACTGCGAGTACATGCCGTTGCCGTGCTTGATCACGATGGCGTTGCCGTACGCGGGGCCGTCACCGCCACCGTTCGGACCGGCCTTCACGACGACGCCGCTGTGCGCGGCCTCGACCTTGGTGCCGACCGGTACGGCGAAGTCCTGGCCGGAGTGCTTGTGGGCCCAGCGCGAGCCGTCGTTGCCGAAGCTGGCACTCAGCTTGTAGTGGCTGACCGGCGCCTCCCAGGAGGTCACCAGGCTAGCGGCCTTCTTCGCGGCCTTCTTCGCCTCGGCGGCCTTCTTGGCCACCGTCTGCTTGGCGGCCTGGGCCGCCTTGCCCTGCACGGTCGCCTGCTTGGCGACCGACTCGGCCGCGGCATTGACCAGGCTCGCCGCCTCGGGGGCGCTCGCCGCCGCACCGGCCGCGAACGCAGCGCCCGCACCGAGAACCATCGTCGTCCCCAGGCCGGCTGCCACCACGGCGCCACGGACACGGGACACGGACGGGCGGCGGGAGTGCTGGAACGTAGCGCGCTTCGACATATGCGGAGATCCTCCGGAGGTGAGTCGTCCCGGCTTGTCCGCCGGGCTGGCTATCCCTTGGTAACCCGGACCCCCAGCAATGCTCAAACACCCCATCTACGAACAAAAGCCGTAGCCGACACGGCGGGAATCCACTCGGGCGGGCTCCGCACCACCCGCTCCGCACCCTGTCGGATCTCGTCGGCCGAGCAGGTTTAACCCCAGTTCCAAACCGCTCTAAACGGACATTACCTAGCGTTCCAGGCGTCCCGCACCGTCACTCCGAAGGTCCCGGTCGCCCCCGGGACTGAGGTCCCTCCCGTGCTCGCGGTCATCTCCCCTAAGCCTCCTAGTAGGCCCCGAAAGGGCTGTGCGCCTTGTCACCCGCGGTGGGACCAAGGGCTGTCCGATTCGGGACCTTCGGCCTGCGGCCCTCCTCGCCGTTCTGCGCCGACCGGCAGGAGTCGGCCCGGCGACCGCGCCGCACGGTCTGTCGGAACCGGCCCGGACCTTCAGCACCGCCCGGAGACCGCGCTGTGCAGGTCGACGGGGCGCCCTGCCGCCCGATGCCGAGGGCCGCGGGCGGCAGGGCCGCTTCGGCGGCGAGGCCGTACTGCGCGGGCGCGTCGGCCGGAGGTCGGTGACGACGGGCGTCCTGAGGTCGGTGACGACGGGCGTCCGGCGCAGAACGGCGAAGAGGGCCGCCGGCGGAGCGAGGGTGCGTCCGCAGAGCGATGCCAGGCCCGCCCAGGGGCCGAGACCGTCCCATGGGGCGTCCTGCGAGGCCCGGACCAGTCGCCGCACCTCGGACCCGTACACGGGGACGCCGTCCAGCCCGTACGCGGGCACGTGCGGAAGCTTCACCCGGCGCAGGCCGGGGAGGGAGATGATCGGCGCCGGGTGCGGAAGTGGCCGGCGCCGCCGGATCTCACGCCGCCCAGGTCCTGCCCGGCCTCGATGTCGAGGCTGAGGACACCGATGTCCACGTCCCCCGGCACCGACGGCCTCCGCATCACCAGCTGATCCCGGGCCGCACAGAAAAAGGGGCTGCCCCGGAACCGTGCGGAACGGTCCGGGGCAGCCCCTTCACATGCTCAGACGCTCTACGCGCCCTTACGCGTCCTTCGTCAGGTTCGGGCCGGCGCCGCCTGCCGCCTGCTCGATCGGCGGGACGTCGGGCAGTGCCGACTTCTCCTCGCCACGGAAGGTGAACTTCTTCTCCTCACCCTCGCCCTCGGTGCCCACGACCACGATGTGACCGGGACGCAGCTCACCGAAGAGGATCTTCTCGGAGAGGATGTCCTCGATCTCGCGCTGGATCGTCCGGCGCAGCGGCCGGGCACCCATCACGGGGTCGTAGCCCTTCTTCGCCAGGAGCGACTTGGCCTCCGCGCTGAGCTCGATGCCCATGTCGCGGTCCTTCAGACGCTCGTCCACCTTGGCGATCATGAGGTCGACGATCTGGATGATGTCTTCCTCGGTCAGCTGGTGGAACACGACCGTGTCGTCGACACGGTTGAGGAACTCGGGCCGGAAGTGCTGCTTGAGCTCTTCGTTGACCTTGTTCTTCATCCGCTCGTAGCCGGTCTTGACGTCGCCCTGGGCGGCGAAGCCCAGGTTGAAGCCCTTGGAGATGTCCCGGGTCCCGAGGTTGGTCGTCATGATGATGACCGTGTTCTTGAAGTCCACGACCCGGCCCTGGGAGTCGGTCAGGCGACCGTCTTCCAGAATCTGGAGCAGGGAATTGAAGATATCGGGGTGGGCCTTCTCGACCTCGTCGAAGAGGACGACGGAGAACGGCTTGCGGCGCACCTTCTCGGTGAGCTGGCCGCCCTCTTCGTAACCCACGTAACCGGGGGGAGAACCGAAGAGGCGGGAAACCGTGTGCTTCTCACTGAACTCCGACATGTCGAGGGAGATCAGCGCATCCTCGTCACCGAAGAGGAATTCGGCGAGCGTCTTGGAGAGCTCGGTCTTACCGACACCGGACGGGCCGGCGAAGATGAACGAGCCACCGGGCCGCTTCGGGTCCTTCAGACCGGCTCGCGTACGGCGGATCGCCTGCGAGAGGGCCTTGATGGCGTCCTTCTGGCCGATGACGCGCTTGTGGAGCTCGTCCTCCATGCGCAGCAGACGGGAGGACTCCTCCTCCGTCAGCTTGAAGACCGGGATGCCCGTGGCCGTGGCCAGGACTTCGGCGATCAGCTCGCCGTCGACCTCGGCGACGACGTCCATGTCGCCGGCCTTCCACTCCTTCTCCCGCTTGGTCTTCGCCGCCAGCAGCTGCTTCTCCTTGTCGCGGAGAGACGCTGCCTTCTCGAAGTCCTGGGAGTCGATGGCCGACTCCTTGTCGCGGCGGACGCCCGCGATCTTCTCGTCGAACTCGCGGAGGTCCGGCGGCGCGGTCATCCGGCGGATGCGCATCCGGGAGCCGGCCTCGTCGATCAGGTCGATCGCCTTGTCCGGCAGGAAGCGGTCCGAGATGTAGCGGTCGGCCAGCGTCGCGGCCTGGACCAGCGCCTCGTCCGTGATGGACACGCGGTGGTGGGCCTCGTAGCGGTCGCGCAGACCCTTGAGGATCTCGATGGTGTGCGGCAGCGACGGCTCCGCGACCTGGATGGGCTGGAAGCGGCGCTCGAGGGCCGCGTCCTTCTCCAGGTGCTTGCGGTACTCGTCGAGCGTCGTCGCACCGATCGTCTGGAGCTCGCCTCGCGCCAGCATGGGCTTGAGGATGCTTGCCGCGTCGATCGCGCCCTCGGCGGCGCCCGCACCCACCAGGGTGTGGAGCTCGTCGATGAACAGGATGATGTCGCCGCGGGTACGGATCTCCTTGAGGACCTTCTTCAGGCGCTCCTCGAAGTCACCGCGGTAGCGGGAGCCGGCGACCAGCGCGCCGAGGTCGAGGGTGTAGAGGTGCTTGTCCTTGAGGGTCTCGGGCACCTCGCCCTTGACGATGGCCTGCGCCAGGCCCTCGACGACCGCCGTCTTGCCGACGCCGGGCTCGCCGATGAGAACCGGGTTGTTCTTGGTACGGCGGGACAGCACCTGCATGACCCGCTCGATCTCCTTCTCGCGCCCGATGACCGGGTCGAGCTTGGATTCGCGAGCGGCCTGGGTGAGGTTCCGGCCGAACTGGTCGAGCACCAGGGACGTGGAGGGCGTGCCCTCCGCGGGGCCGCCCGCAGTGGCCGCCTCCTTGCCTCCCGAGTACCCGGAGAGCAGCTGGATGACCTGCTGCCGCACGCGGTTCAGGTCGGCGCCCAGCTTGACGAGGACCTGGGCGGCGACGCCCTCGCCCTCGCGGATCAGGCCGAGCAGGATGTGCTCGGTACCGATGTAGTTGTGGCCGAGCTGAAGAGCCTCGCGGAGCGACAGCTCCAGGACCTTCTTGGCTCGCGGAGTGAAGGGGATGTGCCCGGACGGGGCCTGCTGGCCCTGACCGATGATCTCCTCCACCTGCTGGCGGACCGCCTCGAGCGAAATCCCGAGGCTCTCCAGGGCCTTAGCGGCGACACCCTCACCCTCGTGGATAAGGCCCAGGAGGATGTGCTCGGTGCCGATGTAGTTGTGGTTGAGCATCCGGGCTTCTTCCTGAGCCAGGACGACAACCCGCCGCGCGCGGTCGGTGAACCTCTCGAACATCGTTAATCGCTCCTCAGAGCGGTCAGGCAGTAAGGGGTCGGTCCCCTCCCTGTCCTTCCGCAGCTTAGTCCCGCAAGCGGGGACCGCTCATTCCAACTGCCGACACCCGTCCTTGGCCTCCTGCCCCGAACGCCGACAACTGCTCCAACCCGATGGTGCGAGACGATGTTCCCGCAGGCCAGGCAGATACCCCTATCGCCAGTACGCCGACGGCGAACGTGAGACGTCTCGGCCTGCGTGTCGCCCCTCCCCACTAGGGATGTCTTACCCGCAATTACAGACAGTCCATGCGGCGCACGCCGGTTCCCTCCGCTACGGGCGAACATCCTTGCGCTCCAAAATGCGCTCGTGCGCCCTCCATTCCGGACACGCTGCGCATGCAATCGAGGACTCTGCGTAACTCTTGGGGTCTCTCGGCAGTTCTTCCGGCATGGCCCTCACCGTCCCGCCTCCGCGCTCGCCGCTCGCCGACGACCGCGACGGCCATGGCGACCATGCGCAGTGGTACGAGCGCGAGCTCGGCTGGGCGACGACGGGCACCGCTCCGCTCCGGTTGCTGACCGGGCTGCGGTTCGACGTCCTGGAACTGCCTGCGGTCGCGGGTCACGCTGCGCTGCGGCGGGTGGGACGCACCGGGCCGGTGGCACTGACCGGGCAGACCATGGGGCTACTGGTGGCCCCGGGGAGCGCCGACGAGCTGCCGGGGCTGCTCGACTGGCTGGAGTGGGGCGGGGTGGCGCTCACGCTGACCGCCGTCGGTACGGGCGGGCGGATCATCGCGCCGGCACCGCCCGGCTGGGCGGCCGGCTCGCCGGGGGCCGCCGTATGGCTGCGGCCCCCCGAGCTGCGGCACGAGGGGGAGGAGCTCCCGGCCCTCGCCGGCCTCGGGAGCAGGGGTGGGGATGCTCCCGATCTCGTACGGCTCGTGGACGCGGTGGCGACGGAATGCCACCGGGCCCGGTTGACGCGTGCCGGAACAGGACGACCGGCAACGGGGTGCACGGCCGATCAGCCGACAGTTCAGCCGTTGGCCTTCTCGTAAGCCTCGCGGATCTCTGCCGGAACACGACCGCGGTCATTCACATTGTGACCGTTCTCGCGCGCCCACTTACGGATCTCAGCGGTGTCCTTGTTGCCACCGGGAACGGCGCGACCCTTGCCGCGGCCGGTCGCGGCACGGCCACCGGTGCGTCGGCCACCCTTGGTGTACGGCTCAAGAAGACCGCGGAGCTTGTCCGCGTTGGTCGTGGTGAGGTCAATCTCGTACGTCTTGCCATCCAGAGCGAACGTCACTGTCTCGTCCGCCTCGCCACCGTCGAGGTCATCGACAAGAAGGACCTGAACCTTCTGTGCCACCGGATTTCCTTTCATCGAAAATGCAGTACGCGGAAAGGAAACCGCTTTTCTCCGGAAAACACAAACCCCTGGGAGAGGTTCAGGAGTGCAAGAACACGGGAAACATGCGCGATTCGGACATAGGGTTCCGGGTTCTTCCGGCGGTCACAGGTGCAGAAGCATCCGGCTGTTGCCCAAGGTGTTCGGCTTCACTCGTTCGAGACCGAGGAACTCTGCTACGCCCTCGTCATAGGAACGCAGCAGCTCGCTGTAGACATCTGTGTCGACCGGCGTCTCTCCGATCTCCACGAAGCCGTGCTTGGCGAAGAAGTCGACTTCGAAGGTGAGACAGAAAACCCGGCGCACACCCAGCCAGCGAGCGGTCTGCAACAGCTTGTCCAGCACTTGATGCCCCACTCCGACACCCTTGATGCTGTGATCGACCGCGAGAGTACGGACTTCGGCGAGGTCTTCCCACATCACATGGAGTGCACCGCAGCCGATGACCCGGGCATCCGCGTCGCGTTCCGCGATCCAGAACTCCTGGATGTCCTCGTAAAGCGTCACCGTCGCTTTGTCGAGCAGGATGCCTTCGCGTACGTACCCGTCGAGGAGACGACGGACCGAGGGCACATCGCTCGTCCTGGCACGGCGGACAGTGATGGCTGCGTTTATAACCGACGGTTCGGTACGGAAATCTGTATGCGGAAGCTCTGAGGACATGCCCCGACGCTATCGCTCGGTCTCCGGGCCGGCGTCATCAGCCGGGTGATCAACGACCTCCGGGGCGTCCGGGGATACGATCCGCATCGCATCGCGGAGAGCTTCGCGCTGCTCGGCGGACATCATGCCGAAGAAGGCGACAAGAGCGGCGGCCGGGTTGTCACTGTGCGACCAGGCTTCGTTCATCAGTGCGGCCGAGTAGGCGGCGCGGGTGGAGACCGCCGTATATCGATATGCGCGGCCCTCTACTTCCCTGCGCACCCAGCCCTTCTGATGGAGATTGTCCATTACCGTCATGACGGTCGTGTACGCGATGGACCGTTCCTGCTGAAGGTCCTCAAGGACTTCCCGCACGGTGACCGGACGGTTCCATTGCCAGACCCGCGTCATCACGGCGTCTTCCAGCTCTCCCAATTGGCGGGGCACAGCGTCACCATAGTGCTAGATGTCTGGAATGGCAGGTTATTTACACAGCAAAAGGGCGTACGACTCATACTGTGCCGTACGCCCTTCGCTCGGTGCGATGCGATCCGGTGCCGTGCAGTGGCAGTACGCGAGGTACCGGTCAGGCCCCGTCGGTCCGCGGGGTCTTCTGCACCGCCTCGGCGCGACTGATCGCCGAGTCCACGGCCGCGTCCTCCTTGGCCTTGTTGGGGCCGCCCTGGCTCTTGACGATCGTCACGACGAGACCGATGAAGAAGGCGGCCATCACCACGGGGGGCACGAGCGCGGATACGTAGTCCATGGCGTCCAGAGTAGCGAGCCCGGTGCGGACTTCCGTGTGCCCCCTCCGCCGGGCGGCGTGGCTATCCCGCGGCGCGCTGCTGCGCGGGCGGGGCCGGCGGGGCCGGGCGACGGGGCGGGAAGACCTCCGAGGGCTTCGGCGCGGGACGCTCGGGCGGTGGCACCGGACGGGCCGGGGCCGGCGGGGTCTTCGGCCGCTCGGGTTCGGCGGCTGCTGCCCGGCCGCCGGGCAGCGCCAGCAGCCGGCTGCGCGGAGCGGGGGTCGTCGCGGGTACGGCCCGGCCGGCGAGCCGGGCCCGCACCGACCGCTCGGCGAGCACCTGGCAGCGCTCCAGGAGCGCTGCGGCGACCGGTCTGCAGCGCTGCAGGCGCAGTGCGGCCAGATCCTCCGGGCGGGGGTCGTAACCGGCGGCCAGGGCGTCCTGGAGCAGTTCCAGATAGCCGGTGGCGGAGCCGGGAAGGGCGTCTCGGTAGCGGACGAGGTCGGCGAGGAGGAACGCGCGGAGCCGTCCTGCCTCGCCGGCCACCTCGTCGACGGAACCCGCAAGACGCAGGCAGTCCTGGACATCGTCGTCGGGCAGGGGCGCGGGGTGGAGGGCGTTGGCGAGGGCGCGTCGGAGCACTCGCAGCTCGTCCGCGCTGAACGCCATACCGCCGCGTGATCCGTAAGGCGTGGGCATAGCGCGACAATACGTGCTAAATGGACAAAATCGGCTTAGCTGGCCGACGGCGGCGCGGCGGCGGCCATCCCGCCGCCGCGTCGTTCCCGCAGGTGCCTGGCGCTCCGCCTACATCCGGGCCACGTTGCGCTCGTACACCAGGCGCAGGCCGATGAGCGTGAGCCAGGGCTCGTGCTCGTCGATCACGGAGGACTCGCCCAACACCATCGGAGCAAGGCCGCCGGTCGCAATGACGGTGACGTCGTCCGGGTCGGCCGCCAGCTCCTTCTTCATGCGTTCGACGACGCCGTCGACCTGACCCGCGAAGCCGTACACGATGCCCGCCTGCATGGCCTCGACCGTGTTCTTGCCGATCACGCTGCGCGGCCGCGCCAGCTCGATCTTGCGGAGCTGGGCGCCCTTGACGCCGAGTGCCTCGACCGAGATCTCGATGCCGGGAGCGATGACTCCGCCCGCGTACTCGCCGCGGGCCGAGACCGCATCGAAAGTGGTGGCGGTGCCGAAGTCGACGACGATGGCCGGGCCGCCGTAGAGCTCGACGGCGGCGACCGAGTTGATGATGCGGTCCGCGCCGACCTCCTTCGGGTTGTCCACCAGGATCGGCACGCCCGTCTTGATGCCGGGTTCCACGAGCACGGCAGGAACGTCCCCGTAGTAGCGGCGGGTGACCTCGCGCAGCTCGTGCAGCACCGCCGGGACGGTGGCGCAGATCGCTATGCCCTCGATGCCGTCGCCCAGCTCCTCGCCGAGCAGCGGGTGCATGCCCATCAGGCCGTTGAGCAGCACCGCGAGCTCGTCCGCGGTACGCCGGGCGTCGGTGGAGATCCGCCAGTGCTCGACGATCTCCTCACCGTCGAACAGGCCCAGGACGGTATGGGTGTTGCCGACGTCGATGGTGAGCAGCATCAGGCGCCGGCCCCGTCGCGGAAGTCCAGGCCGATGTCGAGGATCGGTGAGGAGTGGGTGAGCGCACCGACGGCGAGGTAGTCGACGCCCGCGTCGGCGTAGG
Organism: Streptomyces sp. NBC_01717; assembly: GCF_036248255.1. Taxonomy (NCBI): domain Bacteria; kingdom Bacillati; phylum Actinomycetota; class Actinomycetes; order Kitasatosporales; family Streptomycetaceae; genus Streptomyces; species Streptomyces sp. NBC_01717. The sequence goes on along the minus strand of NZ_CP109178.1, from coordinate 5,261,056 downwards.
CACGGGCGCTGTCGAGAGTGAGACGGCCGGACGACTCCAGGGCCGCGCGGCCGCCGACGACCGCTACGGCCTCCTCGGTCTCGGCCGGGGTGAAGTTGTCCAGCAGGATCAGGTCGGCACCCGCCGCCAGGACCTCGTGGACCTGGTCCAGGGTGTCGACCTCGACCTCGATCGGTACGTCCGGGAACTCGTCCCGCACCCGCTTGAACGCCTCGGCGACACCGCCCGCCGCGATGACATGGTTGTCCTTGACCAGCGCGGCGTCGGAGAGCGACATCCGGTGGTTGACGCCGCCGCCGCAGCGCACCGCGTACTTCTCCAGGGCGCGCAGTCCCGGAGTGGTCTTCCGGGTGTCGCGGACCTTGGCCTTCGTGCCCTCGAGCACGTCGGCCCAGGCGCGGGTCGCGGTCGCGATGCCGGAGAGCCTGCAGAGCAGGTTGAGCGCGCTGCGCTCGCCGGTGAGCAGGTCGCGAGTGCGGGTGGTGACCGTCAGCAGCTTCTGGCCGGGGACGACGCGGTCGCCGTCCTCGACGTGGCGCTCCACCTCGAACTCGGCCGTACAGACGATGGACAGGACTGCCTCGGCGACCCGCAGACCTGCGACGACACCGGCCTCACGGGCGGTGAAGTCACCGGTGGCCATGGCCTCCTCGGAGACCGTCGCGACGGTCGTGACGTCCACGCCGTGGTCGAGGTCCTCCTCGATGGCGACGTGCGCGATGTCCTCGACCTGAACGGGGTCGAGGCCCGCGTCGGCGAGGAGCTGGGCGAGGTCGGGGTCGAGGCCGCACTCCAGCGGGTCCAGCTCGTAGTCGTCGTCCCCGCCGCAGCCGCAGGCGTCCCCGCAGCCGCCCGCGGACGGTGCGGGCGCGCCGATCTGGATCAGCGGTACGTCCACGGGTGTGGGGCGCGGATTCTCTTCGGGCGTGCTCACGGTTACGGCTCCTCGGGGGTGGGGTGGGTCGTGGGTGCTGCTGCGCAGTCTGGTGCCCCCGCCGGGTGTACGGGCGGGAATGCCTCGGATTCAGTCCGGCTGAGGACGAGCCGTCGGTCCGGGGTGAGCCGCACGACGAGGTGGCGGCGCCAGGTCTCGTCGTCCCGCTCGGGCCGGTCCTCGCGCCAGTGGCAGCCGCGGGTCTCCTCGCGCTGCCGGGCGGCGGCGACGAGGACGCGCGAGACGAGGAGCAGGTTGGTGGCCTCCCACGCCTCGACACCGGGCTCCGCACGCTTCGGCCCGGCCGTTGCCCAGGCGTCGGCGGCCGCACTGTTGTGCAGGGCCTCGAGTTCGTCGGCGGCGGTGACGAGACTGGCGGCGGAACGCAGGACTCCGGCGCCCCGGGTCATGATTCGCTGGATCGTGGTCCGCGCCTCGGGTGCGAGCAGCGGCGAGGGGGCGGGGCGGTCGGTGTCCCGTTCGGTGTCCCGGTCCGCCACCGGGGTCGCCTTCGTCACAAGGGCTGGGGCCTCCGTCGTGCGCGACCGGTCCTCGACGATGTCCGCCGCGATGCGTTCGGCGAAGACCAGGCCCTCGAGGAGCGAGTTGGACGCCAGCCGGTTCGCGCCGTGCACGCCCGTGCAGGCGACCTCGCCGCACGCGTACAGCCCCGGGACCGTCGTCCGGCCGCGCAGATCGGTACGGATGCCGCCGGAGGCATAGTGCGCAGCGGGGGCGACCGGGATCGGTTCGGTGATCGGGTCGATGCCGTGGGCCCGGCAGGCCGCCAGGATCGTGGGGAAGCGCTTCTCCCACATCTCGGCGCCGAAGTGGCGGGCGTCGAGGTACATGTGCTCGGTGCCGTGCAGCTGCATCTGACGGGTGATGGCCTTGGCCACGATGTCGCGCGGCGCCAGTTCCGCGAGTTCGTGCTGCCCGACCATGAACCGCGTTCCGGACGCGTCGACGAGATGGGCGCCCTCGCCCCGTACCGCTTCCGATACGAGGGGCTGCTGCCCCTCGGAGTCGGCGCCGAGGAAGAGCACCGTCGGGTGGAACTGGACGAATTCGAGGTCGGAGACCTCCGCGCCGGCCCGCAGGGCGAGGGCGACGCCGTCACCGGTGGAGACCGACGGGTTGGTGGTGGCGGAGAAGACCTGGCCCATACCGCCGGTGGCGAGGACCACCGCGGGGGCGTGGACCGCGCCGACACCGTCGTGCTGGCCCTCGCCCATGACATGCAGGGTGACGCCGGCGGTCCGGCCTTCGGCGTCCGTCAGAAGGTCCAGGACCAGGGCGTTCTCCACGGTGTGGAGGGCTGCGGAGCGGACCGCCTCGACCAGGGCGCGGGAGATCTCGGCGCCCGTCGCGTCCCCGCCCGCGTGCGCGATCCGGCGGCGGTGGTGGCCACCTTCACGGGTGAGCGCGATGTCGCCGGTGTCGGTGGTGTCGAAGTGCGCGCCGGTCTCGATCAGGCGGCGTACGGCGTCGGGGCCCTCGGTGACCAGGGTCCGTACCGCCGACTCGTCGCACAGGCCCGCGCCCGCGACCAGCGTGTCGGCCAGATGCTGTTCCGGGGTGTCGCCCTCGCCGAGTGCTGCCGCGATACCGCCCTGCGCCCAGCGGGTGGAGCCGTCGTCGAGCCGGGCCTTGGTGACGACGACGGTGGCGAGGCCCGCGGCCGCGCAGCGCAGCGCGGTGGTGAGGCCGGCGACGCCGGAGCCGACCACCACGACATCCGCGTCGATGGCCCAGCCGGGGGCGGGGGCGGTCAGCCGTATTCCGGTCACGTGTCGGCTCCGAAGGTAAGCGGGATGTTGTCGATGAGGCGGGTGGCGCCCACCCGGGCGGCGACGGCGAGGATCGCGTCACCGGTGGTCCGGTCGTCGGGGATCTCGGTGAAGTCCGCCGGGTCCACGAGCGCCAGATAGTCCAGGGCGAGCGGGGGCTGTTCGGCGGCCGCGTCGTCGAGGATCATGTGCGCGGCGGCACGCACCGCCGCGGGCCCGTCGTCCGGCCTGGCCCGGGCCACCGCCTGGGTGTCGGCGGCCGCGCGGGCCTCGCCGAGCCGGGTGAGCGCTGCGGCCCGGCCCGTCGTCGCCGGGGTGGTCTGCGCGCGGGCGTGCAGCGCCTGCTGGGCGGCGAGCCTGTCGCGGGCCGCGAACAGGGCCCGGGACAGGGCCAGGGCGGTGTGGCGCTCCTGGGCGTCGAGGAACCGGTTGCGGCTGGAGAGCGCGAGGCCGTCCGGCTCACGGGCCGTCTCCACGCCGACGATCTCCACCGGGAAGTTCAGATCGCGCACCATGCGGCGGATCAGCGCCAGCTGCTGGGCGTCCTTCTGTCCGTAGAACGCGACGTCGGGGCGGGTGAGGTGCAGGAACTTGGCGACGACGGTCAGCATCCCGTCGAAGTGGCCGGGACGAAACGCCCCTTCCAGCCGCTCGCCCATCGGGCCCGCGGCGACCCTGACCTGCGGCTCGCCGCCGGGGTAGACCTCGTCGACGGACGGTGCGAAGACCACGTCGGCACCGGCCGCGCCGGCGACGGCGAGGTCGGCGTCGAGGGTACGGGGGTAGCGGTCGAGGTCCGCGGCCTCCCCGAACTGGAGCGGGTTGACGAAGACGGTGACGACGACCTGGCCGTCCGGGCCCGCGGCGGCGCGGGCGGCCCGGATCAGGCTCGCGTGACCCTCGTGCAAGGCGCCCATGGTCATGACGACGGCCCGCGGCCCCTTGCGCCCGCCGGACGCGTCGAGCTCGGCTGCCGTACGGACCAGAGCGGTGGACGTTTCGGTCATCGGGTGTCTCCCGGTCCGGTGCTGCCCGTGGTGCCCGCACCCGTGGCCCCGTCGGCCAGGACGCCGAGCAGGTCCTCCGCCAGCTCCGGCTTGAGCAGGCCGTGCGCCAGCGCCCGGTCGGCGGTGGCGCGGGCCATCGCGAGGTATCCGGCCACGGTCTGCGGGGCGTGCTTGCGCAGCTCGCCGATGTGCGCGGCGACCGTGCCCGCGTCGCCGCGGGCGACCGGGCCGGTCAGCGCGCCGTCACCGGAACGCAGAGCGTTGTCGAGAGCGGCGCCGAGGAGCGGGCCGAGCATCCGGTCGGGAGCCTCGACCCCTGCCGTGCGCAGCAGCTCCATCGACTGGGCGACCAGCGTGACCAGGTGGTTCGCGCCGAGGGCGAGCGCCGCGTGGTAGAGCGGACGGGACTCCTCCGCGATCCATTCGGGCTCGCCACCCATCTCGATGACGAGCGCCTCTGCGGCGAGCCGCAGCTCGTCGGGCGCGGTGACGCCGAAGGAACAGCCGGCCAGGCGCTGGACGTCGACGCTCGTGCCGGTGAACGTCATCGCAGGGTGCAGGGCGAGCGGCAGCGCACCGGCCCGCAGGGCAGGGTCCAGGACCCGTGTCCCGTACCGCCCCGACGTATGGACGATCAGCTGCCCCGGGCGGACCGCACCGGTCTCGGCGAGGCCCTCGACGAGACCGGGCAGGGCGTCGTCGGGCACGGTCAGCAGGACCAGCTCGGCACGCGCGAGCACCTCGGCGGGCGGTACGAGGGGCACGTCGGGCAGGAGCGCGGCGGCTCGGCGCACCGACGCGTCGGAAACACCCGACACGGCGACCGGGCGGTGACCGGCGAGCTGCAGGGACGCGGCAAGGGCAGGGCCGACCCTGCCCGCGCCCACGACGCCCACGGTGAGGCGGGCGGGGCGGTCCCTCGCGTCGAGGGGCTCCTTGGGTGCTGTTGCGTTCACGCGGCGATGGCCTTCCGTTCCAGTCCGCGGGGGGTACCGGACGATTTCTCTGCATGCTACGCCAGCGTTTCGCGCAGACTCCTGGCCGTCCACAGCCTGTGGACGAATGCGTGGATGACCGCCGGGGCGGGGACCGCGAAACCGTGTGGGCAGGGGCCGCCTTCTGCGTGATGATCGTCCCATGGCAGACAGGCATGAGCAGGCACGAGCGCAGGCGCAGGACGAGATCCGGGACGAGGTCGGGGACGGGATACAGGACGGGGAGCCGGACCGCGAAACGGCAGAACGGTTCCGGCGGATCGCCGCCTGGCGCCGGGCAGAACGGATCCTTTCGCGGCCGCCCGTCGACCGCACCCTCGGCGAGCAACTGGCCGATCTGGGCGCGTACGCCGGTTCCGTGGCCGATCTGGACCGGCCCGCGGACATCTACGGCGACGGGATCGTCGCCGTACTCGAGGAGCGCATCGCCGAACTGCTCGGCATGGAGGCCGCGGCCTTCTTCCCGACCGGAACGATGGCTCAGCAGGTCGCGCTGCGCTGCTGGGCGGGGCGCACCGGCAGCCCGACCGTGGCACTGCACCCGCTCGCCCACCCGGAGGTGCACGAGCGCGGTGCTCTGGAGTCGGTGAGCGGGCTGCGTACCGTCCACCCGACGTCCGAGCCACGGCTGCCCACCGCGCAGGAGATCCGCGACTTCGCCGAACCTTTCGGCACGCTGATGCTGGAGCTGCCGTTGCGCGACGCCGGTTTCGTACTGCCGGAGTGGGAGGAGCTGGAGGCCGTGGTGGCGGCCGCTCGCGAACGCGATGCAGTGGTGCACTTCGACGGCGCGCGACTGTGGGAGTGCGCCCCCCGCTTCGGGCGCGGGCTGCCGGAGATCGCAGCGCTCGCGGACAGCGTGTACGTGTCGTTCTACAAGACGCTCGGCGGACTGTCCGGGGCCGCGCTCGCCGGTCCGGAGTCCCTGATCGCGGAGGCCCGCACCTGGCGCCACCGGTACGGCGGCCAGCTCTTCCAGCAGTTCCCGGCCGCGCTCTCCGCGCTGGTCGGCCTGGACCGGGAGCTGCCGAAGCTGTCGTCCTACGTGGCGCAGGCGAAGGTGGTGGCCGGCGCCCTGGCCGAGGGCTTCACGGAGTCCGCTGTTCCGTGGTTCCGGGTGCATCCGGAGCCGCCGCACACGCACCAGTTCCAGGTATGGCTGCCGTACGGGGCGGAGGCCCTGACCGAGGCGGCGGTACGGCAGGCGGAGGAGACGGGCGTGGCGCTCTTCCGCAGGTGGCACCCGGCTGCGGCGGGACCGCCCGGGGTGTCCTACACGGAGGTCACGGTGTCGGAGGCGGGGCTGGAGTGGACCGCGCGGGATGTGCGGGTGGCGGTGGGGGAATTCGTGAAGCGGCTGGGTTAGCGGAGGCACCGGGAGCCGCCCGGCGGCCGCTCCGTCCTCAAGCGCCGGAGCAGCTGGAGTTGTCCCGCGGGGTCGAGTTGTCCGGCGGGGTGGAGTGGTGGCCGTGGGTGAACAGTTCTCGTAGCGCCGTGCGCCAGCGGCGGCGTGCCGGGAGGCCCGCCATCACCGCGTCGAAGCGGCGCCGGTCGCGTACGTCCCGTACCACCGCCCAGTCGTGCCGGCCGGGCAGCGGCGGCGGCAGTTCCCCGTGCTGGGCTGCGCGATAGCTGTCGATCATGTGCTGCTGAATGGCGTCCATGAACTCAGCGTGGGCCGGTCCCGGCGGTCCCGCGCGACGATTGACGACCGCCGTCAAACGGCACCTGACGTTTTCGCCGCACCCCTCACTATGGAGGGGTGAGTGTGAACATCGACATCGCGGGACTGCCGCCCGAGCGCATCGTCTTCGAGACCTCGCCCCTCGCCGAGCTGGGGCTGGCTCTGCATGCGCTCTCCGAGCCCGGGCACCATCCCGGACTTCACGGCTGGGCGACGGCGACCGCCGCCTCGCTGGAGCCCGACCTGGCCGACCGGCTGCACGAGGCCGACTTCTTGTGGCGCAACACGTTCTCCGACGTCTTCATGCCGTTCGCCGGGGTGCGCGGCGGTGACGGCCGGACCGGGGCGACACTCGCCGAGGACCTGGACATCCTCGACCGGCTGGACGACGAACGGTTCGTCGCCTCCGCCCTGGAGTTCACCTGCGCCAGCCTGTACGGGACCGGCGCACCCTCCCCGCTCAGCGACCCTCTGATGCGCGCCCGCGCACTGGACATGGCGGCGGCGCGCGGCCCCCGGCAGGTGGAGTTCACCCGGCAGTTGCTGGCCGACCCCGTCCCCGTACGCCGCTGGGTCCGGCGTCTCTTCGAGGACTGCGACGAGGCGTTCTTCGCGGACACCTGGCGCCGGGTCCAGGTCCAGCTGGTCGCCGACGCCCGGCACAAGACGGATCTGCTGCGCCGCAAGGGGGCCGGTGAGGCGTTGGGCGCCGTGTCCGCCGCACTCTCGCTCGACGAGGGCGCGTGCAGGATCAGCGCCGACAAGATGACGGAGGGCTCGACCACCGCGACCGACCCGGCCGTCGGCGCCGGGCTCACGCTCATCCCGACCAGCTTCGGCTGGCCGCATCTGATGGTGCTGCACGCACCGGGCTGGCGCCCGGTGATCCACTATCCGGTGCGCCGCCCCGAGCTGCCCTCTCCCGCCTCGGTCGAGATGCTCCAGCTGCGGATGGAGGCGCTGGCCCACCCCATGCGGATGCGGCTGTGCCGCAACCTCGCCCGTTCTCCGTACACGACCGGTGAGCTCGCCGACTCGCACAGCATCACGGCGCCCGAGGTCTCCCGGCATCTTTCGGTACTGAAGAAGGCCGGGCTGGTCACCACGCGGCGGCGTGGCCGGTACGTACTGCACCAGCTGGACCTGACGGTGGTGGCCCGGCTCGGCAGCGACTTCCTGGAGGGCGTGCTGCGGTGAGGTGACCGGGCGCGCCCGCCGTTGTCAGCCCGCCCCGCCTCCGCCGGCCCGTACCAGCCCCGTCTCGTACGCGAGCACGACGACCTGCACCCGGTCGCGCAGGTTCAGCTTGGTGAGGATGCGGCCGACGTGCGTCTTGACCGTCGCCTCGGAGAGCACCAGCCGCGCCGCGATCTCGCCGTTCGACATGCCCTGCGCGACCAGCAGCATCACTTCGCGTTCGCGTTCGGTGAGCTTGCCGATGTCCTTGTGCTTGGGTTCGTCGGTGCTGCTCGGCAGCAGGGGCGAGAAGCGGTCGAGCAGCCGCCGCGTGGTGGACGGGGCGACGACCGCGTCGCCGCTGTGCACCGAACGGATCGCGCCGAGCAGCTCGGCCGGCGGCACGTCCTTGAGCATGAAACCGCTGGCCCCGGCCTTCAGACCGGAGAAGGCGTATTCGTCCAGGTCGAACGTGGTCAGGATGAGCACCTTGGGCGCATCGGGCCGGGCGCAGATGCGCCGGGTCGCCTCGACACCGTCCAGCCTCGGCATGCGTACGTCCATCAGCACCACGTCGACAGCGGTGGAGCGAAGGTTCTCGATCGCCTCCGCGCCGTCGCCGGCCTCGGCGACGACCTCCATGTCCGGCTGCGCCGCGAGCACCATCCGGAAGCCGGTGCGCAACAGCACCTGGTCGTCGACGAGCATCACGCGGATCGCCATGAGGGTCCTTGTCTCCTGTTCCTGTCCAGCAACGGGCAGTGGGCTAGTGGGCGGGTTTGAGCGGCAGCAGTGCGCTGATCCGGAACCCGCCGCCGGGCCGCGGCCCGGCGTCCAGCGTGCCGCCGACCATGCCGACCCGCTCGCGCATACCGATCATCCCGTGACCTGCGCCGTCGGCGCCGCCGTCCTCGTACAGTTCGTGCGCCGCGCCCCGGCCGTCGTCCTCGACGAGCAGTCCGAGCCCGTCGTCGAAGTAGACCAGCCGCACGCTGGCCCCGGCGTCCGGGCCACCGTGCTTGCGGGTGTTGGTCAGTGCTTCCTGGACGATGCGGTACGCCGTCAGCTCGACGCCGGTGGGCAGCGGGCGCGGCGTGCCCTCGATCTTGAAGTCCACCGCCAGACCGGTCCGGCGGACCTGCTCGATAAGGTCCTCGATCTGCTCGACGTCGGGCTGCGGGACGTACTCCCCGCTCTCCTGGCTGTCGCCGGTGCGCAGCACGCCGAGCAGCCGGCGCATCTCGGCGAGGGCCTGCCTGCCGGTGCTGGAGATGGTCTCCAGGGCCTGCCGGGCCTGGTCGGGCGCCGCGTCCATCACGTACGCCGCCCCGTCGGCCTGCACCACCATCACCGAGACGTTGTGCGCGACGACATCGTGCAGTTCGCGGGCGATACGGGCCCGCTCGGCGGCCACGGCGACCTTCGACTGCGCCTCACGCTCCCGCTCCAGCCGGGCGGCCCGCTCCTCCAGCTGACTGAAGTATGCCCGCCGGGTCCGCATCGAGTCGCCGAGCACCCAGGCGAGGACGAACGGCACGGTCATGACGACGACGACGAAGACCTCCTGGACCCAGCCGCCCCGGGTCTCGCTGGGCCAGCGCAGCTGCGAGAGACCGGCCGCGCACAGGCTGCAGACCAGTGCGACCCGTGAGGCCCATCGCTCGCCGACCGTGGCCACCGTGAAGGTGATCACCAGCATGGCGAAGTTCGCGACGCTCGGCCTGACGTCGAGCATCAGCTGCACGACGCCCGCCGCGACGGCGAGCAGCAGCATCTTCTCCGGCGCCCTGCGGCGCAGCGCGACGACCAGGCAGAGACCGATGACGACCGGTACGGCAGCCAGCCGTGGTGTGCCTCGGCCCTGGTCACCCACGATGGACACGCCGGAGAGCCCGAGGAGGACGACAGCCCAGAAGATGTCGACGCCCGTCGGGTGCCTGCGGATGAAGTCGTAGAGGCGCTGCACGTAACCCAGCGTAGGGACAGGCGGCAGGTGGGCGGGTCAGCCGGAGGGTCGATCCGGTTCCTGGGACCGTACTCCCCAAGGTGGAGACTTGGCCCCGTGACGGATGAGTGGCGTGGGTGGCAGGAGGCGGCCGAGACCGCTTTGTACGGGGACGAGGGGTTCTACCGGAGCCTCGAAGGGCCGGCCGGGCACTTCCGTACGTCCGTGCACGCGTCCCCGCTGTTCGCCGCCGCGGTGGCCCGGCTGCTGGTCAGGACGGCGCGGGAACTGGGGACGGACGCGGTCGATCTGGTGGATCTGGGGGCCGGGCGGGGAGAGCTGGTGACGGGTGTGCTTGCGGCGCTGCCCGGGATCGCCCCGACGGGACTCTCGGTACGGGCGTACGCCGTGGAGATCGCCGGGCGGCCGGCCGGCCTGGACCCCCGGATCGCGTGGTGCGCCGAGCCGCCGCCGGGTGCGCGGGGGCTGCTGTTCGCCAACGAGTGGCTGGACAACGTCCCGACGCCGGTCGCGGAGACCGACACGGACGGCATCGACCGGTATGTCCTCGTCAGGACGGCGGACGGCGCCGAGCGGCTGGGTGAACCCGTGACCGGGGAGGACGCCGCCTGGCTGCGGCGCTGGTGGCCGTCGGCCGGACCGGGCAGCCGTGCGGAGATCGGCCGGCCGCGCGACGAGGCGTGGGCGCGGGCGGTCTCCACCCTGTCCGCGGGTCTCGCGGTGGCTGTCGACTACGCCCACGTACGGCAGGCGCGGCCGCCGTTCGGCACACTGACCGGCTTCCGGGCGGGGCGCGAGGTGCGGCCGGTGCCGGACGGCAGCTGCGATCTCACCTCGCATGTGGCGCTGGACGCGTGCGCGGCGGCCGGGACCGTGGGCGGCGAGCCCGAGGTGGTTGATCAGCGGGAGGCACTGCGGGGGCTGGGTATCAGCGGGGAGCGGCCGTCGCTCGCCCTCGCGTCCAGCGATCCGGCGGGATACGTGCGCGCGCTCGCGTCGGCGGGTGAGGCGGCTGAGCTGACCGCGCGGGGCGGGCTCGGCGACTTCGGCTGGCTGATGCAACGGGTGACACGGCGGCCGTATCCGGCGGTCGCGTCCGGCCCGACCGGCGATTGAGGGCGTCCCGCGGCCCGTCCGGCGTCGAGTACCGGGGTCCGGGGCGGGAACGGGCGCGCAGGGGAACGGGCCCGCCGCAGGCGCCCCACCCCGCACCGCCCCCGGCGCTCAGGGAATACTGGCCGTATGACGGAGACGACAGTCGGCATCGGCGGCGCGGCGGAGAGCACCGACATGGTGCTCAACATCGGGCCCCAGCACCCCTCGACCCACGGCGTGCTCCGTCTGCGGATCGTCCTCGACGGCGAGCGGATCCAGCACGCCGAGCCGGTCATCGGGTACATGCACCGCGGCGCGGAGAAGCTCTTCGAGGCCCGCGACTACCGGCAGATCGTGATGCTCGCCAACCGCCACGACTGGCTGTCGGCGTTCTCCAACGAGCTGGGCGTCGTGATGGCCGTCGAGCGGATGCTCGGCATGGAGGTCCCGGAGCGCGCGGTCTGGACGCGGACCCTGCTCGCCGAGCTGAACCGGGTGCTGAACCATCTGATGTTCCTCGGCTCGTACCCGCTGGAACTGGGCGGTATCACTCCGGTGTTCCACGCCTTCCGGGAACGCGAAGAGCTCCAGGCCGTGATGGAGGAGGTCTCCGGCGGCCGGATGCACTACATGTTCAACCGGGTCGGCGGTCTCAAGGAGGACCTCCCGGCCGGCTGGCTGGGCCGCGCGCGGGACGCCGTCGCGTCCGTCCGCTCGCGGATGGACGTGTACGACAGGCTGGTGCTCGGCAACGAGATCTTCCGGGGCCGGACCCGCGGTGTCGGCGTGCTGTCCGCCGAGACCGTGCACGCGTACGGGGTGTCCGGTCCGATCGCCCGCGCCTCCGGGGTGGACTTCGATCTGCGGCGCGACGAGCCGTATCTCGCGTACGGGGAGCTGCAGGACACCCTCAAGGTCGTCACCCGTACCGAGGGCGACTGCCTGGCCCGCTTCGAATGTCTGCTGGAGCAGTCCCACAACGCACTGGACCTGGCGGACGCCTGCCTGGACCGGATGGCCGATCTGGCGCCCGGTCCGATCAACCAGCGGCTCCCCAAGGTGCTCAAGGCCCCCGAGGGCCACACCTACGCCTGGACCGAGAACCCGCTCGGCATCAACGGCTACTACCTGGTGTCCAAGGGCGAGAAGACCCCGTACCGGCTGAAGCTCCGCTCCGCCTCGTACAACAACATCCAGGCGCTCACCGAGCTGCTGCCGGGGACACTCGTCGCCGACATGGTGGCGATCCTGGGTTCGCTGTTCTTCGTGGTCGGCGACATCGACAAGTAGCCGGCAGGGCCCCGGGCCCGCTGCCGCCGGCCCGCTACGAGATCGCGCTGCGCAGTCCGGCGACGTCCAGCTGTTCGGTCTCGTCGTGCGCCGTCAGGTCGATGACCTTGCCGACGGTGCGGTTCGCGGCCGTGCCCGTGCGGTGTGCGGCCAGTGCCTCCTCGCCGACCACGTCCGCAAGGTCCTCGTTCTGCACGGACTCGATCGCGGCGTGCGCCTTCTGCGTACCGAAGAAGTCGAAGCTTCCCTGCGGCACCGGATGACGGCGGGACGCGGCGTACGGAACGACCGCGCTGGCGGCCGGGACCGCGCGCGGCGCCGGGAGCACCGTCGACGGGCGGCGGGCCGGGGGCAGGGCGGCCTGCGGGCGGCGCTGCTCGGTGCCCGGTGCCGCGGTCGCCGCGTGCTTCCCCTGCGGCTCCTCGGCCTCCCGGGCGCGCTCCTCGAGATCGCGCTTCCTGGCCCGCTCGGCGGTGCGGCGGGCCTCCTGGAGCGCGGCGTTGCGACTGAGGTCCTGCAGGGCCTGGGCGGCGCGCAGATACGCGGCCGGCGTCGGCGTGGAACGTGCGGTGGGCAGCTCCCGGGGCGTGGCGGCCGCTTCGATCGCGAGCTGCCTGCGGCCCTCCAGCGCGCTGGCCCGCTCGGTCTCGGCGTTGGCGTACCGGCGCAGCAGTGCGGCGTGCTCACCGCGCAGACCGGCGAGCTCCACGCGCTTGCGGCGCAGCTTCGTCTCGAGCCGGACGCGCAGCGTCCGCGACTCGTCGAGGTCGGCCTCGAGCTCCGCTATGCGCTCCTCGGTCTTCCATTCGTCGCTGGCACGGGCGCGCGTCAGATCCGCGACGCGGCGGCCCGCTTCCCGGTCCCAGGCGCGCATCAGATACGCCCCGGTGACGGCGGCGGCCGCAGCGGCGGCGACCAGTCCGCGCAGGACCAGGGGTTCGGCGAGAAGCCAGGCGCCCGCCGCACAGAGGACTGCCGCTCCGGCGACGACCGAAGGAGGCAGGATTCTGTGGAGAGGTGGCGAATGGCGATGACGTCCACGTGGCATGGCCTGAAATTTACCGTGCGTAGGGGTCACTTGGGAGGCCGCCCGGCAATCTGTTCCCCGGCAGTTACCTGAGGGGCTTACCGGCGGCCTCCTAAGTCGTCATCCGCTACTTCTTGATCAGGCCTTTCGACTGCAGATAGTCCTTGGCCACATCGGCGGGCTTGGCGCGCTCGGCGTCGACCTTGCGGTTCAGTTCCGCGAGGTCCTCCGTGGTGAGCACCTTGGTGAGCTTGCCGAGCGCATCGGCAATGTCCGGTGCGCCGGCGTCCTTGGCATTGAGAACCGGAAGGACGTTGTCCGCGTTCTGGAGCTTCTTGTCGTCTTCCAGGAACACCAGGTCGTAGCTGTCCAGCACCGCGTCCGTGGTGGTGGTGAGGACCAGCTGGTCCTTGCCGTCCTTCACAGCCTGCTTGGCCTGCGGGGTGCCGACTCCCTTGGGGTCGATACCGGTGACATCAATGCCGTACGTCTTCTTCAGCCCCGGTGCGCAGAACGGCCGCACCTCGCACTCGTCGCCCGCCGCGATCTTCACCTTCAGCTTGGAGGCGCCGAGGTCCGAAAGAGTCTTCAGCTTGTTCTTGTCGGCGAATTCCTTGGTCACCGCGAAGGCGTTCTGGTCGACGGCGTCACCGGCCGGAAGCACCTTCAATCCGCGCGGGGTGGCGAGCTTCTCCAGCGCGGCGACGGTGGCCGCCGCGTCACCGGAGGCAACCGGCTTCTCCTCGGCCGCCTTCGCCCCGTTCACCTTGGCGTTGAGGAATTCGGCGATCGTCGCGGCGTATTCCGGTACGACGTCGATCTCGCCCTTCTCCAGGGACGGCTCGTACAGTTCCCGGTTCTTCACCGTGGTGACCGAGGTGCTGTATCCGGCGTCGCCGAGAATCTGCGCGTACAGCTCGGCGACCACCTTGGACTCGGTGAAGGCGGCGGCGCCGACGACGAGCGAGCCCTTCTTCCCGGAATCACCGGACGCGGCGGAACCGCCCTTGTCCTTCTCCAGGCTGTCGCCGCCGCAGGCTGCGACCGAGCCGGCCAGCACGACCATGCCGATGACCGCGCCCGCTATGCGCGAGGTCTTGCTCATGTTGTTCTCCGTCCACAGCAAAAGGGCTGTTTGCAAGGTGTGTTGGGCACATGAATGGGATCAGGCGGTCCGCCGGCGGCGGAGCGGTGACAGGGCCCGGTCCAGCCCCACCAGCACCGCCTCGACGAGCAGGGCGAGCACGGCGACGAGCAGCGCGCCCGCGACCACCTGCGGTGTGTTGTACGTGTTGAATCCGGCGGTGATGATCCGGCCGAGACCGCCCTGGCCGACCATCGCGGCGATCGTGGCCGTGGCGACGACCTGGACCGCCGCCGAGCGCAGACCGGTCATGATCATCGGATAGGCCAGCGGGAGCTCGACCCGTACGAAGAGCTGGCCGCCGGACATCCCCATGCCCCGCGCCGCCTCCACCACCGACCGGTCCACCTCCGTCATCCCGACATAGGCGTTGGTCAGCAGCGGCGGCACGGCGAACAGCACCAGCGCGATGACCGTCGGCACATATCCGGCGTTGCGCAGCGGCGACACCATGAACAGGGCCAGCACCGCGAAGACCGGGATCGCCCGCCCCACATTGGAGACGTTGACGGCCAGCGCGCCGCCCTTCCCGATGTGCCCCAGATACAGGGCCAACGGCAACGCGATCAGGCAGGCCAGCGCGAGAGACACCCCGCTGACGTACAGATGCTCGCCGAGCCGGTGGCCCGCCCCGCTGTCCCCCGACCAGTTGGTGCCGGTGGTCAGCCAGGTCCAGGCCTCTCCGAGAACTCCCATGCGTCAGACCGCCTCCGCCGTAGCGCCCGTACCCACGGCGTCGCGGGTCCTCGGTATCCGGGTCCAGGGCGTCAGCAGCCGCTGCACCCCGAGCAGCAGCAGGTCGGCGACCACCGCGAGCAGGACGCAGAGCACCGACGCGGTGAGCACCTGCGCCTTGAAGAAGCTCGGCAGGGCATCCTCGATGAGGTTGCCGAGGCCGCCTCTGCCGACGATCGAGCCGACGGTCGTCAGCGCGATCGTGGAGACCGTGGCGATCCGGACCCCGGCCATCAACGCGGGCAACGCCAGCGGGAGTTCGACCTCCCACAGCAGCCTCCCCGGCCCGTACCCCATGCCCTTCGCGGCATCCTTCGCCTCCTGCGGCACCGCTTCGAGCCCGGCCAGGATGTTCCGTACGAGAATGGTCAGCGAATAGAGCACAAGGCCGGTGACGACCAGCGCGGCGGAAAGTCCGAACAGTGGCAGCAGCAGCGAGAACATCGCCAGCGAAGGCACGGTGTAGAGCACCGTCGTCAGCCCGAGCACCGGTCCCGCCACCCGTCGGCCGCGGCGTGCGAGCAGTGCCAGTGGAAATGCCACCAGGAGTCCGATCACCACCGATACCGCGGTGATCCAGATGTGCTGGACGGTCGCATCGGTCAACTCCTGGCTGCGGGAACGGAGATACTCCCCGCAGATCCAGTCGTTCGCCACCAGGCAGTTCTGTCCGGTCATCCGTACCCCCCATCTCCCGTTTGCCGTGTCGGACCGATGTCTGGCGACCCTATCCTCGACCACTGACAATCGCCGAGGCCGTTGTATTCCAGCAACATGTCCTTCACAGAACACGCGCCACAATGGGGAACCATGATCCGATTCGAGCACGTCACCAAGCGGTACGCGGACGGCACGACCGCCGTCGACGATCTCTCCTTCGAAGTGGCCGAGGGTGAACTGGTCACGCTCGTGGGGCCGTCGGGCTGCGGCAAGACCACCACCATGAAGATGGTGAACCGGCTGATCGAACCGACCGAGGGCCGGATATTCCTCGACGGGGACGACATATCCGCCATCGACCCCGTCCGACTGCGCCGCCGTATCGGCTATGTGATCCAGCAGGTCGGTCTCTTCCCGCACAAGACGGTGCTGGAGAACACGGCGACCGTTCCCCATCTCCTCGGCTGGAAACGGGGAAGGGGCCGGGAGCGCGCCGCCGAACTTCTCGACCTGGTGGGACTCGATCCGTCCGTTTACGGTGACCGATATCCGGACCAGCTCTCCGGCGGTCAGCGCCAACGCGTCGGAGTGGCAAGGGCACTGGCGGCGGATCCGCCGGTACTGCTGATGGATGAACCTTTCGGTGCGGTCGACCCGGTCGTCCGTGAACGCCTGCAGAACGAATTCCTCAGACTCCAGGCGCAGGTCCGCAAAACCGTGCTTTTCGTCACTCACGACATCGAGGAAGCCGTCCGGCTCGGCGACCGAATCGCCGTCTACGGGCAGGGCTCCATCGAGCAGTTCGACTCCCCGGCGACCGTACTCGGCGCACCCGCCACCCCGTACGTCGCGGACTTCGTCGGTGCGGACCGCGGTCTCAAGCGGCTCTCCGTCACCCCCATCGAGGAGGGCGACCTCGACCAGCCTCCCGTCGTGCATCTGGACGACCCGCTGTCCCGCGCGACCGAGCGGCTGCGCGCG
The DNA here is from genome assembly GCF_036248255.1 of Streptomyces sp. NBC_01717. NCBI lineage: Bacteria > Bacillati > Actinomycetota > Actinomycetes > Kitasatosporales > Streptomycetaceae > Streptomyces > Streptomyces sp. NBC_01717. The sequence goes on along the minus strand of NZ_CP109178.1, from coordinate 5,244,572 downwards.
GAAGGGGCGCGCTGGGCCGTCGTCCTGGACCGCGACGACAAGCTGCACGGCTGGATCCCGGCGGACACCGCCCCCACCGAGGCCAAGGGCACGGTCCGTGAACACGCCCGCCGCATGGAGGCCTGGCTCCCCGTCGGCGCCCCGCTCAAGCAGGCGTTCGCCACCATGCTCCAGCACGACGCGGGCTGGATAGCGGTCATCGACAGGGAGAGCACCGGCCGGTTCCTCGGGGTGCTCACCCCGGCTCGCCTCCATGAAGCGCTGCGCCGCTCGATCGACGCGGACGCCCAGGACGTGCCCCGCGCCGAGGTGGCCGTGGAAACCGTGGCGACCATTGCCAGGACCGGCTCTCGCTGAGACCGGCACCCGCCGGTCCGGCGACGAGCGCTCAGTCCTCGCTCAGCCGACTGCTCATCCACTCCAGCACCGAAGGGATCTCCCGCCGCCACGTGTTGAAGTTGTGCCCGCCGCTGTCCAGCACGATCGACGACACCTGCGCGGGCGCCCTCACCTTCGCCATGAAGTGCCGTGTACCCCGGTAGTTCCCCTCGCCCTGCCGCGACGTGGTCACCAGGAAGGACGAGTCGGGCTGCGGCAGATGATCCAGGCTCCACAGCAGATCGGCGCGCTCGCGGGCCCGCCGGCTCCCATGGAAGAGATCGCCGGTCGTCGGGTCCTCGGCCGCCCTGTAGTACGCGGACAGACCGGCGCTGGCCGAGAACCTGTCCGGGTGGTGCAGGCCGATCTTCAGCGCGCAGTAGCCGCCGGTCGAGTTGCCGATGATGCCCCAGTTCCGCGCCCGCTTCCCGATGCGGTACGCGTCCGAGACCGCCTGCGGCAGGTCCTTCGCGAAGAACGTCTCGGTCTGGGGACCACCCTTTATGTTCACGCACTCGGTGTCCCTCGGCGGCGCGACCGTTGGCCTCAGCATCACCAGAATCATCGGCTGCGCCCGGCCGGATCTCACCCGATCGAGCGCTGTCCGCGGGTACTGAAGACCCTTCAGGAGGTTCTCCGAGGTACCCGGGTAGCCGGTGAGGACGACGACCGCGGGGAACGTCCGGCGGGCGTACTCGGACTGGAAGTACTCCGGCGGCAGATACACATACGCCGGGCTCTCGATTCCCGACCGCCGTCCTGCGACGACGACCTTGTCGATCCGGCCTACGGCTGTGGTCCGCGATTCGCCCGGGACATCGGGCCGTTCCATCCCGACCCGGACGATGTTCTTCGATGCCGACGCCCCGGTGGCACCGTCCGTCACCACGCCCGGTTCCTGCTGCCGGCCGAAAAAGTCGGCCCAGGAGCCGTAGAACTGAAAGGAGTTGTTTGCCAGCAGGCCAACCGAGGCGAAGACCATCACCTGAGTGGCCAGCAACAGGCCGACCCGGCCGGACACCGCGGACACGCTGCGGCGGGCGAGCCTCGGCCAGAGACAGACCGTGGCGGCGAACAGAACGACAGCCGGCCCGATGGCCAGGGCCAGAACTGCCTTACTGGTGAGCCCCATAGTGGGTGAGCTTTCTTGTCAGGAAATTTCCGGGATGCGGGTGAACCCGCCGCCCGGAAGCCTCGTCCTAGAGGTCGCACATCGTCCGGGGCGCTTCGGCCGACGGACTCAGGAATCTCTCGCGGAGCCACGGGAAGCGATGTCTGTCACGCTAGATGGGGATAAATCAGGTTCGGTTCCGCGTGCTGTTCGCAAGCTCCTACGCGGACCGCGCCCGGAGGCCGTTCCGGCGCTCGTCGGCACCGCCTGCACGTTCGTCGGCCTGATCGACGTCGCCGCAGGCGTGTTCCCGCGCTTCAGGCACAGCCGGATGCACACGCTCGCCGAAGTGCTCCCCGGGGCCCTCGGACCCTTCGCCGCCGCACTGTCGCTGAGCGCGGGAGTACTGCTGCTGCTCCTCGCACACGGCCTCAAGCGGCGCAAGCGGCGGGCCTGGCGCGCCGCCGTGGCCCTCCTCCCGGCCGGTGCGGCAGCGCAGTTCACCTACCGCCACTCGATCATCGGCACCGTCGTCTCACTGGCGCTGTGCTACCTGCTGGTCCGACACCGGAATGAGTTCACCGCGCTCCCCGACCCGCGGAGCCGTTGGAGGGCGCTGGCCAACTTCGTTCTCCTCGGGGCGGGTTCGCTCGGTCTGGGGCTGGTCATCGTCTCCGTCCACCCCGGCCGGGTCGTCGGGAACCCCTCCATCGCCGACCGGCTCCAGCACGTCCTGTACGGAATGGTCGGCTTCGAGGGCCCCGTCGAGTACGCGGGGGTGACCTCCTGGACCGTGGCGTACTCGCTCGGCGCACTCGGTCTGCTGACCGCCGTCACCACCATCTACCTCGCGTTCCGCCCCGAACATCCGGCCGCCCGCCTCACCGAGGAGGACGAGCTCCGGCTGCGCGCCCTCCTCGACAAGCACGGCGGCCGTGATTCGCTCGGCCACTTCGCACTCCGCCGCGACAAGGGCGTCGTCTTCTCCCCCAGCGGCAAGGCCGCCGTCTGCTACCGCGTCGTGTCCGGCGTGATGCTGGCCAGCGGCGACCCGATCGGGGACGTGGAGGCCTGGCCGGGCGCCATCGAGCGGTTCATGGACGAGGCCAAGGCGCACTCCTGGACACCCGCGGTGATGGGCTGCAGCGAGACCGGCGGCGAGGTCTGGACCCGTGAGACCGGGCTCGACGCGCTGGAGCTCGGCGACGAGGCGGTGGTGGAAGTCGCGGATTTCTCGCTCGCCGGGCGCGCGATGCGCAACGTACGCCAGATGGTGAAGCGCATTGAGCGGGCCGGCTACGAGACCCGCGTCCGGCGCGTCCGCGACATCGGCGAGACCGAGCTGGCCCGCATCCGGCGGGCCGCCGCCGACTGGCGCGGCACGGACACCGAGCGCGGCTTCTCCATGGCGCTCGGCCGGATCGGAGACCCGGCCGACGGCGACTGCGTCATCGCCACCGCCCACAAGGCCGACGAGCACACCGCCGACTCCCCGTACGGCGACCTGAAGGCCGTGATCCACTTCGTCCCGTGGGGTACGGACGGCATGTCCCTGGAGCTCATGCGCCGGGACCGCTCCGCCGACCCCGGCATGAACGAGCTGCTGATCGTCGCCTCCCTCCAGGACGCGCCCCGGCTCGGCATCGAGCGCATATCGCTGAACTTCGCGATGTTCCGCTCGGCGCTCGCCCGCGGCGAACGACTGGGTGCGGGCCCGGTGCTCCGGGGCTGGCGCGGCCTGCTGATCTTCCTGTCGCGCTGGTTCCAGATCGAGTCGCTGTACAAGTTCAACGCCAAGTTCCGGCCCCGCTGGGAGCCCCGCTTCGTCGTCTACCGCACCAGCCGCGACCTGCCCCGGATCTCGTTCGCGGCAATGCAGGCCGAGGGCTTCGTCAACGTCGGCCTGCCCCGTCCGTTCGCCCGCCGCTTCACGCCCGCCCGGCCCCTCCCCTGCGCCCACGCACCGGTCGCCGGCCAGGAGCACGGTGCCCGCACGGCATAACACTGCTCGGTACGGGCCTACGCTGGTCGCATGAGTACGTTGCGTGGACGAGGCACGGTCCGAGGCCTGCCGGAGTGGGACCGCTGCGCGGTCATGGGTGTCGTCAATGTGACGCCGGACTCCTTCTCCGACGGGGGCCGCTGGTTCGACACCACGGCTGCGATCAAGCACGGCCTCGACCTGGTCGCCGAGGGTGCCGACCTGGTCGATGTCGGCGGCGAGTCGACCCGCCCCGGCGCCAGCCGGGTGGACGAGTCCGAGGAGCTGCGGCGCGTGGTCCCGGTCGTCCGGGAGCTGGCCCGGGAGGGTGTCACGATCTCCGTGGACACCATGCGGGCCCGCGTCGCCGAACAGGCCGTCGCCGCCGGTGCGGCCCTCGTCAACGATGTGAGCGGCGGGCTCGCCGACCCGGACATGATCCCGGTCGTCGCCGCGTCCGGCGCGCCGTTCGTCGTCATGCACTGGCGCGGCTTCAGCGAGTCCATGAACAGCCGCGCGGTGTACGAGGACGTCGTCGCCGAGGTCGTCGCGGAGCTGCGGATGCGGATGGACGCCGTCGTCGCGGGCGGTGTCGCCCCCGAACGGATCGTGGTCGACCCGGGCCTCGGCTTCGCGAAGGACGCCGCCCACGACCTCGCCCTCGTCGCTCACCTCGACGAGCTGCGCGCTCTCGGCCGTCCGCTGCTGGTCGCCGCCTCCCGCAAGCGGTTCCTCGGCCATGTGCTGGCCCGTGAGGGCGCCGCCCCGCCGCCCGCCCGCGAACGCGACGCGGCCACCGCCGCGATCTCCGCCTTGTCCGCCCAGGCGGGCGCCTGGGCGGTCAGGGTCCACGAGGTCCGGGCCACCGCCGACGCCGTACGGGTCGCCCGCGCCGTCGAGGGAGCCGCGTGAGCGAGCGCCACGACGACCAGGCGGAGGTCGCCGCCGACATCGCGGCGGTCGAGCAGGCCAACACCGCCTTCTACGAGGCGATGGAACGCGGCGATCTCGACGAGCTCTCCGGGCTCTGGCTGCCCGGCGAGGACCTCACCATCTCCTGCGTCCACCCCGGCTGGCCGGTGCTCAGCGGCCGCGGCGAGGTGCTGCGCAGCTATGCGCTGATCATGGCGAACACCGAGTACATCCAGTTCTTCCTGACCGATGTCGGGGTCTCGATGACCGGTGACACGGCCCTGGTGACCTGCACCGAGAACATCCTCAGCGGCGGCCCGGCGGAGGACGGCGGCGAGCTCGGGCCGCTGGTGGGCCAACTCGTCGTCGCCACCAATGTCTTCCGCCGCACCGGGGACGGCTGGAAGCTCTGGTCCCACCACGGGTCGCCGGTGCTGGCCGACTCCGATGACGACGATGACGAGGACACGCCCTCCTGAGCGGATATGCCTCCCGAGGGGAATGGAATCCGGGACCGCGGGTAGGGGAGGCGGCTACCGGCCCAGCACGGCCCTGTCCATGGCCCCGCGGGCGAGCACTGTCGGTGCTCGCAGGTAGATTCGAATGAGGGCACCTCGCCACCCGCATACGGCCCCGTGCCTCTACGACCAACGACAGCAGGAGTGATTCGCGTGGATCGTGTCGCGCTGCGCGGCCTCAGGGCCCGTGGGAACCATGGTGTGTTTCCCCGGGAGCGGGAAGAGGGCCAGACCTTCATCGTGGACCTGGTTCTCAGCCTCGACACCCGCCCCGCGGCAGCCGCCGACGACCTGACGAAGACCGTGCACTACGGCGTGGTCGCGGAGGAAGTCGTCGAAATCGTGCAGGGAGACCCGGTCGATCTGATCGAAACACTCGCGGAACGCATCGCCCAGAAGTGCCTGGGGCACGAAGGTGTCGAGGAGGTGGAGGTCGTCGTGCACAAGCCGGATGCGCCGATCACCGTTCCCTTCGACGATGTGACCATCACCATCACCCGGAGCCGAGCATGACTGCATTTTCTACCGAGGGGCAGAGCGACCCGACCGTACAGCCGGTCCCCGCCTCCGTGGTCGAGCAGGTGGACGCCGCGGACATCACCCTTTCGAACCCCAAACGCGCCGTGCTCTCCCTCGGCTCCAACCTCGGCAACCGGCTGGAGACCCTGCAGGGCGCCATCGACGCGCTGGAGGACACCCCCGGTCTCCGGGTCAAGGCAGTCTCCCCGGTGTACGAGACGGAGCCCTGGGGCGTCGCCCCCGGCTCCCAGCCGCTGTACTTCAACGCGGTGATCGTCGTGAAGACGACGCTTCCCCCGTCCTCCCTCCTGGAGCGCGGCCAGGCCATCGAGGAGGCCTTCGAGCGCGTCCGTGAGGAGCGCTGGGGCGCGCGCACCATCGACGTGGACATCGTGGCGTACGCGGACGTCGTCTCCGACGACCCGGTCCTCACCCTCCCCCACCCCCGGGCCCATGAGCGCGCCTTCGTCCTCGCCCCGTGGCACGACATCGACCCCGAGGCCCAGCTGCCCGGCCGCGGCCCGGTCGCCGACCTGCTCAACGGTGTCGGACACGAGGGCATACGTCCCCGGCCCGATCTGGAACTCCGCCTGCCCGAGTAGTCGTTAGGCTCAGGGCAGGCCGGCAACGGCACAGAACAGACGCATGGACACAGAGACCGACGGTCGGTCGACCGGCGGCGAAGGGCGGCTCTCGCGGTGAGGCAACTACGGCTCGGGGTACTGGCCGGAATCTTCGTCGCGGCAGGCGTGCTGTCCTGGGGCGGTGCCCGCCTCTGGGACTCGCTCGACACGCTGCCGAGCGTGCCTCTCGCCGCGCCCGTCGTGCTCGCGGTGATCGCCGTCATCCTGCTCGCGACAGCGCTCTCCATCCGCTCCCGGCTGCGCGCCCAGCGTGAGCGCCGCCCGGGCGCGAAGGGCGTCGAGCCGCTGATGGCGGCCCGCGCCGTGGTGTTCGGCCAGGCCAGCGCCCTGGTCGTCTCGCTGGTCGCCGGCCTGTACGGCGGCGTGGGGGTCTTCCTGCTCGGCTCGCTCGATGTGCCTGCCCGCCGCGACCAGGCGATCTACGCCGGCTTCGCGGTGCTGGCCGGCATCGGGGTGATTGCCGCCGCCCTGTTCCTGGAACGTGTCTGCAAGCTCCCGGACGACAAGGACGACGACAAGAGCGCCGCTTCCGCCTGACGCGCAGTGCCCGTCCGGGACACCGGCACCACCCACGGCGGCACCGGCACCGCGACCGCCCTCAGCGCGCCATGATCAGGCTCATCGCCTCCGCGCGCGTCGCGGGGTCACGGAGCTGGCCGCGTACCGCCGACGTCAGCGTCTTCGCGCCCGGCTTGCGGATCCCACGCATCGACATGCACATGTGCTCGCACTCGACCACGACGATGGCTCCGCGCGGCTCCAGAATCCTCATCAGCGAGTCGGCGATCTGCGTGGTGAGCCGCTCCTGGACCTGCGGGCGCCGGGCGTAGACGTCGACGAGCCGGGCCAGCTTCGACAGGCCGGTGATCTTTCCGGTGGTCGCCGGGATGTACCCGACGTGCGCGACGCCCCGGAACGGCACCAGGTGGTGCTCACAGGTCGAGAACACCTCGATGTCCTTCACCAGCACCATCTCGTCGTGGCCGAGGTCGAACGTGGTCGTCAGGACGTCCTCGGGCGCCTGGTGCAGGCCTGCGAATATCTCCTTGTACGCCCGGGCCACCCGTCCCGGCGTCTCCCGCAGACCCTCCCGGTCCGGGTCCTCCCCGACAGCGACGAGAAGCTCGCGCACCGCGGCCTCGGCCCGCTTCTCGTCGAACTCACCGATCGAACCCTGGCCGTCCAGCGTCACCGGGTCGGTCATCTGTGCCTCGTTCCTTCAGCTGTCACCTGCGCGCATCACGCGGGCATACCAAAAAGCCGTGCCCCACAGGCTAAAACCTGGGGGGCACGGCATCCATTCCGGGTCGGTGGACCCCCGTGACGGGGGCCACACCGGGTCCGTACTAGCTCTCCGGACGCTCCTCCGGGACCGCCTCGGCGGCCGGGGCGGTGTCCGTCGGCGCCGAGCCGTTGGCCGTGGTGACACCGTTGGTGAGAGCGAGTTCCTTCGGCGAGAGCACCGGAGGCCGCGTCGACGGCGTACGCCGTGCGGAGCCGGTCCACGCCGGACGGGCCGGACGCTTCACGATTCCGGCGAAGATCTCGGCGATCTGCTCCTTGCCGAGGGTCTCCTTCTCCAGCAGCTGGAGGACCAGGTTGTCGAGAACGTCGCGGTTCTCGACGAGGATCTCCCAGGCCTCGTTGTGCGCGGTCTCGATGAGCTTCTTGACCTCTTCGTCGACGAGCGCCGCGACCTCTTCCGAGTAGTCGCGCTGGTGGCCCATCTCCCGGCCCAGGAAGGGCTCGGTGTTGTCGCCGCCGAACTTGATCGCGCCGAGCCGCTCCGTCATGCCGTACTGCGTGACCATCGCGCGGGCCGTGGCACTGGCCTTCTCGATGTCGTTCGCAGCGCCGGTGGTCGGGTCGTGGAAGACCAGCTCCTCGGCCGCGCGCCCGCCCAGCATGTAGGCGAGCTGGTCGAGCATCTCGTTGCGCGTCGTGGAGTACTTGTCCTCCTCGGGCAGCACCATCGTGTAACCGAGGGCGCGGCCGCGGGAGAGGATCGTGATCTTGTGCACCGGGTCCGAGTTCGGCGAAGCCGCCGCGACCAGGGCGTGTCCGCCCTCGTGGTACGCGGTGATCTTCTTCTCCTTGTCGGACATGATCCGGGTCCGCTTCTGCGGGCCGGCCACGACGCGGTCGATCGCCTCGTCCAGCATCTCGTTGTCGATCAGCTTCAGGTTGCTGCGCGCCGTGAGGAGCGCAGCTTCGTTCAGCACGTTCGACAGGTCGGCACCGGTGAAGCCGGGCGTACGACGGGCCACGGCGCCGAGATCGACGTCCGGGGCGACCGGCTTGCCCTTCTGGTGCACCTTGAGGATCTCGAGACGGCCCTGCATGTCCGGCCGGTCGACCGCGATCTGCCGGTCGAAGCGGCCCGGACGCAGCAGCGCCGGGTCGAGGATGTCCGGCCGGTTCGTGGCGGCGATCAGGATCACGCCGCCCTTCACGTCGAATCCGTCCATCTCGACGAGCAGCTGGTTCAGGGTCTGCTCGCGCTCGTCGTGACCACCGCCGAGACCCGCACCGCGGTGCCGCCCGACGGCGTCGATCTCGTCGACGAAGACGATCGCCGGGGCGTTCGCCTTGGCCTGCTCGAACAGGTCACGGACCCGGGAGGCGCCGACACCGACGAACATCTCGACGAAGTCGGAACCGGAGATCGAGTAGAACGGGACGCCCGCCTCGCCCGCGACGGCGCGTGCGAGCAGCGTCTTGCCCGTACCGGGAGGCCCGTACAGCAGGACGCCCTTGGGGATCTTGGCCCCGACGGCCTGGAACTTCGCCGGCTCCTGGAGGAACTCCTTGATCTCGTGGAGTTCCTCGACCGCCTCGTCGGACCCCGCCACATCGGCGAACGTCGTCTTCGGGGTGTCCTTGGTGATCAGCTTGGCCTTGGACTTGCCGAACTGCATGACCTTGGAGCCGCCACCCTGCATCTGATTCATCAGGAACAGGAAGACGACCACGATCAGGACGAAGGGCAGCAGCGAGAGAAGGATCGAGATGAACGGCGACTGCTTCGACGGCGAGACGGTGTAACCCTTCTCGATGTCACCGCTCTCGAACTTCTTCTGCAGCGTGTCGGCAAGCTGGACACCCTGGTCACCGATGTAGCTCGCCTGGAACTTGCTGCCGGACTCGCCCGAGAGTTTCTGGCCGTCCTTCAGCTCAATCTTGAGGATCTGTTCGTCACCGGTGGTCAGCTTGGCCTGCTCCACCTGGTCCTTGCTGATCGCCTGGATCACCTTGCCGGTGTCCACCGTCTTGTAGCCGCCAGACGAGCCGACGACCTGCATCAACACGACCACGGCGAGGACGGCCAGCACGATCCACATGACCGGCCCACGGAAGTATCGCTTCACGTCCATCCATACGGAGCGAAGTCGCCCCGTCCCTCCTGCCCGTAGGTAAATGCTGCTGAATGCTGCTGTGAGAAAAGACTGTTCTTCGGACGGTACCCCAGCATTGTCACCCGTGACCGCCGGGGACGTCTGTCAAACGTGCCTTCGAAGGCTTCAACGCCGCGCGGCGGTCAAGGGTTCCCCGGCAGCCGGCCCGCGTCGGATGCGGACCCGCGAGGGAGGGGTAGCGGCCGGTCAGCCGCCGTAGACGTGCGGGGCGAGCGTCCCGACGAAGGGCAGGTTGCGGTACTTCTCCGCGTAGTCCAGGCCGTAACCGACGACGAACTCGTTGGGGATGTCGAAGCCGACCCACTTGCAGTCGAGCGCGACCTTCGCGGCGTCCGGCTTGCGCAGCAGGGTGCAGATCTCCAGGCTGGCGGGCTCACGCGAGCCCAGGTTCGACATCAGCCAGGACAGCGTCAGGCCCGAGTCGATGATGTCCTCGACGATCAGGACGTGCTTGCCCTTGATGTCGGTGTCCAGGTCCTTGAGGATCCGGACGACACCGGACGACTGGGTGCCCGCGCCGTACGACGAGACAGCCATCCAGTCCATGGTGACGGGGGTGGACAGTGCGCGCGCCAGATCGGCCATCACCATCACCGCGCCCTTGAGGACGCCGACGATGAGCAGGTCCTTGCCCGCGTACTCCGCGTCGATCTTCGCGGCCAGCTCGACGAGCTTCGCGTCGATCTCTTCCTTGGTGAGGAGCACCGCCTGAAGGTCGGTGCCCATGTCCTTCTCGTTCACCCGCGTCTCTTTCTCTGCCTGCCCGGTCCGGGGTGGTGTCCCGAACCTGCGCGGCCGCTCGCCTGCATGTCAGCCGCTTGTGCGTCAGCTCTGCCGAATCACCAGTCTGCCACCCTGGCGCCGGGCTTCGACTCGGCCGGGGAGGTTGATGGCCTGCTGGCCGCGCCAGCCGGTGATCAACCGGTCGACTTCTTCGATGTGCCGGGCGAACAGCGAGCCGGCCGGAGCACCCGCCTCCACGGCCGCACGGCGCAGCACCCGACGGCGGACGGCGGGCGGCAGCGCGTACAGCTTGGCGCACTCCAGCTGCCCGGCGTCGTCGCGTACGGCGGAGTCGGCCTCGGCGGCCCAGGTGTCCAGGGCGTCGGCGTCGTCGCGGGAGAGCTGCGCGGTACGGGCCAGGGCCCCGACGACGCCTTTGCCGAGGGCCTTCTCCAGGGCGGGCAGGCCCTCGTGACGCAGCCGGGAGCGGGTGTAGGCGGGGTCGATGTTGTGCGGGTCGTCCCAGACGGGCAGGGACTGGACGAGGCAGGCCTTGCGGGCGGTCTGCCGGTCGAGCTGGAGGAAGGGGCGGCGGTAGCGGCCGGCCGGGCCCGATGCGGCGGCCATGCCGGAGAGCGAGCGGATACCGGAGCCGCGGGCGAGGCCGAGCAGGACCGTCTCCGCCTGGTCGTCGCGGGTGTGGCCGAGCAGCACCGCGGCGGCGCCGTGCCGCTCGGCCGCCGCGTCCAGGGCGGCGTAGCGGGCGTCACGGGCGGCGGCCTCGGGACCGCCCTCGCTGCCGACGTGCACGGCGACGGCCTCGACCGGGTCGAGGTGCATGTCCCTGAGCCGGGCGACGACCTCGGCGGCGCGGACGTCGGACCCGTCCTGGAGGTTGTGGTCGACGGTGATGCCGCCGGCCCGGACGGCCAGCTTGCGGGCCTCGAAGGCGAGGGCGGAGGCGAGCGCCATGGAGTCGGCGCCACCGGAACAGGCGACCAGCACCAGCGGGGTGTCGGGCCGTTCGGGGAGCGCGGGACGGTCGGGAAGGGCGGCGCCGCACCTGCCCGTGCCGGCTTCGGCGAACTCGGGGCGCGAGGCGCGCTCGGTATGTGCGATGTGTTCGTTGTGATCGGTGCGTTCGGCGAATTCGTTGAGTACGTCGTGGAGTACGCGGCGGACCGCCAGGCGTATCGCCGCGACCGCAGGATGGGGACCCATGTCCGGTGCCCTTCGTGAAGTTTTTGGGGGGTGCTTCGGAGCGTCGGCACGGACGAGTGCCGTCACTCAGAGTGCGTCGATGGTGACAGAGCCGGGCCGTCCATCGAGCATTGCACGCCTTTCCATGCCCCTACGGTCCCTCGGATGGGTGATTACCGGCGCGTACTTCCGTCGTCTTCCCCCGTCGGCCGCCTCATGATCACGACTCTGCCTTACGGTGCACCCTCGCGATCCAGTCGGCCGGAGCGGCGATCTCGGCCTTGGTGGGAAGGGTGTTCGGGGACGTCCAGACCCGGTTGAAGCCGTCCATGCCGACCTCGTCGACCACGGCGCGTACGAACCGTTCGCCGTCCCGGTACTGGCGCAGTTTGGCGTCGAGGCCGAGGAGCTTGCGGAGCGCCTGGTCGAGCCGCGAGGCGCCGCGCGCCCGGCGCTGCTGGAACTTCTCCCGGATCTCGCCGACGGAGGACACGACCTCGGGGCCGACGCCGTCCATCACATAGTCGGCGTGCCCTTCGAGCAGGGACATCACGGCGGTGAGCCGGCCGAGGATCTCGCGCTGTGCAGGAGTCTGGACGATCTCCACGAGGCTGCGGCCGCCGTCCTCGCCGTCCTCGCCCTCGGGCCGGCCGCCGGCGAGCGACTGGGCGGCCTCGCGGAGCCGCTCCAGCACGGTCATCGGGTCGACGTCGGTCTCGTCGAGGAATGACTGGATCTCACCCTGCAGGTGGTCGCGGAGCCACGGCACACCGGTGAACTGGGTGCGGTGGGTCTCCTCGTGGAGTGCGACCCAGAGCCGGAAGTCGTGCGGGTCGACCTCCAGTTCACGCTCGACGTGGACGATGTTCGGGGCGACGAGCAGCAGCCTGCCACCGCCGTTGGCCGAGGCCGGGAGGTCGCGGCCGGCCGGGGCGAAGGTCTCGTACTGACCGAGCACCCGGGAGGCCAGGAACGACAGCAGCATGCCCAGTTCGACACCGGTGACCTTGCCGCCGACCGCGCCGAGCACGGCGCCGCCCGGGCTGTTGCCGCGCCGGTCCTGCATCTTCTCCAGGAGGGGGCGGAGCAGTTCGCGGAAGCCCGCGACGTTCGCCCTGATCCAGCCCGCCCGGTCGACGACCAGGACCGGGGTGTCCTCCGGTTCGGTCCCCTCGGGGATCATCCGCGTGAAGGAGCGGACGTGTTCCTCCGCGGACTTGGCATGCCGGCGGAGCTCCGCGACGACTTCGCGGGCCTCCTCGCGGCTGATGTCGGGGCCCGGCCGTACAAGCCGGGTCGCGGTCGCAACCGCCAGATTCCAGTCGACCATCTCGGCACCACCGATGCTCGTCATGCGTCAACCGTACGTGCTCGGGTCGCTCCGCGGTGAGCTCTTGACCGGCTCACCGGGTGCGGGCGGCGAGGCTCGCGGCAAGGGCGTCGAGCGAGGACTGGGCCTCGGACGGCGAGGTCGTACCGGATGCCAGGAAGGCGAAGGCGAGCAGTCGCCCCTGCCCGTCGACGACGGTCCCGGCGAGGGTGTTCACCCCGGTGAGGGTGCCGGTCTTGGCGCGGATCAGGCCGGTGCCGCGTGATGTCTCGGTGTACCGCTTGCTGAGGGTGCCGCTGAAGCCTGCCACCGGGAGGCCGGTGAGGACGGGGCGCAGTTCGGGGTGGTCCGGGTCGGCGGCGCGGGCCAGCAGCCCGGCGAGCAGCCCGGCGGTGACCTTGTCCTGCCGGTTCAGTCCGCTGCCGTCGGCGAACTTTGCGCCGTTCAGCGGCAGATGCAGCTTCTTCAGCTGCGCGGTGACGGCCCGTCGGGCGCCGTCGAAGTCGGCGGGTTCACCTGCGGCCAGGGCGGTCTGCCGGGCCAGCGCCTCGGCGATGTCGTTGTCGCTGTTGGTCAGGGCACGTTCGACGAGGGCGGACAGCGGGGCGGAGAGGTGCTCGGCGACGGGCCGGGATTTTGCGGCCGGGCGGCCGGACACCGGGCCGGAGCCGGTGCCGATGTCCGCGTCGTTCAGCAGTCCGGCGAAGGCGCGGGCGGCGTCACCGGCCGGGTCGCCACTGCGCGGGGCGGGCCCGCTGTCCGTACCGTCCAGCCGCCCCTCGTCCACCATCAGGGCGCTGACCGGGGCGATGTTCTCGTTGGGGCCGATCGGGTGCAGCGCGGGTCCGGAGTACCGGGACGTGTCGTACGCGAGCCGGACGGTGTCGATGCCGCGGTCGCGCAGCGCGTGCACGGTGTCGGCGGCCAGCTCGCGCAGCGCGGCCTTGTCGAGCGTGGGGTCTCCGCCGCCCACGAGGGTGAGGCTGCGGGAGTCCGGTGACGCCTGGACCGTCGTGGCGATGCGGTGTCCGGGGCCGAGGGCGGAGAGCGCGGCGACGGTGGTGGCGATCTTGACGGTGGAGGCGGGCGTCATGGCTGTGTCGGCGCCCTTCCCGTACAGCCGCTTGCCGGTGCCGGTGTCGATGACGACGGCGGTACGGACCGTGCCGAGCGCGGAGGCGTTCAGCAACGGGGTGAGGGTGTCCCGGAGGTCGGCCGTTGCTCCGTCCGGGGTGTCCGGGGCGTCCGGGGCGGACTTGTCGACCCCGGTGTTCAGACCCGTGAGGACCGCCGGGGCACTGGGGGCCGGGGCCGGTCCGGACGGTGCGGTGGCCTCGTGATGTGCACCACCTGTACGGCTCCTGGCGGCCGCCCACTCCTGCTCGGCCTTACGCTGACCCGAGTCCCAGGGGCCGGCGGCGAGGACGGCGCCGGCTGCGAGCGCCAGGCCGAGGACGGCGGAGCCTGCCGTGAACTGCCAGTTACTCAGTCCGTGCAACCTGTTCGGGCGGGCCGCTCCGGTCGGCCCGCGGAACGCTTTCAACGGATTGATCGACGGTCTTTTCACCGGCTCGGCCACCGTTGACCAGCCCCTTTCGCGAGCACACATCTCCGTGGGGGACACTTAATCACCAGTCGTATGTGTTGATCATGGAGGAGCCACCCGTGGAGTTCGACGTCACCATCGAGATCCCGAAGGGTTCGCGGAACAAGTACGAGGTGGACCACGAGACCGGTCGGATCCGCCTGGACCGTCGACTCTTCACCTCGACCAGCTACCCGGCGGACTACGGCTTCGTCGAGAACACCCTCGGCGAGGACGGTGACCCGCTGGACGCGCTGGTCATCCTGGACGAGCCGACCTTCCCCGGCTGCCTCATCAAGTGCCGCGCCATCGGCATGTTCCGCATGACGGACGAGGCCGGCGGCGACGACAAGCTGCTGTGCGTCCCGGCCTCCGACCCCCGGGTGGAGCACCTGCGCGACATCCACCACGTGTCGGAGTTCGACCGCCTGGAGATCCAGCACTTCTTCGAGGTCTACAAGGACCTGGAGCCCGGCAAGTCCGTCGAGGGCGCCGACTGGGTCGGCCGCGCCGAGGCGGAGGCCGAGATCGAGGCCTCCTACAAGCGCCTCGAGGCGCAGGGCGGCGCGCACTGACGCCTGCGGTCCCCGCAGCCGTCGGACCGGCTCGACGCCGATTCCGTATGCGGTACTGCGCACGGTCCGTAGGGTCCCGCGCAAGGTCCGATCACGGTTCCGCGTAAGGAACGGGCGGCACACCTTTCACAGGTGTGCCGCCCGTTTCGCGTCTGCGCCCATGTCCGTGGCCATACTGGGCACAAGCGCAACCGAAGACGCGCAGCCAAGAAGGAGCGAGGTCGAGTGGTGGCGGAACAGGGCGGTCCCGAGGACCAGAAGCCCCAGTCCGACGAGGCGCGCAGCGCCTTCGTCCCGCCGGAGGGGGTGGGGAAGTCCCCGAGTCCGTCGGAGGACGACCATCCCACCTCGGAGTTCGCCATTCCGACCGGTCTGACACCCGAGCCCCCCGGTGCCGGTTCCGCTTCCGGCTCCGGATCGGGTTCGGGTTCGGGTTCGGGCAGCGGCTCGGACACGATCGGTTCCGCGTTCGCCCCGCCGCGCACCCACGGCGCCAAGCAGGCGCCACCCGCCTTTACCCCGGCGCACGGCATTCCGATGGTCCAGCTGACCAAGGAGGCCCCCTGGCAGGACCGGATGCGCACGATGCTGCGGATGCCCGTCGCCGAGCGGCCGGCGCCGGAGCCGGCGCAGAGGCCGGACGAAGCGGGGCCGGCGGTACCACGCGTGCTCGACCTGACGTTGCGTATCGGGGAGTTGCTGCTCGCGGGCGGCGAGGGCGCGGAGGACGTCGAGGCCGCGATGTTCGCGGTGACCCGCAGTTACGGTCTCGACCGCTGCGAGCCGACGGTCACCTTCACCCTGCTGTCGATCTCGCACCAGCCGTCACTGGTCGACGATCCGGTGACGGCGAGCCGCACCGTACGCCGCCGCGGCACCGACTACACCCGGCTGGCGGCCGTCTTCCGGCTCGTCGACGACATCACCACCGAGGACGTCGAGGTCTCCCTGGAGGAGGCGTACCGGCGGCTCGCCGAGATCCGGCGCAACCGGCATCCGTACCCCGGCTGGGTGCTGACGCTGGCCGGCGGCGGGCTGGCCGGTGCGGCGTCGGTGCTGGTCGGCGGCAACGCGCTGGTCTTCGTGGTGGCGGCGGCCGGCGCGATGCTCGGCGACCGGCTCGCCTGGCTGTTCGCGGGGCGCGGGATGCCGGAGTTCTACCAGTTCGTGGTGGCGGCGATGCCTCCGGCCGCGATAGGGGTCGCACTGACCCTGACCCACTCGACGGGCATCCGGCCGTCCGCCGTCATCACCGGTGGGCTGTTCGCGCTGCTGCCCGGGCGGGCTCTGGTGGCGGGCGTCCAGGACGGTCTGACCGGCTACTACATCACCGCGGCGGCCCGGCTCCTCGAAGTCATGTACTTCTTCATCGCCATCGTCACCGGTGTGCTGCTGATCCTTTATCTGGGGGTGCAGCTGGGCGCCCAGCTCAATCCGGAGGCGCGGTTCGTGGCCCACGACCGGCCGGTGGTGCAGATCCTGGCGTCGATGGCGCTCTGCTTCGCCTTCGCGATCCTGCTCCAGCAGGAACGGTCCACGGTGCTCGCGGTGACCCTCAACGGCGGTGTGGCCTGGGTGATCTACGGGGCGATGGCCCGGACCGCCGGTATCTCGCCGGTGGCGGCGACGGCGGTGGCGGCGGGTCTGGTGGGACTCTTCGGGCAGCTGTTCTCGCGGTACCGGTACACCTCGTCGTTGCCGTTCATCACGGCGGCGATCGGTCCATTGCTGCCTGGTTCGGCCACGTACTTCGGTCTGCTTGGCGTCGCGCAGAACGAGCTGGACCGGGGGCTCGCCTCGCTGTCGACCGCGGTGGCGACGGCACTGGCCATCGCGATCGGGGTGAATCTGGGGAGCGAGATCTCCCGGCTGTTCATGCGGGTGCCGGGAGCGGTCGGCGGGGCGAACCGCCGCGCGGCCAAGCGGACGCGCGGCTTCTGACGCCTCTGCCGGTACGGAGGCGGGTCAGCGCTTGGCGTGGCGGCCGCGCTGGCCCGGGGCCGGGTTGCCGCCTCCGGCGATCGGGTCCCGGCCCTCGCCCTGCGTGGCCGCTTCCTTCTTCGCCTTGCTGCGGGCGCGCAGGAACTCGATCGCGATCGGCACCACCGAGATCAGCACGATCAGGACGAGCATCGCCTCGATGTTCTTGCGGACGAACTCGATCTGGCCGAGTCCGGCACCGAGCAGTGTGACGCCGGCACCCCAGAGCACGCCGCCGATGATGTTGAACGTGATGAACGAGCGGTAGTTCATCCGGCTCACACCGGCGATGATCGGCGTGAACGTACGCACGACGGGCACGAAGCGGGCCAGGATCAGCGACTTCGGACCGTACTTCTCGAAGAATTCGTGGGCCTTCTCGACGTTCTCCTGCTTGAAGAGGCGGGAGTCCGGCCGCTTGAAGAGTGACGGGCCGACCTTGCGGCCGAAGAGATAGCCCACCTGGTCGCCGATGATCGCCGCCAGCGCCACGAGGACGCAGACCAGCCACAGCGGGGTGTGCAGTTTGTCCGTCGTCACCAGCAGGCCCGTGGTGAACAGCAGCGAGTCACCGGGCAGGAAGAAACCGATCAGCAGCCCGGACTCGGCGAAGACGATGACCAGCACACCGAGCAGCCCGAACTGCCCGATGAGATGGTCCGGGTCCAGCCAGCTCGGTCCGAGCGCAAGCGTATTCAAGGGTCCGGGCTCCAGGATCGGTCGATGGTGGCTGCGTGGCCGCCCAAAGCTATCAACGCCACAAGGCGCCTCCGGGTTCCAGTGGCCCACGCGAGGATGCACAGGGGGTGAACCGGGACAAAGCTGTCCCCAGGAGGTGCCACACGATGGGCATTGAAGATTACGGCGGCGGTCAGACGCAGTCCGAGGTTCTGATCGTCACCACCAATGACGTCCCCGGCTACCAGGTGACCCAGGTGATCGGCGAGGTGTTCGGCCTGACGGTGCGCTCCCGTCACCTCGGCAGCCAGATCGGCGCCGGACTGAAGTCGATGATCGGCGGCGAGCTGAAGGGATTGACCAAGACCCTCGTCGCCACCCGTAACCAGGCCATGGAGCGGCTCGTCGAGCAGGCCATGGCCCGCGGCGCCAATGCGGTGCTGATGATGCGGTTCGATGTGACGGAGGCGGCCGATGTGGGCACGGAGGTCTGTGCGTACGGCACGGCGGCCGTGATCAGCAAGACCTGACCGCCCGACGGGGGCCGAGGCGCCTTCGGCCCCCGTACGAGGAGTTACGCCCGGCGCTGCGCGTTGGCGTCGATCGCGTCCCGAAGGTGCTCGGCCAGGCCGGGCCGCATCGATTCGTAGTACGCGCGGAACTGCGGGTCGCACACGTACATCTCGCCGAGCCCGCGGTGGATCTCGTAGGTGCATTCGTAGAACCATGTGGAGATGTGGAGCCGGTGCGCCTCGGCCCGCTCCATCGCGGCCTCAGACCCGGCCGGCTCGCCCGCCTCCATCACGGCGCTGTAGGCCTCGCCCCATGCGGCGACCTCGGCCTGCATCCGCTTCCAGTCGTCCTTGGTGTAGCGGGCCACCCGGCGCTGCGACTCCGCGTACGTGGCCGTTCCGCCCCAGCGGCGCTCGGCCTCCTCCGCGTGCTCCTCCGGGTCCTTGGCCCCGAAGACCTCGAACTTCTCCTCGGGCGTGAGATTGATGCCCATCTTCCGTGCCTCCATGGCTGTTTCGACGGCGGCGGCCATCTTCTGGAGCTCGGCGATCCGGCCGGACAGCAGAGCGTGCTGGCGGCGCAGGTGGTCCTGCGGATCCGCGTCCGGGTCGTCGAGCAGCACCGCGATCTCTTCGAGCGGGAAGCCGAGCTCCCGGTAGAACAGGATCTGTTGCAGCCGGTCGAGGTCACCGTCGTCGTAGCGCCGGTGGCCCGCGTGGCTGCGCCCGCTGGGCGAGAGCAGTCCGATGCCGTCGTAGTGGTGCAGTGTGCGCACCGTGACTCCGGCGAAACCGGCTACCTGTCCCACGGAGTGATCCACGGTTCCCGCCCCCCTTCTTCTCTTCGCTCTGTACGTCGGTACGTGTCCGAGCCTGAGCCCTGACGTGACGTGAGGTGCAAGCCCGAATTGCCCTCACGCTTGGATCCGATTGGCGCATTATGCGGCTTTTGCGTCGCTAAGGTGAGCCGATGGTCTCCGACTCCCCCGCGCTCGCCGAGTCCGCCCCCGCACACAGACTGCTGCTCCTCCTCGCGCCCGCCCTGGTCGTGGGCGTGGCCTCGGCGCTCATCCTGCTCAGAATCAGTCTCCTCGCGGAGCAGCTCCAGGACGTGCTCTGGGAGACGCTTCCCCAGGCGCTCTCCATCGGCAGGTACTCCTCGCTGTGGATGATCGTGATGCTCACTGCCACCGGCCTCGCGATCGGCCTGGTCATCCGTACCGTGCACGGTCACGCGGGACCCGACCCGGCCACCACCGGGCTGGTCGATCCGCCCATGCCGCCGGACGTCATCCCCGGGCTGCTGGTCGTGACGGTCCTGGCGCTGGCCGGCGGGGTCAGCCTCGGGCCCGAGAACCCGATCACCGCCGCCAATATCGCGCTCACCTTCTGGCTGGGCCGCCGGATCGCCCCACGGACTCCGGCCGCCCTGTGGATCGCACTCGCCTCGGCCGGCACCATCGGCGCGCTCTTCGGCACCCCGGTCGCAGCGGCCCTGATCCTCTCCGAGTCGCTCGCGGCCGGCGGGGGCGCGCCGGGCGCGCTCTGGGACCGGCTCTTCGGCCCGCTCGCGGCGGGTGCCGCGGGGGCGCTCACCATGACGCTGCTGGCCCACCCCAGCTTCGACCTGTCGCTGCCGCCGTACTCCGGCCCGGACTGGGGCGATCTGCTCTCCTCGGTCGTGATCACGTCGGCCGCGGCGCTGCTCGGACTCGCGGCGGTGTACGCGTTCCCGTACGTGCACCGCGCGTTCCACGCCCTGCGTCATCCGGTCCTGATGCTGACCTGCGGCGGCCTGGTGCTCGGCCTGCTCGGCGCGCTCGGCGGGCATCTCACGCTCTTCAAGGGGCTGGACGAGGTGAAGGCGCTCAGCGCCGATCCGAACGGGTGGTCGGCCGGGCAGTTCGCCGTCATGGCGGTGGTGAAGGCGGTCGCCCTGGTGACCGCCGCGACCTGTGGCTTCCGGGGCGGCCGGATCTTCCCTGCGGTGTTCATCGGCGTCGCGCTCGGGATGTGCGCCCATGCCACGGTCGACGCGGTGCCGCCGGCGCCGGCGGTGGCGTGCGCGGTGCTGGGGGTTCTGCTGGCGGTCACCCGGCAGGGCTGGTTGAGCCTGTTCACGGCGGCGGCGCTGGCCGGCGACGCGGCCGTACTGCCGCTGCTGTGCGTCGCCTCGCTGCCGGGCTGGCTCCTGGTGACCGGGCGGCCGCAGATGCAGCTCCACGGGGACGGCACACCACTGAGGTGAACCGGACCCGCACCACGCCTGTCCGACGCGCCGGTTGCGGTAGTTGTCCGTATCGTCCCATCCGTATGACCATGTCCAGGTCTGCCCGTCGGAGGTTCCCGCCATGCCCACGCCTGTCAACGTCGCCGTCATCTACTACTCCGCCACCGGCACCGTCGCGACCATCGCGGAGGCCATCGCGGAGTACGCCGGGAAGGCAGGCGCGGAAGTACGGCTGCGCAAGACGGTCGAGCTCGCGTCGCAGGCGGCCATCGACTCCAACCCGGCCTGGGCCGCCAACGCGAAGGCGACCGCGGGCATCGCCGAGGCCTCGAAGGACGACGTGGTCTGGGCGGATGCCGTGATCTTCGGGTCGCCGACCCGGTTCGGCAATGTCGCCGCCCAGCTCAAGGAGTTCCTGGACCGGCTGGGCGCCCTCTGGCAGGCGGGTCATCTCGCGGACAAGGTCTACAGCGGCTTCACCTCCACCAGCACCCCGCACGGCGGTCAGGAGACCACGCTGCTGGCGCTCTACAACTCGATCCATCACTTCGGCGGCATCCTCGTCGCCCCCGGTTACACGGACCCGACGAAGTTCGTCGACGGCAATCCCTACGGCACCTCGCACGTCGCCGGGCAGGGCGACATCCCGGTCGGTGAGCAGACCCTGACCGCGGCCCGGGTGCAGGCCGAGCGGGTCGTGAAGTTCACCCGCGCCATCAAGTCCGGCCTCGCGGCCGGGAGCTGACCCGAGCAGGCCACCGTCACCTGAGAAGGGCTGTCCGCCGATGCCTCTCCACAAAGGTTCGAATCGCGACAAGGAACCGTCCAAAGAGCGGCGCAGGCGCGCCTTGAACCCGTTCTTCGGGGAGGCGGATCCGACGGTCGGGATGACGTCCGCGCCGCCGCGGCACCGGCTGCCCGACGGACCGCTGCCGCCCTCGACCGCGTACGGCCTGGTCCATGACGAGCTGATGCTCGACGGAAACTCCCGGCTCAATCTCGCCACCTTCGTCACCACCTGGATGGAGCCCGAGGCCGGGGTGCTGATGGGCGAGTGCCGGGACAAGAACATGATCGACAAGGACGAGTACCCGCGTACCGCCGAGCTGGAACGCCGCTGTGTGGCGATGCTCGCCGACCTGTGGAACGCCCCCGACCCCGCGACGACGGTGGGCTGTTCGACCACCGGCTCCAGCGAGGCCTGCATGCTCGCCGGCCTGGCGCTCAAACGCCGCTGGGCGACCAGGAACGCCGACCGCTACCCGGCGACCGCCAAGCCCAATCTGGTCATGGGCATCAATGTGCAGGTCTGCTGGGAGAAGTTCTGCAATTTCTGGGAGGTCGAGGCCCGGCAGGTCCCGATGGAGGGCGGCCGATTCCATCTCGACCCGCAGGCCGCCGCAGAGCTCTGCGACGAGAACACCATCGGCGTGGTCGGGATCCTCGGCTCCACCTTCGACGGCTCGTACGAGCCCATCGCCGACCTCTGCGCAGCCCTGGACAATCTCCAGGAGCACACCGGCCTCAACATCCCCGTCCATGTCGACGGCGCGTCCGGAGGGATGGTGGCACCGTTCCTGGACGAGGACCTGGTGTGGGACTTCCGGCTTCCCCGGGTGTCGTCCATCAACACCTCCGGGCACAAATACGGACTGGTCTACCCGGGCGTCGGCTGGATCCTGTGGCGCTCGCCCTCGGATCTCCCCGAGGAGCTCGTCTTCCGGGTCAACTACCTGGGCGGCGACATGCCGACCTTCGCACTGAACTTCTCCCGGCCCGGTGCGCAGGTGGTGGCGCAGTACTACACCTTCCTGCGGCTGGGCCGGGACGGCTACCGCGCCGTTCAGCAGGCGTCCCGCGATGTGGCGAGCGGGCTCGCCACCCAGATCGAGGAGCTGGGCGACTTCCACCTCCTCACCAGGGGTGAGGAGTTGCCCGTCTTCGCCCTGACGACCGCCCCCGAGGTGCAGGCGTACGACGTCTTCGACGTGTCGCGGCGGCTGCGCGAGCACGGCTGGCTGGTGCCCGCGTACACCTTCCCCGCCAACCGGCAGGATCTGTCGGTGCTCCGGGTGGTGTGCCGCAACGGCTTCTCCTCGGACCTCGCGGAACTGCTCCTGGAGGACCTCCGCCTGCTGCTGCCCGAACTGCGCAGCCAGCGGCACCCGTTGAGTCATGACCGAAAGGCCGCGACGGCCTTCCATCACTGACCGGGGAGCAAGCCGGCGGCGGGGGCGGCCGGGTCGGGATCGGATTCGGGTCAGTGGCTCAGCCGGGCGAACCGCCGCACCGCAAGCGGAAAGAAGACGGCGATCAGGGCCACCGGCCAGACCACCGCGAGCAGTCCGGCATGCTCCGCCGCCCAGGATCCCCCCGCCCCGCCCGGGTTGCCGAACAGGTCGCGCACCGCCGTGGCCGTCGCCGACATCGGGTTCCATTCGACGACCGCACCCAGCCAGCCCGGCATCGACTCCGGTGTGGCGAAGACGTTGGAGAGAAAGCCGACCGGCCAGACCAGGATCTGCACCGCCTGCACCATCTCCGGCTTCCCGGCCACCATCGCCAGCTGGATGCCGATCCACAGCATCGCGAACCGCAGCAGCAGAAGCAGCCCGACCGCCCCCAGCGCCGCGGCCACCCCGTCGTGCCGGCGCCAGCCGACCGCGTACCCGACCCCGATCATCACGGCGAGCGCGGCCACCGACTGGAGCATGTCCGCCACGCTCCGGCCGACCAGCACCGAACCGGACACCATCGGCATGGAACGGAACCGGTCGATGACTCCCTTGGTGAGGTCCTGGGTGACCGCGAGCATGGTCGACTCCAGACCGAACGCCATGGTCAGCGCGAGCATGCCTGGCACCAGGAACTCGGTGTTGTCGCCGTCGATGCCCTGCCCGCCGCCGACCAGGTAGTTGAACATCAGCAGCAGCATCACGGGGAAGACCAGGCCGACGACGATCTGCACCGGCTGCCGGGCCCAGTGCGCGAGTTCGCGCCGGGTCATCGTCCATGAATCGGCCACGGCCCAGCCGATCGTCGTCGCGCCCACCGCGCTCGTACCAGCCGTTCCGGTACCGACGACACTCATGCCGCCACCTCCGCGTCGTCCGCCTTCCTGTCGGTGAGGGACAGGAACACCTCGTCCAGGGTCGGGCGGCGCACCGCGATGTCCTCCGCCTCGATGCCTGCCTCCTCCAGGGCCCGTACGGTCCGGGTCAGCGTCGCCATCCGGTCCCCCGCGGGCGCCCCGATCAGCCGCCGGTCCGCATCCACGACCACTCCGCCGGTCAGCAGCCCCGCCGCGGCGCCCAGTTGTGCCGCGTCGCGGACGACGACATCGATCCGGTCCCCGCCCACCAGCGCCTTCAGCTCATCGGCCGTGCCCGCCGCGGCCACCCGCCCGGCGTCGATCACCGAGATCCGGTCCGCAAGCTGATCGGCCTCCTCCAGATACTGCGTGGTCAGCAGTACGGTCGTGCCGCCGCCGACCAGTGAACGCACCGCCGCCCACACCTCGGCCCGCCCGCGCGGGTCGAGTCCGGTCGTCGGCTCGTCCAGGAAGAGCACCTCGGGGTCGGTGATCAGTGAGGCGGCCAGATCGAGCCGCCGTCGCATACCGCCGCTGTACTCCCTGACCGCCTTGCGGCCGGTGTCCGCGAGCCCGAAGCGGGCCAGCAGCTCGTCGGCCCGTACGCCCGCACGGCGTGCGCCCAGGTGGTGCAGCCGGCCGAACATCTCCAGGTTCTGCCGGCCGCCGAGCTCCTCGTCGACCGCCGCGTTCTGCCCGAGCAGCCCGATCCGTCGCCGGACCTCGCCGGCCCGGCTCCGTACGTCGAACCCCGCCACCTCGGCCCGGCCCCCGTCGTGCCGCAGCAGCGTCGACAGGATGCGTACGGCCGTGGTCTTGCCGGCGCCGTTGGGGCCGAGCACGGCATGCACCGTGCCCCGGCCGACGCTGAGATCGAGGCCGTCCAGGGCGCGCTTGCCCCCGTACCTCTTGTGCACATCTTCGAGAACGATCGCGTCGGTCAAATCGCCACACCCTCTCGCCGTCGTCACGCACCTAGTCAAACTTGACTAGACGGAGAAGATAACTGCAGCTCTCTCATTCGTCAAACTTGATTAGTCGTTGTCCCCGGGATCCTGGACACCGGTCGCGTACGGGTTCTCCTCGCCCTCGGTGAGTACGCCGACGAACGGATCGCCCTCCCCCGAGAAGGTGTACGCGCCTCCCTCGATCCGCGCGATCAGCCCTCGCGTCCACTCGGCCCCGGCGTCCGCCGAGTGGACCCACATGTTCATGATCTCGCCGATGTGGCCCAGCGACTCGGGCCCGTCCTCCGGCGTGTAGTACTCGGTGACCGAGGCCCGCCAGGCCGCCAGCCCCGCCACCCGCTCCTTCAGCAGCGTGACCGCCTCCGACCGCTCCAGGTCGACGATGAAGCCGATGCCTGCCGACAGCACGTCCATCTTCTGGTCGTACGCGGTCAGCGCCGCACGCAGCAGCGCGAGGTACTCCTCCGTGCCCCGCTCGGTGATCTCGTACTCGGTGCGGGGCGGGCCGCCCGCAATGCTCGGAGCGGTCTCATGGGCGACCAGCAGCCCTTGCTTCGCCATCTGCTTCAGGGCGTGATAGATCGAGCCCGGCTTGGCGTTGGACCACTCGTGGGCGCCCCAGTACTCCAGGTCGTTGCGGACCTGATAGCCGTGCGCCCGGCCGTGCTGCCGCACGGCTCCGAGGACCAGCAGCCGGATCGCGGACATCCACTCACCCTTCCTATTCAACTTTGACTAGGGTAGCCCGCCTCCTGCGCGACCAGCTCGAACGCGGTACGGCCGTCCAGGGACTCCCGGATGATGTCGGCATGCCCGGCGTGCCGGGCGATCTCCTCGACGAGATGGACCAGCAGCCAGCGCATCGAGCACTTCTCGTCCGCCGGGAACCAGGGCGCCTCGGGCAGCGGGAACGTGTCGTTCATGCTCTCCACCGAGTGGATGAACTCCTCGGTCTCCGCCGCCACCTTCGCCCAGAACTCCAGCATCTGCGGGACGGTCTCGTCCCCGACCAGCCGGAAGCTGTCCGCCCACGTCTCCTCGGTGCGGGCCTTCTCATTGGGGCGCTGCTGGGCGAGACACAACCAGTTCAGCTCGGTCTCGGCGACATGCTTGAGCAGCCCGGAGAGGGAGAGTCCACTGGCGCTGGGCCGGCTCGCCGCCTGCTCCTCGGTCAGCCCGATCAGCGAGCGCCGGATCGCGCCGCGCTGTGCCTCGACGAAGGAGAGGAGCGCGCCGCGCTCGTCGCCGCGGGCCTCTGCGGGAACGTGAGTGACCATGGTGTCCGCCTTCCGGAACCGTTCGGGCTTGCGCCCGGTGCCTTCCTGACACCGACCAAGCTACGGACCCTTGCGGACAGCTTCGGTCCTCAACAGGCGGGCATCAGAGCGAGAATTCGGTCCGGCCGTGCTGGATCGAGATCCACTTCTGGGTGGTGAACGCCTCCACGGTGGCATCGCCGTTCAGCCGCCCGGTTCCGGAGAACTTCTCGCCACCGAAGGCCACCAGCGGGTCGTCCTGGATGGTGGAGTCGTTCACGTGGAACATCCCGGTGACGATGCGCTTCGCGAACCGCACCCCGCGTTCGGCGTCGGCCGTGTGCACGGCGCCGCTCAGCCCGTACGGGGAGTCGTTGGCGATCCGTACGGCGTCCTCCTCGCCGTCGAACGTCATCAGCAGCGCCACCGGGCCGAAGATCTCCTGGGCCAGCAGCGGGGAGTCGTCCGGCAGCCCGGCGAGGACGGTGGGCTCGACGAGGTTGCCGTGGGTACGGCCCCGCACGAGCGCCGTGGCGCCTTCCGCGATCGCCTGGTCGACCAGGGCGGTCAGCGCGTCGGCCTGGAAGGTGTTGATGACGGGGCCGATCTGGGTGGCCGGGTCCCGCGGGTCGCCGGTCCTGAGCGCGGCCACCTTGGCGATGAACTTCTCGGTGAACTCCGGCGCGACCGAGCGGTCCACCAGGATGCGGTTGGCGGCCATGCAGACCTGCCCCTGGTAGACGAAGCGGCTGAAGACCGCCGCGTCGACCGCGTAGTCGATGTCCGCGTCGTCCAGCACCACCAGAGCGCTGTTGCCGCTGAGTTCGAGGACGGCACGCTTGAAGAGTCCGCCGGCGGTCGCGCCGACATGACGGCCGACCCGGTCCGAGCCGGCGAAGGAGATCACCTTGGGTACGGGGTGCGCTATGAGCGCGTCGCCGATCTCGGCGATGTCGGTGACCAGGACGTTGAGCAGCCCGGCGGGCAGCCCGGCCTCCTCGAAGATCTTGGCGATCAGTCCGCCGCCGACCACCGGAGCGTTCTGGTTGGGCTTGATGACGACCGCGTTGCCCAGCGCCAGGGCCGGGGCGACCGACTTCATCGCCACCAGGAAGGGGAAGTTGAAGGGGCTGATCACCCCTATGACGCCGACCGGCAGGCGGTAGACGCGGTTCTCCTTGCCGGCCACCGGAGACGGCAGGATCCGGCCCTCGGGGCGCAGCGCCTGCTGGATCGCCTCGCGCAGGAAGTCCTTGGCGCAGCGGATCTCGTACTCCGCCTTGAGCCGGGTGCCGCCCAGCTCGTCGACGATCGCGCCGATGATGTCCTCGGTGAGTTCATCGGTGATGCGCAGGGCGCGTTCGAGGACGAGGCGGCGTTCGTACGGATTGGTGTCGGCCCAGATCCGCTGGGCGCGCTCGGCGGCGCGATAGGCCTCGTCGACCTCCTGTGCGGTGGCGACGGTGATCGCGGCGAGCTTTTCGCCGTTGTACGGATTGAAATCGATGATGTCCCAGGAGCCGGAACCGGTCCGCCACTCACCGTCGATGTACTGGTTGGCCAGCTCATTGAAGAAGGACATGCGATCCCTTACTGCAGGTGCAGACTCCTGTTGAGACGTCATCGTACTGATGTATCAGGTCAGTTGGAGGAGGCCGCGGAGCAGATCACGGCTCTCTTCGGGACCCGGACTGTCCTGATGGAGCCGCGCCATAGCTTTTTCGTACTGAGCGACTTCCTCGCGCTTGTCCAGATAGAGCGCACTTGTCAGCTGCTCCAAATAGACAATGTCCGACAGATCGGATTCCGGGAAACTCAGCATCGTAAAGGAGCCGCTCTCGCCCGCATGCCCGCCAAAACTGAAGGGCATCACCTGGAGCGTGATGTTCGGCTGCTCCGACATTTCGATCAGATGCCGCAATTGCGCCCGCATCACTTCGCGTTCGCCGTACGGGCGGCGCAGCGCGGCCTCGTCCAGTACGGCGTGGAAGCGCGGCGCCCGTTCGGAGACGAGGACCTTCTGCCGCTCCAGCCGGAGCGCGACCCGGCGGTCGATCTCGGCGGCGGGGCCGCCGCGCATGCCGCGGGAGACGACGGCATGGGCGTAGGCCTCGGTCTGCAACAGGCCGTGGACGAACTGGACTTCGTAGATCCGGATGAGCGAGGCCGCCCCCTCCAGACCGATGTAGGTCTGGAACCAGCCCGGCAGCACATCTCCGTAACTGTGCCACCAGCCCGCCACATTGGCCTCGCGCGCGAGGCCGAGCAGGGAGTCGCGCTCCGCCTCGTCCGTGACGCCGTAGAGCGTGAGCAGGTCCTCGACGTCCCTGGCCTTGAAGCTCACCCGTCCCAACTCCATGCGGCTGATCTTCGATTCGGAAGCCCGGATGGAGTAGCCGGCCGCCTCGCGGGTGATGCCGCGTGAGTCGCGCAGCCGCCTGAGCTGTGAGCCCAGCAGGATGCGCCGCACCACAGATCCACTCGACTCGCCTGCCGCCACTGGTCCAACCCTCCCCATCGCTTCCTGGGCATCGGGGCTCCCCCTGAACCCCAAGAGCCGGATTCTGCCATCAAAACGCTTCAGCCCGTACTCATTCGATTACGGAAATGAGAAGACTTCCAGAAAGCCATGAAACTGCCCGTAGGAAGAAATGAGCAAGAACCGGCACGGGATCGGACAGGTCAGGCGCGTGCACGTGCATCTGCCCTTGCATCTGCCCAGCGCATTCGGAACCATGGACCCCGCGCACCTGCGTGCTCGTTCGTGTTGTGCCGCTGTACCACCGCAGTACCGCTACAGCCGCGAATCCCGGGAGTGCTTCGCATGGGGACGAATGGATCGACGATGCTCGAGCCGTTACGGCAGGGGCTTCCCCCCATCGATCCCTCAGCCGTCTCCGGATCAGCCACCTGCACCCTTCCCGCCCGGTACGAAGCCGTGGGCGGGGCCAGGCAGTTCACCAGGGCGACGCTGAACCGGTGGGAACTGAGCGACCGCTTCGACGATGTCGCGCTCGTCGTCTCCGAACTCGTCACCAATGCCTTGCGGCACGCGCTGCCGGCGGACGCCCCGAGAGACCCCCAGGACCCGCCCGTACGGCTGCACTTGATGCGCTGGACCTCGCGACTGGTGTGCGCGGTGCGCGACCCCAGCGAGGAGAGCCCTGTCGCCGCCGAGGCCGCGGACTCCGCGGAGTCGGGCCGGGGACTGTTCCTGGTGGAGTCGTTCAGCGACAGCTGGGGCTGGCACCTGTCCCCCGCGCCGGGCGCGGAGAACCTGTCGGCGGGGGTGCCGGCACCGCGCGGCAAGGTGGTCTGGGCGCTGTTCCGGCTGTCCGGCGACGCATGACGCCTACGAGTCACGGGCTCGTGCGCGAGGCGCAGGACCGATCGCGCGGGTGCGACGGTCAGTGTCCCGCTATCAGGTGGTCGAACTCCCCGTCCTTCACGCCGAGCAGCAACGCCTCTATCTCGGCCGGCGTATAGACCAGGGCGGGCCCGTCGGGATGGCGTGAATTCCGCATCGCCACATCCCCGTCGGGCAGTTTTGCGAACTCCACGCAAGATCCTTGGGAGTTGCTGTGCCTGCTCTTCTGCCAGACGACTCCGCGAAGCTCTGTGGCCGCCATGCCGTTGTACACGTGGTGCACAGGACGCTCCCCGAGTTGCAAGGTGCAAGTGTCAACTGTCTCGGATCATAGCTGTGTTCATATGCCAATGCATGAGCAGATGCACGTGCACGCGGGGTGGTCCTTTGATTACAGCTTTACCTTCCCCCGCCTGCCCGCCCTCACAGGAGATAGACGAACGGATCGTCTATTTGGCTCCCGCGCAGCGCAGTTGCCCGAAAGTCGCCCCATGGGCTGCCCCGTGAGCCGCTCCCCGCTCCCTGGTAGTTTTGCGCGGTCTTTCGTCAACAAGGGGGAAATTCACGTGCAGAATCTTGTACGCACAGGCGCCGTCGTCGTCGCGGGTCTGGTCGCCGCAGTCACTCTGACCGGTTGCGGCAGTGACAGCGGGAAGAGCGATTCGGGCAAGGGCGCCACCGACGAGCAGTCGTCGACGACCGGTGGTGGCAGCGACTCCGGGGACAGTGGCGACAGCGGTTCCGCGGCCGATGCCTCGGCGCTGGAGGGCACCTGGGCCGGGATGACCGACGGCAAGGCCGTCGCCCTGTCCGTCGCATCCGGGAAGGCGGCGCTCGTCGCGGACGCCCATGTCTGCTCGGGCGAGGTGAAGGACATGGGCAAGGTGATGCTGGCGCTGAAGTGCACCGACGGCGACACCGACCGCACCATGGGATCCATCGAGTCCAACAACGGCAAGACGATCACCGTGTCGTGGGACGCCGGCGGCAAGGACACCCTGGCCAAGACCGATCCGGGTGCGCTGCCGTCGGGGCTGCCGGGCCTGCCCACCCCCTGAGTGCCCGTCACCGGGACAGGGCCGAGCCCCGAAGCAGGACTGCGTACGGGGCAGTGCCGGACGGTCCGTCGCTCAGTTCCGTCCGGCACTGCCGGCTCCGGCCGAGCCGGCCGTGGAGCCGTCCAGGCCCCGGGAGAACTCCTCCAGGGTTTCCAGCAGCAGACCGGCCCCGTTCCGCACGACCGGGTCGGCCGCCTGCCCGCGCAGGCGGTCCTCCTCGTCCCACTGTGCGAGCGCCTCACGGACCGCGCCCCAGCGCGGTACGCGGCGCTCCCGCACGTCCTTCGCGCCCCTCTCGGTGGCGCGGCGCAGCGCGTCGGCGAACTGCGCGGCGGCGGGTACGGGTGTGGCGCCGCCCTCCGGAAGGTGAGCCTCCATCAACATGGCGGCGCGACTGAACTGGGCGAGCACGTGCTGGGTGGCATCGGCGGCGGCGCGGGACAGACCACGGTTGCGCACCGGTTCGTGCTGGGCGGTCGCGACCGCCTCCTGCCAGGCGATGCGGGCCATGCGGGTGGCGAGGAGCGCGGCCCGGACGTCGTCGCGGCCCCGTTCCACCGGGTCCGCGTACTGGTCGACGACGGAGGCGGCGTACCGCCCGTCGCAGGCCAGCCAGTCGCCCAGCCGGTTGCGGAGCCGTGGGGTCTCCCAGGCCGGGTAGACGGCGTACGAGGCCATCGCGAGCAGCCCGCCGACGAGGGTGAGGACGACGCGTTCGAGTACGGTCTGCGACCAGTCGTCGCCGGCCATGCCGAGCAGGAAGACGACGTACGCGGAGATGCAGGCCTGGGCGACCGCGTAGCCGGTGCGCATCAGCAGGTACATCAGCAGGGCGCAGACGACGGCGAGGACGGCGGAGAGACCCACGCCGGGATGGGCGGCCTGGACGATGACCGTGGCGAGGAAGACCCCGACGACGGTGCCGCCGAACCGGGCCACGGAACGTGCGTACGTCTGGGAGAACTCGGGCCGCATCACCATGACGGCGGCCATCGGCGCCCAGTAGCCGTGCCCGAACGGCAGCGCGACGCCGAGGAGATAGCCGACGGCGACGACGACGGCGACCCGGACGGCGTGCCGGAGGATCGGCGAGCCGGGGCGGATCTCGGCACGCATCGACCCCAGGACGACGGGGACCAGTCGCAGCAGGGTGGGTCGGCGGCGGTGCGGGGCGATCACACCGGCGGTCTCGGCGGCCTCGGCCTGCTCCTCCTTCGTGCCCTCGCCCTCGGCGGTCTCGATGACATCGGCGAGCAGCACGCCGAGACGGTCGGCGGCCCGGCGGGCCGGGCCGCCCAGAAGCTCGCTCGTGTCAGGGGTCTTCAGGGTCGCGACGGCGGGGGCGGCGAGCCGCACCGGGTCGCCGTGGCGGATCGCGCGGGCCGCCGCGTCCAGTACGGATCCGGCGGCGGCCAGGAGTTCGCGTACCCGGTCCCGTTCGGGACCTTCGTCCGGGACGCCCATCCCCGGGTCGGCGAGTGAGGCGAGCACCGGTCTGATCCGTTCGGCCACGCCGCGGGAGCCGCGCAGTTCGGCCGGGCGGCGACGGGCCTGGCGCGGGGTGACGGCGGCGGCGCTGCGGGCCGTCATCAACGGGACCGGGTCGAACTCGGCCACCGGGTCGTGGCGCAGCCTGCGGGCGTAGTCGGCCTCGGCCGCCAGCGCGTCGGCGAGGGCGTCGCGCTGGGCGCCCCATCTGCGTACCGGGAAGAGGACGATCAGCGTCGCCTGGACCACACCGCCGAACGCGATCACCGTGCCGTGCAGGGCGGCCTCGGCGACGGAGGTGGGGAGGGTGATAGTGACCAGCATGATCGCGACGTTGGACGACGCGATGATGCCGGCCGTCGGCCCCGCCGCCCAGGCCAGCCCGGCCACGAACGTCCAGAGCACCAGCAGGGCCATGAACAGCAGGACATGGGAACCGGTGAGATAACCGAGGAACGTCGATACGGCGAGACTCACGCCGGAGACCAGGGCGAGGACCGGCCTGGGGCGCCAGCTGCGCTGGAACGTGGCGATGGCCGCCTGGAACGCGCCGAACGCGGAACTGGCGGCGACCACCGGCCCGAAGAAGGCGAGGCCGACCCCGATGACCAGGGCGAGCCCGGCCGCGCCGCGGATCGCGATGAGCGGTTCGAGGCGCCGCCGCTCGATCTTCAACCCCGAGCGGGCGGTCTCCTTCAGCGCCCGGAGCCAGCTCATGCCCCGAGCCTAGCCGGAATGCCCATCATCGGAACTTTTCGGTCATCTGCCCTTCCGGACGTCACCCAGGGGCAGGTGCGCCGCCCCCGGTCACGGACGGGGCACCCGGCTACGACGTGTCACGTTCGCGCGTTTCCGCTACCGGGACCGTCGATGCCCGGCCTCCGCTCGCCCATCCGGGCCCGGTCGGCGGCAGCCGTACCGTGCGCCCAGCCCTCGCCGTCCGACACTCCGCGCACCCGGGTGCTCGTCGTCTCCGGGAACATCCGGTCCGCGGCGTCCGTGACCGCCACGTCCCGCGCCGCGAGGACCGGGAGCAGATCGCCGGCGGCAGCCCCCTCCTCCGAGACCGAGGCCGCGGTCACCCGGGCGGTGTCGGCCGCGAGCCGAGCGCCCAGCCGCTGGACGTACGCCATCAAGAAGGACTGACGGAACGTCTTGGTCCGCTTGCGTCCGCCGGCCCGCTGTCCCGCCTCGGCCTTCGCCATCGCCGCCGTGCCCTGGACCAACAGGGAGGTGTGGAGCAGTTCCACGGCCTCCAGGTCCGGTTCGAAGCCGACGACCGTCGAGAAGCCGAGGTCGCTGTTCCACACCGCGCGGCAGCGGTTGGCCGAGGCGACGGCGTCGAGCAGGATCGCCTTCGCCGTCTCGTACGGGGCATCGACCCCGATCCGGCAGGCGCCCGGCGCCTCCTTGCTGTGCGTACGGGCGGCGAGAAGGGCCTCGTCGATGGAGTGCCGAGCCATCAGCTCCTGCGCCTTGGTGGTCAGGGCCTCCGCCTCCTCCGGGAACCCGGTCGCCTCCGCCTTCGCGAGCAGGGCGCGGATCCGGGTCAGCATGCGGGGTTCGTCGTGCGCAGGCGGCAGACGGAGCCGCAGGCCGGGGGCGCCGGGCGGCGGGCCGACCGGCTCGATCGCGGGGAGCCGGAGCAGCAGCCGGTAGAGACCGAGCAGGGCGGAGGCGTACGTGAACCGGTCGGGCCGGTTCCGGGGCGGCGGCGCGGGAAGCTCGGCGAGCTGCGACCGCCAGCGGGACGGCAGCTGCTCGTACCGTCCGGTCTCCGTGGTGATCAGGTCGGCGGCGAGCCCGGCCCGCGTCTCGTCGAGTTCGCGGCGGACGATCCGCACGACGTCGGCGGGCTGCCAGCCTCGCTCCCAGGCGCGCCGGACGAACTCCTCGCCGCGCCGGAACAGTTCCGCATCCGCCGTCGGGTCGGCGGCGAGAAGGGAGGCACCGGTGTCGAGGCCGGCGTCGCCGTCCGAGTAGAGCGCTGCCGCGAATGCCTGGTCGATCACCGGTTCCATGAGGTCAGGGTAGGCAGGGCCGGGCTCCGGGGTATGCCTGGCCCTACCCCGGAGACGGGTTCTGGTGGTCGTGTCCGGCGAGCCCTGACACGGTTCGATCGAAATCATGACTTCCGCCCCTGCGACCGACTCCACCGATGCCGCCGACGCCGTGCGGCTCCGCTCCGTGCGACGCGTCCACGGAGACGTCGACGCCCTCCGTGGCGTCGACCTCGCCGTCCGCCCCGGCACCTTCACCGCCGTCATGGGACCGTCCGGCTCCGGCAAATCGACGCTCCTGCACTGCGCGGCCGGACTCGACCGGCCGACGTCCGGGACCGTCGAGGTGGGCGGTACGGAGCTGACCGGTCTGAGTGAGCGACGGCTGACCCTGCTGCGCCGGGACCGGATCGGCTTCGTCTTCCAGTCGTTCAACCTGGTCCCTTCGCTGACGGCCGCCCAGAACGTCGCGCTGCCCCTGCGGCTGGCCGGCCGCCGCCCGTCCCGTACCGACGTACGCGCCTCGCTCGCCCGGGTCGGTCTCGCCGACCGGGCGAACCACCGGCCCACCGAACTCTCCGGCGGCCAGCAGCAACGGGTGGCGCTGGCACGGGCGCTGATCACCCGGCCCGCGGTGCTCTTCGGCGACGAACCCACCGGCGCGCTGGACACCGCGACCAGCCGGCAGGTGCTGGTGATGCTGCGCGAACTGGTGGACCGGGAGCGGCAGACGATCGTGATGGTCACGCACGATCCGGTGGCGGCGGCCCATGCGGACCGGGTGGTCTTCCTGGTCGACGGGCAAGTGGCGGACGACCTGACCGGCCTCACCGCGGAACGGATCGCGGCCTGGACGGCCGCAGGACGAACAGGCACCCGGCAGAACGTCTCCGGCCGGACGGCTCCCCTCCTTCCCGCTCACACGGAGGCGGCGTCGTGCTGACCGTCGCCCTGGCCGCGCTGCGGACCCGTTGGACCACCCTCATCGGCACCTTCGTCGCCCTCGCGCTCGGCGTCGGGCTGATCGCGACCATGGGGCTGGGACTGGCCTCGACGTTCGACGCCCCCGACCGTGAGCCGCAACGGTTCGCCGCCTCCCCGGCGGTGGTGATGGGCAAGGACACGCTGACCGTGCCCGTGCGGCGTGGGGCGTCCACCGCGCAGGTCACGCAGCGACTGGCTCATCCACACCCTGTGGACAGCGAACTCCTGAGCGACCTTCGGGCGCTCGGCCCGGTGGCCCCGGCCGGACGACAGGCGACCGGCAGCGGCGGCCCGGACGCCGTCGGCGTGGACGCCCCCGTCGCCGACGTACGCCGCGTCGTCGGCGACCGCGCCCAGGTCCTCACCGGCGACGACCGCCGCCGCGCCGACCCGTCCACGGAACAGGACGCCGAGGCGCTGCTGACCGTGAACGCGCTGCTCGGCACGGCGGCCGGTATCACCGCATTCGTCTCGGTCTTCGTCGTCTCATCGACGTTCGCGTTCGCGGTGGCACTGCGTCGCCGCGAATTCGGTCTGCTGCGCACGGCGGGCGCCACCCCCGGCCAACTACGGCGGCTGCTGCTGACGGAAGCGGCCGTGGTCGGCACGCTCGCCTCGGCGGCCGGGTGCGCGCTGGGCCACTGGGGCGCACCGCACCTCGCGCAACTGCTGGTCGACGGCGAGGCGGCGCCCTCCTGGTTCACCATCCGCCCCGTGGCCTGGCCGCTGCACGCGGCCTTCTGGACCGGCCCGGCCGTGGCACTGGCGGGCGTATGGGCGGCGTCGCGGCGAGCGGGCAGGACCGGCCCGGCCGAGGCGTTGCGCGAGGCCGACGTCGATACGGGCGTCCTGCCGCCCGTGCGCCGGCTGCTGGGTTTCGCACTGCTCGCCGGCGCCGTGTTCCTGATGACGAAGTCGCTGGTCACGGATGCGTCCGGGCTGCTGAAGCGGAAGACCTACACCACCCAGCCGATGGTCCTGATCACGGCCGCGGCCCTGCTCGCGCCGCTGCTCGTACGCCCGTCGACCAGGCTGCTCCGTCTTCCCGGGGCGACAGGGATGCTCGTACGGGCGAATACGGCCGCGTCCCTGCGCCGCACCGCCGCGGTGGCCGCTCCCGTCCTGATCACGGTGGCACTGGCCGGTTCGGTGCTGGGCTCCGCGATGACGGTGTCGCAGGCGAGGGCCGCCGAGGCGCGCGAACACACCCGGGCCGATCTGGTCGTGACAGGCGAGGACCTGAAGGGCTTGGAGGCGCGGCCGGTTCCCGGGGCGGTGTTGTCCGCGTCGGCGTCGACCGCGGTCTTCGTACGGGAGGAAGGCACCGCCCTCATCAGATCGCAGGCACGGGCGGTCGACGACGCGAAGACCCTGGCGGCCGTCGAGCGGCTGCCGGTGGTGGCGGGCGACCTGCGCGATCTCGACGACCGCTCGATCGTCGTGAACGAGGAGTGGGAGCGGCACACGGTCGGTGCGACGGTACGGGTGTGGCTCGGCGACGGGCGGCCGGTGTCACTGCGGATCGCGGCGGTGCTGGCCATCGGGACGGGGAACAACGGGGCGTACGTCACGGCGGCGAACGCGCCGACGGCTCCGGTGGACCGGATCGACGTACGCCTCGCCCCCGGCGCGGACAGGGCGGCGGTCACGGCCGCCCTGCGCGACACCGGGGGGACGGTGCGGTCGACGGATCGGTGGCTGGCCGCGACTCATCCGCGCACGAGCCCGCAGACGCGGCTCGGCCTGATCGTGGTGCTGGGCATCGCCCTCGTGTACACGGCGCTCGCGCTCGCCAACACCCTGCTGATGGCCGGGTCCGTACGGTCCACGGAGCTGAACGCACTGCGACTGGCCGGGGCCACCCGGTCGCAGGTGCTCGGGGTCGTCGCCGGGGAGACGCTGTTCGCCGTGGGGCTCGGCTCGGTGCTCGGTATGGCCGTGACCGCGGTGAATCTGGCCGGACTCGGCGCCGCGCTGGCCACGCTGTCCGCGCCGGTCACGGTGGCGGTCCAGTGGCCGGTGGTGGGGGGTACGGCCGGGGCGTGTGCAGTGGTCGCGGTGGCGGCGGCCATGGCGCCGAAGGCCGTTCGACACGGGTGAATCGCCGCCCCCACCCCCAGCCCGTCAGGCGATCGAGGGCTGGGGGTCCGGCCGGGGGGGGGGCGGAGTCCCGGTTTCGGGACGAGGCGGGGTGGGGCCGTGCGGGGGCCGCCGCGCGGCGGCCCCCCACTGTCAGTCCCACCTGCCAAACTCAAACGCATGACCGAGCGCTGGGCTCTGACCACCACAGAGACCGGCGGAGCCCACCTCGCCCCGCTGGCCCCCACCGGTCTGCCCGCGGCCCCGTTCCACACCGAGCCCGACCTGGTGGAAGCCGTCCGTTCCCGCCCGGACGTCACCCGCTGGGTGTGGCGGTCGACCGCCGAGATCTACCCACGCCTGCTCGCAGCGGGCGTACGGGTCAGCCGCTGCTACGACATCGAAGTCGCCGAGTCACTCCTCCTCGCGCACGAGGGCCGACTGGGCGAGCCCCGCTCCGCCGCGGCCGCCTACGCCCGCCTCCGTAACGCCCCCGTGCCTCCGGATCCCCCGTCCCGCTCCGCCGAACCCGGCTCGCAGTCCTCCCTCTTCGAGCCGCCGTCCGGCACGGACATCCCGTTCGAGGCGCTCCTCCAGGTCTACGCGGAACAGCTGCGCCGCCACGACGCCACCGCGCACCCCGGCAGGATGCGCCTGCTGACGGCCGCCGAGTCGGCCGGCATGCTGGTCGCCGCGGAGATGCACCGGGCCGGCCTGCCCTGGCGGGCCGACGTCCACCGGGAAGTGCTGCACGACCTGCTGGGCGAGCGCTACGCCGGCGGCGGCGAACCCCGCAGACTGGCCGAGCTGGCCGACGAGGTGTCAGCGGCGTTCGGCCGTCGTGTCCGCCCGGACCTCCCCGCCGATGTGGTGAAGGCGTTCGCGCAGGCCGGCATCAAGGTGAAGTCGACCCGCCGCTGGGAGCTGGAGGAGCTGGACCATCCGGCGGTGGAGCCACTGATCCAGTACAAGAAGCTGTACCGGATCTGGACGGCGCACGGCTGGAGCTGGCTCCAGGACTGGGTGCGGGACGGCCGGTTCCGCCCCGAGTACCAGCCGGGCGGAACGGTCAGTGGCCGCTGGACGACCAACGGCGGCGGGGCGCTGCAGATCCCCAAGGTGATCCGGCAGGCGGTCGTCGCCGACGACGGCTGGCGGCTGGTCGTCGCGGACGCCGATCAGATGGAGCCGAGGGTCCTGGCCGCGATCTCCCGCGACCGCGGCCTGATGGAGGTGGCGGGCCACGACGGCGACCTCTATACGGCACTGTCGGACCGCGCGTTCCACGGCGACCGCGACCATGCCAAGATCGCGCTGCTGGGCGCGATCTACGGCCAGACGTCGGGCGACGGGCTGAAGAATCTGGCGGCGCTGCGGCGACGGTTCCCGCTGGCCGTGGCGTATGTCGACGACGCGGCGAAGGAGGGCGAGGAGGGCCGTCTCGTACGGACATGGCTGGGCAGGACCAGCCCGCCGGCCGCCGGGAGCGGGGACGACGACGAAGCGGGTATCCCGCAGGAGAGCGACGAGCAGCCGCCCGGCGACGGCGACTTCACACCGGGCTACGCCTCGTCGAACGCCCGCGCGCGAGGCCGCTTCACCCGTAACTTCGTGGTGCAGGGCAGTGCCGCGGACTGGGCACTGCTGTTCCTGGCCGCGCTGCGCCAGTCCCTGACAACCGCCGGTCTCCGGGCCGAGCTGGTCTTCTTCCAGCACGACGAGGTGATGGTGCACTGCCCCCAGGAGGAGGCGGATGCGGTGGCGGAGGCGATCCGGGCAGCAGGGGAACGGGCCGGGCGGACCGCCTTCGGCGAGACGCCGGTGCGTTTCCCTTTCACGACGGCGATCGTGGAACGCTACTCCGACGCCAAGTAGGGCCGATCAGGAGAGGTCACTCCCCGCCACTTCCGTCACTCCCCGGAACCGGAATCGGAACCACCGGGCCGATCGACCGCCCGGGGCTCACTCTTCCGCAAGGACTGCGTCGGCTGCACGGTCTCCACCGGCGGAACGACACGCCCAGTACCCGCGCCGGGCCCCCCGAACCCGCCGAACCCGGCCAGGCCGTGGTCGTAATGCACCGCTCGCAGATGCTGATGCCGGTGCCGCGCATTGAGCAGATGAATCAGGAACGCGGTCAGCGCGATCATCGCCACGACGACCGCCGCCATGATCAAGATGTCCATAAGAGACGGCCCCCTTCGAACGCGCAGGCCGAAAGAACAAGAATCGCCGGGAACGACGCAGACCGACGAACCGGCGTACGGAACGTTCTCGACATTTCCAGACTACTCCATACAAAACGGCCTGAACCGGGAACGCTTTCGTCCCGGCGCCGTGGGCTATGGAGGACGAGGGAAGGCCTGTTCATGGGCCACTCCGATATGTGTGGGAGATCTCCCCGGCCGAGGACCGCACCAGTAGGTTCCCCTCATGCGAATAGGCCAACTGCTGGGCACGGGACGATCTGCCGACGTGTACGCGATCGACGAGGCCTGGGTCCTGCGCCGGTACCGCGACAGCAGTGATGCCACACCGGAACTCGCCGTCATGTCCTACCTCTCGGCGTGCGGTTATCCCGTCCCCCGCCTCGGCCCGAGCCCGGCCACTGCCACCTCCTCCGACCTGGTCCTGCAACGCCTGACCGGCCCGACGATGCTGGAGTCGCTGCTCTCCGGTGCGCTCACCGAGGACGAGGGCGGCGCCATGCTCGCCGGCCTCCTCACCGACCTGCACACGATCCCGGCCAGGGTCTCCCAGGACCCGGAGGACCGGATGCTCCACCTCGACCTGCACCCGGACAATGTGATGCTGACGCCGGACGGTCCGGTGGTGATCGACTGGCGGACCACCGCGGAAGGTCCGCCGGCCCTGGACCGGGCCATGTCGTCGCTGATCCTGGCCCAGGTGGCGGTGGATCCCGCATCGCCGTCGGCAGCGGGCGCCCGCTCTCTGCTCAAGGCCCTGCTCCCGCACCTAGCCGACCGGGGACGCCTCCCCGCCCCCCACCTCGCCCGGGCCAAGCGGCGCCGCGCGATGGACCCGCACCTGAGCCCGGACGAACTGGCCCTCATCGACGAAGCCGCGGACCTGATCGGCGAACTGGCCGGGTGACCCCCTCGACACCCGAGCGGGGCCCCTGCCGTCCGCACGGAGATCATCGCGATCCCGGCGGCCGACCCCCGGGAAAAGAAAAAGCCCCAGATCACGACGAGTGAGTTCTGGGGTTACTTGAGCTCTGGCGCTACTACGGAGCCGGACAGACGGTGGCTCCCGGTGCCCCATATCGGTCCGTAAGCGTCGGTCGTCGCTGACGACTCCGATGCCGATACGTTGCTCTCCCGGGAGCCTAGCCAGTTGCCGAGATGGGTGTCACTCGGGTCGATGAACGTCTTCATCGGCGGTGCGGCTCTCACCGGTTGCCTGGTGTATTAGCTAGCTTCCTCCTTATTTGTCCGTAGTCAAGAGAAGAAGCGCGTAAAAAAAATCAGCTTCTGTCGTCCCCTTGCGGCGGCCGCTGGCGACATCGTCGGGATTGGACGCACAAACCAGGGTTGGAGGCGTGCCGCCGGGATCTGCGGCCTGGCCGCCCGGCTTTCAGCGGTCGCAGGTGACGTGGAGGCGGGCCCAGGCGTTGTTGGCGTAGCCCTTGGGGTTCCAGACCGTCGCCGGGGACTCGGGCTGGACGGCTGCGGCGGAGTCCCAGGCGCGGGCGAGGAGTTCCGTCTCGCCTGCCGGGAGGGTGAGCGAGGCGCGCCAGTGCTGCCACGTCCATGGGTTGTCCGGTGCGTTCAGATCGGCGTGGACCCACGTGGTGCCGCCGTCGGCGGACACGTCCACGCGTGTCACCGTGCGGTCGTCGCCGGCGAAGGCCACGCCGGTGACCTCGGTAGGCCCGGACGGCAGCCGGGCGCCCTCGCCGGGCCGCAGGATGGCGCTGTGAATGACGACCGGCCCGAGCGTGATGCCGTCGCCCGGTCCTGCCTTGCGGGGGTCGGCCTCGGGAGGCAGGAGGCTGTATTCCCACTGGAAGTAGTTGTCGGACGGTTCGGTCTGTGCGGTGACGCGCTGGAGCCATTTGACGCTTCGGGCGCCGATGTAGCCCGGGACGACGGCGCGCAGCGGGGCGCCGTGCGCGACGGGAAGAGCCTGATCGTTCATCGCCCAGGCCAGGAGCACCTCGCTGGAGGTGGCCTTCGCCGCCGGTATGGAGGCGCCGAAGGGCTGTGGCGGGTCGGCGTCCTGCGACAGGTCGGCGCCGGTGAAGGCGATGTGGGCCGCTTCTGCCTGCAGCCCTGCCTCGGTCAGTACATCCGCCAGGCTCACACCGGTCCACCATGCCGTGGAGATGGCGCCGGGGCCCCAGGGGACCTGGCCGGGTATGTCGCGGAACTCCACGAGGTCGGCGCGGCGGTTGCCCGCGCACTGCAAAGTGGCGAGCATTTTCCGTTCGGGGAAGCGACGCCGCAGTTCGTCCATCGACAATTCCAGCGGGCGGTCGACCATGCCGTCCACCCGCAGCCGCCAGCTCGCCCCGTCCACGCGGGGGATCGGGGCATGGTTGCGGCTGTAGAAAGTGTCCAGAGGGGTGACCGGGTCCACGAGCGCGCCAGGAGGTGGTTCAGCGTTGTAGGGCTCGGCCTGGTGCACGATCATGTCGTCCCGCTTGCCCCATATGCCCATATCGCCACTATGCTCGAAGCCCTCCCATGCGGCACTTTGTGTCCACACCGGAGACCGCGCCGGGGCGCCTGCGGTCGCCACTGCGCGGAGCGCGCCGCGCGCCCCCTCCCACGCCAGGAGACCTTCGGGTACGTGGCGCGCTGCTGTGATCAGGCGTTGTAGCCGCCGTGGGCGTCCAGCACCGCGCCGGTGACGTACGACGCGGAGGGGCCGGCCAGGAAGCCGATCGCCGCCGCGATCTCGTCGGGGTGTCCCATGCGCTGCAGCGACAGCGAGCCGACCAGCGCCTTGAGGGCCTCGGGGTCCGGCGGCTCCATGCCGCTCTCCATCAGCCCGGCCTCCACGACGTTGGCGGTGATGCCGCGGCGACCGAGGTCACGGGCGACGCCCATGGTGTACCTCTCGATCCCAGACTTGGTGGCCGAGTAGTCGGCGAGGCCGGGGAGACCGACGCGGGTCCCGAGTCCCGAGCTCACCGTGACGATGCGGCCGCCCTCGCGCAGTACCCGGGAGGCGGCCCGGATGACGGCGATGACGCCCAGGTAGTTGGTGGCGTGCATCCGGTCCAGCGCGGCGGTGTCGACGTCCGGGTCGTCCACGGTGCGGCCCTGTTCGGGAGAGATCGCCGCGTTGTTGACGAGGATGTCCAGGCCGCCGAAGTGCGCGACCACCTCGTCGATCAGGGCCGGCGCCCCGCCCATGTCGGCCTGGTCGGACTTCACGGCGAGCGCCTTGGCCCCCTTGGCCTGTACCTCGTCGACGACCGCG
Organism: Streptomyces sp. NBC_01717; assembly: GCF_036248255.1. Taxonomy (NCBI): domain Bacteria; kingdom Bacillati; phylum Actinomycetota; class Actinomycetes; order Kitasatosporales; family Streptomycetaceae; genus Streptomyces; species Streptomyces sp. NBC_01717. The sequence continues at coordinate 5,202,538 of NZ_CP109178.1, read as the reverse complement.
CGCGCCCGTTGCTCGGAGCTGACGTAGGTGAACGCGACGTCTGCGCCCTGCTCGGCCAGTAGGCGCACGGTCGCGGCCCCGAGTCCGCGGGACCCCCCGGTGACCAGGGCGACCTTGCCCGTGAGCGGCTTGTTCATTTTTCCCACCTCGCTGATTGACCCTTGATTCAGTCGAAACAGTAGTTGTTACGACAGTCGATTGCAACATTTCTTGTTACGACTGAGCCGTCGTAACATGGATCGTTACGGCGGAGAGGAGTGGCCCGATGAGCGCCAACAGCAGGTTGACGATCGCTGCCCACGCTCTGGCCTGGATCGGCCTCTACCAGCGCCAGGGCCACGAGGTCGCGACGTCCGAGCAGATCGGATCCAGCGCGAACACCAATCCCGTGGTGATCAGGAGACTGCTCGGCGAACTGCGCAGGGCGGGACTCGTCGAGTCCCGCAGGGGCGTCGGCGCGGGCTGGTCGCTGACACGCGGGCTGGAGTCGATGACCTTGCTCGACGTGTACGAAGCGGTGGAGGACGGCCCACTGTTCGCCATGCACCGGGCCGCACCGGACGAAGGCTGCGTGGTGGGCCACGGCATCCAGCCCGCGATGCAGGGCATCTACGCGGGCATCGAGGAGACCCTGAGGAGCGAGTTGGCGCGCGTCACCCTCGAAGACGTACTCCGGGACGTCCTCGCGGTTCCTCACTAGTGCGCGCCGCGGCCGGCCGGAGGATGCCAAGTCGCCAGCGGGGCGCGCGGGCCGGGCCCCGGGGTCAGGCCCGCCGCAGCCTGATTACGTTCCCAGGTCGGAGCCCTGACCGTCCGCCCTTCAGGCCGGCGCGGGAGCCACGCGCCTAGAACTGAGACTGGGGATCGCCGCGTGGCCCGTGCACGGCGCCGCCGTCGTATCCAGTAAAAGCAAAAGCCCCAGGTCACGGCGAGTGAGTCCTGAGGCTTCCACAGAGCCGCCTTCGGGATTCGAACCCGAGACCTACGCATTACGAGTTGTCCGACCTCGGTCCACAGGCGTCCGCCGCTGTGCCCGCATGGCTGGTCAGGGGGTGATACGTACGGGCACGGACCGTGGCGGACCGCTCCGGATCGGTCGCCTATCGAGACCACAAATGAGACCGGTGCGCGGACTCCGTCATCGGGCTGAACCCGAGCGCCTTTCCGTATCGGCTCCGCGGCCGGCGTGTCAGGCGCCCCATCGGGTGACGACGGCCTCCTCAACGCTGAAGGGCATGCCGCAGTCCGCGCACTGAGCCCTGCCGAAGACGTAGGTCAGCTTGTGCGCGAGGTCAGGGTGACCGTCCGCGACCATGCGCGCGTGCAGTCTTCTGGCCAGGCCCTGCATGACCGAGGGGTCCTGTGGCCGGAGGGGGAGCTGCTTGGCGGGCGTGTGTCGCATGTACATGTCGTCCGTGGTCGAGAAGTAGCCGTGCTCGCCGAAGACGACGAAGTTCTCCGTCTCGCAGGCGGGGCAGGGCAGTTCGTACTCCTCGCCGTTGAGTCCGTCGATCTGCTCGCCCCAGACCTCGACGCCCTCGAAGCTGAGGAGGGTCCCCAGCAGCTGGACGTAGTTGAGGGGGTCTCCGGTCAGCCCGGGGTCCTGCAGGGCTTCCTCGGTCAGCCCGCGCAGCTCGGCGATCGCGGCCGGGTGGGACAGGTAGGGGTCTTCTCCGCTGTCGGGGCGGTCGATGCTGGCGACGATGGCGCCGGCCAGATAGAGCGGCGCCCTTCGCTCCGTGGCTGACCACTGGCGGGCCGTATCGGCGAATGCGGGGAGTGCCGCATAGCTGGCCGAGTAGACCGTGCCCTGATGGCACAGGCGGGACCACAGCGCATCCCACCCAGCGTCCTGCGGATCCGGGCTCATGGCGTCGAGGAGGCTGGGAATGTCTTGGGCGGTGCCGTAGGCGTGGTTGAGCCGGGACCAGTCCGTCATGCAGCTGATCCAAGCAAACGATTCAGGTCCGGCCGCCGCCGGGTCCAGGCCCGGACGGGAAGGTATCAGGGCACATCGCGGACGGGGCGAGGGCGACGCCGCGTGCGACAAAAGCAAAAGCCCCAGGTCACGGCGAGTGAGCCCTGAGGTTTCTCTGAGCCGCCTTCGAGATTCGAACCCGAGACCTAGGCATTACGAGTTGTCGGATCTTGTTCCGTGGTCGTCCGAGGCCGTACGTCGAACTCTCATTTCCGCAGCTCATCAAGCATGGCGGACAGAACGACACCGCCGCGGACGTCCACGGATCAGGCTACAAACGAGACTGCAACTGAGACTCAAGCCACGGTCAGACCTCGTGCCCGGCGCGTGAACGTGCCGCCCTTGGCTGGTGAGCCGGCAGCCACTCGCTTCCGGGCAGCTGGCCACTCCGCATCCGAGGTTCGCCTGCGGGCCGTGTGGAAGCGGCTGGTGGCGTGATGGGGGCACTGCCCCTGAGTCAGTCGACCAGGCCACTCTGTGATCAGTCGTTCACCTCGCCGGCGAAGCAGTTGTCGCAGATGGACTGCTCATCCACTGCACGGAACGGCTTGCTGCAGATCTCGCAGATGTCGGGAAAGGCGGCGGCGCAGTTGAAGCAGAAGCTGGTGGGGCGGTCCGGCGCGGCAGCGGTGACCGCGCCTTGGACCACGGCGTCAATGCCGCAGTCCGGGCATACATCGGTCGGGGGGCTGGCTGGCTGTCTGAATTGATCGTGTGTTTGCGGAGGACTGCGCCAGGGGAGCCGGAGGATGTTGTCCGCGTAGTCCCATGCGGTCAGCTGGGGATCCACATCCGCGGGGCAGAACCAGCATGAGGTCAGTCCGCCGCGCACGACCAGGGCCCACTGCCGGCAGTTCGGGCACTGCAGGGTGCGTTCCTTGAGCGGTGCGAGCTCATCCTTCAGCCGCTCCATGCGCTGCTCGACGTAGCCACGGATCTTGGTGAGGCCACGGCGAATGCCATCAACATCCTCGGCGAGTTGGTCGACATCCTCGGTGAGCCGTTCGCTGTCCTCGCGCATCTTCGGCAGCAGCACTTCGTCCAGGAAGCGGATCAGGAAGTCGAGCACTTCCGCCGTTCGGGCTTCGATCGTGCCCTCCGAGTCGGTCAGGCCGTAGTGCTGCAGCGCGTTGCGGGACTTGGCCAGGGCAAGGATCTGATCCTGCTCCTCATCGCTGATGCGCAGCCCAAGGACGTGACGAAGCCGTTCCACAGTCTCCTGAGGGGTACAGCTGACGAAGTCGCCCCGATCGAAGAGCGCACGGGTCATCTTCTTGTTCTTGTTCATCCTGGTCAGGTCCAGGTTCTGCAGGACCAGAGTCCAGTGTTCGAGGTAGAGCCGGTACTTCAGCAGCACCTCGGTCGCGGCCTGAAGGTGCAGCACCGCGTACTTCAGTTGGCCAGGGGTCACCTCGCCCTGCTCGCGAGCAAGAAGCTGGACGACGTTGACCAGATAGTCGATCCCGTTCGCCACGGGCGGGAAGTCAATGCTGCCGCCGGGCTCATCCGCCGCGCGAACCGGCTCTCCGGATCTCATGCGGGTGGGTCTCTCCATCCCTCGTGGGCGCCCGGACCGACGGCTCGTCATGTCCGTTGTCTCGCCACAGATATGGCACATCATCCGAGGCGAAACGCACCGTGTCACCAGATCAGCCGATCTGGTGTGCAGAATTCCCGCCAGATTCTCCGGGAGCATTTGATCCGACCCGTGGGGCGAGTTGCCCATAGTTGGCCTGGTCGACGACAGTCCCGGCTACAGCCTCGCCGCTGACGTCGCCGGCGCCGTGACCCGCAGCGCCGACTGATCAGGGGCGGGGAAACTGGGGCTCCACCCAACACGCTTTCCAACTGTCCGCGTGCCTGTATGCGGGCGTCCGTGGGGGTTCACGGGGCAGGTCAGACGGGTCGCGTGTACGGCAGTGAACGGTGGCGGCCGTCGGCGCAATGGACAAAGACCAGGACCACGAACGTTCCGCGGGTGTTACCGGACCTGGGTTTCCTGATCATGTGGCGAGCAGCCCTGAGGGGGCGTCACACTGCCTACGTGGAAGCTGCTGAGCTGGTTCTCAAGTACATACAGGCACTCATCTGGCCTACGGTCACACTGGCGCTGCTGTGGACATGGCGTGATCGAGTCGGTGAGGCCATCGGACGGTTGAGCCGTGTAGAGACACCAGCCGGCGCCTTGGAGTTCCAAAATGAAGCGCGGCGCGTTCGTGATCGCGCCGCAGCGGTAGCGGAAGAAGAATCGGCGTCGGCTGGCCCCGTGCCTGAGCCGGAGCCGCGCCCTGAGCCGGAGCCGCGCCCTGAGCCTGCCTGGTCTGAGGAGCCTCCAGGTGAGGCGGTACGCAGACGCTTGCTCGCTCTCTTTACGGCAATTGATCAGCCAGACGACGTCATCGAACGGTCTCCAACAGGAGCGATCGTGTCTGCGTGGAACGCCTTGCAGACGTTCGCTGAGGAGATCCTCACGTTGTACCCAAGTGTGCAGCCACGACGTCCGGGATCAGGACGGGTGGCACCGGGCGAGTTGGTGCAGATGCTGCAAGTGGCAGGGTTGGACCCGGAAGCGGTGGACGTAATGAACGACCTCCGTCGCTTGCGCAACACCACAGTGCATGGAACCGCTGCAGTCACCCCCCAGGCAGCACGTGACTTTGTTCGGGGATGCATGTCCGTGGCTTACACAATGGAAGATCTGTCCTGGCCGGGGCGCAGTCCTGCCGGCGGGACCTCTCACTGAGGGCGACGCTTTCCAACTGCCCGCGTCCCCGTTCTGTGGCGTTCATAGGTGTTCGCGCGGCAGGCAGCTAAGACGGGGTACGGGTACAACGGTGAGCGCCAACGGCCATCGGCGCACTGGACAAGGACCAGGACAATGAGCGGCGATCAAAAAGATCAAAGCAGCGGATCGACTCGGGCTGGGACGCTCGTGCTTACGACCATGCCCGCGATAAGTAGACCCAACCTGAACCCTGTTGGGCCACGCCAGGCATGATGAGCCCATGGATGCAGGGATCGCGGGGATGATCGGTGCAGCACTAGAGATCTTTAACCGTGGGCGTTACTGAGATTTGAGATCCAGCTCCGGGTGGACATGCCGGACGTGGTCGCTCGATGAGGTCCGCGATGTCACTTGCGTATCGTCGCTGGATAAAGCGGTAGCCGAGGGCCGTGTCCGACTATGCTCCTGGTCATGAGCGAGTCAACTCCCCTTCCTGACCCGTCTGCGGCCCTCGCTGAGGCGGAGTCCCTGCGCTCAGTTCTCGAGCGCAACCGGCGGACCTTCGCCTGGAAAACGTCAGGGCTCGATGAGGAGGCTTTGCGCGCGACCACGGCCGCCAGTTCGATGACGCTCGGTGGCCTCGTCAAACATGTGGCCCTGGTCGAGGCGGACTGGCTGGCCGTGAAGCTGGCCGGTCACGAGTACGGCGCCCCTTGGGACGCCGTGGACTTCGACGCCAACCCCGACTGGGAATGGCGCACCGGGGCTCTGGACTCCCCGGATGATGTCTACACAGTGTGGCGAGATGCTGTCGAGCGATCGCGCGAGCTCGTCGCTGACATCATCAAGGAGCGCGGGCTCGACGGACCGGCGTCCTTCACCTGGCCGGACGGTCGCACGCCCAGCGTCCGGGACATGCTCTTGGACATGATTGAGGAGTACGCGCGGCACACGGGCCACGCGGACATCCTTCGCGAGACAGTGGATGGCCGCGTTGGCGAAGGTGCGCCCGAGGACTTCACCTTCTAGGAGATCCAATGGCTGAGGTTACGGCGGTTGGAAGTCGAGGCCGGTCTTGGCGAGGAGACCGTCGATGACGCCGGGTCGATACTGCATTCGTTTGAGCCTGGTCTTCACCAGCGCGGTGAGCTGGTCGAGGCTGTGCTTGGTGAGGTTGGCCAGGGACCGTTTCAGGTGCGACCAGACGCCCTCGACCGGGTTGAACTCCGGGGCGTACGGCGGCAGCTGGTAGACGGTCAGCCATAATCGGGTGTCGATCAGCTGCCGCATGGTGCGGCTGACATGCGTGTTCAGATTGTCCCAGACCAGGACGATCGGGCCGCCGAGTTGCTGGTGCGCGGCGTCGAGCAGGCGTGCGTAATCAGCCTCGGTGAAGCCTTTGCGGCGGCCTTTGGCGGGGCCGCGGTCGAGGTGGGTGCGGTACATCAGCCGGGGCCGATGGCCGGACTTCGTGCAGATCAGTCCCGCCATGGAGACGCGTTTAGTGCCTGCGGCGGTGACCCGCACGACGGGAGTGTGGCCTCGGCGGCCCCAGGTGCGGCCTTTGGGCGGCCTCAGCCCCTGGCCGGCTTCGTCCTCGAAACAGAGCCAGGCGCCCAGGTCCGCCGCCGTCTTTTTTATGACGGGCCACTGCTCGTCCTTCCAGGCGGCGATCTTCTCCTCGTCGCGCTCGGCGGCCTTGCGGGACGGGATCTGTACGGTCCAGCCGATGCGGTGCAGCAGCAGGTCCATCCCGGTCAAGGTGTACTCGACGCCGAACCGGCGTCGCACGACCTCGGCGATCCTCGCCAGAGTCCAGCACTGGTCGCTCCAGCCGGCGGCGGCCGGGCCGGTATCCAACACCACCTGCAGCACACGCAGTTGAGTCGCATCGAGCTTGCAGCGGGCACCGCCGGGCCCCTTGGAGACCATGGCCTGCCGCCCGCCCGAAGCCAAACCCCGCCGCCAGCGGTTCGCCGACATCCGGGTCACCCTGAACCCCCGGGCCACCTCCCGGTCACTGGCCCCTGCCTCGATCAGATCGGCGGCCGCCAACCGGACCCGCTCACGCTGAACCCGCTCCTCAGCCGTCAGCCCTCCGCCATCGGGATACCTCATCCCTCTGGCATAGCGCGGCCCACGGCAGCCGTCACGACCCCCCGCGTAACCCACACCCTTAAAGATCTCTAGGCGCTTGTGGAGCCCTGCTTGCAGCTCGACTTACCGGTCGACAGCAGACTCGGGGACAACATACGCAATGGCGGCGGCAGTCCCGTAGGGATGCATATGTGGCTTTCCTGGATACTTTCGCGCAATATGAGGATTCGCTCGTATCGGCGTGGAGCATCAGCGATAGAGGCGATATTGCAAGCCTGCCTCAGGCTTTGACCGATCTTTCGTCGCAGGTGATCGCGGTGCGCCGCGCCCAAACCAAGGTTGCACTTGAAGGCCCCGTGGAAGCGGGAAGCGCCGCTGCTGCGACGCTCGTTGCCGTTAAGGGGACAGTGGAAGCGCTGCTGGCTGAGGCCTCCGGACTGCCTGCACCCCGGCAAGTATCGAGCAGGTCGTCCCATCGGCATGCCCTGACGGTCCGAGGTGCGTTCGAACACAAGGCAAGACTGGTCATGGACTCCACTGACCATATTCCTGACACCTCCACAGAGGTTCGCTTGCGATCGTGACTCGTGCGAGTGCGCGACGGCTTTCAAGACCGCCGCGCATGCGGACAGCGCAACGCGTTGACCTGCACTCAAGCCCGCTTTAGGCGCCCGAAGGCGCCCCCTGGCCCACACATGGCCCATAACCGGACACCCGCAAAGCTGCTGCCAGACGCACACCTCGGTTCTACGATGTGATCTAGGCAACACAGATGTGGGGGGCAATGATCGACATCGCGCACAGCGTTCCTGCGGGGCCGCTCCGGGGGGAGCTAGAGAAGACCCGCCGCATGGAGATGCTGCAAGACAGCTACCTGCATGCAGTGGCAGCCGCGGCAGGCTGCACCATGGCCAAGCCCAATCCGGACAACGGCATCGACTGGACACTGAGCCATTCGTCGGACAAACACGAAACCGACGAACAAATAGACCTGAGGTTACAGCTCAAAAGCACGTGGACGAGCGGGCCGAACCCTGTCAATGGATTCGTATCCGTGAATATCTCCAACGATCGACTAAAGATGCTCGCGAGTGCGCGAGTCACAGTTCACCGAATCCTAGTAGCAATGGTAGTTCCAGAAGACGTTGCCGAGTGGATTGATGCGAGTCACGATATCTTTCAGTTGCGACATTGCGCCTACTGGCGCAGCGTAACTGGCGTCGAACCTTCGGGAATAAAACACACAGCAGTGAGAGTCTCCACCAGCCAGATTTTCGACGACAATGCCCTATGCAGCATCATGGAGAGGATCGGCAAGGGGGGGACACCGTGAGCACGCCTGATTTCAGCGAGATCGCAGGGCATCTAACGGACTCGCAGCTAGCTCTCGCGCTGGAACGAAGCGGTTGGCAGAAGTTTGGCGGCCAAGACGGTTTGTATTCGCGATGGCGCCTCGAAGCAGATTCCCTCACCGTCGGCGGCCGACTGCTGCTCCCGCAAGACGCAGAAACCGACGACTATCAGGATCTACTCACTCAAGCGGTGGCCCGCGCCTGGAATCTCGGCGATGCAAAAATCCGGACTATTCTGCAACGAGCCGCAACGCTGCACTCATTGGGTGACGAGATGAAGTTCCACAAGGAGGCCCGCTCTCGGCGAGGAACAATCCCGTGGACTGCAGGGGAGGATCTTCACGAAGGCGCACGTAAGTCAATGGTTGTTGCCGCTAAGACCAGAAAATCCAAGGCAGCCTATTTTGGTAACTCCAATACTTTTCTCGCCAAGTCATTCCTAGATTCCGTTCTGATGGGGCAGACAGAGGTCGGAAGCTACGTTGTGACTGCCTACGCCCCATCCGATGAGGTGTTCAGCGAGAAGAAGCCAAAACCAGGTGATTCCATCCCCCTGATCGGCCAGCACACGGGCAGGGAGATCACCCTCAGCTTGGTATCCGCACTCGAAGCCGCTCGAGAGTCTGTAGACCACTTCGTTGCATCCGGATCCACGTACGGGTTCATCGAAAACGTAAGCCGAGGCTTCTGCTATGAATTGACGCAGGCCGTACGCAATCTGATCAGAGATTCAGACGGAGCGGAAGTCGAGATTGAATTCAATTCCGGTGACGATATCTTCACTGAAACATCGACCCAACGGCACAAGTTAGAGTTTTCGCCATCTGATTATTCCGTCCTGGAGAAGGCAGGAACAATGCTTGCCGCGGCCGTCAGGCCGGAGCCGGTTACGGTATTGGGCATGGTGACTCTCCTGGAGAGACCAAAGCCCGGAAATCCGGGCGTGGTTCGCCTGGACGTACTGGGCGGGACAACCGCCCGCAAGATGCGAGTGCGCCTAAAGGTTGACGACTACGATCTAGCCGTGGACGCCCACCGCAACAACTTCGCTGTCCGAATTTCCGGACGACAAGAGCTTGAAGGCCACTACTACTGGCTATATGACCCTGAGATTATTGAGCTGGTCAACGTAACTCCGGAAACGCCAGGGGTTGATGTGAATTCCGAAAGTCAGACCCCTCTCTTCTAGTGCCTTCCGTCACTCACAGTTTGATGCGGCGTAGGAAGCGCTCCGTGACGCTGCGGTACTGCGGCATACGCGTGACGGTCGCCGCACTGTGCGCGGCGTGAGCACCTTGATGAAGTAGAGAAAGTTACCGCGCTCGCTGACGCCGATGGTGAGCCACTGTGGGTGAGTTGTTCACAGCACCCCCAGCTCGGTGTCAGGCCGGCAGTGGATGCATGCCCGGATCCCGTCGGCGAGGGCGGCGAGGGCCTGTTCGCGGGTGATGGTGCGGTGGCACTTTCCGGCGGCGTAGCACCCGCCGACGTGAACCTCGATGGGCTGGGCGCCGACCCCGATGCTGAGCTCAATGATCCAGTCCGGGGCGGGCGGTCGCCGCTCCTCGCCCTGCTGCCACTCTTTCTTCCCGCTGTTCGGCCGCCGCGATTGCCTCCGTCGATGCGCTCCACCCACATGGCATCCCAGGTCCGCAACGTACGGAGCCGCGCCAGGTCGCTCGGGAGGAGATCGGACACGTGTTCGAGTCTACGTCGGGCGCTTGAGCGTCATAAGCGGGCGTATCGTTCGGAAGCCGACGAGAGGAGCCGCACGCATGGCCGACGCTGACCTGCTGCGATCCCTCGGAGTCGACCCGTCGCAGCTGGACCCCGCGCCACCATGGGCACCCAGGGCCGGCACCGAGCGGCTCGACGGCAGCCATCCGTGCGCGCTCTGCGGCAAGCCCGCCAGAGCGACCGTGGGCGTCGACACACCCGGACATGGCCGCCGCTGGTTGGACCGGTGCATGCCCTGCCTCATCGCCACCACCCCACGCGGTGGTCCCCGCGCGCGCCTCACGGACACACTGGCCGTTCTGCGGGAGACAGCCCGAGAGGCGGGCGCCACCGTGACCATCAGGACCGACGAGTCGTAGCGGCCCCGATCCAGCTGCCGTGAAAAACGAGCGGCCGCCGTTGCACCTTCCTTCGGTGCAACGGCGGCCACGTCGGCGGGTGCCACTACTACAGCTCCCGCTGGATCTGCCTTTCCTGGACCAGCTCGTCTTGCGCCTACCAGGGATTACGGGACAGCCTTTAGTGAAACGCACAGGCTAGAGATGCCCAACGCAAGTGTTGCCGTGGCTGTCGCTGTTCGTGCCGTCTGGGCAAGTGGTGTTACTCCAGATGGCACCTGTAAAGGTTGCCCCTGTTGTCGTGGCACCCGTCAAGTCTGCTTGGGTGAAGTCAGCATTGTTGAAGTTTGAGCCTGAGAGATTGGTAGTCGTGAGGGTTGATTGATTAAACGCCGCGCCCGAGAAATTACTGTTGGACAGATTCTGGCCCGGCATGTAGGTCGCCGGCAGGAATGCGTTACTGAAGTCCCTACCGCTCAATCTATTGCCCACGCTCACGTAGCTCGCGAAATTGCAACCGGGACACAGGATGGGCCCGGTCGACCCATCAGGTCCCGGAGGTCCCGGAGGTCCCGGAGGTCCCGGAGGTCCCGGAGGTCCCGGAGGTCCGGGAGGACCCGCAGGTCCGGTGGGGCAATGGTCATCGTCCCCCCGATGGCGGCTGCTTTGGCACTTGTCGTGGTCGCGGTGTTGGCGGTCAAGCGCGACAGAGCCGTGACGAGCTGTCGTATAAATGCTGCTCTGCGCGGCGGCTGGCGAGGCCAAGAGAATCGCCGTGAGTACGGCCCCGGTCACCACTGAAAGGCTACCTACCGTCTTGATCTCCGATGCCATTCCTTGCCCTCCGCATTCTGTGGAAGAGATTGACGTGCACGGCGACCTCACCGTCCGGGGGCGAACATCCCACAGCGCAGAGATGTAATTGCATGCCGACTCGTTTGTCACTCCAGCGCGGTGCCGCAGTCCGCCGAACGGCCGTTGCACAGGAACTTTCGGGTGTTGAAGCTTGAGCCTCTCTCGGTCCTTGGCGGGTCAGCAGGCCCGAGGGCATCGGCCGCATCGGTCCGTCGGGTGTCACTACGATCTCGCCCGCGGAGTTCGAATATGACCTGGGGAGCTCCGCCTCAGGTCAGTCCGCCGGAGTGTGCTGAGACGGGATCGGCGCCGTCCTGCCCTCGTGAGGCGGGCCCACTGTCAGTGGGAAGTCGGGGAGGCTAAGCGCGGTAGTGGGCCGTTGAGCGAGCCACCCTGAGAGTCGATGTGACGGACTCTCAGTCCTCACGTGCCTGAAACCGAGCCGTTCGTAGTAGGAGTGAAGGCCCTCGTTCGACCGCCAGGTGTCTATGCGCACCCAATCGCGACCCTCCATGGCGGCCAATCTTGATGCCCAGTCCACGAGGCGCGCCCCAAGGTGCCGCCCGGCGGCTTGGCGAGCGACGATGAGTTTGTAGAGGTGGAAGGCAGTTTCGGGACGGTCCTCATCTGTCCAGAAGTCCCGATCCACGGGGCCTCTACTCACGGTGCCCAGGACCTTGCCGGAGTCGACGACGACCCAGGCACGCCCCTCATCGATCGATGCTCGCCACTTGCCGATCGCTTTGGCCCCGGTCTCCGGATCGCTCCATTGGTCGGTGCCCTTTGAGCTGAGCCATTCCTCGGCTTCTGTCCGCAGGGCCATAAGGGCAGGCACGTCCTCCGCCCGCGCCGGGCGAAGGAACTCAGTCAGTGTCGACTTCATAGAGGATCTTGTGCCTGTCTCCGGGGAGGATGGTGACCATGCAGCGCAGAGGCTTTCCGTCTGCGTCGTAGCCTGTTCGTGTGTGCTCCGCTACCGGAGTTGCCGCAGGTAGCGCCAGTAGTTCGGCCTCATGCCGTGTCGGCATACGCACCGCGATCTCATCCCTGTACTTGGTCTGGATGAGCCCAACGGATGCGAGCACGCCACCCGGTGCTGCCACGTCGCGCGGCTCCATAAGGAGCGTCCCGGCGACGAGTTCCTGAGGGAAGTAGGAGTCGGCGAGCGCGTAGGGGCGGTTGTCTATGTAGCGAATGCGCTTGCGGGCCACAGCTAGACCATCGTCGGGCAGTGCGAGCGCGTCGCGCACGTGTGGTGGCGGCTCGACGATGGACACGGTGATCTCTTGCCGAGGGGACTTCCCCTCGTCTGTGATGGCGCTCGACCACTGGTCTCCGGCGGTCTGACCCTCCACCGCGTTTGCGTGCCGGCTCCGGCTTTCCAGGGTCGTCCAGTTCCAGACCACCGGCGGATAGTCCTCACGGACGTACTTGCCCTGTCCCCATCCGGTGACGACCAGCCCCTCTTCGATGAGAGCGCGGACGCCGGCGCGCACGGTCTCGCGGCTGTAGCCGTACTGGCTCATCAGCTTCGATTCGCTCGGGAGCACCGCCCCAGGGGCGAGCTCCCGATTCTCGATCTGCCTACGCAGGTCAGCTGCAATCTCCTGCGCCTTAGTCATTCCGCGTCGCACGGGCATCTCCAACCCTTCTGCTCCAACTCCTCCGTACAAGTTAGACGAGAGGGCTTGACGTTCCAAGTACCCATGGGCAGACTCAGATCAAGGCACTCCTCCAGACAGGTTGTACGGGGTGTCACGTACGTTGCTGTGTCCTGCTCAACAACTCCACAGCGTGATCCACCGCAGCACGGCGGCCGTGACCGTTCCGGCCGAGGCGAGTGGAGACCAGCCGATCGAGACCGGACCCGGTGTCACAACCGGGCCCCACCCCTCCGTGTGGGGGACACGCCATCGGCTCTAAAGAACCGCAACGGCACACCGACTGCGACGACCTCCGGGACTTCGGACCTCCCCGGAACGAACAGCGCCGTGCGAACAGGAGATCCGAACCCGTACCAGCGCTCACGGTGCCCGACATTCGCCCTGCCATCTCGGCGGCTTGCGGTGTCGGGTCGCCGCGGTCGCTCGTACCCACGACCGACCCACCAGACGGCGCGCGGCCCCGGTGTTGGAGCACCGGGGCCGCTGTTTGGGCCGTTCCACCGTCTAAGGAGTTCACGACCCATGAAGACCATCGTTGCTGGTCACGAAGCTGTTACCGCGACCGAGTTCGCTGAGCTGGCGTTGGGAATCGACCTGGAGCTGTTCACCGGTTCGGCCACGGAGTCTGCGATGGACCGGGCGGCCCGCCTGGACGTGGCGCACGAGGTTCTCACAGAGCTGCGCGAGAGTGACCCGGAGACCGCGGCGTACGCGGAGAGCCTGCTGCGGACGCTCCCGCTGAAGCAGCCGCGCCCGTCCGGCCGGCGTCCGCGCCGTGCGGTCCGCCGCCCGGCGAAGGGCTGCACCGCTCGTACGGCGGTCGCCGTATGAGCGCCCCACCTGCTGGCCTGTGGGCATGGTGGCTGCGCCACGGCGGTGCGCTGCTGGTCGCAGCGTGCGTCGTGTCGTGGCTGGTGCCGTTGCCGGCGTGGGCCCGGTTCCTGTGGAACCTGCTCGTGGCGGCCGGCTGCTTCCACCTGATGGCCCTGCACCGGGCGCACCGCTTCCGCGGTGGGGACGGGGGCCGCGATGAGGCGTAAGACGAGCCCGGCCGAGCAGATCGCCGCACTACAGGGCCTGCAATCGGGCCTGACGAAGGTGCTCGTGGCGGTCGCGGTGGTCGCGCTCGCGTTCACCGCGACGAACGTGACGCTGTTCGCGATCGACCACCACATCAGCGTGTGGATCGCCTGGCTGCTCGACCCCATGGTCGCGGTCGCCCTCGGGGCCGTCCTGATCGTGGACGGCCGGTTGTCGGAGCACGGGGTGCAGCCGTCCGGCTGGGCCACGGGACTCCGCTGGTTCGCCGGTCTGGGCACGTGGTTGATGAACTGCTGGGCCTCTCTCTGGCCCGCGGGCACTGCCTTTGGTGTCCCGCGGGAAGTGGACCCGGCCGGTCTCGTCCTCCACTCGATTCCACCGGTCCTCCTCATCGTTCTCGCTGAGGCGATCACGTTCTACCGGCGCGCGATCCTTGATCGAATCACTGTCCTGCGTGACCAGGTGGACACCGTGGTGGAACGGGTGGAAGCCCCTCCCGTCCACCCCGCTTCCACCCCGGCATCCACCCCACCCGCCCTCATTGCCCCGGCTGCGCCGGCGGTGTCCGGTCGGAAGGCGTCGCCGCTGGTCATCTGCGGTGGACACCGGGTGTTCCCCCTCACCGTTCCACCCGCTTCCACCCAGGGTGGTGGGAACGGGCGGGAGGTGGTGAAGCTGCCTGCCGATGAGGCTGCCCGGATCATCCGGGAGTGCTGGGTGGAAGGCGTCACCATCCCCGCGGCGGCGGTACGTTCCACCCGTTCCACCTCCTACGTCCACAAGGTCTACAAGCAGCTCGAAGAGGACGGCGTGACCCGCCGCCCGCACCTCGTTCCGGTACCGGACGCGGCGCGGGTGACGCTCTGATGACCACCGTCCCCGACTACCGGTGGCGCATGGCCCCCGAGGGTCTGGCGACCCGTCGGCAGCTTCGTGAGATGGGGCTGCGACCCGGCGGACAAGACGTCGCCGCCGAACTCCACAAGCCCCGCCGGCGTCGCGGGCCGCTGGTCGCCTACCTCTACCGCATCGACCGGGCCAAGCCCGTTCGCCCGATGACCCCGGCCCGTACCGCTGCGCTCGCCAAGGCGATGCGGGCGCGCCGGACCTGCCCCAACTGCCGCACGGACGCCGGGTACTGCATCCCGCGGTCGCTCGGCATGTGCGTCACCTGCGATGACATCCGAAGGGAGCGTTCAGCATGACGGAACTCAGCACCGAACCGATGGTGACCGACAACCAGCCCGCACCGACCACACCCCCCCAGGCCGACCCCACTCCGGCACCGGCCGAGGTGACCGTGGAGCACACGGCGGGTGGTTGGCCCGTGGTCCCGATCGCGATGACCGGCGCCAACTCCACCGTGACGGCGCTGGCCGCGGCTGCTCTGGCCGGCGGACCCATCGCCGCCGCGGTCGCCGCGACCGGCGCATGCATCCTCGGTGTCGCCGCCGCAACCCGCAACCACCGAGCCCACCGCAAGCACGCCACCGGCCGCACCAACCGTCCCGCGACGCCGCACAGCCCTGGCCGGACAGGTCGCGGAACGGGCGGTGTGCACAGCGCGTCCTCCCGCGGAACGAGCGGTCGATCCGCGAAGCACGCAGGTCGCGGCACCTCGCGCACCAGTTCCACCCCAGGCGTGCCGCACCAGCGCAAGACCACCAGCAATCGGCCAGGGAAGGCCACCGGTCACACCTCCGGGAAGCCCACTCGACAGCACGGTGCGGGGCGTGCGGGACAGGTCAAGGCGCTGCGGGCGTCAGCCCGGCAGGCGGCCCCGTCACGGGCGGCCCGGCGGGCCGAGACGACCGGGTCGCGGCGTGCCGTGGCGGATGCCCGCCGGGGCGCGAGGACGGCAGCGCGGTCGGCGTCCATGGCCCGTAGGGGGGCGATCGGCCGGTCCGTGGGCAAGGCCGCGGGTCGGGTCGGTGCGGCCAAGGGTGCGGTGATCGACCGCAACCGGGCCGCGCGGGACCGAAGGGCGACCGACCAGATCGCCGGACAGCAGAGCGCGGTCCGCAAGGCCCCTGCCCGGAAGAAGGCACGTAAGGCGCTGTGGCGGTCTGCCGCCCGGTTCCAGGGCCGCCGACTGCGCGCCGCCCTGCTCGCCGGGGCTTTGGGCCTGGTCGGCATGCTCACCACCCCGCTGGGCCGGAAGCTCGGCTGGGCCTGGCTGCAGTACCCGGGCCGCCGCGTCTACGCCCGCCTCACCCACACGGCCAAGGAACAGCGCCACCAGCGGGACGACGCGATACGCGCCGCCCTGCAGGACGACGAAGCCGCCGCCGACACGGAAGCGGCCGAGAACACCGACCAGATCAGCGCCACGGCCGAACGCCCCACTGGGCCGACGCCGGCAGCACCCACCACCGTGAGTGAGGGAGAGAACGTGTCTGGTTTCCGGTTCGAGGAGTACGCGGCGGAGATGGAATCCGCAGCTGGGCAGTACGACCCCGAGAACGCCATGGAGATCCTGGCCATGGTCGAAGGGCTCCCGGCCGCGCTGACGAGCGTGGCGAACGTGATGAAAGTCCTCGCCGAGCGGGCCGATTCGGAGTTCCCGCTGGAGAAGGACGTCGCGGACGGCTTCAACGACATCTTCGGCGCCGTCATGTCAGCCGTCGCGGTCGCCGAGGACATGGGACCGCTGTTCCGCCAGTCCCACGAGCAGGACATCGCCCGCCACGAGGACCCGCGCAACGGGCCCGACGCCGAGAAGGGCTGGAACGTCTGATCATGACCACCAACACCGCCTCCACTGGGCCGGTGTGGGACTGGGCTGCCGGTCACGGACCCGTGACCGGCGCCTTGTCCGCCACCACCGGATGCCTCGCCGTCGCTACCACCGGAGCCGCCACCGGCATGCCCCCCGGCTGGGCCCTCGCCATCGGCGCCGCCGGCGCGATCGGCCACACCATCAGCAGCCTGCGCGAACGCCTCTCCGCCCGCACCATCGCCATGCGGTCCGCCTCGTGGCTCATCGGAGCCGGGTGGACCACCTGGGCCATGACCACCGGGCCCCTGACCTGGGCCGCCATCGGCTCCCTCGCCACGATCGGCGTGGGCATGGGCGCGGCCGCCCGCTCCACCCTCCTGTACGAGGAGGCACGGGAGTTGGAGGCCATCGCGCAGGCTGAGCGGCAGGTCGCCCGTGAGCTGTCCGCCGAACGGCGGGCGATCGCTGCGGAGTGGGTGGACCGGGTGCAGCGGGTCTGCAACATCACCCTGCGGATCCTCGCGGTGGAGATCTGGCCCACCGGCACCGGCTTCACCATCGACGCCGAACTCCCCCCGGGCGGCACTACCTACGACCGAATCGCGCAGCACTCCGCCGCCCTGTCCGCCGACGCCCGGTTGCCGCACGGTTGCACCGCGGTTGCTTCGCAGGGGATCCATCAGGGCCGGGTCCTGATCGACGTGACCACGGTCAACGTCCTCTCCGAGGAGCGCACCTACCCGTCCGACTACACGCCCCTGTCGATCTACACCGGCATTCCGTGGGGCTACCGCACCAATGCCGAGGAGATCTGCGTCTACCTGCGCGAACAGTGCGCCCTGGTGGTCGGCCCCACCGGGTCCGGCAAGACGAACATGGTCCACGTCATCCTCGCCGGGTTCGCCCGCACCACCGATGTGCTGACCTGGGTGATCGACCTCAACGCCGGATCCGCCGGCCTGCCCTGGGTCCGCCCGGCACTGGACGTGAACGGGGCCCCCGTGGACGGGGTTACGCCCGGCATCGACTGGCTCGCCTCCACCTACGAGGAAGCAGTGCTGATGCTCGATGCGGCCCTGGCGGTCGGGCTGCGCCGCAAGGTCGCCTATCAGGATCTGATGGCGGAGCGGAACACCGACCAGCTCCCCATCAGCGCGAAGATTCCGCAGATCATGCTGGTCGTCGATGAGGGTGCGGAGATCCTGACCAGCACCGACCGGCGCATGAAGGATCTCGCGAAGAAGATCCTCGAAGTCATCCGCATGCTCCGGGCCATGGGCATCCGCACGGTCCTCACGGCGCTGGGTGCCACCGGGTCCGTGCTGGGCAACCTGATGATCCGCCGCGAGGCCAAGGCTCGAGTCTGCCTCACCGGTGGCGAGGTGGAGGGCATGGACCTGAGCAAGGTCTTTCCCGCCTCTCGCGGGCTGCGCGTGGATCAGGCTCCGTATAAGGGTGCTGGGTTCATGGGGACCCCGGAGTCTGCGGCGGCTCTGTTCAAGAACTGGCGGATCTTGCCCAACCAGATCCGCGACATCGTCCTCGCCACCTCCGACATGCACCCCACCCTGGACGGAGTGTCCAGCAAGGCCGCGGGCGATGCCTACGCCTCGCGGTGGGATCCGGAGCGCACGGCATGGATGCGGGACACCACCCACACCCCGGCCGCCGACGCTCCGGCGCAGTCGGTCGGCAGTACCGGCGGGCTGAACCTGTCCGCGCTCCGGGGCGATCGGGAGTCCGCTGAGGAGGCGCTCGCCCGGAAGTTCCGGGAGCAGATCGACGCCGAGTTCGCGACCTTCGCCGACCCCGGGACGAACACCGAGCAGCCGACGTCGGGCGGGCTGAACCTGTCCGCGCTGCAGAACGAGGACAACGCCGCCCGGCAGGTCGCACTCGGCCTGCTGTTCTCCGCTGGACCGGCGGGAACCGGTGCTTCGGCGATCGCCCGAGCTCTCGCCAAGGAGTACGGAACGACGCGGCAGACGGTGGTCGGCTGGCTCAAGACGTGGACTGCGGACGGCACCGCCGTCCGCGTCGGCACCGGCACCAAAGCCCGCTACGTCCACCGCCAACACGCCCCCGACAACCCATCCGAGGACTGAGCGGCTGTCGCTTGTCGCCACCGGTACGAGAAGGGCCCTGGGCGGCTCTGTGCGGGCTGGAAACGGCTTGTGACCTGCAAGGGCGACAAGCGACAAGACAAGACAAGCGACAAGGCACACGACAAGCCAGACGACAAGCGACACGACAAGTCAGCGCGGGCGGCACCCCCTCACACCACGGGGTGCCGCCCTCGCTGCTGAAGGAGCCCCGTCGTGCATGACACCGCGTATGAGATCACCACCCAGCGCCGTCCGGACGACTATCCCGCCTACCTCCCCGCCCCCGAGGGGCGGGTGATGCTGCCCTCGGAGATCCCGCCCGGCGTCCAGATGGTCACCCTGCCCGGCGGGATACGGACCCTCGCGTACACGCAACCGCCCGCGCCGGCCGCACCGTTGGTGCCTGTCGTGCAGCCGATCCCGGCATGGGCCAAGACCACCGCCCTGCTGACGCCGACGATCGGCGGAGGTATCGCCGCCGCGGGAATCGGACTTTCCTACGCAGCCCCGGGACTGATCGCCATGAGCCAAGCCCTCTGGTCCGCCGTTGCCCTCATCGCCGCCGCGGCCATCGGCGTTCCTCTCCTGCTTCGTCTCGGCCGTGCCGCGACCGGCACCGGCACCGGCACCGGCACCACGCACATCACGCAGAACATCACCGCGAGCGGGATGTTCGGCAAGGCCAACGGCACCATCAACCACCGCTAACGGGTGGGGCCATGCCGCTGATCGACTGGCGGGACGCCCGCCACTTCGACGCCTCCCGGAACCTGCCGTGCGTGCTGTGCGGCAAGCCCACCCCCATGCGCTCGCACGACCGCGAGCCGGTCCACAAGGTGTGCGCCGAGGACTGGTGCGACCAGAACCCCAACTCCAACCGCTTCCACAACTGACCGAGGGCGGCCCCCATCTCACGCCAATGATTTGGGGCCGCCCTCGTCTGCCAGTGCTTCTCACAGAACTGGAGACTCCAGCATGACCCAACCGGCCGACATTCGGGGAGAGCGCCTGCATACCGCTCGTTCCCTGGCAGCCTCCGGCGTGCCCGTGCTGCCGTTACGAGCTGGGAAGGTGCCGTTTGGCAACTGCCGCCGCTGCGCCGACAACGCGTGCGGTGGTCGGCCGAACATGAAGATCCCCGGCCCCTGCTCCTGCCCGAACCCGTGCCACGGCTGGGCCGCCGCCACCACCGACCTCGGCGTCATCATCTCGCCGACCTGGGTCCGAGCGTGGCGGGAAGCGGCCGGGGTGGCCTACTACCCCGGAGGTGCCGGCCTCACCGTCGTGGACCTCGACAACGCGGAAGCCGTCGCGTGGGCCCGTGCGACCTTGCCCGCCACACGAACCGTGCCGACGACCCGGGGTGAGCACTGGCTCTACCAGGGCGCCATGCAGTCCAGCAACGCCGTACGGCCCGGCGTGGACATCAAGTCCACGATGGCCTACGCCCGGTGGCTGGGGCCCGGCCTCGGCACCATCACGGCACTGCTGGACGTCGTCCGCGCGCTGGCCGTGAAGGAGGCCCCCACGGTCCGACCGGCGGCCATCACCGTGCCCGCACTGGTCGGGAGCGGGGAGTGCCCCCACCGCACGCCGGCCTATCTGAACCGTGGCATCGCCATGGCAGAGCAGCGCATCACCGAGGCCCGCAGTGCGGTGCACGCCACCGTCTACCGGACGTTCCTCGCCGTGCTGTCCACGCACGCCCGGTGCGGCTGCCTCACCGAGGCCCACATCGCGCGGCTGTTCACGGCCGCGCAGGCCAAGGGCGAATCGCCCCGGCACTGCACCGATGCGTGGACCAACGCCCTGACCAGGTTGGGACTGTGACCATGTCCGACGACGAGAAGAATCCCGCCCGCGAGATCATCGCCGACTACGCGCAGACGCACTTCCGATACTTCCGTACTGCCGAGGGGACCGTGTACGCGCAGCGGAACGGCCACCCCGTGGCCCGGCCGATCCGTTCTCAGGGCACGACGGGCAGCCACCGACAGGAACTCATGGTCGGCCTGTTCAAGGACGGGCGCGGCGTCTTCAACGGGACCGCGCTCAAGGAGGCACTGGACCTGATCGAAGCGTTGGCGCTGTCCGAGGAAGTGCAGCCCGTCCACATCCGCGTCGCCCCCGGCTTCGACGGGGCAACCTGGCTGGACCTGGGTCGTGACGACGGGCAGTCCGTCCGCATCCACCCTTCGGGCTGGGACCTCCTCACCCCCGACCCTCGCGAAGTGTGCTGGCGGCGCACGCAGCTCACGGGGGAACTGCCCCTGCCGGCCAAGGACACCGACGGCAAGGGCATCGATCTTCTGATGCGTCTGTGCAACTTCGCCAACGCGGAGACCGAGTGCCTGGCCATCGCCTGGCTGATCGGCTGCCTCGGTCCGTCTGTGCCCGTGCCCGCGCCGTTCCTCACCGGGCCGCAGGGCGCGGGGAAGTCCACGGGTGGGCGGATGCTCGTGCGGATCATCGAGGGCATGAGCGGTGACCTGCGCCGGGCGCCGAAGGATGAGGAGAACCTGATCGCGGCTGTGGCGGCTGGATGGGTTACGGCCCTGGACAACCTCTCCCACATGACGCCGGACCTGTCCGACGCGATGTGCTGCATCGTGACCGGCGCCGAGAGCGTCAAGCGTGCCCTGTTCACCGACGGGGACGTGTTCCGCGTCGGCTACCGCCGACCCCTGCTGCTGACCGGCATCGACGTCGGCGTCATCCGCCCCGACCTTGCGGAACGGCTCCTGCCGCTGCGCTTGGAGCGGCCCCGCGTCCGGCGCACCGAGGCGGAACTGTGGGCGGAGTACGCGGAGGTTCTGCCTGTCGTTCTTGGCTCGCTTCTGGACCTCACGGTCAAGGTCCGTGCGGCCGAGGCGGAGACCCCCACCGATCTACGGATGGCGGACTTCGCGCACCTCTGCGCGCAGTTCGACACGGCGACCGGCCTCGGGGCGCTCACCGCGTACCGGGCGAGTCTGGACGACCTGAACGACGACGTGATCGAGGGCGATCTCCTCGCGCAGACCGTCCTCAGGCACGCCGACGCCATCGCGCCGAGCGCGGCGCAGCGGATGACGTCCACCGAGTGGCTGCACTGCCTCAGTCGCCTCTACAGCGGCGACGAACTGCGTCCCCTGCCCAAGGGTTGGCCGACCACCGGCAAAGTCCTCTCCGACCGGCTCAAGCGCCTCCAGCCGACGCTGGCCGCTCGCGGCGTCCTCATCGACACGGGCCGCACCAGCGAGGGCCGCTACCTCGAAATGACCCGCCTGACCACCCGGGCCCCGCATCAGCACGAGCCGCTGCTCTGACCCGCGATCCGCACGCTCACCCGGACAAGCAAGAAGAGCACCACCGGCCAGGCGTGCTCCTCTTGCTGTTCGGCGGAACGCCGCCCCAAGGTCGCGCCGCGCAGCGGCTCCTTCTTCACGCTGTGAGGCGCACCGCACTACAACAGACACCCCTCTTTTTTCCTAAGAGGGAAGACGCTGCGTCATCTGCGTCATGCAGGCCGAAAAACGGGCCCTGACCTGCGGCAACAGGCATGACGCGGACGGCGGCCTCTGCGTCATCCTGCGTCATCTGCGTCATCCGATGACGCAGCCCATGACGCACCGATGACGCACGTTCTAGCCGCCGCGTCACGCAAAGCCGCAGGTCAGAAGCCTGAATGACGCTGATGACGCAATGACGCAGAAATCCGAACCTCGGACACACGCGGGCCCAGTTCCCGGGCCCAACTCCCGAAGACAAAGACGACTGCCCAGGAGGCACCCCGGATGAGCACCGCGATTGCCGCCCCCGTCGACCGACTCCTGTACAAGCCGGAAGAGGCTGCCGAGGCCCTCGCCGTCGGCCGGTCAACCGTCTATGAACTGATGGCCGAAGGGGCCCTCAAGTACATCAAGTTGGGCCGTACGCGTCGCATCCGGCGTGCGGATCTCGAAGCGTACGTGGAGAACCTCACCCCGCTGTCCAACTGACCTGAGCACCCCCGAGGCGCCCCGAGCATCCCGCTCGGGGCGCCTCCCTCGTGGAGGAACACATGAGCCCGCGAAGGCCCAACATGGAATCGTCCATCTACTTCGGCACCGATGGCTGGTGGCACGGTCGCGTCACGATGGGCGTGAAGAACGACGGCAGTCCTGACCGCCGCCATCGCCGTGCCAAGGCCGAGCCCGAGATCAAGCGCAAGGTTCGTGAGCTGGAAAGGCTGCGAGATCAGGGCCGTGCGCCGACTGCGGGCCGGAAGCCGACTGTGGCGAAGTGGATGGAGACCTATCTCACCGACATCGCGAGCCTGAAGCTCAAGCCGCGGTCCCTGGACGACTACTGGTCCAAGACCCGTAACGACATCATTCCGGGGGTCGGTCAACACCGGATCGACAAGCTGCGACCCGAGCACCTGGAGCGGATGTACCGGGCCATGCTCGACGCCGGCCACGCTCCCTCCCACGTCGTGAAGGTGCACCGCATCTTGTCGCGGGCTCTGAAGATTGCCCACCGCCGGCGCATCATCGCGGAGAACGTCGCCACCCTCGTGGACCCCCCGAGTGTCGACGAGACGGAGGCCAACCCGTTCACCAAGGAAGAGGCCAAGGCATTCCTCGAAGCAGCCGCGAAGCGGCCCACCTCCATGCGGTGGATCGTGGGCGTCGGCATGGGGTTCCGGCAGGGAGAGACCCTCGGTCTCAGGTGGTCGTACGTGGACCTGGAGGCGGAGCTGTTCCGTCCCGAGTGGCAGCTTCAGCGCCTCACCTGGCGCCACGGCTGTGGCGAGGCTCACGCATGCGGCGCGCGTCTTCATCGCTTCGATCCCTGTCCGCCGGCCTGCACCACGCACAAGGGCTACAAGCGCGGTTGCCCGAAGCCTTGCGCCAAGACGTGCACGAGCCATGCGAGCGCGTGTCCGCAGCGCAAGGGGGGCGGTCTCGTCTTCACGCGCCCCAAGACGAAGAAGAGCCGGAACGCCGTTCCGATTCCACCTGTCTTCATTCCTTTCCTTCACGACCACAAGGCCCGGCAGGAAGCGATGCGGGCCGCAGCGGGCGAGCTGTGGCAGGAGTACGACGTCGTGTTCTCACGGCCGGATGGACGCCCGCTTGACCCACGCGCCGACTACGAAGAGTTCAAGGAACTGCTCGGGGAAGCTGGAATCGACGACCGCCGCCTGTACGACGGCAGTCGCCACACGGCCGGCACGATCCTGAACGAGCTGGGCGTGGACATGCCCACGATCATGGAGATCCTTCGGCATACCCAGATCAGTCAGACGCGGCGGTACGTGAAGGGGCGGTCCCACCTGTCGAAGGACGCCATGAGGCGAATGGGCGAGTTCTTCGTTCCCGCGCCCCCGGAGCCGGATCCTGGCCCCACTGAGACCAGAACTGAGACCGCCGACACTCGCGCGGCCCGCGCTCGACGGCGGCGCCGCATCCAATAAAAGCAAAAGCCCCAGGTCACGGCGAGTGAGTCCTGAGGCTTCTACAGAGCCGCCTTCGGGATTCGAACCCGAGACCTACGCATTACGAGTGCGTTGCTCTGGCCAACTGAGCTAAGGCGGCACGCCCGTCGCACCATGGTGCGATCAGCGGCGTCGCCAAGTCTACACAGTTTCGGAGAGTGCTCCGTACCGCCCTCCCCCGGAGCCGTATCCGCTGGTCAGGGGGGAGGTTCGGCGGATCGGGGAGTCAGGAGCACCTCTTGTCGGCGGCGGGCGGGGTGCCGTCCAGGAGGTACCTGTTGATCGCGGAGTCGATGCAGTCGCTGCCGCGGCCGTACGCCGTGTGGCCGTCACCCTCGTAGGTGAGGAGCCTTCCGGAGGAGAGCTGGCCGGCCAGGGACTGGGCCCACTTGTACGGGGTGGCCGGGTCGCGCGTGGTACCGACCACGACGATCGGGGAAGCACCCTTCGCCTTGATGCTGTGCGGGGCGCCCGTGGCGCCGACGGGCCAGTCGGCGCAGTTCAGGGAGGCCCAGGCGAGAGGCTTGCCGAAGACCGGGGACGCCTTCTCGAAGCTCGGGAGGGCCTGCATGACGGCGCTCGGGCCGGTGAAGGCCGGGGGCGAGTCGAGGCAGTTCACGGCGGCGTTGGCAGCCATCAGGTTCGCGTACTTGCCGTTCGCCTGACGCTCGTAGTAGCTGTCGGCGAGGGCGAGCAGACCGGAACCGTTGCCCCTCTGGGCGCCCGCGATGGCTTCACGGAGCTGAGGCCAGGACGATTCGTCGTACATGGCTGCGACGACGCCCATGGTGGCGAGGGACTCGCCGAGCTTGCGGGTCTCGCCGGTGGGGATGGATTTGGCGTCGAGGTCGGCGAAGAGCTGCTCGAGGTGGGTCGCGGCATCGGCGGTGGAGGTGGTGCCGAGCGGGCAGTCCGACTTCTTCACGCAGTCAGCGGCGAAGGACTGGAATGCGGTCTCGAAGCCCGCGGTCTGGTCGCGGTTCATCTCGATCGACGAGAGCGACGGGTCCATCGCACCGTCGAGGACGAGGCGGCCGGTCCGGGCGGGGAAGAGCTCGGCGTACGTCGCACCCAGGAAGGTGCCGTACGACGCCCCGACGTACGTCAGCTTCTCGTCACCGAGCAGGGACCGCAGGATGTCCATGTCGCGGGCCGCCTCGACGGTGGAGACGTGCGGGAGGATCTTGCCGGAGCGCTGCTCACAGCCGTCCGCGAACTTCTGGAAGGAGTCGCTCAGCTGCGTGACCTCGGCGGTGTCGTCGGGGGTCTGATCGACCTGGGTGTACGCGTCCATCTGCGGTCCGGTGAGGCATTCGACGGGTTCACTGCGGGCGACGCCGCGCGGGTCGACGGCGACCATGTCGTAGCGGGCGCGGACCGGGGCGGGGTAGCCCGCGGCCGCGTAGCTCTGGAGGTATCCGATGGCCGAGCCGCCGGGGCCGCCCGGGTTCACCAGGAGGGAACCGATCCGCTTGCCCGGGCCGGTGGCCTTCTTGCGGGAGACGGCCAGTTTGATGTCGCCGGCGCCGGGCTTCGCGTAGTCGAGCGGCGCCTTCATGGTGGCGCACTGGAAGCCGGAGACGCCGCAGTCCCGCCAGGTCAGATGCTGGGTGTAGTACGGCAGAAGCTCCGTGGGCGCGGCAGGCGCGGAACTCGACGCACTCGTCGTCGAACTGCCGCTGCTGCAGCCGGAGATGAGTAGGCCGGCAGTGCCGAGCAGGGTGCCGAAGGTACGGAGCAGGCGCCTGGTATCCATCCCCGGAGCGTAGCCGCCATGCGCCGACTCGCCCGATTCATTACCCAATCGGGTGAATCGGCGATCCGTGTCGGCGATCCTGCCGGGGCTTCGTGTCAGAAGTCGGCGTCAGCCTGCGCGTAGTGCCATGGTCATCGCCTCCACCGCGAGCAGCGGCGCCACATTGCGGTCCAGAGCCCGGCGGCAGGCGATCACCGCCTCTATCCGGCGCAGGGTGCGCTCGGGTGTGGAGGACCGGGCGATCCGGTCGAGTGCGTCCCGGACATCGACGTTGGAGAGCGCGATCTGCGAACCCAGCTGAAGCGCAAGTACATCGCGGTAGAAGCCGGTCAGATCGGTGAGCGCCAGATCCAGGCTGTCGCGCTGGGTGCGGGTCTTGCGGCGCTTCTGCTTGTCCTCCAGCTCCTTCATCACCCCCGCCGTACCGCGCGGCATCCGGCCTCCGGCGACCGCGCCGAGCGCGGCCTTCATGTCCTCCGTCTCCTTGACATCAACCTCTTCGGAGACCTGCTTCGCATCGTCGGCAGCGGTGTCGACGAGCTCCTGGGCCGCCTTCAGGCAGCCGCCGATGTCGTCGACCCTGAGCGGGAGCTTGAGCACGGCCGCGCGGCGGGCGCGGGCCTTCTCGTCGGTGGCGAGGCGGCGGGCCCGGCCGATGTGCCCCTGCGTGGCGCGCGCGGCGGACGCGGCCCGCTCCGGATCGATGCCGTCGCGCCGGATCAGTACATCGGCGACGGCGTCGACCGGCGGGGTGCACAGCGTGAGATGACGGCAGCGGGACCGGATGGTGGGCAGCACGTCTTCGAGGGAGGGGGCGCAGAGCAGCCACACGGTGCGGGGCGCGGGCTCCTCGACCGCCTTGAGCAGCACGTTCCCCGCGCCCTCCGTGAGGCGGTCGGCGTCCTCCAGGATGATCACCTGCCAGCGGCCCACGGCCGGCGAGAGCTGGGCGCGGCGGACCAGCTCGCGGGTCTCCTTCACACCGATGGAGAGCAGGTCCGTGCGGACCACCTCGACGTCGGCATGCGTACCGACCAGGCTCGTGTGACAGCCGTCGCAGAAGCCGCACCCCGGCGCGCCGCCCAGGGCGCGGTCCGGGCTGGTGCACTGGAGGGCGGCGGCGAAGGCGCGGGCGGCGGTGGACCGCCCGGAGCCCGGCGGTCCGGTGAACAGCCAGGCGTGAGTCATCCTCGACCCCGGCGGCACCCGCTCCCCCGCAGAGACGGCGGTGACCAGCGCATCGGCGTCCTGGGCGGCGGCGCCGAGCTGATCCTGCACTCGGTCCTGGCCGACCAGGTCGTCCCATACGGACATGGGTCACCGCCCTTCCGGTGGTCGTGT
Organism: Streptomyces sp. NBC_01717; assembly: GCF_036248255.1. Taxonomy (NCBI): domain Bacteria; kingdom Bacillati; phylum Actinomycetota; class Actinomycetes; order Kitasatosporales; family Streptomycetaceae; genus Streptomyces; species Streptomyces sp. NBC_01717. The sequence continues at coordinate 5,175,369 of NZ_CP109178.1, read as the reverse complement.
ACGGCTCCGGCTTCCCATTGTGGGGGAAGGGTCTGACAATCCCGGCGATCCGGTCCGTCCCCGGGACCCGGGCCGCCGACCGGGGATCCGGCCGGGGCCCGTCAGCGGCTCCGCTCAGCGGCGCGGGCGGCGGCCGCGTCCGGAGGTGCCGGGGTCCTCGTCGTCACCTTCGTGATCGCCGAGCAGCTCGTCCGCCAGCGTCGGCAGATCGTCCAGCGGGGTCTCCTCGGCCCAGTCCGGACGAGGACGCCCACCGCGCGGCCGCCGCTCCTCGGCAGCGTGCGGGGCGGCGTGCGGATCGCTGAACTGCGGCAGCTCCCGGGTTCGCTCGTTCTCCCTCTCCGCCGCGTGCTCGTCACGGAAGATGCCGCGCGGAACCCGGTCCGCCGGGTGCTCGTCACGAGCCTCCCGTACGTCCCTGACCGGCGGAAGCGCAGTCGTCTCGTCCGCGGCGCCCGCAGCGTCCCGTGCCGAAGGACGCTGCGACCGGTCCGACCGCTCGGATCGGTCTGTCGCGTCGGAGATCTTCGGGAGCATCGCCGTCTCGGCCTCGGGCGACGGTGTGGCAACCGGCGACGGCACCGCCTGGGTCACCTCGTTCGGGCCGACCACCGGCGTCGGCACCGTCAGCTCGTTGTCCGGGACGGACGCGGACCCCGCTCGGGCAGCCCCCGCGGCCGACGCCGCCTCGGCCTCCGCCTGCCGCCGGGCCGCCTCGGCCCGCAGCAGAGCCTCCTCGGCCTTGCGCTGCTTCTCCAGCCGCCGCGCCTCGGCCTCCTGGCGGAGCCTGGCCTCCTCCTCGGCCTGCCTGCGCAGCCGGGCCTGCTCGGCCTCGCGGGCCTGCTCCTCGGCCTCCCGCCTGACCCGCTCCTCCTCGGCGATCCTGCGGGCCTCCTCGGCCCGTCGGCGGGCTTCCTCCGCCTGCCGTTCTGCCTCGCGCTGCCGCGCCTCCTCCAGCTCGCGGCGCCGGCGCTCCTCCTCCTCGGCGCGGAGCTTGGCGAGCTGTTCCTGGCGCTCGCGCTCCAGTCGCTCCTCCTCCGCCTTGCGGGCGGCCTCTTCCTCGGCCTTGCGCCGGGCCTCGTCCTCGGCCGCCTTGCGCGCCTCCGCCTGGGCCTTGATCTCGGCCTCGGAGAGCGGCAGGAGCTGGTCGAGCCGGTGGCGTACGACGGTGGTGATCGATTCCGGTTCCTGGCCTGCGTCCACCACCAGATAGCGGGTCGGGTCGGCCGCGGCCAGGGTCAGGAAGCCGGACCGTACCCGGGCGTGGAACTCGGGCGGCTCGGACTCCAGCCGGTCGGGCGCCTCGGTGAACCGTTCCCGCGCGGTCTCCGGGTCGACATCGAGCAGCACCGTCAGATGCGGGACGAGGCCGCTCGTCGCCCACCGCGAGATCCGGGCGATCTCGGTCGGGGAGAGGTCGCGGCCGGCGCCCTGGTAGGCGACGGACGAGTCGATGTAACGGTCGGAGATGACGATCGCGCCGCGCTCCAGCGCCGGACGGACCAGCGAGTCGACGTGCTCGGCACGGTCGGCGGCGTACAGCAGGGCCTCGGCCCGGTTCGAAAGACCGGCCGACGACACGTCGAGCAGGATGGAACGCAGCCGCTTGCCGACCGGGGTCGCCCCCGGCTCACGGGTGACGACGACCTCGTGGCCCTTGGCGCGGATCCACTCGGCGAGCGCCTCGACCTGGGTGGACTTGCCGGCCCCGTCGCCACCCTCCAGGACCAGGAAGAAGCCCGTCGCTGCGGGCGCCACGGCCGGTTCGCCGCCGCGCAGGGCCTCGCGCAGATCGCGGCGCAGCGGCACTCCGGACCGGTCGTCCGTCCTGGCGAGGACGATGGCGGCGACCGGCAGCAGCAGGGCGCCGATGAGCATGAGGGCGAAGGCGGCGCCGCCGTGCGCGAAGACGAAGTCACCTGTGGTCAGCCGGTGCGTGCCGATGGCAGCGGCCAGCAGGGGGCCCCCGACCGCGCCGAGCGCGATCAGGACCCGGACGACGGCCTGGAGGTGCTCGGTGGTCCTGGCCCGGCGGACCTCCTCGGTCTCCTGGTCCACGAGCGTGTGCCCGGTGTAGGCGGCGACACCCGCCGCGTATCCGGCGAGGACCGCGAGGAACACCACGGTCGCCGTGTCCGGCACCAGGCCCATCGCGAGGAGCGCGACCCCGGTGAGGGCCGTGGCGAGGGCGAGCAGCCGCCGCCGCGACAGGGTGGGCAGCACCTTCTCGGCGGTTCGGATGCCGGTCCCGGTGGCGCCGGTCAGGGCGAGGATCAGCAGGGCGAAGGTGACGGGGCCGCCACCGAGGTCGGACGCGTGCAGTACGGCGACCGCGGCCGCGGCGGCGATCGCTCCGGCGACCGCGGCGCAGGCACCGACGATCAGCGGGACGGCGCCGGTACGGCCCTTGTCAGGGCCGTCGGCCGTGGACGGCCGGCGCAGGCCCTCCAGGGGCGAGCGCGGGCGGGGCGTCGGCGAACCGGGCAGCTCGAGGAAGTACAGGGTGGAGATCGAGGCGGAGAACAGCCCGGCCGCGACGTACGAGCCGAGGGCCGCCTGGTGGAAGGAGAACCACTCCAGCCCCGAACCCAGCAGATTGCCGATGAGCGTGGCGATCAGCAGGACGGCCGCCGCGGCGGGAACGGCGGCGAAGTCCGTACGCAGGGAGAGCCGGCGCAGCGCGTCGAGGTGGTCGGGCAGCGGGCGTACCGCGGCGCCCTCCGCGGGCGGGGCGGGCAGCAGCGCGGGCGCGGCGCTCTCCTTGGCGATGGTCCACAGCCGTTCGCCGATGCCGGTGACGAAGACGGTGATGAGGATCATCATGAGCGCCTTGTCGGGCACCCAGTCGATCCACAGCGGTGCGACGACGAGCAGTGCGAGCCGCAGCCCGTCCGCTCCGATCATCAGCCACCGCCGGTCCAGCGGTCCGCCGGGCGCGGTGAGCGTCGTCAGCGGCCCCAGGAGTACGGCTCCGAAGAGGAGCGTGGCAAGGATTCGGGCCCCGAAGACAGCGGCGACGGCAAAGGCCGCCCCGCGGTATCCGGATCCGAATGAGCCCTCGAGGACCGCCGCTTGCAGCGACAGCAGCACCAGCACGAGAAGGGCGAGTGCATCGCCGATTCCGCCGACGAGCTGCGCGCTCCACAACCGCTTCAGCGGGGGAACACGCAACAGGGCTCGTACGGCGCGCTCGCGTGAGTCTGCGGCAAGTGTGTCGGAGGTGGGGCTCACGACCGTTGGCTGCTCGGCTCGCGTCATCCGCCCAGCCTATCCGGAGCGGTGCGGTCACCGGTGGCCCCATCCGAACATATGGGCGCCCGGCGCCGGATGGGGCGGTGTTCGGGCGCCTGCGGCGGGCTTGTCGCCCACCGAAAAACGCCGGGCCCGGCACCTTGAGAGGTGCCGGGTCCTGTCGCTCACACGTGCTCGGCCGTCAGCCGAGTGCCGTCAGTCCTCGGCGGGGGACGCCGCAGTCGCCTTCTTGGCCACGGCCTTCTTCGCCGTCGTCGCCTTCTTTGCGGTCGTCGTCTTCTTCGCCGCGGTCTTCTTGGCCGCCGTCGCCGTCGTCTTCTTCGCCGTCGCCTTCTTCGCGGCCGTCTTCTTCGCCGGGGCCTTCTTCGCCGTCTTCTTCTTGGCGGGTCCCTTGGCGCGCTTCTCCGCGAGGAGCTCGTAGCCGCGCTCCGGCGTGATGTCCTCGACGCTGTCGTCGGTGCGCAGCGTGGCGTTCGTCTCGCCGTCGGTGACGTACGCACCGAAGCGCCCGTCCTTGACGACGACCGGAGCACCGCTCACCGGGTCGGTGCCCAGCTCCTTCAGCGGGGGCTTGGCGGCGGCCCGTCCGCGCTGCTTCGGCTGGGCGTAGATCGCGAGGGCCTCTTCGAGCGTGATGTCGAAGAGCTGGTCCTCGGAGGTGAGCGAACGCGAGTCCGTGCCCTTCTTCAGGTACGGGCCGTAGCGGCCGTTCTGCGCGGTGATCTCGACGCCCTCGGCGTCCTCGCCGACGACCCGCGGCAGCGACATCAGCCTGAGCGCGTCGGCCAGCGTCACCGTGTCCAGCGACATCGACTTGAAGAGCGACGCGGTCCGCGGCTTCACCGCGTTCTTGCCGGTCTTCGGCGTCCCCTCGGGCAGCACCTCGGTGACGTACGGGCCGTACCGGCCGTCCTTCGCGATGATCTGGTTCCCGGTCACCGGGTCCGCGCCGAGCTCGTAGTCGCCGCTCGGCTTGGCCAGCAGCTCCTCCGCGTACTCGACGGACAGCTCGTCGGGCGCCAGGTCCTCCTGCACATCCGCGCGCTGGTGGCCTTCGGCGTCCTTCTCACCGCGCTCGATGTACGGGCCGTACCGCCCGACGCGGAGCGTGATGTCGTTGCCGACGGGGAAGGAGGAGATCTCCCGGGCGTCGATCGCGCCGAGGTCGGTGACGAGCTCCTTCAGACCGCCGAGGTGGTCGCCGTCGCCGTTGCCCGCGGCGGAGGCCGCGCCGCTGACGGCGTCGTCGCCCTCGCCGAAGTAGAAGCGCCTCAGCCACGGCACGGACTGGGCCTCGCCCCGCGCGATGCGGTCGAGGTCGTCCTCCATCCGCGCGGTGAAGTCGTAGTCGACGAGCCGGCCGAAGTGCTTCTCCAGCAGGTTGACCACGGCGAAGGAGAGGAACGACGGGACGAGCGCCGTGCCCTTCTTGAAGACATAGCCGCGGTCGAGGATGGTGCCGATGATCGAGGCGTACGTCGAGGGACGGCCGATCTCGCGCTCTTCCAGCTCCTTGACCAGCGAGGCCTCGGTGTAACGGGCCGGCGGCTTGGTCGCGTGGCCGTCGGCCGAGATCTCCTCGGCGGACAGCGCGTCGCCCTCGGCTACCTGCGGCAGCCGCCGCTCACGGTCGTCGAGCTCGGCGTTCGGGTCGTCGGCGCCTTCGACGTACGCCTTCATGAAACCGTGGAAGGTGATCGTCTTGCCGGACGCGGAGAACTCGGCGTCCCGGCCGTCGCTCGCCCGGCCGGCGATCTTCACGGTGACGGAGTTGCCGACCGCGTCCTTCATCTGGGAGGCGACGGTCCTCTTCCAGATCAGTTCGTAGAGCCGGAACTGGTCGCCCGTGAGGCCGGTCTCGGCGGGCGTGCGGAAGCGGTCGCCGGAGGGACGGATCGCCTCGTGCGCCTCCTGCGCGTTCTTGACCTTCCCGGCGTACGTACGCGGCTTCTCCGGCAGGTAGTCGGCGCCGTACAACTGCGTGACCTGCGCCCTTGCCGCGGAGATCGCGGTGTCGGAGAGGGTCGTGGAGTCGGTACGCATGTACGTGATGAAGCCGTTCTCGTACAGCTTCTGCGCGACCTGCATGGTGGCCTTGGCCCCGAAGCCCAGCTTGCGGCTCGCCTCCTGCTGGAGGGTCGTCGTACGGAACGGGGCGTACGGGGAGCGACGGTACGGCTTCGACTCGACGGACCGTACGGCGAACGCGGAGTCGGCGAGCGCGGCGGCCAGGGCCCGGGCGTTCGTCTCGTCCAGGTGCAGCACCTGGCCGGAGCCGGACTTCAGCTGCCCGTCCGGACCGAAGTCGCGGCCCTGGGCGATCCGGCGGCCGTCGACCGCGTTCAGGCGGGCGGTCAGCGTCGACGGGTCGGAGGCGTCACCGGTCCGGCCGGTGGCGAACGTGCCGGTCAGGTCCCAGTACTCGGCGGAGCGGAAGGCGATGCGCTCGCGCTCCCGCTCGACGACGAGGCGGGTGGCGACGGACTGGACGCGGCCGGCCGACAGTCGCGGCATGACCTTCTTCCACAGGACCGGCGAGACCTCGTAGCCGTAGAGACGGTCGAGGATACGACGGGTCTCCTGGGCGTCGACCATGCGCTGATTGAGCTCGCGCGGGTTGGCCACCGCCTCCCGGATCGCGTCCTTGGTGATCTCGTGGAAGACCATCCGGTGGACCGGAACCTTCGGCTTGAGCACTTCCTGCAGGTGCCACGCGATGGCTTCGCCCTCGCGGTCCTCATCGGTGGCGAGGAAGAGTTCGTCGGACTCGGCCAGCAGCTGCTTGAGCTTCCTGACCTGTGCCTTCTTGTCCGCGTTGACGACGTAGACGGGCTGGAAGTCATGCTCGACGTCGACGCCGAGCCGACGGACCTCGCCGGTGTACTCGTCGGGCACCTCTGCGGCGCCGTTCGGCAGGTCGCGGATGTGCCCGACGCTCGCCTCGACGACGTATCCGGGGCCGAGGTAGCCCTTGATCGTCTTCGCCTTGGCAGGCGACTCGACGATGACGAGTCGGCGGCCGCCCTGTGCGGTCTCGCTGGTCGGGGACAACTTCGCTCTTCTCTCCGGTCGACACTCAGTGGGCATCCGGGCAGCGCGATGGCGCTGCCGACGGTGCTGTCGCTGCGGAGTGTGACGGTACAACCCGCCCCCGTGTCAAACGGCAAAAGCCCGCAACGGCCACTCGAACGGTAACCCGACTTCCGCCATTCCTGCCGCCCGAGTGCCCGTTACGCGGTGCGCACGGTCGCTGCCTGCGGGTTTCGGGGCCCGGTGGCCGCGCTGTGATCGCCGGGGGAGAGAGGCGCCGCCGCCGGGCGTGTTCCCGGGTCCGGACCCGGTGGCGGCACGGTCGGGGAGGCGGTGGGAGCCCGGTGGCGCCGGGCCGGGGAACGGATCAGATGTGAGTGAAGCACCACACGCCGAGGACGAGGAAAAGTACGCCGAACAAAGTGGCGAGTGCGGTGGAGACGACGGGGCTCACCCCGTGCGCGACCGGCGCGCGATGGACGATGCGCGCCCCCGTCCATACCAGCAGCGCGGCCCCGAACAGCGCGAACACCGTCCCGGCGAAGACCGCAGGTCCGCTCTCCATGTCCGTACGCCTCTCTGTCTGCCCCCGGCGCGGAGCCCGTGCCCCGCGTCGAGTCGTCTCGCCAGGGGAGGCTGCCACGCACGGGCGTCGTGGACACGAACCCCGGGTGAACTCCAGCACCCCGGCCCGTGGCGATGGTCGGCGGCGGTGCGCCCCGGCAGCGGCCGGTGCCGCGACCGCACCCGACGCCGCACCCGATGGCCGTGCGCGATGGCCGGATTCACATCACCCGGATTCACATCACATCGAGCGTCGCGCGTCGTCTGCTGCCGCGTTCGAAGAGCGCCAGCAGAACGACGGCGAGCACCGCATACCCGGCCCCCGTCGCCAGCTCGGCACCGAGCCGCCCCCGGTCGAGCCCACCGCCCGCGGACAACTGCCGGGCGGCCTCGACGGCGTGGGTCAGCGGGAGTACGTCCCCGAAGGCCCGCATCCACCCCGGCAGGGTCTCGCGCGGCACATTGGCCCCGGTGAGCAGAAGGAGGACGGAACTCGCCACGTTGGACACCAGGAACACATCGCGGAAACGCAGTCCGAGAGCCCCCAGGGCGAGCCCGAAGGCGGAGCATCCGGCCGCGGCGGCGACGAGCACTGCTCCGAGACCGGGCAGCGAGCCGACCGGAACCCGCAGTCCCAGCAGGAGGCAGGCGGCAGTGAGCGTGAAGACGCTGATGAGGAGGCCGTTCAGTACATAGGGCAGAGCGCGCCCGAACCAGAGCGGAGCCCGATGCCGAGGGCTCAGCAACACCGCTCCGAGGGTGCCGTAGCGGCGCTCGTTGGCGATGGCCATGGTGCCGCCGTAGACGCAGGCCGTGGAGGCGGCGACAACGGCGTTGCCCAGCAGGTAGAAGCGGTCGTCGGCGACACCCAGCTGTCGCCCCAGGAAGACGAAGAACAGCAGTTGAAGCAGCGGGCCGACCAGCAGTGTGCCGATGAACATGGGCGGCGTCGTCCAGTTGAACAGTGCCCGGTACGAGAGGGCACCACCGATCACGACGAGTCGCAGCGTGCGGACGATGCGTCGGGCGAGGTGAGCAATCCGGTGGAACATACGGCGAAACTCCTGGGCTTCAGGCGAGGGAGAGGGTGGCAGCGGCCCGCGCACGGCGCTCGACCCGCCCCAGGACGAGCACGGCGGCCAGCGCGTAGACCGCCCCTAGGGCGAGGGCGACGGCCATCGGGGTCAGTACCTCACCGACGGACGCATCACCCGATGTCGCCGCGTGCACGGCCCGCGAACCCCAAGTGGTCGGCAGCGCCCAGGAGACCGGACGCGTCCAGTCCGGGAGCACGGCGACCGGCACGAGCAGTCCGGACAGCAGCCACACGGGGGCGTCCAGCGGGTTGGCGAGCGCGTTGGCGTTGCGCAGCAGGACGAACGTGGCGGCGAGCAGCAGCCCCATCATCCCGAGCGACAGGACGCACACCGGTACGGCCACCAGAAAGAGCAGCGGGTGCGCGAAGTCGAGGGGCACGTCGAAGAGCACGACGCCCCAGACCACGGTCGCGCCCATGGCGTACGTACCGATGACGGCCGTGGCCAGGGTGATGGGCAGAAGGACGAGCGAGAGCGGTGTGGGCGAACTGACCAGCGTCTCCAGCGTGCCGAGCCAGCGCTGGTTCTGTACGGCTCCGCCCGACCCGAAGAGCACCGAGGACCAGATGCCCATCAGCCCCGCGCCGACGACTGCGGTGAGCGGCTGGCCGGGGTCGTCGGCGGCGCGGAAGAGGTAGACGGCGAGGGTCGCGTACACCAGGGGCACGAGGACGGCGAAGGTGATTTCGAGCGGTGAACGGCTCATGTACGAGACATGGGTCCGCACTCCGACGACGGTCAGGCGAAGGGCCCGCGACACAGTCATACCGAGGCCTCCTCGGACCGGCCGGCCGTCGCGGCGCGGGAGTCGTCGCCCGCGCTGCCGCCCGAGCCGGTGCCCGCGCCACCGGCCGTGCCGATCCCCGCCATCTCTGACTCCTCCGACTCCTCGGCCCGCTCGGCCCGCTCAGCCTCTTCGACGATCGCGATGTACGCGTCCTCCAGGGTGGGTTCACGGGTGACGACCCGTCCGATCCGGATCCCGTCGAGTGCCGCCAGGACCTGCGCGTGCAGCTCCGCCCCGCGTTCCGTCTGCACCATGACGGCCTGCCGGCTACCGCGGTCCTCGGCCGCCACCCCGCGCACTGCCGGCAGTTCCCGGATGCGATCGAGGTGCTCGTCTGCAGCCCCGTACGCCTCGATCTCGAGGATGTCGCGCTCCTGCACCCGGGACTTGAGCCGGTCCGGGGTGCCGAGCGCCCGGATCGTGCCGCCCGCGATCACCGCGATCCGGTCGCACAATTCGTCGGCCTCGGCCATGTAATGGGTGGTGAGCAGGACGGTGGTGCCACCGGTCCGCAGATCGGCGACCGTACGGCGCAGATCGCGCGCCGCCACCGGGTCGACACCGATGGACGGCTCGTCGAGGAAGAGGACATCGGGCTTGTGCAGCAGACCGCGGGCGATGTGCAGACGCTGCCTCATCCCGCGCGAGTAGCCCTCGACACGCTCCCTCTCCCGGCCGGCCAGGCCGACCAGGTCGAGGAGTTCGGCGATCCGGCGTTTCTGCTCGCGTGGCTCGACCCCGTACAGCTCGGCGAAGTAGCGCAGGTTGTCGAGAGCGGAGAGCCGGTCGTACAGGCCCCGGTCGCCACCGAAGACGTAACCGATCCTGCGGCGTACGGCCACGGGGTCGGACGCCACGTCGTGGCCGAGGACACGAGCCGTGCCGGAGGTGGGCAGCAGCAGGGTGTTGAGCATCTTGATGGTCGTGGTCTTGCCCGCGCCGTTGGGGCCGAGCAGCCCGAACAGCTCGCCGCGCGCGACCTCGAAACTGACGCCACGCACGGCCTCGGTCGTGGTGCGGCGGGGGCGCAGAAAGCCGGTGCGGCTGGTGTAGGTGCGGCGGAGATTCTTCGCCTCGATCGCAAGCATGGCGGGGACGCTAGGCCCGCCCGTACGGCGCCCGCCATCAATTCGGTGGCTGCCGAATCGTCGTTCACGTCCCGGTCCGGTGGTCCGGTCAGGACACGGCGCGCAGCACGTCCTCGCCCGACAGCAGCGCGAGCAGCGCCCGGCCGGTGTCGGTGAGCTGGTAGTAGACGCTGCGTCCGACCCGATGGCGGGTGACGACGTCTGCGTCGGCGAGGACGGACAGATGTTCCGAGACCGTACTCGGTGCGAGGCCGAGCCGGTCGGCTATCCCTGCCGTGGTGAGCGGTCCACCGAGCTGGCGCAGCACCGATGCCCGGCCCCGTCCGAGCAGCACACCGAGCCGGTCGGTGGCCTCCGGCCCGGTCGCGGCCCGCTCGCGCAGCGCGCCCGCGCCCCGGGCCTGGAAGGAGACGGCGAGGACCTCGGGATCGTCCGTGGAGTAGAGCCGGCAGCCCTCGGCGAAGACGAGCGGCACGAGCAGGAGCCGCCGCTCGCCCGCCCGGTACTCGGCGTCGATGTGCTTCGTCAGTTCAAGGACGGGCGGCGTCCACCTGGCCCGTGCCTCCAGCCCGGCGAAGAGCGCGTCGATCCCTTCGGTCGCGAAGGTCCGGGCCCGGATGAGGACTTCGTCCTCGACCAGGCGGCGCATGGTCGGCCACTGCTGCTCCAGTGCGCCTTCCCAGTACGCGAGGTACGCATCGGCGAGTGCGGCGCAGGCCGCCGCGGGGTCGTCCAGGTAGGGGCGGATCCGGGGATGGTCCTCCAGCCCCCGATAGTGCTCCTCGACCCCGGCCCGCACGACCTCGGGCGGCGTCGCCCGGATGGTGTCCAGCTCCGTCTCGATGGAAGAGGCCCCGACCGGAACCGGAAGCAGGAAGTCCGGGAAGTTCGCCGGGCCGTCGACCAGCAGCTGAAGTGCCGCGGTCCGGTCGTCCTCACGCAGCACCTCGCGGGCCCGTACGGCCCACTCCTCGAACGGCCAGGAGGGCGTGCGGTGCGGCCGGGCCAGATGCAGGCTGCAGAAGGCGTCCCACAGCGGGCTGATGGCGATCCGGGTCGCGCCGAGCGTCGCCTCGTCCAGCTCGATCCGGATCATCGCGCCCTCACCGTCCCCTCCGGCCTCATCGAATCTCCCCGCCCGTCGACGTGCACCCGGTCAGGCCTGCCCCGCCGGTTCCAGGAACCCTTCCCCCACCAGCAGCCGGATCGCCTGCGGAGTGCGGTCGCGCAGCAGCACCGGGTCCTCGTTCATCAACTGGGCGATCGCGTCGAGGATCCGGCCCGCGGGCAGCGTCCCGTCACAGACGCCCGCGAAACCCGCGCCGACCGCGTCGACCTTCGTCGCGCGCCGCATGCCGCGGTTCTGACGCAGCACCACATGCTCGGGGTCCTCCGCGCCGGGCAGCCCGACCTGCTCCTGCATCACCTCCGGCGCCAGCGTGAAGTGATCGGCGAGGAGAGCCGCGTCGTCGTGGGTCCGCAGGTAGTCCTGTAGCGCGAAGTGGGCCTCCACCGCCTCGCCGAGCGGCTGCTCCACCGGATGCGGCCACTCCTCGATCACGATCGACGGGTCCTCCGCGGACGATCGCGACTTCCGCAGCGTGATCCAGCCGAAGCCGACACCCTTCGTCTTGCGGGCCTCGAACTCGTCGAGCCAGGCGTCGTACCGCGCGGCGTACTGCGCGGGGTCCGTACGGTGGTCGCCGCTGTCGCGCAGCCACAGCTCCGCGTACTGCGTGATGTCCTGCATCTCCCGCTGGACGATCCAGGCGTCGCAGCCGCGCGGCACCCAGGAACGCAGCCGGTCCTGCCACTCCTCGCCGTCGACGTGCTGCCAGTTGGCGAGGAAGTGTGCGTAACCCCCTTCGTTCAGCCGGTCGCCGGCCTGCTGCACCAGCGTCCGGCACAGCTCGTCGCCGCCCATGCCGCCGTCGCGGTACGTGAGGCGGGCGCCGGGCGAGATGACGAACGGCGGGTTGGAGACGATCAGGTCGTACGTCTCGGTGCCGACCGGCTCGAAGAGGGAACCCTCGCGCAGGTCGGCCGGGGTGGCACCGGACAGGGCGAGCGTCAACCGGGTGAAGACGAGGGCTCGGGGGTTGAGGTCCGTGGCCGTGACCCGGGTGGCGTGCTGCGAGGCGTGCAGCGCCTGGATGCCGGAGCCCGTACCGAGGTCGAGCGCGGATGCGACCGGCTTGCGCACGGTGATTCCGGCGAGCGTGGTGGACGCCCCGCCGACCCCCAGGACCACCCCCTCCTCGTGCGAACCGATGCCACCCGCGCCGCCGACGGCACAGCCCAGGTCGGAGACGATGAACCAGTCCTGGTCCTCGGGCCCGCTGTACGGCCGCACATCGACGGTGGCCCGTACCTCGTCGTCCTCCTGAACCACCCAGCCGTCCTCGATGCACTCGGCCAGCGGGAGCGCGGCCCGGGCCCGCTCGTACGGAACGGGGCGCTGAAGCAGGAAGAGCCGCACCAGCGTGTCGAGCGGGGCGTCACCCCGGGTGGCGCGGAGCGCCGGAACCGTCTCGCTGCGGGCGAGCGCGGCATAGGCGGGCGCGCCGAGCAGGTCGAGGAGCCCGTCGGCGGTGAAGGCGGCGGCAAGCAGGGCTTCGCGGAGCCGGGGCGAACGGTCGGACGCGGGGAGGCTGGTCGTACTCACCCGCCCATTGTGGCCGCTCCCGCCGACAACGGCACCGGCCCGGCAGCCACCTGGGCCGCCGGGCCGGTCGTACGGCTGCCGGTTACGACTTCTTGCTGGGCGAGGCGGACGGCGCGGGAGCGGTCGGCGCGACCGAAGCCTTCGGCTTCTGGCAGCCGGGCTGCTTGGCCATGGCGGTGCCGACCTCGCCGGACTGGAGCTTCCGCAGCGCCTCGTCACCGTTGTTGCTGATCTTGTTCAGCTCGTCGGCGATGCCCTTCAGACCGTCGGCAAACTTCGCCTGGTCCTTCGTGTTGAGCTCGTCGACCTTCTTCTGCAGGTTCGCGTACGCCACCGAGGAGGCGTTGAGCTCCTTCACGGCCTCCTTCTGCGTGGCCTCGCCGCCGTCGACCGGCGGCGCGCCCGCCGATTCCACCGCTGCGCCCAGGGCCTTGTACGCCTGCGAGATCTGCTGGAAGGCGGCCGAGTCCGTCTCCTGGACGTCGGCGGGCTTGCTGTTGTCGGCGGTCTGCTGCTGGATGGCGGCGTTGGCGTTCGCGATCTTCTGCAGCTGGGGCTTGACCTGGTCGCAGACCTTCTTGGCCCAGTCGTTGACCTTGTCGTCGCTGCTGCTGTCGTCGCTGCAGCCCGACAGCGCAAGTACGAGTACCGCACCGCCGGACAGTGCGGCTGCAAGCTTCTTGTTCACCGGATCGGTCCCTTCCAAGGCTCTCGGCCCCGGAACTTACACGCCGGAAGGCCTCCATCCGGGTGCCGGGCGTCCAGTGGGTGACCTTTTGCAGCCATTTGCACCAAGGGAAATGAGGGAGATACCACTCCTACGCGGACGGGTGAACAAGCCGAACAGACGAACGCTTCGAACAAATGAAGGGGCGTGCGGCACATCAGATGATGTGCCGCACGCCCCTTCATCCTTCGGCCGACTGCCGCCGGTGGGCTGACCAGCCGGCGATCAGCCGCTTCCTGCGGGCTGCCGCGCCGTTCCCGGCGCCCGCCTCATGAAACGGCCGCCGGATCGGTCGTCTCGGCGGTCCTGCCGCCGTCCTCGTCGTCGTCGCCGTCGTCGTCGCCGCCGCCGGAGTCACCCTCCTCGCCCACGGCGATCCCACGCCGCTTGGAGACATAGACCGCGCCGACGATGACCGCGATGGCGAGCACCGCCACCACCGTCCGCACACCCGCGCTCGCGTCCGCCCCGTAGCTGAACTGCACCACCGCGGGGGCGATGAGCAGCGCCACCAGGTTCATCACCTTGAGCAGCGGGTTGATCGCCGGTCCCGCCGTGTCCTTGAACGGGTCGCCGACCGTGTCGCCGATCACCGTCGCGGCGTGGGCATCGCTGCCCTTGCCGCCGTAATGACCGTCTTCCACCAGCTTCTTGGCGTTGTCCCAGGCGCCTCCGGAGTTGGCGAGGAAGACCGCCATCAGCGTCCCGGTGCCGATCGCGCCCGCGAGATACGAACCGAGTGCCCCGACGCCGAGGGTGAAGCCGACCGCGATCGGTGCGAGCACCGCGAGCAGTCCGGGCGTGGCGAGCTCCCGCAGTGCGTCCTTGGTGCAGATGTCGACGACGCGTCCGTACTCGGGCTTCTCGGTGTAGTTCATGATCCCGGGGTGCTCGCGGAACTGCCGCCGCACCTCGTAGACCACGGCCCCGGCGGACCGGGACACCGCGTTGATGGCCAGACCGGAGAAGAGGAAGACGACCGCAGCGCCGAGGATCAGCCCCACCAGGTTGTTGGGCTGCGAGATGTCGAGGCTCAGCCCCATCGCTCCGGCGCTGGCCCCGACGTCGTCGACCGCCGTGGCGATGGCGTCGCGGTACGAGCCGAACAGCGCCGACGCCGCGAGAACGGCGGTGGCGATGGCGATGCCCTTGGTGATCGCCTTGGTGGTGTTGCCGACGGCGTCCAGGTCGGTGAGGACCTGGGCACCGGCGCCGGTGACATCACCGGACATCTCGGCGATGCCCTGGGCGTTGTCGGAGACCGGACCGAAGGTGTCCATGGCCACGATCACCCCGACGGTGGTGAGCAGCCCGGTCCCGGCGAGGGCCACCGCGAACAGCGCCAGCATGATCGACGTACCGCCGAGCAGGAACGCCCCGTAGACACCGAGGCCGATCAGCAGCGCGGTGTAGACGGCGGACTCCAGACCGATGGAGATCCCGGCGAGCACAACGGTCGCCGGGCCGGTCAGCGAGGACTTGCCGATGTCCCGGACGGGGCGCCGGTTGGTCTCGGTGAAGTAGCCGGTGAGCTGCTGAATCAGCGCGGCCAGCACGATGCCGATGGCAACGGCGACCAAGGCGAAGATCCGCGGGTCGCCGCCGTGCGAGGTGATGGCGCGGTCGGTGACGCCGTCCAGATCGGCGTACGAGGACGGCAGATAGAGGAAGACGCCCACCGCCACCAGGACGAGCGAGATCACCGCGGAGATGAAGAAGCCACGGTTGATGGCGGTCATCCCGCTGCGGTCGGCGCGCCGCGGGGCGACCGCGAAGATCCCGATCATGGCGGTGATCACGCCGATCGCCGGCACGATCAGCGGGAAGGCCAGCCCGGCGTCGCCGAAGGCGGCCTTACCGAGGATCAGCGCGGCGACGAGGGTCACGGCGTACGACTCGAAGAGGTCGGCCGCCATGCCCGCGCAGTCGCCGACGTTGTCGCCCACGTTGTCGGCGATGGTGGCGGCGTTACGCGGGTCGTCCTCCGGGATGCCCTGCTCGACCTTGCCGACGAGGTCGGCACCGACGTCGGCGGCCTTGGTGAAGATGCCGCCGCCGACCCTCATGAACATGGCGATCAGCGCGGCACCGAGACCGAAGCCCTCCAGGACCTTGGGCGCGTCGGCGGCATAGACGAGGACCACGCAGGAGGCACCGAGCAGCCCGAGCCCCACCGTGATCATGCCGACTACGCCGCCCGTACGGAAAGCAATCTTCATCGCCCGGTGCGACACGGCGGTGAGATCTTTTTCCGGTTCACCCTCAGCGGGCGTCGCCTCACGGGCCGCGGCAGCCACTCGCACATTGCTGCGTACGGCAAGACGCATGCCGATGTATCCGGTGGCTGCCGAGAAAAGCGCACCCACCAGGAAGAACACTGAACGGCCCGCACGCTGCGACCAGTTGTCGGCCGGCAGCAGCAGGAGCAGGAAGAAGACCACGACGGCAAAGACGCCGACGGTCCGCAGCTGCCGGGCCAGATAGGCATTCGCGCCTTCCTGGACGGCTGCCGCGATCTCCTTCATGCGGTCGGTGCCCTCACCGGCCGCCAGCACCTGGCGTACCAGCAGCCTGGCAACGATCAGTGCGGCGACGGCCACGGCGGCGACGACGATCACGATGACGCGGTTGTCATCGGTCAGCACCGCGGCCGCGAGTGAGGTGGGCCGGTCGGAAAGTGCGGAAACTTCGGGCAGTTCTGCCAGTGGTGTGTTGAAGAACCCCGCCATACGTCCTCCTCGACGCTCAGCGCTCAAGACGTGGACGGATTGTAGGGAGCGGAACCTGATCAAAACAGTGCGCGGTAAATGTAATTGACCTTCTACACCAGATCGGCAAATGATCGCATTCTCGGATTGAGCCGAATGCAGTAATGGGGCAGACACATTTTCCGTTGATCATTGATCAAGAACAAATGAAAAAGGCCCTGCTCAGCAGGGCCTCGAAGAACGGATCAAGCGTTGCGCGCCGGGACGAGCCGACCGGCCGTCGCGCCTGCGGCGCCTCAGGGGGCCAGAGGTGCGGGCGTCTTCGGCCAGCTCATCCGGATCACTCCGCCGTCGGCCGCCGATCTGACTTCCACATCATCGACGAGGCCGCTGATGACCGCGAGACCCATCTCGTCCTCGCCGTCCGCGTCAACCTCGGTTTCCGGCACATCGAGCCCTCCACCGGGCGTGGCGCCGGGTGTCCCGGACGCCGTTGCGGACCCGGCTTCGCTGCCCGGGCCGGGCACCTCGTCGCCGACCTCGATGGAGAAGGACTTCTCCTCCTCGGTCAGGACGACCTTGATCGGAGCCGTGATGCCATGGCTGCGGTGCAGTCCGACAGCGCGGCTGCAGGCCTCACCGACGGCGAGTCTGACCTCGTCGAGCGCAGCCTCGTCGACCCCGGCCCGGCGCGCCACTGCGGCCGCCACGAGGCGGGCCGTTCTGACGTGTTCAGGCTGGGCGCTGAAGCGGAGTTCAACGGTGGCCATGCGATCCCCCTCAGACGTACGGGCGTGCATATCAAGGGCCCGGGCGTGCCCGCCCGGTACCCCTGCTCTCTTCCTCCGGAAGCCGACGGAGCCACCGGCCGACCAGCAGCCGACAGCTTGCCGCCGACACACCGGTCCGACCACCGGCCACCAGCAGCCGACGGCCCGGCCCGGCGGACCGACGACCCAATGGACCGCCTGTCCGCCGAACGGGCTGCCTGCCGGACCGGCCTTCGCCGATCCGGCCGCGGACCGACCTCAGTCGGTGGCCGCGACAGCCTCGTCGACCGTGGTGTGAATCGGAAACACCTTGGTCAGACCTGTGATCCGGAAGATCTTGAGAATGCGCTCCTGGTTGCAGACCAGGCGCAGCGAGCCCTCATGGGCCCGGACACGCTTCAGGCCGCCCACAAGCACGCCGAGGCCGGTGGAGTCGAGAAAGTCGACACCTTCCATGTCGACAACCAGGTGGTAGCTGCCGTCATTCACCAACTCGACCAACTGCTCGCGCAGCTTGGGCGCGGTATACACATCAATCTCGCCACCGACCTCGACGACCGTACGGTCGCCACCAGGGCCGGACACATTGCGAGTCGACAAGGACAGGTCCACGGATCCTCCAGCACCTTGCTATCGAGCGGTCGCCCCTCGGTCTCCCCGACGGAGCCAGGGGACGGATCGCCAGCCGCGATGGCATTCAATCACTTACCAGCAGCCATGCACGACGCCTTGGGACCATTGTCCGTCACGGCGGTGACACACTCGGTGCTGATGGCCAAGAATCACCACCCCAGTCGACCACCCGTGAGCGGGGACTCCCGCCCCTCTCCGGCAATGATCCTCCACCGGCTCGCCGCAGGGGCGGGCCGGTCCGCGCGCATCACTCATACGGAGCACTTGCCCCCGCGTACGGGAACCCATGCCATCTGGCCGGATCGCATCCGACCAGAAGTGATCACCGCCATCCAGAAAGCCGGTATCGACCACCCGTGGGCGCATCAGGCAGCCGCTGCGGAGCACGCCCTGGACGGCGAATCCGTCGTGATCGCCACCGGAACCGCCTCCGGCAAGTCGCTGGCCTACCTCGCCCCGGTCCTCAGCGCCCTGCTCGACGGCTCGGAGGCCCCCAACGGCCGCGGCGCGACCGCCCTGTATCTCGCACCCACCAAGGCCCTGGCCGCCGACCAACGGCGTTCGGTGAAGGAGCTTGCGGCGCCGCTCGCCAACGGGATCAGGCCGGCGGTCTACGACGGCGACACGCCGGTCGAGGAACGCGAGTGGGTACGTCAGTACGCCAACTACGTCCTGACCAACCCCGACATGCTGCACCGCGGGATTCTGCCGTCCCACCCCCGCTGGTCCTCCTTCCTGCGCGCCCTGCGCTTCGTCGTCATCGATGAGTGCCACACCTACCGCGGCGTCTTCGGCTCGCATGTCGCCCAGGTGGTGCGCCGGCTCCGCCGCCTCTGCGCCCGCTACGGAGCCGACCCGGTCTTCCTGCTCGCCTCGGCCACCGCGGCGCAGCCCTCGGTGGCCGCGGGCCGTCTCACCGGTCTTCCCGTCAGGGAGGTCGCCGACGACGCCTCGCCCCGCGGCGAAATGGTCTTCGCCCTGTGGGAGCCACCGCTGACCGAGCTGCACGGCGAGAAGGGCGCCCCCGTACGCCGTACGGCCACCGCCGAGACCGCCGACCTCCTCACCGATCTGACCGTCCAGGGCGTCCGCTCCGTCGCCTTCGTACGCTCCCGGCGCGGCGCCGAGCTCATCTCCGTCATCGCCAAGGAGCGGCTCGCCGAGGTGGACCGCTCACTGCCCGCCCGGGTCGCCGCCTACCGCGGGGGATACCTCCCCGAGGAACGCCGCGCCCTGGAGCGCGCCCTGCACTCCGGCCGGCTGCTGGGCCTGGCCGCCACCACCGCCCTCGAACTCGGCATCGATGTCTCGGGCCTGGATGCCGTCGTCATCGCCGGTTATCCCGGTACCAGGGCGTCGCTGTGGCAGCAGGCCGGCCGGGCCGGCCGCGCCGGGCAGGGCGCCCTGGCCATCCTGGTGGCCCGCGACGACCCGCTGGACACCTTCCTCGTCCACCACCCCGAGGCACTGTTCCAGCAGCCTGTGGAGTCGACCGTCCTCGACCCGGACAACCCGTACGTCCTCGCCCCCCACCTGTGCGCGGCGGCCGCGGAGCTTCCGCTCACCGAGACCGATCTCGAGCTGTTCGGGCCCGCCGTGCCCGAGCTGCTGCCGCAGCTGGAGGCCGCGAAACTGCTCCGCAAGCGGGCTTCGGGCTGGCACTGGACCCGCCGTGAGCGGGCCGCCGATCTCACCGACATCCGTGGCGAGGGCGGCCGTCCGGTCCAGATCGTCGAGGAGGGCACCGGCCGGCTGCTGGGCACAGTCGACGAATCGGCCGCACACACCGCCGTCCACGACGGAGCCGTCCACCTCCACCAGGGCCGCACCTATCTGGTCCGGAAACTGGATCTGGAGGACTCGGTCGCGCTGGTCGAGCAGGCCGACCCGCCGTACTCGACAACCGCCCGCGACACCACCTCCATCGCCGTCCTGGAGACCGACACCGAGATCCCGTGGGGTGACGGACGGCTCTGTTACGGCTCCGTAGAAGTCACCAACCAGGTCGTCTCCTTCCTGCGTCGCAAACTGATCACCGGCGAGGTCCTCGGCGAGACCAAGCTGGACCTGCCACCCCGCACGCTGCGCACCCGCGCCGTGTGGTGGACGGTCACCCAGGACCAGCTGGACGCCGCCCGCATCAATCCGGAGATCCTGGGCGGGGCGCTGCATGCCGCCGAGCACGCGTCGATCGGAATGCTGCCCCTCTTCGCCACCTGCGACCGCTGGGACATCGGCGGTGTCTCGGTGCCGCTCCATCCGGACACGCTGCTGCCGACCGTCTTCGTGTACGACGGCCACCCCGGCGGTGCCGGATTCGCCGAGCGGGCCTTCCACACCGCCCGTAGCTGGCTCACCGCCACCCGCCAGGCCATCGCTTCCTGCGAGTGCGAGGCGGGCTGCCCGTCCTGCATCCAGTCCCCCAAGTGCGGCAACGGCAACGATCCGCTGCACAAGCGAGGCGCCGTCCGCCTCCTCGGCGAACTCCTCAGGTCCGCCCCAGCCGATCCGGAAGAGCCGGGAGAGCCGGAGGGGCCGAGCCCGGTCCCGGAGCGGTCCACGGGGGGCCGGACGGACCCGGAACGGTCTCAGGAGGGCCCGCCCGGGACCTGACCGTCGGCGTGTACGGCCCGAACCGCACCCGGGCCGTCACATCGGCGATCTCCCCCTGCATCGCACACCGCACCACCACCGCCCCCTGAGCCCCGGCCACCTCCTCGGCCGCCCGGCACGCGGCCTCCGTCCCCCACAGGGCCCGGTCGGCGGCTGCCAGGGCCGCCAGGTCCGCCGCCCCACCGGCCCGGTGCCGGGCGACCACCACTTGTCCGAGCGCGAGCACGACCGCGAAGACCGCACACAGCGTGGCCGTGGTCATCGCCACCCACACGGTCGCCACTCCCCGATCCCCTCCCCCGCACCGCCGCGCCCCCGGGAAACACCGCACCCACCGAACCGGCCATGCCCGCCATGGCTGCCGGATCCGCCGCCGGGCCGCCTGGCCCGAGACGGCATCCTCCCTCGTCACGGCACCACCCCCACCGTGTCCTCGGCCAGCGCTGCCGCCTCCGCGCTCAGCGTGAGGGTCAGCGGGCCGGGTCCGGGTGTCGGCGCAGCGACCCGTACCCGCCACAGTTCCCCGGCCCGTTCCAGATCGACCCGAGCCCGGTCGGGTGCCGCCGAACGGGCGGCCGCGAGCACCTGCGCCTCCGGTTCGGAGCGGGCCGCCGCCCGAGCACCGGCCCTCGCCGCATCCACACACCGGATCTGGGCGGAGGCGGCCATCAGTGCCCAGACAAGCGCCAGGGCGAACAACGCCAGTACCGGAATCACCATGGCCGCCTCCGCCGTCACCGCGCCCCGGTCGCCTCCCCCTCCGCCGCCCCCGGCCTCGCCGCTCCCGCTCCCGGGAGGCCGCCTCTCAGAACTTCGCATCGAGCGCGTCCTTGAGAAGCGACTGCAGCGCCGACATGACAGGCGAACTGGTGACCACCTTGTAGAGCACCGCTGCGAACGCGCAGGCCGCAATCGTCCCCACCGCATATTCGGACGTCGTCATTCCGCCGTCCGAGCGGGCTCGGCGCACCATGCCCCGCACCCAGCTCCTGATTCGCTGTGCCATTTCAACCCCCGAGAATGGTTCGAATTAATTCGGATGAATACCTATTGCCGCTCTTGTCTCAACCGGTGTGCAGCAGCCCGGTCGCCAGGCCGATGACCACGGGCGCCACCCCGACCGCGAGAAAGGCGGGCAGGAAACAGAGCCCCACCGGCGCCGTGATCAGCACGCCGGCCCGCTGGGCGCGCGCCACGGCCGCACTCGACCGTTCCGCCCGCATCGCCTCGGCCAGGCGGGAGACCGGCTCCGCCGCGGGAGCCCCCGTCGAGCCCGCCCGTTCCAGACAGCGAGCCAGTGCGCCGGCGCCTGGTATCTCACCGAACCTCCCCCAGGAGACGGCCGGTTCGCCGCCCAGCCGGATCTCCGCCGCCGTCCGCGCCAGCCGTTCGCCGACCGGACCGCCGAGCGACTCCCCCACCGCCTCGGCCGCCTCACACGGCCCGGCTCCGGCTGAGATGCAGGCCGCCAGCAGATCGGCTGCCAGCGGGAGCTGTTGTGCGGTCTCCGCCAGCTCCGCCGCGGGCACACCTGGTCTGCTCCGATGGCGCGTCCGCTGCCACCGCCAGGTGCCGTAGGCGGCCGCCAGTCCGGCCGCGCACCCCACCGGACCACCGACCAGAATCCAGCCGGTCACCACAGCGCCCAGCGGCGCGGCCAGATCCCTGACCCGGGCCCCGCCCACCGACCACCTGTGCCGCCGCTTCCCTGGGTCGACCGCCAGCAGCAACGCGCCCCGGCGAAGCACCGCCCGCTCCCGCCGCCGTCCGGCCAGGGCGAGAGCCGGATACGCGACCGCGCCCAGGACCACCCCCAGCAGACCCACCCCGTGGACAAGGTGCACAACCTCGCCTGCCACCCGGCTCACGCGGCTTCCCCCGCCCGCACGATCCGGCCGGCCCAGAGAAGACCGGCCGTCTCCAGCAGGCCGCCGACCGCCAGGCACACCAACCCGGCCGGACCGTGCAGGAGCACCCGCAACGGGTCGGCCCCGAGCGCCGCGCCCAGCCCCAGACCCAGCACCGGCAGCAGCGCCAGCACGGCCACCGTCGACCAGGCACCCGCCAGCTGCGCCCGTAACTCCTCCCGCCGGCGCCGCTCGGCCCGCAGCGCTCCCTCCAAACGGGCCAGACCGGCCGCCAGCCCGGCCCCTCCGTCCACCGCAACCCGCCAGCACGCCGCCACCCCGGCGAGCCCTTGCAGGCCCGGCTCACGCGCCGCCTGCCCGAGCGCCGCCGGCACATCGCCGCCGAACCGTGCAGCAGCCGACACGGCGGCCTCCGCGGCACCCATCGCGCCGGTGCCGCGCACGGCGGCCAACAGCGCCTGCCCAGGCTCGTGCCCGGCCCGCAGCTCACCCACCACCGCCGCGCACAGCGCCACCACCGCGTCGGCCCGGCGCTCCCGCTCCCGCCGCCCGGCACGTTTGCTCAGCCACCGCCGCACCAGCGGCACCGCCACCACTCCGGCGACCACCGGCAGCAGGGACTCCCCCAGCACGGCAAGCACCAGCGCCACCGGCAGACAGAGCCACTCCCTGCGCCCCCGGAACATCCCGCCACACCGCTCCAGGCCCCGCTCCCAGCAGCTCCGCGGCCCCGGCTCACCCACCCCGTCGACGAACAACACCCCGGCCCGCCGCGGCCCTTGGTCCTGCCCCGCCGCCAGCCAGGCAGCCGCCCCTGCGCACACGGCCATCGTGAACGTCGCGTACTCCGCCGCCCCCGCCGACGACCCACCGGTCACATCACACCCCCGATCAGCGACCGCAGCCGCTCCCAGCCGCGCTCCCGGACGAAACCGTCGGCGCCCCAGCGCAGCGCGGGCACCGTCACCACCAGACCGGCCGCATCCCGCTCCAGCACATGCACCTCGGCGATCTTTCGCAGCCCGGCCCGGTCCCGTACGAGATGGACCACCACCGAAAGCGCCGCCGCCAACTGACTGTGCAGCGCGACCCGGTCGAGTCCGGCCGCCGTGCCGAGGGCCTCCAGACGGGCGGGGACATGCTCGGCGGCGTTCGCATGGACCGTGCCGCAACCGCCCTCATGGCCCGTGTTCAGCGCGGCCAGCAACTCCGTCACCTCGGAACCACGCACCTCCCCCACCACCAGCCGGTCCGGCCGCATCCGCAGCGCCTGACGCACCAGGTCCTGCAGGGTTACCCGGCCCGCCCCCTCCTGATTGGCAGGACGCGACTCCAGGCGCACCACGTGCGGGTGGTCCGGCCGCAGCTCGGCCGAGTCCTCGGCGAGCACGATCCGCTCCCGCTCCCCGACGGCGCCCAGCAGGCTCGACAGCAGCGTGGTCTTCCCCGCGCCCGTGCCGCCACTGATCAGATACGAGACCCGGGCCTCCACCAGCGCCCGCAACACCCGGTCCCCGCCCGGCGGTACGGTCCCCGCCGCAACCAGCTCCGCCAGCGAGAAGGCCCTGGGGCGCACCACTCGCAGCGACAGACACGTGGAGCCGACGGACACCGGCGGCAGCACCGCGTGCATCCGCGTCCCGTCCGGCAGCCGGGCGTCCACCCAGGGCCGGGCATCGTCCAGCCGCCTCCCGGCAACCGCGGCGAGCCGCTGCGCCAGCCTGCGCACTGCCGGAGCGTCCCGGAAGGTCACCCCGGTGAGTTCGAGCCCGCCGCCCCGGTCCACCCACACCCGGTCCGGCGCGGACACCAGCACGTCCGTGACCGCGGGATCGGCGAGCAGCGGTTCCAGCACCCCGGTGCCGACCAGTTCGCCGCGCAACTTCTCCGCGGCTCCGAGCACTTCGGCATCTCCGAGCAGCCTCCCCTGGGCGCGCAGCGCGGCCGCAACCCCGGCCGGGGTGGGTGCGGCGCCGCTCTGCGCCAGCCGCTGCCGCACGGCGTCGAGCAGTGCGTCGGTCATGACACCGCTCCCCCGGCGACGCCTCCGGCAAGCGCCCGCTCCCAGAAGGCCGTACAGAACCTGGCCAGCGGGGAGCGGGCGCTGCCGCCGGGCGGCGTCCCACCGTCCTGAGCGGCGAGCAGCCCGGGCTCCAGCGGGAGTTCACCGGCGAGTGGCAGCCCCAGCGCATGCGCCACCCAGCGCTCGTCCAGACCCGCCGCGTACGGGCCGCGCGCCATCACCCTCAGATCACCCAGGACCATCCCGGCCATCGACGCCACCCGCTTGGCCGCCGCGACCGCTCGCAACTCGCCGGGGACGACCAGCAGCCCGAGGTCCAGCTGGGCAAGCGCCTCGGCCACCGACTCGTCGACCCGGCGCGGCAGATCGACGACCACCACCCCACCGAGCCTGCGCGCGGCCGCCAGCACCGCCGCCATGGCCTGCGGCGGAACGACCACCCAGTCGTCGCGGCCCCAGCTGAGCACGCGCAACCCGTGCAATGCGGGCAGCGACTCCTCCAGGGCGCCACCGCCCACCCGCCCTTTGGAATGGGCGAAATCCGGCCATCTCATCCCCTCGGCGCGCTCGCCGCCGAGCAGCACATCGATGCCGCCACCCAGCGGATCTCCGTCGATCAGCATGGTCCGCCGCCCGCTCCTGGCCGCGGCCACGGCCAGCGCGCAGGCCAGTGTCGACGCGCCGGCTCCGCCCCGTCCGCCGATCACTCCGACGGTGAGCGCGGGCCTGCCCACACCCTCCGCCGCATTGGCGATCTGATCGACGAGCCAGCTCTCCGCGTCGGGCAACCGCAGCACATATTCCGCCCCGATCTCCACGCCCTGCCGCCAGACCTCCGGAGCGTCCTGGTCGCGCCCCACGAGCATCACGCCCTGTCTGCGCGCGGCTCCACGGCATCGCGGAGCCGCGTCGTCGCCCACCAGAACCATCGGAGCGCGCTCCCAGCCGCCTCTGCCTTCGGGCAGCGTGTGGTGAACCTCCGGCTCCGCTCCGGCGGCCGCGCACAGCCGCAGCAGATCGTCGAGCAGCTCCACATCCTCGGTCACGATCAGCGGTCCGCCGCTCCGCTCTTCGGCGACCGGCAGACGACCCCGTGCGATGGATTCGGCCACGATCTCCGCCCCCTTCTCCCTGCACCTTCACCGCGGTTTCGCGGCGATCTCGGAGCCTTCCGAGATCGGCGATATCCAGAACCCGCGGACTTCGCGGGTGGAATCACCGTGCAACGCTTCGGGAAATCGTGTGGATCTTGCTCAAAAACTGTGGACAACTCCACCGCTGTGAATATCTCCGTCACCCATACCGGCGACTTCCGGAGAGCAGCACTTCCGCTACACACTGTGACGAGTCATGGTGGTGCGAGAGCGCAGAAAAACGGGCCGTCGCGGCCGGGAAGGAGACAGAATGCTTGATTCCGAGCGCCGGAAATGGGTCCGGACATGCGACGACCCCCGCCGGGGGGGAGAGCGGGGGTCGTCCCCACGGCCGACTCGGGGGGGGAGGAGTCGGACCGGGTTAGCACGGTCGCGAACGATCCGTGACTTCCATGGTGTACCCGAGAGCCTTCTCAGGCAAACCCACGCGCCAGAGTTTACGCCGAATGGTGGGCCCCTATGCTCTGCCTTGTGGAAAACCACTCCTTGCCGCGCACAGCAGCCTTCTTCGACCTGGACAAGACGGTCATTGCGAAGTCCTCGACTCTGACCTTCAGCAAGTCCTTCTACCAAGGCGGACTGATCAACCGCCGTGCCGTACTGCGTACCGCGTACGCACAGTTCGTGTTCCTCGCCGGGGGCGCCGATCACGACCAGATGGAGCGGATGCGCGAATATCTCTCCGCGCTCTGCAAGGGCTGGAACGTCCAGCAGGTGAAGGAAATCGTCGCCGAGACCTTGCACGATCTGATCGACCCCATCATCTACGACGAGGCGGCGACCCTCATCGAGGAGCACCACACCGCTGGACGCGATGTCGTCATCGTTTCCACCTCGGGTGCAGAAGTCGTCGAGCCGATCGGCGAGCTGCTGGGCGCCGACCGGGTCGTCGCCACCCGAATGGTCGTCGGCGACGACGGCTGTTTCACCGGCGAGGTGGAGTACTACGCATACGGGCCGACGAAGGCTGAGGCGGTCCAGGCACTCGCCGTATCGGAGGGGTACGACCTCTCGCGCTGTTACGCCTACAGCGATTCCGCGACCGATGTACCGATGCTGGAGTCCGTCGGCCACCCGCACGCGGTCAACCCGGACCGCGCGCTGCGGCGTGAAGCCGCGCTCCGGGAATGGCCGATTCTCGTCTTCGACCGCCCGGTTCGGCTCAAGCAGCGGCTGCCCACGTTCTCGATGCCACCCCGCCCGGCGCTCGTCGCCGCCGCAGCGGTGGGCGCAGCAGCCGTCACCGCAGGACTCGTCTGGTACACCTCGCGCCGGCGCGCGGCCGCGACAACCGCCTGACACTCCGCACCTGCGTCCGCACAGCGGGAGTCCTCAGCCTGCGCCGCGCGAAGGCCGAGGTCTCCCGGGTCACCACCCCGGCCGCTGTCCGGAGCCTGCCTCCGGACAGCGGCCCGTTCCGCGCCCGACGGCTCCTTCGCATGCCGGATTCCGGCCCCGACCAGCATGTTCGGATCATCCATATTTGAACCCAAAAGTAAAGAAGCATGGCCAGCACTACCGCTTACCCCAGGTGTGGAGTACAAAGGAGTCAACGGCCCGCGAGACCAAGGACATCCGAGAGGATTACCTGTAACGCAGAGAAGGCCCCACGGACCGAGCATGAAAACCGAGCACCCACGCGACGTCGACCCGTCGATTACGGGCCAGCCGCACCAGGTGACGGGCTGAGTTCCCGACCTGATGGGCATTTATCGAGGACGCATGGTAACTGGGTGGACGTGCCAGCGGCGGTACCGAGGACGGTACCGCCGCAACCCTTTGATCGGGCAGTGAAGTCAGCAGTCGGGCCGGGGAGTTGGGTGGCCGAGCTGACCGACGGACCCCGGGCGGACGCTAAGCGGCCCCGCGCTGCAGCGCCTCACAGACGGCCGTCGACTCCCTGACGCCGAGTTCCACCGCGCGCCCGCAGTGCGCGATCCAGGCGGCCATACCCTCCGGCGTCCCCGACAGATAACCCTCGAACGCCGCGACGTACGCCGCCCGGCCCTGTTCCGCATGGCCGACCTCGGCGGGGCAGATGGACTTCGGGTCCAGCCCGCTCCCGATCAGCACGATCCGTTCGGCGGTCCGCGCGACCAGCCCGTTGTACGAACCGAAGGGGCGCAGCGCCAGTAGTTCGCCGTGCACGACCGCGGCCGTCACCAGCGCGGGCGCCGCACTGCCCGCAAGGATCAGTCCGGAGAGACCTTCCAGCCGCCCGGCGACCTCGTCCGCGCTCGGCAGCGGCGCTTCGATCAGCGGCTCGTCCACCGGCTCGCCCGCCAGCCGAGGCCGGCCGACCGCGTCGTCGGGCGCGGCCCCGCCGGCCGCCACCAGGTGCAGCCGGGCAAGGACCCGCAGCGGCGACTGCCGCCAGATGGAGAGCAGTTGACCTGCTTCCGCGGTGAGCCGGAGGGCGGCTCCGATCACCTGCGCCTCGTCGTCACCGCTGAAGTCGGTGCGCCGACGCACCTCCTCCAGGTTCCAGTCGGCGCCGGAGAGCGCGGCGGAGCCACGGGCGCCGCGCAGCGCCGCCTCCCCGGTGACCTCGTTGCTGCGGCGCCGCATGACTCGGTGGCCGTAGACACGGTCGACGGCCTTGCGTACGGAGTCCACCGCGTCGGCGACCCCCGGCAGGGCGCCCAGGGCGGCGAGCGGGTCTGGGGCAGTCGTACTCATAGGTAGCGAGGCTACGCGCCCCCTACACCCATACCGCCCCGGAGTGGCCTTCTTCACGAAGTTCGACAGCGGAGCGCAGTTATGCAGCTACTCTAGGTGAACATGAAGATCGCTTTCGTAGGGAAGGGCGGCAGCGGCAAGACCACGCTGTCCTCGCTCTTCATTCGTCACCTTGCCGCCAATGAAGCCCATGTGGTCGCGGTGGACGCCGACATCAACCAGCACCTGGGGGCCGCACTCGGCCTCGATGACGAGGAGGCGGCGGCGCTGCCCGCCATGGGGGCGCAGCTGCCGCTGATCAAGGAGTATCTACGAGGCAGCAACTCCCGTATCGCCTCCGTCGAGACGATGATCAAGACGACTCCGCCCGGCGAGGGCTCGCGGCTGCTCCGCGTCCGCGAGGACAACCCGGTCTACGACGCGTGCGCCCGCACGATCACGCTGGACGACGGGGACATCCGGCTGATGGCCACCGGACCGTTCACCGAATCGGATCTGGGGGTGGCGTGCTACCACTCCAAGGTCGGCGCGGTCGAGCTCTGCCTCAACCATCTCGTCGACGGTCCCGACGACTACGTGGTCGTCGACATGACCGCGGGCTCGGACTCCTTCGCGTCGGGAATGTTCACCCGCTTCGACATGACGTTCCTGGTTGCCGAGCCGACCCGCAAGGGCGTTTCGGTCTACCGCCAGTACAAGGAGTACGCACGGGACTTCGGGGTCGCTCTGAAGGTCGTCGGCAACAAGGTGCAGGGTCAGGACGACCTGGACTTCCTGCGGGCCGAGGTCGGCGACGACCTGCTGGTCGGCGTCGGTCACTCCGACTGGGTGCGGGCGATGGAAAAGGGCCGACCGGCCCGCTTCGAGCTGCTGGAGGCGGACAACCGGATGGCTCTTCAGGCCCTGCAGGACGCGGCGGAGGATTCGTACGGGCAACGCGACTGGGAGCGCTACACGCGGCAGATGGTGCACTTCCATCTGAAGAACGCAGAGAGCTGGGGCAACGAAAAGACGGGCGCCGACCTGGCTGCTCAGGTCGACCCCTCCTTCGTGCTCGACGAGCGGAACACGCGGGCCGGCGCCGCTCAGCCCGTGTGAGCAGGTTGCGACGCCCCGCCCCCTCGATCGCCCGGGCCCTTGATCCGCCCGGCCCCTGATCTGCGATCCAACCGGTCGCCCACGACTCGGCGACCGGCGCGGTGACGGGGCCGGACACCCCCTCGCGCCGCATCCGCTTCCCGTCGGGCTCGTCCGGGGCCCGGGGGCGAGGCAGGCAGCCCCTCCCCACCCCACGGTGTCTCGCCGATGCCGCGTACACCCTCACCCGTACCGTCCCGGGAGAACACCACGCACTGCGGCGGCTTCTGACCAGACGACAGGCGCTTCGACCGGGGGCGCTTCGGCCCGACTTCCGGTGAAGAAGGAGGAGCCGTCGCCCACGAGGCGGACGCGGCTCCCGAGGGCGGCTTCGGGCGCGTTCCGCTTGGGCCCGGCAGCCCCTTCGTGGCGGCCGCCATCCCACCCGCTTCCTTTTCAGATAATTTGTACCGAATCTGCGGCCGCGGCACGGCTGAGATCACAGGCAGCCCTGAAAGTTGCGGCATGACAGACCGCATAAAAAGCTGCCTATTCACTTGAAGGAGTGATTCAATGACCCATTTGCCCTAAATGATGGACACAAATCTTTACTCTCCATTACGATTCATTTACTGAGAGTTGAGAAATCCCGCCGCTGCACGCCGTGACCCACGGCCGCGTCCCCACGTTCCGCGACCGCGCTGCCCCGGAGGAGACGGGAACATGTCTGCTTGCGTCCGCATCCGTCATGACCACACAGCCCACAGTTCGCCACCTTCCCGCGCCTCGGGAATCAAGCGACCTCACAGCCCGCCACCGCCGCGCCGCGGCGGACGATTCCGCGTCGCGGGCGCCGACCTCTCCGCGTCCATCACTGTCTTTCTCATCGCCGTCCCCATGTCGCTCGGCCTGGCCGTCGCCATGGACGCCCCGCTGGAAGCCGGACTCATCTCCGCCGCGATCGGCGGCATCGTCGCCGGACTGCTCGGCGGCACTCCCCTCCAGGTCAGCGGCCCGTCCGCCGGTCTGACCGTGGTCACAGCCGAGTTGATCCAGATCTACGGCTGGCGCACCACCTGCGCGATCACCATCGGCGCCGGACTTCTGCAGATCCTGCTGGGTTCGCTGCGCGCGGCGCGCGGCGCCCTCGCTGTCAGCCCGGCCATCGTGCACGGCACCCTCGCCGGTATCGGCGTGGCCATCGCGCTCGCCCAGTTGCACATCGTGCTCGGCAGTTCGCCCCAGAGCTCGGCGGCCGCCAACGCCCTCGCACTTCCGGAGCAGTTGGGCCGGATGAGCCCGGCCGCGCCGCTGATCGGCGCACTGACCATCGCCGTACTGGTGGTGTGGCCGCGGCTCCCCGGGCGGATCGGGCGAGCGGTGCGACGGCTGCCCGCGGCCCTGGCCTCGGTGGCGATCGCAACGGCGGTGGCCGCGGTTGCGGCGCCCGGGATCGCCCGGGTCGACCTGCCCTCCTGGCGCTCGCACGCCTTGCCCGAGATGCCGCAGGGCCCCGTCCTGGCCCTGGCCACCGCCGTGTTCACGGTGCTGTTGGTGGCCAGCCTCGAATCGCTGCTCGCCGCGGTGGCGGTGGACAAGCTGACCGCCGACCGTGCCGCCGGCCGAACCGCTGATTCCGCCTCTCCGGTCCCGGTCAGCCCCGCCGCCCCGCCGGTCCGGCGCTCCGATCTCGACCGCGAACTGCGCGGCCAGGGCATCGCCAACGTACTGTCCGGGTTGCTCGGCGGGCTGCCGGTGTCCGGTGGCGCGGTGCGGAGTTCGGCGAACGTACGGGCCGGGGCCACCAGCCGAGCCGCCACCGTGCTGCACGGCGTCTGGGTGCTGCTCGCCGCCGGACTGCTGGTCACGGCCCTGGAGTGGATCCCGCTGGCCGCGCTCGCCGCTCTGGTGATGGTGGTCGGCTTCCAGATGGTGAACTATGCCCACATCCGCAATGTCCACAGGCATCGCGAATTCCTGGTGTACGGGGCGACGATCACCGGCGTGGTGCTCTTCGGCGTGCTGGAAGGTGTGGCCATCGGTATCGCCGTGGCTGTGGCCGTCGCTCTGCACCGGCTGGCCCGCACCAGGATCACGGTCACCGATCAGGACGGCCAGCATCTGGTGGTCGTACGAGGGCAACTGACGTTCCTCGCGGTGCCGCGACTCAGCCGGGCACTCGGCCAGTTGCCCCGAGGCGGGGACGCGGTGGTCGAGTTGGACGGCTTCTTCATGGACCACGCGGCGTACGAGACGATCCAGGACTGGAGCGATGCCCAGACCGCGCAGGGCGGCCGGGTCGTCTTCACCGGCAGGTCCGGTGGCCGGATCGCTGAGCCCGCCTCGGCGGCCCACTCCTGCTGCCGCCCCTGGACACCGTGGCGCAACCATCACTGCCACGACCGGCCCGACCAGCCCGGCCGGCCGGTCGACGCCCACCGCACCAGGGCGGCCTTCGCCCCCGGCGAAAGCTTCACCGCCGACCAGGGACCCACAGGCTCAGGCGGCGGCGCCAAGGCCGACGCCCGGGCGGCCAGGGCGGCCGACGCCACCGCCGGCCGCACCGGCCGGTTGGACACCCCCGGCGACAGTGCCGCTGTTCCGCGCCGGACCGGCGCGCACCGGCTGGCCAGCGGGCTCAGTTCGTTCCAGCGCAATACGGCTCCGCTGGTGCGCGACGAGCTGGCCCGGCTGGCCCGCGAAGGTCAGCGTCCCTCCCAGCTCTTCATCACCTGCGCGGACTCCCGCCTGGTCACCAGCATGATCACGGCGAGCGGCCCGGGCGACCTGTTCACCGTTCGGAATGTCGGCAACCTCGTGCCCCCGCCGGGCGCGGAGGCCGGTGACGACTCGGTGGGCGCCGCGATCGAGTACGCGGTGGATGTGCTCAAGGTCGAGTCCATCACCGTCTGCGGCCACTCCGGCTGCGGCGCGATGCAGGCGCTGATGAGCACCGAACCGGACACCCCGCGGACATCTCTGTGGCGCTGGCTGCGGCACGGCCTGCCGAGCCTGGAACGGATGAAGTCCCGGCATCACGCCTGGGCGCGGATCTCCGGCCGGTTGCCCGCCGATGAGGTGGAGCAGCTCTGCCTCACCAATGTGGTCCAGCAGTTGGACCATCTGCGGGCCCATGAATCGGTGGCGCGGAGACTCGCCGAGGGTGCGCTCCAGTTGCACGGGATGTACTTCCATGTCGGCGAGGCGCAGGCGTATCTGCTGGCCGAGGGCGCGAGCGCCGGTAGCGGGGTCGACGAGGTCTTCGACCGAGTGGGCCCTTGCGACCCGAACCACTCCCGTCCGTACGACATCACCGACCTCAGTGATCCGACCGGTCACACCGAGCTCAGTGATCCCGGTGATCACGCCTCTGTTTCCGCCCCCACCACCACGGCCGGCCCCGCCGATCCGCCTGGTTCCGGCGAGTTGGAACGTACGAGCGCCTGAACCACGCGCACCTGAACCACGTGCGCCTCGGGTCCGTGAGACCTTGTGATCGTTCCTCCTTACACGAAACACAGGTCTAAACCAATTCCCGGCAGACACTTGTCACCCGGCCCTGGGCCTGATGAGCTATGCCCCGGGACACAACGGACACCCTGGGAATGGGAGATGTCGTGAGCAACGAAAGCTTGGCCAATCTGCTTCGGGAAGATCGTCGGTTCGCACCACCCGCCGATCTGGCCGCCGACGCCAACGTCACAGCCGAGGCGTACGAGCAGGCCGAGGCGGATCGGCTGGGCTTCTGGGCCGAGCAGGCCCGGCGCCTGACCTGGGCCACGGAGCCGACCGAGACGCTCGACTGGAGCACCCCGCCCTTCGCCAAGTGGTTCGCGGACGGCAAGCTGAACGTCGCGTACAACTGCGTGGACCGTCACGTCGAAGCGGGTCACGGCGACCGTGTCGCCATCCACTTCGAGGGCGAGCCCGGCGACAGCCGCGCAATCACGTACGCGGAACTGAAGGACGAGGTCTCCCGCGCCGCCAACGCCCTCGCCGAGCTCGGTGTCGGCAAGGGCGACCGGGTCGCCGTCTACCTGCCGATGATCCCCGAGGCCGCCGTCGCGATGCTGGCCTGCGCCCGCATCGGCGCCGCGCACTCGGTGGTCTTCGGCGGCTTCTCCGCCGACGCCATCGCCGCCCGCATCCAGGACGCGGACGCCAAGGTCGTCATCACCGCCGACGGTGGCTACCGCCGCGGCAAACCGTCCGCGCTGAAGCCCGCCGTGGACGACGCCGTCTCCCGCTTCGACACCGTCGAGCATGTCCTCGTGGTGCGGCGCACCGGCCAGGACACCCCGTGGACCGAGGGCCGCGACGTCTGGTGGCACGAGATCACCGGCCGCCAGCCCACCGAGCACACCCCCGAGGCATTCGACGCCGAGCATCCGCTCTTCATCCTCTACACCTCGGGTACGACGGGTAAGCCGAAGGGCATCCTGCACACCTCCGGCGGCTACCTCACGCAGGCGGCGTACACCCACCACGCCGTCTTCGACCTCAAGCCGGAGACCGACGTCTACTGGTGCACCGCCGACATCGGCTGGGTGACCGGGCACTCGTACATCGTGTACGGACCGCTGGCCAACGGCGCGACGCAGGTGATGTACGAGGGCACGCCCGACACGCCTCACCAGGGCCGCTTCTGGGAGATCATCCAGAAGTACGGCGTCACGATCCTCTACACCGCGCCCACCGCGATCCGTACGTTCATGAAGTGGGGCGACGACATCCCCGCCAAGTTCGACCTGTCGTCGCTGCGGATTCTCGGTTCGGTCGGTGAGCCGATCAACCCCGAGGCGTGGATCTGGTACCGCAAGCACATCGGCGCCGACAAGTGCCCGATCGTGGACACCTGGTGGCAGACCGAGACCGGCGCGATGATGATCTCGCCGCTTCCCGGTGTCACGGAGACCAAGCCCGGTTCCGCCCAGCGCGCCCTGCCCGGTATCTCCGCCACCGTCGTCGACGACGAGGCCAACGAGGTGGCGAACGGCGGGGGCGGCTACCTCGTCCTCACCGAGCCGTGGCCGTCGATGCTCCGCACCATCTGGGGCGACGACCAGCGCTTCATCGACACCTACTGGGCGCGCTTCGAGGGCAAGTACTTCGCGGGCGACGGCGCCAAGAAGGACGAGGACGGCGACATCTGGCTGCTCGGCCGGGTCGACGACGTGATGCTCGTGTCCGGGCACAACATCTCGACCACCGAGGTCGAGTCGGCGCTCGTGTCGCACCCGTCGGTCGCCGAGGCCGCCGTGGTCGGCGCGGCCGACGAGACGACCGGCCAGGCCATTGTCGCGTTCGTGATACTGCGCGGTTCGGCATCCGCCTCCGACAGCCTCGTCGCCGATCTGCGCAACCACGTCGGCGCCACGCTCGGCCCGATCGCCAAGCCCAAGCGGATCCTGCCGGTCGCCGAGCTGCCGAAGACCCGATCCGGCAAGATCATGCGCCGCCTGCTGCGCGATGTCGCGGAGAACCGCGAGCTGGGTGATGTCACCACGCTCACCGACTCCTCGGTCATGGATCTCATCCAGACGCAGCTGCCGTCGTCGTCCTCCGAGGACTGAGACCGGCGGCAACAGGCACGAGCAGATACGACCCCGAGGGGCATCCGGCAACGCGCCGGGTGCCCCTCGGGCATTTAAGGTGAAGATCACCGGATACGGCCCCGCACACCCCGGGTACAGTGGCAGCTGCATCAATAACTCATCAATAAATCTCCACAGGGTGTGCCGGGAAGTCTGGTCGGCAAGTGCATCAGCCATGCCATTGCTGCCGTACCGACCCGGAGGTCTCCACTCGTGGCCGCGCCCGCCCCCACACCCCCCTCTCCGTCCCGCCGCACCTTTCTCGGGCGTCTCTCCCTCCCCGAGCGGAACTACCTCACGGACGCCCTGCGCACCGAGACCGTCGGCGGAGTCATCCTGCTGGTCGCCGCCGTCGCCGCGCTGACCTGGGCGAACACTCTCGGGTCCAGTTACCGGGCCGTCAGCGACTTCCACCTCGGGCCGCAGTTCCTGGGGCTGGACCTCTCCGTGCAGCACTGGGCGGCCGACGGGCTGCTCGCGATCTTCTTCTTCGTCGCGGGTGTCGAGCTCAAGCGAGAACTGGTAGCGGGTGACCTGCGCGACCCCAAGGCCGCCGTCCTACCGGTCATCGCCGCCGTCTGCGGCATGGCCGCGCCGGCCGTCGTCTACACACTGGCGACTGTGGTCGGCGGCGGTTCCACGGACGGCTGGGCCGTCCCGACCGCCACCGACATCGCCTTCGCGCTCGCCGTCCTCGCGGTCATCGGCACCTCGCTGCCGTCCGCGCTCCGCGCCTTCCTGCTCACCCTTGCCGTCGTCGACGACCTCTTCGCGATCCTGATCATCGCCATCTTCTTCACCGAGGACATCGACTTCATGGCGCTCATCGGCGCCGTCGTCGGCCTCGCCGTCTTCTGTCTGCTGCTGCGCAAGAACGTGCGCGGTTGGTACGTCTACGTACCGCTCGCCCTGGTCATCTGGGGACTGATGTACAACAGCGGCATCCACGCCACCATCGCCGGTGTCGCCATGGGCCTGATGCTGCGCTGCACCCGGCGCGAGGGCGAGCAGCACTCTCCCGGCGAGCACATCGAACACCTGATACGCCCGCTGTCGGCCGGTCTCGCCGTGCCGCTGTTCGCGCTCTTCTCGGCCGGGGTCTCGCTCTCCGGCAACGCACTGGCAGGGGTCTTCACCCGGCCCGAGACGCTCGGTGTCGTGCTGGGGCTCGTCGTCGGCAAGACGGTCGGCATCTTCGGCGGTACCTGGCTGGCCGCCCGATTCACCAAGGCGGAGCTGAACAAGGACCTGGCATGGGCGGACGTCTTCGCGGTCGCCTCGCTCGCCGGGATCGGCTTCACCGTCTCGCTGCTCATCGGCGAGCTCGCATTCGAAGGGAACGCCACCCTCACCAACGAGATCAAGGCCGCAGTGCTGATGGGCTCCCTGATCGCGGCCGTGTTCTCCGGTGCATTGCTCAAACTCCGGGTACGCAGATACCGGACGCTCTACGAGGCGGAGGAGCTCGACGAGGACCAGGACGGCGTTCCCGACATCTACGAGCAGGACAATCCCGCGTACCACCTTCGGATGGCCGCGATCTACGAGAAGAAGGCCGCGGAGCACCGCCGCCTTGCCGAACTGGCGGGGGCAGCGAGCAGCAAGCCGGACAGTCCGGCATGATCTGACACCAGATGTGTCGAGCAGGAGCAGAAGAGGGAGTCAGGGATGAGCGACCCCGGCAACTACGCGGGCAGCGCCGACCGCAGTCTCGGGCAGCTGGTCGCCTCGGCGACGGCCGAGGTGTCCGCACTGGTGCACGACGAGATCGCCCTGGCCAAGGCAGAGGTGCGGCAGGACGTCAAGCGGGGTGTGGCCGGCAGTGTGGCGTTCATCGTCGCAGGCGTGCTGATTCTGTTCGCGCTGCCCGTGCTGAGCTTCGCGGCGGCGTACGGAATCCACAACCTGGGACTCGGGCTCGCGTGGTCGTTCCTGATCGTCGGCGCCGCGTTCATCGTGCTGGCGATCCTGCTCGCGCTGATCGCCATCGCCAAGTTCAAGAAGGTCAAGCCGCCGGAGAAGTCCATCGCCTCGGCCAAGCAGACGGCGGCCGTGCTGCAGGGCGTCAAGCCGCATCCGCGGCCCGCCGTCACCGCGGGTACGAGCCGTCCGGCCGTCACAGCCTCGGGTAGCACCCCGACGGACAAGGCCCTGACGAAGTCCGCGGTCCAGGACCAGGCGTCCGCTGTGGCACGCTCGTCCGCATGACCGTCCCCGATTCCAGCGCATTCGGCCCCACCGGCCCCGGCTCAGGCAGTCCCGTACGCCTCGACGGCCCCTGGACCCACCGCGACGTGGCAGCCAACGGGGCCCGCTTCCACATCGCCGAGCTGGGGGACGGGCCGCTCGTACTGCTGTTGCACGGCTTCCCGCAGTTCTGGTGGACCTGGCGCCATCAGCTGACCGCACTCGCCGACGCCGGCTTCCGTGCCGTCGCGATGGATCTGCGCGGAGTGGGCGGCAGCGACCGTACGCCTCGGGGTTACGACCCCGCCAACCTCGCCCTCGACATCACCGGCGTGATCCGCTCGCTCGGCGAGCCGGACGCCGCGCTGGTCGGCCACGACATGGGCGGCTACCTCGCCTGGACGGCCGCGGTGATGCGGCCGAAGCTGGTGCGCCGGCTGGCGGTCTCCTCGATGCCGCACCCGCGCCGTTGGCGGTCCTCCATGCTCTCCGACTTCGCACAGTCCCGGGCGGGCTCGTACATCTGGGGCTTCCAGCGGCCTTGGGTGCCGGAGCGTCAGCTCGTCGCGGACGACGCGGCGTTGGTCGGCCGGCTGATCCGCGACTGGTCGGGGCCGCGGGCGGCGGAGTTCCCCGACGACGCGGCGGTGGACGTCTACCGGCGCGCGATGTGCATCCCGTCGACGGCGCACTGCTCGATCGAGCCGTACCGCTGGATGGTGCGGTCCATGGCGCGCCCGGACGGCATCCAGTTCAACCGCAGGATGAAGCGCCCGGTGCGGGTGCCCACACTGCATCTGCACGGTTCGCTCGATCCGGCGGTCCGTACGCGGAGTGCGGCGGGGTCCGGCCAGTACGTCGAAGCGCCGTACCGTTGGCGACTTTTCGATGGTCTGGGGCACTTCCCGCACGAGGAGGATCCGGTCGGTTTCTCGACCGAACTCATCAACTGGCTCAAGGATCCCGAGCCGGACCGGTAGGCCCGCGACCGGCCCTGCGGGCGGCCCGGGCCGGTGCTCCGGCGCGGCCAACCGGTGGCCGGAAGAGCACAGTTGTCCGACGAACAGCCAATTGCCCGGCGCATAGGCCAATTGGCTGACGCATGGGCGATTACCGACCATGAGGCACGGGCAGACGTCGGGGTATGGGCTGGACGCACGACTTCGGTGACGCAGCACGCAATCGACGCTCGACCGCTACGGCGGATCCGAGCACTCATGAGGGGGACGGCCCCCAGGGCCGGGTGCGCAGTGCGCATGATCTGCATGATCCCCGGCTGGGCATTCCGCGCATCCTCCGCCGCCGGGCCCGCTGGGTCTCGGCGCGGCTGCGGCATCCCC
The DNA here is from genome assembly GCF_036248255.1 of Streptomyces sp. NBC_01717. Classification (NCBI taxonomy): domain Bacteria; kingdom Bacillati; phylum Actinomycetota; class Actinomycetes; order Kitasatosporales; family Streptomycetaceae; genus Streptomyces; species Streptomyces sp. NBC_01717. Next base: position 5,137,513 of record NZ_CP109178.1, on the reverse strand, counting down.
GCGGATGACCCGCCGCCCCTCACCTGATCACGCGGAGAAAGACTCCAGGAGGTGAGTGCGGGGCAGTTGCCCCGCACTCCCTCGCCGTCTCCGCGACTTACAACGCGCACGCCTGGCTGTCGACCTGCTGGTTGGCGGTGCGGCCGGTCGTGATGTCCTGGCGGATCTCGTCGGCCGTCAGGGCGTAGCCCGTCTGGGGGTCGTCCAGCGACTTCGCGAACACGACTCCGTACACCTTGCCGTCGGGGGTCAGCAGCGGGCCGCCTGAGTTGCCCTGACGGACCGTCGCGTAGAGCGAGTACACGTCGCGGCGGACCGTGCCCCGGTGGTAGATGTCCGGGCCGTTGGCGTCGATGCGGCCGCGGACACGCGCGGCGCGTACGTCGTAGGCGCCGTTCTCCGGGAAGCCCGCGACGATGGCGCTGTTCCCCGAGGCCGCGTCGTGGTTGGTGTCGGTGAACTTCAGCGGCTTCGCGTCGAGACCCGGGACGTCGAGTACGGCGATGTCGCGCTGCCAGTCGTAGAGGACGACCTTCGCGTCGTACAACCGCCCCTGGCCGCCGATCTGGACGGTCGGCTCGTCGACGCCGCCGACGACATGCGCGTTGGTCATCACCCGGCGGTCGGAGAAGACGAAGCCGGTGCCTTCGAGGACCTTGCCGCAGCTCGGAGCCGTACCGACGACCTTGACGATGGACTGCTTGGCGCGCGTCGCGACCGGGCTGCCGGCCAGAGCCGGGTCCGGGGCCCTGACCTCGGTGATCGGTTCGTTGGCGAAGGGGCTGAAGACCTGCGGGAAGCCGTTCTGCGCGAGGACCGAGGAGAAGTCCGTGAACCAGGTGGAGGCCTGGGAGGGCATCACCCGGGAGACGCCGAGCAGCACCGAGGAGTTACGGACCTCCTTGCCCAGCGTCGGCAGCGACGTACCCGCGAGGGCTGACCCGATCAGCCAGGCCACCAGCAGCATCGCGACCACATTGACCAGCGCGCCGCCGGTCGCGTCGAGTGCGCGCGCAGGCGACCACGTGATGTAGCGGCGGAGTTTGTTGCCGAGATGTGTAGTGAAGGCCTGGCCGACGGACGCGCACACGATCACGATTATGACCGCGACGACCGCGGCAGTCGAGGAGACTTCCGAGTTGTCCGTCAACTGGTCCCACAGGACCGGCAGCAGATAGATGGCGACAAGGCCGCCGCCGAGGAACCCGATCACCGACAGGATGCCGACGACGAAGCCCTGGCGGTAGCCGATCACTGCGAACCACACGGCGCCGGCCAGCAGCAGGATGTCCAGCACGTTCACCGTCTATTGCCCTCGCAGATTCGTCGCCGGACCCGTTCGTTCGGCTGAGGCCGGGCGGGCCCGGAAGGGCCCGGCACGGGAGTCAGCCTGTCATGCGCGCCAGTCGAGCGGCACCTGTCTGGACCTGTCCCAGGGGAGCTCCCACCCTGCGAAGTGCAGAATGCGGTCGATGACCCCGGCCGTGAAACCCCAGACGAGGGCCGATTCGACCAGAAATGCCGGACCCAGATGACCGCTGGGGTGCACCGTCGTCACTCTATTGGCCGGATCCGTGAGATCCGCCACGGGAACCGTGAAGACCCGGGCCGTCTCCGCCGGATCGACGACTCCGACCGGGCTGGGCACCCGCCACCAGCCGAGGACCGGCGTCACCACGAAGCTGCTCACCGGAATGTAGAGCCGGGGCAGCACGCCGAAGAGCTGGACGCCGCGCGGATCGAGGCCTGTCTCCTCCTCGGCCTCCCGCAGAGCGGCCCTCAGCGGCCCTGTGGTCGCCTGATCGCCGTCCTCGGGGTCCAGGGCGCCACCGGGGAAGGAAGGCTGCCCTGCGTGGGAACGCAGGGATCCGGAGCGCTCCATCAGGAGCAGCTCGGGGCCGCGCTCGCCCTCGCCGAACAGGATCAGCACCGCGGACTGGCGCCCGGCGCCGTTCTCGGGCGGCAGGAAGCGGCTGAGCTGCCGGGGCTCGATGGTCCGCGCGGCGCGGACGACAGGGTCGAGCCAGCCGGGCAGCCCTTCGGTCGTGACGGCGATCGCGTCGTCACGACCCGCGCCGGCGGTGTGGTCGTGTTCGCGCTTCTCCACGTCGCTCCGGTCGGGCGTCTGCCCGTCCGCCCGGGCGTGGCTCTGTTCGTGCGTCTTCATAGGCACCCCTCGTCGTCCCACAACGCCTGTCGCCACACCTTTCGTTCCGGAGCGGGCGCCCCCGTCAGCCGGCCACCGCCTGTGTCACCCGGCTCCCAGCGCGGGCGCGGGCCTGCCCGGGTAGTCCGGCGGCGGGCTGAGCCGCTGACCCGGCTGGCCGCCCATCTCGTACTTCAGGAGCTTCCGGGCCTTTTCCGGGTCCGTCTCGCCCTCACCGTACGAGGGGCAGAGCGGGGCGATCGGACAGGCGCCGCAGGCGGGCCTGCGGGCGTGGCAGATACGGCGGCCGTGGAAGACGACGCGGTGCGAGAGCATCGTCCACTCGCTCTTGGGGAAGATCGCGGCGATCTCCGCCTCGACCTTCTCCGGGTCCTCCTGCTCCGTCCACTTCCAGCGGCGGACCAGTCGGCCGAAGTGGGTGTCGACCGTGATGCCGGGGACGCCGAAGGCATTGCCGAGGACGACGTTGGCGGTCTTGCGGCCCACACCGGGCAGCGTGACGAGATCCGCCAGCCTGCCCGGTACCTCACCGCCGAAGTTGTCCCTGATCGACGCGGAGAGGCCTATCAGCGACTTGGCCTTGGCCCGGAAGAAACCGGTCGGCCGGATGAGCTCCTCCAGCGCCTCCGGGACGGCCGCCGCCATGTCCTCGGGGGTGGGGTAGGCGGCGAACAGCGCTGGGGTGGTCTGGTTGACCCTCAGGTCGGTGGTCTGGGCGGACAGGACCGTGGCGACGAGGAGCTCGAAGGGGTTCCTGAAGTCCAGCTCCGGGTGGGCGTACGGGTAGATCTCGGCGAGCTCGCGGTTGATCCGGCGGGCGCGGCGGACCATCGCGAGGTGGGATTCCGCCTTCGCGGGCTTCCCGGGCTTCGCGGCCGCGGCTGCCTTCCCGGGCTTCGCGGACTTCGCCGCCGCGGCTGCTTTCGCGGGCTTCCCCGACCCGGCCGACTTCACCGGCTTCCCCTGTTTCACCGACTCCCCCGACGGACGTTTTGTCGCTTTTGTCGGGCGACTGATAGCCTGTTCGCCCACAGCGGAATTTCGGCCTTCCGACACCCCATCAGCCCCCTTGGCCTGCGCTCTCACCGGCGATTTGGACACCCGGCCAGCCTAGAGCCAGGCACTGACATCCGCCCCGGTCACTGCGGATCCACCCCCAATCGGCCCCCTGCCGCACGGTGAGCTGCGCCCGTGCGTCAAACTGGTTTGTGATTGATCGCACTGTTTTACCGTCCGGCATGATGGGGACCACGGTTCCCTGAACAGGCCGACAAGGAGAGAACTCGTGGACGACGTTCTGCGGCGCGCCCCGCTTTTCGCGGCGCTCGATGATGAGCAGGCCGCGGAGCTCCGCGCCTCGATGAGTGAGGTGACCCTCGCACGCGGCGACGCTCTCTTCCACGAGGGCGACCAGGGTGACCGGCTGTATGTGGTCACCGAGGGCAAGGTGAAGCTCCACCGCACGTCCCCCGACGGACGCGAGAACATGCTCGCGGTCCTCGGCCCCGGCGAGCTGATCGGTGAGCTGTCGCTCTTCGACCCCGGCCCTCGCACCGCCACCGCCACCGCGCTCACCGAGGTCAAGCTCCTCGGCCTCGGTCACGGCGACCTGCAGCCCTGGCTGAACGTCCGCCCCGAGGTGGCCACGGCCCTGCTGCGCGCGGTCGCCCGCCGACTGCGCAAGACCAACGACCAGATGTCCGACCTGGTCTTCTCCGACGTGCCGGGCCGTGTCGCCCGCGCCCTCCTCGACCTGTCGCGCCGGTTCGGCGTCCAGTCGGAGGAAGGCATTCACGTCGTCCACGACCTGACCCAGGAAGAGCTGGCCCAGTTGGTCGGCGCCTCCCGCGAGACGGTCAACAAGGCGCTCGCCGACTTCGCGGGCCGCGGCTGGCTGCGCCTGGAGGCGCGCGCCGTGATCCTGCTGGACGTGGAGCGCCTGGCGAAGCGTTCGCGCTAGCCGGCCACCTTTCTCCTCACGACGTGGAGGGCCCCGCCGCCAGGCGGGGCCCTCCACGCGTGTCAGGGCCGCCTATCAGGCCCGCGCACGACCGTGTCGCATCCGCGCGTCAGATCAGCCCGTGCTCGCCCAGGTACTCCAGCTGAGCCAGCACCGAGAGCTCCGCCGCCGGCCACAGCGTCCGGTCCACGTCCGCGTAGACCTGCGCCACCACCTCCGGCGCCGTACGGTGCCCCGCCTCCACCGCCGTCTCCACCTGCGCCAGCCGGTGCGCGCGGTGCGCCAGGTAGAACTCGACCGCGCCCTGCGCGTCGTCCAGCACCGGCCCGTGCCCCGGCAGCACCGTGTGCACCCCGTCGTCGACCGTCAGCGAGCGCAGCCGCCGTAGCGAGTCGAGGTAGTCGCCGAGCCGCCCGTCCGGATGCGCGACGACCGTCGTGCCTCGCCCGAGGATGGTGTCCCCCGTCAGCACCGCCCGGTCGGCGGGCAGATGGAAGGAGAGCGAGTCCGCGGTGTGCCCGGGGGTCGGCACGACGTGCATCTCCAGGCCGCCGACCGTGATCACATCGCCGGTGGACAGTCCCTCGTCGCCGAGCCGCAGCGCCGGGTCCAGGGCACGCACCTTCGTGCGTGTCAGCTCGGCGAAGCGCGCCGCGCCCTCGGCATGGTCGGGGTGTCCGTGGGTGAGCAGGGTGAGCGCGATCCGCCGGCCCGCGCGCTCGGCGGAGTCGATGACGGCCCGCAGATGGCCGTCGTCCAGCGGGCCCGGATCGATGACGACCGCGAGGTCGGAGTCGGGTTCGGCGACGATCCAGGTGTTGGTTCCGTCGAGCGTCATCGCCGAGGCGTTGGGCGCGAGGACGTTGACGGCACGGGTGGTGGCGGGCCCGGACTGGACGCCGCCGCGCGGCTGTCCCGGAAGGGTTGCTGCCTCGCTCATACGGCCTCACCGCCCGCGCTGCCGGCCGGAATGTGTTTGGTGAACTCGTCGTGCCCCGGCCAGCTCAGCACCAACTCGTCGCCGTCGAGCCTGGCCTGTGCGAGTACGGGGGTGAGGTCCTGGGAGGACGCGGCCTTCAGGGCCTCGGCGGCGGTCCCGTACGGCCGCAGCTGACGCAGCGTCGACACGGTCGGCGGCATCATCAGCAGCTCGCCCCGGTCGTACCCGTCGGCGGCGTCCCCGGCGGCGATCCACACCGTGCGGTCGGCCTCGGTGGACGCGTTGCGGGTGCGTTGGCCCTCGGGGAGCGCGGCGACGAAGAACCAGGTGTCGTAGCGGCGCGGCTCGAACTCGGGCGTGATCCAGCGCGCCCACGCCCCGAGCAGATCGGACCGCAGCACCAGGCCCCGCCGGTCCAGGAACTCGGCGAAGGACAGCTCGCGGGCGACCAGGGCCTCGCGGTCGGCCTCCCAGTCGGCGCCCGTGGTGTCGCTGACGACCGTGTCGGCGGTCGGCCCGGCAAGGAGCACGCCTGCCTCCTCGTACGTCTCGCGAACGGCCGCACAGACGATGGCCTGCGCCTCGGCCGCCGTGCCGACACCGAGCCGCTCGGCCCAGCTCTCCAGCGTGGGTCCGGCCCACTCGACGAGGCGGTCGTCGTCGCGCGGGTCGACCCCGCCCCCCGGATAGGCGTACGCGCCCCCGGCAAAGGCCATGGAGGCGCGGCGACGCAGCATGTGGACGTCGGCCAGGCCTCCGGTGTCAGCGGGGTCCCGGAGCAGCATCACGGTGGCGGCCCGCCGGGGAGTCGCGGCCGTCAGCTCGCCCGCGGCGAGCGCCCGGATCCGATCGGGCCATTCCGGTGGGTACCACTGACCATTGGACATGGCCGGAGGCTATCCGGAACCGCGCCGATGTTCGAGAGGTGCCGATCACGCATCCCGCGATCCCCCCGGGCGGGCCCGCCTTCCGGCCCGGCGCACCCCTGCCCCGTACGCACCCCTGCCCCGTACGCACACCGCCCACGATGCGGCCCATACGCACGATCCCGCCCGGTCGCATCGACCGGACGGGATTACGGAAACGCTCGTCCCACGCCGTGGCGGCTCAGGCCCCGGTCAGCTCGACCTGGACCTCGACCTCGACCGGTGCGTCCAGCGGCAGCACCGCGACGCCCACCGCGCTGCGCGCGTGCACGCCCTTGTCGCCGAGCACCGCGCCCAGCAGCTCACTCGCGCCGTTGATCACAGCGGGCTGCCCGGTGAAGTCGGTGGCCGAGGCGACGAAGCCCACGACCTTCACGACCCGCTTGATCCGGTCCAGGTCGCCGGCGACCGACTTCACGGCGGCCAGTGCGTTGAGCGCGCAGGTCTTCGCCAGCTCCTTGGCCTCGTCCGGCGTGACCTCCGCACCGACCTTGCCGGTGACCGAAAGCTTTCCGTCCACCATGGGCAGCTGGCCCGATGTGTACACGTACACCCCGGACTGGACGGCCGGCTGGTACGAGGCGAGCGGCGGTACGACGTCCGGCAGTGTCAGTCCGAGTTCGGCGAGCTTCGCCTCGACTGCACTCGCCACTACGCCTTCTCCCGCTTCAGGTACGCCACGAGCTGCTCGGGGTTGTTCGGGCCGGGAACGACCTGGACCAGCTCCCAGCCGTCCTCGCCCCAGGTGTCCAGAATCTGCTTGGTCGCGTGCACGAGAAGGGGCACGGTCGCGTATTCCCACTTGGTCATAGGCCGACTGTAATGCCTGGCACGCACGACCTCGTGCGTAGCCCACGGCTCGACTGGTTAGGCTCGAATACGTGAGCAGGTTCCAGGTCGTCAGCGGCAAGGGTGGTACCGGTAAGACCACGGTCGCCGCCGCACTCGCGCTCGCCCTCGCGACCGAGGGCAAGCGCACCCTCCTCGTCGAGGTCGAGGGCAGGCAGGGCATCGCCCAGCTCTTCGAGGCGGAGTCCCTTCCGTACGAGGAGCGCAAGATCGCCGTCGCGCCGGGCGGCGGCGAGGTGTACGCCCTCGCGATCGACGCGGAGCGCGCCCTCCTCGACTACCTCCAGATGTTCTACAAACTCGGCAGCGCGGGGCGGGCGCTCAAGAAGCTCGGCGCGATCGACTTCGCCACCACCATCGCGCCCGGTGTGCGGGACGTGCTGCTGACCGGCAAGGCCTGCGAAGCCGTACGCCGCAAGGACAAGCAGGGCCGGTACAGCTACGACTACGTGATCATGGATGCGCCGCCGACCGGCCGCATCACGCGCTTCCTCAATGTGAACGACGAGGTGGCGGGGCTGGCCCGGATCGGTCCGATACACAATCAGGCGCAGGCCGTGATGCGGGTCCTGAAGTCTCCCGAGACGGCGGTCCATCTGGTGACGCTGCTGGAGGAGATGCCGGTCCAGGAGACCTCGGACGGCATCGCGGAGCTGCAGGCGGCCGAACTGCCGGTGGGCAGGGTCATCGTGAACATGGTGCGGCCGCATCTCCTGGACGAGGACGCACTGCGTACCGCGTCGGGCGGCCGCCGCAGGGAGATCGCGAAGACACTCACCCGGGCCGGTGTGACCGGTTCCGCGGCGCTCGTGAGGCCGTTGGTCGAGCAGGCTGCCGAGCATGCCCAGCGGGTGGAGCTGGAGCGCGAGCAACGTGCGGTGCTCGCGGGTCTCGATCTGCCGACGAACGAACTCCCGCTGATCGGCGAGGGCGTGGACCTGGCCGGGCTGTACGACCTGGCGGTCGAACTCCGCAAACAGGGCGTGGGCGAAGGGGCGGGGCAAGGGGTGGGTTCATGACAGCGAGTACGAAGACGGGTGCCGCCAAGGACACGGACACGGGCACAGCAGCCGCGCCCGTTCCGGCCGCCCCCGCCCTGGACGCCGACGCGCTGCTCGACGACCAGGACATCCGGATCATCGTGTGCTGCGGTTCGGGCGGAGTCGGCAAGACGACGACCGCGGCGGCGCTGGGCGTACGGGCGGCCGAGCGCGGCCGCAAGGTCGTCGTCCTCACCATCGACCCGGCCCGCAGGCTCGCCCAGTCCATGGGCATCGACTCACTGGACAACATCCCCCGCCGGGTGCCGGGCATCGACGGCGAGGGCGCCGGGGAACTGCACGCCATGATGCTCGACATGAAGCGGACCTTCGACGAGATCGTCGAGGCGCACGCGGACGGCGAGCGGGCCCGCGCGATCCTGGAGAACCCCTTCTACCAGTCCCTGTCGGCCGGTTTCGCGGGCACGCAGGAGTACATGGCGATGGAGAAGCTCGGGCAGCTGCGGGCGCGCAACGAGTGGGACCTGATCATCGTCGACACTCCGCCGTCGCGTTCCGCGCTGGACTTCCTGGACGCGCCGAAACGTCTCGGCTCGTTCCTGGACGGGAAGTTCATCAAGCTGCTGATGGCTCCGGCGAAGATGGGCGGCCGGGCCGGGATGAAGTTCCTCAACGTCGGCATGTCGATGATGACCGGGACCCTCGGCAAGCTGCTGGGCGGTCAGTTCCTGCGTGACGTACAGACGTTCGTCGCGGCGATGGACACCATGTTCGGCGGCTTCCGGACCCGGGCCGATGCCACGTACAAGCTGCTGCAGGCCCCCGGCACGGCGTTCCTCGTCGTCGCGACACCGGAGCGCGATGCGCTGCGCGAGGCCGCGTACTTCGTGGAACGGCTGGCCGCGGAGGAGATGCCGCTGGCCGGTCTGGTCCTCAACCGGGTCCATGGCAGCGACGCCGCCCGGCTCTCGGCCGAGCGCGCCCTGGCGGCCGCAGAAAATCTTGACGACATCGGCATTGTGGATCAGACGGCCGGGAAGGCTGGACTTCGTGACCCGGACGGCTCGGCAGTCACCTCTCCCGAAGATCCCGAGTCGCCGCCCTCCCCCGCCCGTTCCGCGCACACCGAAGCCCCTGAGCACGAACCCGCGTCCGAACCCGAGCCCGAGGCTGAAGCCGTCTCCGTGGAGCAGCTGACCGCAGGCCTGCTGCGACTGCATGCTGAACGCATGCAGGTCGTCGCACGCGAGCAACGCACCCGCGACCGCTTCACCGCACTGCACCCCGAGGTCGCCGTGACCGAAGTCGCCGCGCTGCCCGGTGATGTCCATGACCTCGCAGGGCTGCGGGCCATCGGTGATCGGCTCGCGACCGGTTCTGCTCCGGCCGGAGCTGCGTGACCACCTGAAAGGCCTAGTCGCCCTCGCCGACTACCCCACGGCGGCGTACGTCTCGTGCAGTTCGTCGTCATCCAGACCGATGGCCACCGGCAGGATGCCCGTGGACCGCTCGTACTCACTGCGAGCGGTCTCCAGCAGCCGGCGCCAGGACGTGACGGTGGGCCGTCTGCGCAACAGCGCGCGGCGCTCCCGCTCGGTCATTCCGCCCCACACGCCGAACTCGACGCGATTGTCCAGCGCATCGGCCAGGCATTCGGTCCGCACCGGGCATCCGGTGCACACCGCCTTGGCCCTGTTCTGCGCTGCCCCTTGTACGAACAGTTCATCCGGATCGGTAGTGCGGCAGGCTGCCTGCGCACTCCAGTCGGTTACCCAGCCCATCACGGCGCCGTCCTCTCCCGAATCGAGGCTCCCCCACGGCGGTAGCGGCATATTCACCGCTGCCAGTTGAGGACGTTACGGAAAGTGGTGACAGCACAACACCCCCTTCGGGCCCAATCTTGAATGGCCCGAACGGACTATGCGTACGCGGCAGATCACCCAGGGGAGTGAGGTGGCGACATCCGTGACTATCCCGCCAAAATCAGGACAGTTCGCCTGGGTCACAACGGACGTTCGATGACACACCAGGCGAATTCGGGAGCGCCTCGGGTCGCGAACGGACCAACGCCGGGTCGTGCACGGGGGTTGATACGGAACGGGACTGCTGTGACAGTTGTGAGCAGCTTAGGCCAATGCATATACGCCTGTCCGGCGAATGAGAACGTAGGCTGCCCCCATGCCAAAGAACCGCTCGGGCGGGGGTCTCACCGCGACCCAGCAGGCCGCCAAGTTTCTCGGTGTCGCCGCACTCTCCGGAGTCGTGCTCGCGGGCATCGCGCTGCCGGCCGCCGGGGCTCTGGGGCTCGCCGCCAAGGGAACGGTCGAGGGATTCGACGAGATCCCGGCCAATCTCAAGACGCCGCCGCTGAGCCAGCGCACCACCATCCTGGACAGCAAGGGCGGCGCGATCGCCACGGTCTACTCGCGCGACCGCACCGTCGTCCCGCTGAAGGACGTCTCCCCGTACATGCAGAAGGCGATCGTCGCGATCGAGGACGCGCGCTTCTACCAGCACGGGGCGGTCGACCTCAAGGGCATCCTGCGCGCGATGAACCGCAACGTGCAGTCGGGCGGGACCGCGCAGGGCGCGTCGACCCTCACCCAGCAGTACGTGAAGAACGTCTTCGTCGAGGAGGCGGGCGACGACCCGGACAAGGTCGCGCAGGCCACCCAGCAGACGATCGGCCGCAAGGTCCAGGAGCTGAAGTACGCGATCCAGGTCGAGGAAGAGCTCGGCAAGAAGAAGATCCTGGAGAACTACCTCAACATCACCTTCTTCGGACAGCAGGCGTACGGCATCGAGGCCGCCTCCCACCGGTACTTCTCCAAGTCGGCGAAGGACCTGAAGTTGGAGGAGGCCGCGCTGCTGGCCGGCCTCGTGCAGTCGCCGAGCCGCTACGACCCGGTCAATGACACGGAGGAGGCGACCAAGCGCCGCAACACCGTCCTCCAGCGCATGGCCGATGTCGGGGACATCTCGCGGGCCACGGCGAAGAAGGCGCAGTCGACGCCGATCAAGCTGAAGGTCAGCAAGCCGCAGAACGGTTGCATCACCGCCGTCAGCGGGGCCGGTTTCTTCTGTGACTACGTACGCCAGGTCTTCCTCACCGACCCGGCCTTCGGCAAGACCAAGGAGGACCGCGCCAAGATCTGGAACAGGGGCGGGCTCACGGTCCGCACCACGCTCGACCCGCAGGCGCAGCAGGGTGTGCAGGACTCGATCAAGAGTCACGTCTACAAGACGGACAAGGTCGCCACCGCCGTGACACTGGTCCAGCCGGGCACCGGCAAGATCATGGGCATGGGCCAGTCCAAGCCGTACGGCCTCGGACAGAACGAGACCCAGTACAACTACTCGGTCAACAAGGGCATGGGTGGCTCGAACTTCGGCTTCCCGACCGGATCGACGTTCAAGCCGTTCCTCGCCGCCGCGGCCATAGAGGGTGGCACGCCGCCGACGCAGATGTACTCGGCGCCGTACGAGATGGACTACCCGGACACGGTCCAGACCTGCGGCAAGCCGTGGGTCAACAACAGCGTGCCGAAGTATCACCTGGAGAACGAGAGCGAGTCGGAAGAGGGGCCGTACGCGCTGAAGGACGCGATGGAGATGTCGGTCAACACCTACTTCGTCCAGATGCTCCAGGACATCGGCATGTGCCCGGTCTCGCACATGACCGACAAGCTCGGTGTGGTGCAGGGCGACGGCACCAAGCTGCCGCAGAACCCGTCCACGCTGACCCTCGGCTCCAACGGTCTCTCACCCCTGACGATGGCCAGCGCATACGCCGCGTTCGCCAACCGCGGCACGTACTGCACGCCGATCGCCATCGAGTCGGTGAAGACGGCGAACGGCGACTCCCTCGCCGTGCCGAAGTCCACCTGCACGCAGGCGATGTCGCAGACGACGGCCGACACCATCAACACCCTGCTGCGCGGCGTGGTCGACTCGGGTACGGGCCGTGAGGCCGGTCTCCAGAGCCGCGACAACGCGGGCAAGACGGGTACGACCGACGCCCGTAAGAACGCCTGGTTCGTCGGCTACACGCCGAACATGTCCGGTGCGGTCTGGGTGGGCAGCCCGTCCCAGAGCGTCGAGATGGAGCAGATCACCATCGGTGGCGTGTACCGGGACAAGGTGTACGGCGGTGAGGTCCCCGGACCGATCTGGCGCGACGCCATGACGAACGCCCTCAACGGCCAGCCCGCACCGCCCTTCAACACGGTCGACATCCCGGACGCCCCGAGGGACGAGGGCGACGACGAAGGCAGAGGCAGAGGCAGGGGCCGGGGCGGCCGGCACGACGACTTCGATGACGGCAAGAACAAGCCCGGCAACACCACCCCGTTCCCCGGCATCACCATCACGCCGGGCACGATCGGCGGAAACGACGGGACCCCTCGCGGCCAGACGAACGGCGGCCAGACCGGCCCCTGACCTCTGGACGCAGCACCCGTCCACGCAGAAGACAGAAGGCGGGGTGGACCGGAACATCCGGTCCACCCCGCCTTCGCGCAGGTGCCTCAGCCCGCTAGGAGCTTCTTCACCGTGGCCGCCACCCGGCCGCCGTCGGCAAGCCCCGCGACCTTCGGGTTCACAATCTTCATGACGGCGCCCATGGCTCGCGGCCCCTCGGCGCCGGCGGCCTTCGCCTCGTCGACGGCCGCCGCCACGATCGCACCCAGCTCGTCGTCGCTCAGCTGCTTCGGCAGGTAGGCATCGAGCAGCTCGCCCTCCGCCCGCTCGCGCTCGGCCTGCTCCGTCCGGCCGCCCTGGGCGAAGGCCTCGGCCGCCTCGCGGCGCTTCTTCGCCTCCTTGGCGATCACCTTCTGCACCTCGTCGTCGGAGAGCTCGCGCGCCGTCTTGCCGCTGACCTCCTCCTTCGTGATCGCGGTGAGGGTCAGCCGGAGCGTCGACGAGGTCAGCTCGTCACGCGCCTTCATGGCCGTCGTGAGGTCTTCCTTGAGCTTGGACTTGAGCGTGGTCATGTGCTGATTGTGGCAGGTGCGGGGTGCGGAACGCCCGCCGGTTTTCCGCGGACCGCACGGTGTCTGCGACGATGGGCGCATGCGCGCACGCTACGGAGTACCCCTGAAAGTCACGGCAGTCGGCGCAGCGGTCGGCGCCGCCGGTCTCGTCTACGCGGCAGGTTTCGAGGCCCGATCGTTCCGGCTCCGCCGCGTCACGATCCCCGTACTCCCGCGCGGGGCACGTCCGTTGCGCGTACTGCAGGTCTCCGACATCCACATGGTGAGCGGCCAGCGCAAGAAGCGCGGCTGGCTGCACTCGCTGGCCGGCCTGCGCCCCGACTTCGTCGTGAACACCGGCGACAACCTGTCCGACCCGAAGGCCGTACCGGAGCTGCTGGACGCACTCGGCCCGCTGATGGAGTTCCCGGGCGTGTACGTCTTCGGCTCCAACGACTACTACGGCCCCAAGCTCCGCAACCCGGCCCTCTACCTCCTCGAGAAGACCCAGGGAAAGCACGGTCTCAACGGGAATGCCCCGGCGGTCGGCGTCGTGCACAACCCGTGGGAGCCGATGCGCGACGCGTTCGACGAGGCCGGCTGGCTGGGGCTGAGCAACACCCGGGGCCGCCTCAAGGTCGACGGCCTGGAGATCGCCTTCACCGGCCTCGACGACCCGCACATCAAGCGGGACAGGTACGCGGAGGTCGCGGGCGGCCCGGAGACGGGCGCCGACCTCTCGATCGGCGTGGTGCACGCCCCGTACCTGCGCTCCCTCGACGCCTTCACCGCCGACGGCTACCCCCTGATCCTGGCGGGCCACACGCACGGCGGCCAGCTCTGCATCCCCTTCTACGGGGCCCTGGTCACCAACTGCGACCTGGACACGGACCGGGTCAAGGGCCTCTCCGGCCACATGGTCGGCGACCGGCGCGCCTACCTCCACGTCTCGGCAGGCTGCGGCACCAACCGCTACACCCCGGTCCGCTTCGCCTGCCCGCCCGAGGCGACCCTGCTGACGCTGACACCCCGCGACTGACGGCCCACACCGCCTCCCGGGACGTGGCGCGTGCCGGGGCAGAAACCGGATTTCGTCTCCGGGCGTGGGTGGGCTAAAGTAATCGATGTCGCCAGGACACCGGCGGCGATCGGGGTGTAGCGCAGCTTGGCAGCGCGCTTCGTTCGGGACGAAGAGGTCGTGGGTTCAAATCCCGCCACCCCGACAGCTGAAACACCAGGTCAAAGGGCACGTACGAAATTTCGTACGTGCCCTTTGTCATGCCTGGGGGCCAAACCGGGGGCCAAAGGCTTTTGATCAAGCCTTGCTGTTGGAGCGCGTCCCCCCGAACTCGAAGATCTCGTCCATCGCCTCAGCCCCTGCGTGATCACGGGGCGGAGCTGTTTGCGACAGACGGCCTCTGCGGTCGCCCGGCTGCTGTGTCCCACCAGCAGCGCGATCCGTTCCAGCGGAATGCCATGGCCGGAGAACAGCGACACGCTGCTATGCCGAAGCTCCCGGGGCGTCCACTCTGACTCAAGGCCCGCCTTCACCACGATGGCCCGGAAGTCACGGCGCACGTTGGCGGCGTCGAGGGGCTCGCCACTTCTGGTGGTGAAGACGCGACCCGCGGGGCTCCGCTCGATCCCATGGGATGCCCGCTCCTGCTTCTGCCAGCGCAGGTGCTCTTCGAGGACTTCCACCACCTGCTTCGGCAGGGCAATCGTCCGCCGGCTCTCCCCGTGCCGTCGAGCAGATCGCCATACCGCGACGTGTGGCGGGACCCACGAACGACGTGAAACAGACGTATTACTCTTCCCGCTCCATAACGGCGCAAGATTTCGGGTGTGAACTTTTAGACACATCTACTTGAACCTTAAACACATCTTCTTCACGCCAGTTCCATGTATCTGGCAAACATGCGAGTGTTGTGCTCCTGTTCGGCCGGTAGTTCGAGAGCTCGGGGGGGTTCTGAAGGGCGAGTGGCCGAGAACGCCAGGGAAGGCGTTGGGGGCATCCAACCCAGAGTGAAAGTGCCGTGGCGCGCTCCGTCGTGCCGCGGTCGATCTCTGTCGCTGCCTCAACGCATCCCCGATTCACGGGAGTTTCGCAGTCGTCATGGCATCGACACTGGTAGACGGGGGCATGCCGCATTCGCGGCACAATCAGAAGCTGGCCAAGCGCACCTCGACCTGGAAGCCGGGCATCCTGCCGTTCCTGCTGCCCTTCTTCCTCCTGGTCGCCTTCGGCCTGTGGACCTACCGGCCCAGTTCGTCGACGCTGAGCTGGGCCCTGACCGTCGTGTGGTCCCTGCCGGTGGTCGGCGTGATGGTCGGTATCCAGGGTGCCCTGCTGATCCGCCGCCGGGTCCGCAAGAGCGACCGGATGGCCCCTCCCGTGCCGGCCGAGCAGGACTTCCTGATCATCCTCTGCCCCACGATCGGACGGCACGACACCTACCCGGCCCTGGAGCGATCGGTCCTCTCCTACGTCGAGCACCTGCCGGAGTGGTTCCCGTACATGCGGGTCGACATCCTCACCGAGGAGGGCTGCGAGGCGGCGGCGGACATCGACAGGCTCGCCGACTCCCACCCGCTGATCCGGGTGATCACCGTCCCCAAGGACTACGTCCCGGCCAACGGCACCCGTTTCAAGGCCCGCGCCAACCACTACGCTCACGAGCTGCGCATCGAGGAGGGCGAGGCCCTCGACTATGTGTGGGTGCTGCACATGGACGACGACACCGGCGTCGGCCCCGACACCGCTTCCTCGCTCGCCCAGTTCATCAACCGGCAGCGCCGCGCCCACCCCGACGAGGCCAAGCACATGGCCCAGGGCATCCTGACCTACCCCCGCGAGAACGCGGCCAATCTCTTCACCTGGCTCGCCGACGCGGTACGCCCCGCCGACGACATCGCCCGCTTCCGGGCCCTGACCGGCATGGGCACCCCGGCCGCCGGTGTGCACGGCGAGCTCTTGGTGCTGCGCGCGTCCATCGAGGCCACCATCGGCTGGGACTTCGGTCCCAAGGAGATCGTCGAGGACGCCCGCCTCGCCCTGACCTTCTGCCGCCGCTACCCGGGCCGCAGCGACTGGTTCAACGGCCGCTGCTACGGCGCCTCCCCCGCCAGCTCGCAGGACTTCGTCAAGCAGCGCGAGCGGTGGGCCTGGGGACTGGTGGCGCTCTGCTTCAACCGGGCCGTGCCCTTGCGCTACCGCTGGTTCCTCTCCATCTGCGTGGCCACCTGGATCCTCGGCCCGCTCCAGCACATCGCCGCCGTGCTGCTCCTGGGCTGGCTCATCAACGACATGAACACCTCGCCCGTGACCCAGTCCGTGGTCATCCTGTGGGCCCTCAACTTCGCCTACGTCGTCTGGACCTACTGGGAGGGGCTGCGGCTGAACGCGCTCGCGTCGGTCGGCGGCCGGCGCAAGTGGTGGGAGCCGATCGTGGTGGTCGCACTCATCCCCGTCTTCTCCGTCCTCGAAGGACTCGGCGGCTTCAAGGGCTTCCTGAGGTTCGTCCGGCGCGAGGAGAACAAGTTCGTCGTGATCGCCAAGCCCGTCTGACCGCCCGGAAGACAACTGACATGCGCTCGAGACTGCCCCTGCTTGCCATTTTCCCGGTGTCCGTCCTCACCATCGTGCTGGGCACCCCCTTCGCGCTCGGCAACCACCCGGTGCGCTGGGAGTCGGGTTCGGCCCTGCCCAGAATCGTCAGGGGCGACTCCGAGGACTCCCGCACCCCTGCCGACGACGCCACCGGAGCGACGTCCGCGCCATCCTCCGCTCCCCCCTCCTCCGCCGGCGCCCTCAAGGTCGCCAAGCCCTGGAAGCCCGGCATGGCGCAGTGGGGCGTACAGCTCTACTGGGAGGAGGAGAAGAAGAAACGTTCCGGCACGTTCATCGAGGACCAGGCCCGCAAGCACGCCGAGTACCTCGTCGGCCTGGGCGCGAACTCGGTGTCCATCTCCTTCCCCTTCTTCACCGAGGGCATCACCTCCAACGAGGTCTCGGACGGTGCCAAGACGCCGTCCCCGGAACGCCTCCAGCGGGTGCTGAAGGTGTTCAAGGACGCCGGTTTCCGCACCACGCTGCGCCCGATCATGGACGAGGCGTCCCTGAACCCACCGGACGGCTGGCGCGGCAACATCGAACCGGCCTCGCGCTCGGCCTGGTTCGCGTCGTACAAGCAGTTCCTCACGCCATACCTCGAAGTGGCCAAAAAAGAGAAGGCCGCCACCTTCGTGATCGGCACCGAGCTCAACTCCATGGAGGGCGACGCAGGCTGGGACAGCCTGGTCGACTCCGCCGAGAAGACCTTCTCCGGCGAGGTCGCCTACGACGCAAACTGGGACAACTACGTCTCCGGTCGCATCAACATGCCGGTCAACCACCTCGGTATCGACGCCTACTTCCCTGTCAAGGTGCCGGACACCGCGCCCGTCGAGCGGCTGGTGCAGGGCTGGAACGAGTGGCTGGACAAGAAGTCACCCGGAAAGCTGCCCAACATCACCGTCGCCGAGGCCGGCATCGGCGCCATGGACCGCGCCTACCACGCACCGGGCGACTTCTACACCAAGCGCGCCCTCAACCCCCAGGTGCAGGCCAACTGGTACACCGCCGTCTGCCAGGTCGTCCGGGAACGCCAGATGCAGGGCGTCTACTGGTGGTCCATGTGGTTCGACGACGATCCGAACACGCCACCGGACGACAAGACCGCGTCCCGCCTGGACTTCGCCGGTCGCCCTCTCACCGAGAAGGCCATCAAATCCTGCTTCACCTCTGACTACGCAGGCCCTGGCACCGACACCGCTAGCTGACCGAGCGAGGCAATCATGCAAGAAGCCATCATCCTGGTGGGCGGCAAGGGGACTCGCTTGCGCCCGCTGACCAACCACACCCCGAAACCGCTGCTCAATGTCGCGGGATCGTCCTTCATCCGGCACCAGATTGCCAAGCT
The DNA here is from genome assembly GCF_036248255.1 of Streptomyces sp. NBC_01717. Classification (NCBI taxonomy): domain Bacteria; kingdom Bacillati; phylum Actinomycetota; class Actinomycetes; order Kitasatosporales; family Streptomycetaceae; genus Streptomyces; species Streptomyces sp. NBC_01717. Next base: position 5,119,739 of record NZ_CP109178.1, on the reverse strand, counting down.
GATGGACGCGGGGGTCGAGCACGTGGTGTTCGCCACCTCATATCTCGCCAGCCTCTTCGAGGAGGAGTTCAAGGACTTCTCCCAGGACCTGGAGATCTCCTACGCGGTCGAGAGCATCCCGCTCGGCACGGGAGGTGCGATCCGCAACGCCGGCCGCATGCTGCGCGGTTCGGCGGACGCACCTGTCCTGATCCTCAACGGCGACATCCTGTCCGGCCTCGACCTGCGTGACGTCCTGGAGCAGCACGCGGCGCGGGAAGCGGACGTGACACTGCATCTCACCCGCGTTGCCGACCCTCGTGCCTTCGGCCTCGTACCCACCGACGATGGCGGAAGGGTGCTGTCCTTCCTGGAGAAGCCGAAGACCCCGGAGGAGTGCGTCACCGACCAGATCAACGCCGGCTGCTACGTCTTCCGCCGGTCCGTCCTTGACGCCATCCCGGCCGACCGCGAAGTCTCCGTCGAGCAGGAGACCTTCCCGGAGCTCGTCGCCCAGGGGCGGCGCGTGTTCGGCCACACCACGCAGGACTACTGGCGTGACCTCGGCACACCGCTGGCATTCGTCCATGGGTCCGCCGACCTGGTCACCGGCAAGGTGGCCTCGCCCCTCGTGGAGCGGTCGACCGAGGCCCTGATCCATCCCACAGCCACCGTCGACCCGACCGCCCGCATCACGGGAGGCTCGACGATCGGTCCACACACCGTCATCGGCCCGCGCGTGGTCGTCGATCGCTCCATCCTCGGCGGGAGCGTCACCGTGGCCGAGGGCGCCCGGATCCACGAGTCCGTGGTGGACCACGACTCCTCGATCGGCGGCGAATCCTTCCTCCGTGAGGCCGTGGTGGGCTGCCATGCGCAGATCGGCGCGGAGAACGAACTACCCGCCCAGCTACGGCTGTCGTGCGGCATCCGCATTCCTGCCCAAGGGGTACGCGTCAGCGGTACGGCTGCCGCATGCCTGACGGCCCACTGAAGTCACCTACCTGCCGCACGGCTCGACCGGACAGTCAGTCACTGGAGAAACATGCCCCGCCATCGCACATCGGCCGTGGAGACAGAGCGTCTTCGCAAGTACCGGCCCGACATTCAGGGCCTGCGTGCCGTAGCCATCATGATGGTGGTCAGCATGCACTGCGGCATACTCGACATCCACGGTGGCGTGGACGTGAGCTTCGTCCTGAGCGGCTTCCTCATCGGCGGCCAGCTCTTTGCCGAGATCGACAAGACCGGCAAGGTGTCCCTGACCAAGTTCTGGGCGCGCCGCTTCCGACGGCTCGCGCCGCCCATGGCTCTCGTCATCGTCGGCACCGCGGTCCTGGCATGGATGTACGGCAGCCCGCTCAGGTTCCGTGCCTATATCGAGGACGGTCTCAGCGCCTCTCTCAGCTTCCTGAACTGGCGCCTGGTCGAGAACGGCACCGACTACTTCGCCAACGACGGGTCGCAGTCCCCGTATCAGCACTTCTGGTCGCTGGGCATCGAGGAACAGTTCTACGTCGCCGCCCCGATCGTCCTCGTCGTGATCGTCTGGGTCAGCCGAAAGATCTTCCGCAACCGTGCCCTGGTCGCGCTGTTCCTGATGGCCGCGATCGCCGGATCGTTCTATCTGGGCTGGTCGAAGACCCCCGTGAACCAGCCGCTCGCGTACTTCAGCACCCACACCCGGATCTGGGAGATCACCTGCGGCGTTCTGCTCGCCCTCGCCGCTCCGCTCGTCTCCCGCATGAACACCGGCCTGGCCGCGGTCGTCTCGTGGCTGGGGCTCGGCACCGCGCTCGTCACCGCGATGCTCATCTCCGCCGAGACGCCACTGCCCGGCTACGCGGTGGCCGGCCCGGTCATCGGCGCCGTCATGGTCATCGCTGGTGGCTGCGCCAATCCCCGGTTCGGCGCGGAGCGGCTGCTCGACAATCCCGTCCTCGACTTCGTCGGAAACGTCAGCTACGGCTGGTATCTGACCCACTGGCCGCTCCTGGTGCTCTGGCCGTCCATCACCGACCGGGATTTCACGTTCGAGGAGCGGATGCGCGTCGTCGTCCTCTCGTTCGTGGTCGCCGTCGCCCTGCACTACGCCGTCGAGCGCAAGTTCAAGAAGAACGTGTCGCTGGTGGCCCGCCCGTGGAAGGGCGTCTTCACCGGCGGATTCACCACCGCGGGCACGGCAGGGGCGATGGTCCTGGCCACGATCGTCCCGCTGCACCTGGCGACGTCGTCGTCGAGCACGGTCGCGGTCGGATTCACCAGCGAGGCGTCGGTCGAGGACGCCGTGCACCGCACGCAGCTCTCCGCGGCCGTGCAGGGCGCTCTGCAGAGCGCGCCCAAGAACTCCGCCAAGCACGGCTGCATCGACAACTTCGACGTCACGAAGTTCGTGATGCGCGACGGCTGTGTCGCCGGCGACCCGAAGGGCTCGAAGACCCTTGTCCTCATGGGGGACTCCCACGCCTGGCAGTGGAACGACGTCTACCACGAGATCGGCAAGGAACTCGGCGTACGGGTGGTGACCCTGTCGAAGGGCGGATGCTCGCCTCAGATCTATCGCATCGTCAACCCCCAGGTGAACCGCGAGTACACCGAGTGCGACAGCTGGCGCCAGTCGGCCTTCGCGGAGCTCAAGAAGATCCACCCGGACGTCCTTGTCATCGCCGACCGAGCGCGCCGTGAGGCGAACCGGGCCGGCGCCGAGGCCTCGTTCAAGGTGTTCAAGGAGACCGGCGCCAAGCTCGTCTACATGACGGACACCCCGGAGCCCGGTCAGAACATCCCCGACTGTCTCGCCACGCACATCGACAACATCACCCCCTGCAACCGCAAGCAGTGGCAGGCGCTGGAGTACACGGAGTTCCGCGCCATGGAGCGGGAAGTGGCCGAGAAGTACGGCGCGGACATCATCGACACGACGCCCGCGTTCTGCGCCGCGGACGTGTGCCCGGCGGTCATCGGCGACCAGGTTGTCTACTTCGACAACAGCCACATCACATCGTCGTACTCGAAGACCCTGAAGCCCTTCCTCAAGCCGGCCCTGGAGCAGGTCCTGGCTGACTGAGCCGAGGAAAGGGGGGCTCCGCGGTGATCACCGCGGAGCCCCCTTTCGTCTTCAGCTCGCCGTACCCCGGACCCGCCGAGCCTGCCGCTGTTTCTCCGCGAACTGGTCGTCGGCCGAGTAGGCGAACTCCTCGAACGCGCGGCCGAGGCCGGCGGTTGTGCGGGCCTGCGCAGGGCCGTACCCGATGGCACCTTGCGTGGTCTCGGCGGGTAGTTTGAGGCGACCGCAGAGACTTCAGGAGGGTTGGGCCGTGGCTGCATCTGTTGCTGCTGATCTGTCGCAGATCATCAAGGCGTACGACATCCGCGGGGTGGTGCCCGATCAGTGGGACGAGCCACTGGCGGAGCTGCTCGGCGCCGCCTTCGTGAAGGTGACAGCAGCGGACTCGATCGTCGTCGGCCACGACATGCGCCCGTCGTCGCCCGGCCTCTCGGCCGCCTTCGCGCGCGGCGCCGCGGGCCAGGGCGCGGACGTGACCCTGATCGGGCTCTGCTCCACGGACCAGCTGTACTTCGCCTCGGGGGAGCTGGGGCTGCCGGGCGCGATGTTCACGGCCTCGCACAATCCCGCGCAGTACAACGGCATCAAGATGTGCCGGGCCGGGGCTGCGCCCGTGGGCCAGGACTCGGGACTGGGGGAGATCCGCGGGCTCGTCGAGGGATGGCTCGCGGACGGGGCGCCGGCCCCGGTCGCGGCCCCCGGCCGGGTCACCGAGCGCGACACGCTCACGGACTACGCGGCCCACCTGCGCTCCCTCGTCGACGTCGCGTCGATCCGTCCGCTCAAGGTCGTCGTGGACGCGGGCAACGGCATGGGCGGCCACACGGTCCCGACGGTCTTCGCGTCGTTGCCGATCGAGCTCGTACCGATGTACTTCGAGCTCGACGGCACCTTCCCGAACCACGAGGCCAACCCTCTGGACCCGAAGAACATCGTCGACCTCCGGGCCCGCGTGCGCGCCGAGGGCGCGGACATCGGCCTCGCCTTCGACGGCGACGCCGACCGCTGCTTCGTCGTCGACGAGCGCGGCGAGGGGATCTCGCCGTCGGCGATCACGGCACTGGTCGCCGCGCGGGAACTGGAGAAGCACCCCGGCGGCACGGTCATCCACAACCTGATCACGTCGTGGTCGGTCCCGGAGGTCGTACGCGAGCACGGCGGCACCCCGGTCCGTACCCGCGTCGGCCACTCCTTCATCAAGGAGGAGATGGCCCGCACGGGCGCGATCTTCGGCGGGGAGCACTCCGCCCACTACTACTTCCGCGACTTCTGGAACGCCGACACGGGCATGCTCGCCGCCCTCCACGTCCTCGCCGCCCTCGGCACCCAGGACGGCACCCTGTCGGCCCTCGTCGCCGGCTACGACCGCTACCGGGGGTCCGGCGAGATCAACTCCACCGTCGACGACCAGACGGCCCGCACGGCGGCGGTCCGCCGGGTCTTCGCCGACCGCGAGGACGCCACCGTCGACGAACTCGACGGCCTGACGATCGCCACCCCCGACTGGTGGTTCAATCTCCGCCCCTCCAACACCGAACCCCTCCTCCGCCTCAACGTCGAGGCCCGCGACGAACTCACCATGATCGCGATCCGCGACGAGATCCTGGACCTGGTCCGCGGCAGCTGACGCGCAGTCCCCGGTGGCACGGCGCCGCACCGGGCCAGCGGCAGCAGGCCGAGGAGCGGCGGCCGCCCACACCGGACTGGATCGTTGAGCTCAGCATCGGCATAGGCGCCCGTCCCATCGAGGTTCACGTCGGCGGGTGCTACGCCGCTGGAAAGCGCCAACGCGCCATCACCCGCGAGCAAGCACTCGCCGCCCTCGCCGACGGGATCCAGGCCTGCATCCACTGCCGACCCGACGCTGAACTTGGCGTGCTCGGGTAGGTGGTCCGGCTGCGGTCCAGTCGAAGGGATCTGAGCGACCACCGGTACACCGATCCTCACGCCGGACCGGGACCCGTGCACCTGGGTCGGCCGGATGCGTCCGCGGTTGCTGTCCCGTCTCACTGGAGCTTGAGCAATCTCATCGAAGATTGAGTACGGGAGCGCCGTGCACCAGCTCACGTACTCCGCTCACCCTCCGAAGGCGGCGACAGCGACAGGTGCCGCTCTGCACCAGGACGCGTGCCCCGGTCATCGCAGCTGTATTCACAAACTCCGCGATCGCGCCGATACTGACAGTGATGGATCGACAAGGGACCGCACAACGGTTCCGCCGGACAAGCGGGGGACTCATGATCTTCATTGTTTCCACAGCGGCTGTGTTCGCGGCCACGGTCGGGGTGTGCTTGGTCGTCCTGCGGCGCAGAGGCGGCTCGGGGGAAAACGGGGCACTTCAGCGCGGGGCAGCGGATCAGGGACTCGCACAAGGGCTGGGCATAATGCCCAGGTCATAACTGCCACCCCGTACGGGACGACCTCCAGCGCATCGGCTGACAGCGCGGCCGGCGAACGGCCTGGCGGACTCGCGCGGCCGGCTGTCCTACCGTTCCCTCTCCAGCCCCGACCTCAGTTGTACGAAGCCCAGTTCGGCCGCCCGCACCGCGTCGTCGTACACCTCGTCCGCGCTCTCCCCCGCGTCGATGCGCCGCCAGTTCTCCAACGCCAGGATCCGCTGTACGGCGATGATCTGGCCCGCCGCCAGCCGGTCCGGTACGGCGTCGCCCAACGCGCGGGCGAGCGCCGCCTCCGAGCGGCCCTGGTATCCGTACATGCGGGCCACCAACGACGGTGTCCCGTACAGCATCCGGTGGAACGCCAGCACCTGCGGGTGATCGCAGAGCCCGGTCACCGGGTCGCGGCGCTCCAGACCCTCCAGGAAGTGGCGGCGGAGGGCGTCCAGCGGTGACTCGTCCTGGCCACGGGCCGCGACCACCCGGGCCGCCTCGTCCTCGTGGTCGGCGAACCGGTGCAGCGCCAGGTCCTCCTTCGCCGGGAAGTACCGGAACAGCGTCGGCTTGGAGATGTCGGCAGCGGCCGCCACCTCCGCCACCGACACCTTGTCGAAGCCCCGTTCCAGGAACATGGCGATCGCGGCATCGGAGACCGCCTGGTACGTCAGCTGCTTCTTCCGCTCACGCAGACTGATCGGCGCCTGCGCAGCCGGCCCGGTTCCGGTCTTCTCTCCGCTCATGACCATGAAGGGTACGCCCTTGACCTCAACCGGACTTGACGTCCGAGAGTGGCCGCACGGGCGCCGGACACGCCGGCCACCCGGTGACGGAGAGGTGTGATCCGCATGCGTGTGGCGCTGGTCAGGGAGCTGGGCGGCCCGGAGGCACTGGTTCCGGCCGAGATGCCCGACCCGGTGCCGGGGCCCGGCGAGGTGGTGATCGACGTGAGCCACGTTGACACGATCTACGTGGAGACCCAGATCCGGTCGGGTGCGTTCAGTGACTACTTTCCGGTCCGGCCCCCGTACGTTCCGGGAGGCGGGATCGCCGGGACGGTGCGCGCGGTCGGGGAGGGCGTCGACGCGGGATGGGCAGGCCGCCGGGTCATCGCCTCCGTCGGTTTCACCGGCGGCTACGCCGAGCAGGCGGCGACCACCGCCGACCACCTGGTGCCGGTACCGGACGGACTGGGGCTGCGCGAGGCAGCCGCCCTCGTGCACGACGGGGTGACGGCCACCGCGCTGATGCAGGCGACCGCCCCCGGACCCGGCGAACGCGTGCTGATCCTCGGCGCCTCCGGCGGTATGGGAACCCTCCTCGTGCAGCTGACGCACGCTGCAGGCGCCCATGTCGTCGCGGTGGCCCGCGGCGACCGGAAGACGGCGCTGGTAAAGGAGTTGGGCGCCGACGACGTGATCGACGGAGCGGAGGCGGGGTGGGTGGAACAGGCGCATGCGGCCCTGGAAGCGGCGGGCGGCCCGGCCGATGTGGTCCTCGACGGGGTCGGCGGCGCAATCGGAGCCGCCGCCTTCACCCTGACCGCCGACGGCGGTCGCTTCTCCGCCCACGGAGCATCGACAGGCGGCTTCGCCCCGATCGACCCGCAGGAGGCGGCGCGGCGCGGCGTCACGCTGCGCGGCATCGGGGACGTACAACTGACCGACGCGGAGTACGTACGCCTGGCCGGACACGCACTGGGTGAGGCAGCGGCCGGACGGCTGCGTCCGGTGATCGGCCGTGTCTACCCGCTGGAGCAGGCGGCCGAAGCGCATACGGCGATCGAGGAACGCAGCCTGCTGGGCAAGGTGCTGCTGAGCGCGCGGGAGGAGTGACCGGCCGGGGCGGGAACCGGAACGCAGGAGAGCGGCGCCCGGACTCCCCCGCCCACTCCGTACTGCCTCTCCCCGCCTGCCCTCGGACCGGCGCCCTACGCAGTAGGTTTACGCCGGCCGGTTCGCGGCGAACCAGTGGACATACGCACCACCGACTTCCTGGACCGTCGGCATGCGGGGCAGCCCCAGTGGCTCCGCGGCCGCCGCCAGCACCTTCCGTATCCGTCGGGCCGCCTGCGACAGCAGCCGCCACTGCGGCTCCGGTCCCGGGCCCAGGGCCAGCGCGGTGCGGATCACATCCGTGTAGACGGACTGCGCCCGCTTGTAAGCGAGAAGCACCGGTAGGTCTCGCTCCCATCCGTCCGAGCTGCCGGGCCGGGCGCACTCGACCGCGTCCCGCCAGATCGCTGCGATCCGCCCCTGCTCCACCGCCGGGTAGCGCATCAGATGAAGGTGTGTCGCCAGGTCGTACAACGGGTCGCCGACCATCGCCAGCTCCCAGTCGATGGTCCACAGATCGCCATCCGGGTCGACGATGAAGTTCTCCCGGTGCAGATCACCGTGGATGAGGGCGAACGGGCGTGGCGTCAGCCCACCGCCCACCCGCCGCAGCCGGTCCAGTCCGTCGTCGCGGAGGCCGAGTTCCCGGAAGAGAGAGCCGTAGCGCGGTGCGTGCCGACGGTAGACCTGGTGCTCGGTGAACTGGATCAGGCGCATCAGAAAGGCGGTGGAGTCGTCGCCTGGGCCTTCGGGCCGCCGACCCTGCCCCGGGCCGTCCGCCCGGCTGATCCGGTCGGGGTCGACCGAGACCAGTTCGCGGAACAGCAGCCCTAGTTGACGCACATGGCGCGCGGACAGCGGTCGCCCGGGAGGGCAGATCTCGCCGAGCGTCCGCCCCTCGATGAATGTGTAGAGGGAGACGGTCTCGCGCTCGACGACCGCGGGGATACGGGTGATGCACCCCTGAAGGGCCCGGACGAGTTCCTTCTCCGAAGGGAACCAGCGCAGATCGAACCAGAACAGCCCCGCCCGCGGATCCCGGCACTTCCACCAGGTCTGCGCGGTCGAACCGCCGCCCGCCGGAAGCGGAAAGGCATACGTCTCGTGGTGGTAACCCTTCAATGGGCCCACCAGCAGGCTCTCGTCCGAGACGAGCGCGGCAGCACGCATCCGGGCCTCGGACGCCCGCGCCGGGGGCACCTGCCCCGCGGCTGCCCGGTCCGACGGCTGCGCGGCGACGGAAACCGGGAGCGCCGTCATGGGAGGGCCCGGCCCGTCGCGGCTGCGGTGCGCCTGCCGTGGGCCCCGCAGCCCGGCGCGGCCAACTCGTCGCGATCCATACAAGGAAGGTACAACTTCCTGGTGTGCTACCGCACTTGTGCCTGCAGCCCGTTCGCCGCATCGGCGAGCACCTGCATCGAGTCGAGGACGGGAACCACTCCGCCCCGCGACAGCGCCATTCGCTTCTCGGGCTTGCGGTGGAAGCCGACGAAGGGCATCCCGACCGCGTTCGCGGTCTGCCAGTCGGTGGCCGAGTCGCCGATCATCAAGTGCGCCGCGACCTCGGCTGCCGAGTCCCGCATGACCTCGTTCAGAGCCCATGGATTCGGCTTCATGAGCGCAGCGTCCCGCTCGTTCCTGCCGATCACCGAGGATGGTGCGAAGTACTTCGACAGCGACTCACGCTCGAGGTAGCGCTTGATGGCGTCCGGGTGATTGTTGGACGCCACCGCCAGCCGCCCGCCCACTCCGGCCCATGCCTTCATGAACTCCGCGGCACCCGGTGTCGGCTCTGCATGCTCGGCCGACTTGATCTCCCAGGCGGTGAGGACGCCCTGCATCTCCGCGGCGGCAGAGCCCCACGCCCCGGACTCGCCGCGGTGGGCGGCGCGCTCCGCGTAGCAGCTGAAGATCGCGTGGGGGTCGGTGCATCCGTGCACCTCGTCCACTTCCAGACGGTGCGATGCGGCGATGTCCAGCAGCTCTTCGGCAATGCGGCCGGCCACGCTCTCCTTGCCTTCATGGCCACCGGCGAAGAGCCGGGCGACGGGTCCGTCGAAGTCGAGCACGACGCAGGTGGCGCGGGACAGCAGGTCCGTCGCTCTCTCGACGGACACGGCCGGCGGGACCGTCTTGTTCCGGGGAGACGTAGGGGTGGTCGTGGCGTGCGGCACGATCAGAAATCCGCCCTTGTGGCTAGTTTGTCCCAGTTCGAGTCAAAAAATGCCTGAAACGTGCGCACGATGCCGACTTGGTCGGGTGTGGAGTCGGCCGAGGCGCGATACGGAAAGAGGGTGGCCCCCGTACCGTAGGCGTCGTAGATCGCGACTTCCTCGCGGTCCGGAGGGAGCGGGATGGTGCCCTCTTCGGTCACGTAGAAGCCCTGCAGCGCCAGTCGGCGGTTCAGAATGTACAGCTTCATCTGCGGTGCGAACGGCACCAACCGCACCTCGACATCGACTTCGGGCACGAACCCCTGGTAGCGGAGTTCGAACAGGGCCTCCCGGAGCATGGTCGCGTGGCTCTGCAGGATCCCCTTCAGCCGCCGCCGCACCCGCGGATCGTCCGTCCCGTCCACCGGGCGGGGGATGGCGAGATGAGGGAAGTCGCAGTCGGGGAGCATCAGCCGGGCCGTGATGCTTCGGGGCGGCCTGATCTCCCCGGTCATGATGCGGTTCTTCTGGTCCGACACCCGGGCCGCCAGCGACTCCGTGGTCATCGAGAAGACATCGAGCTTCACCTGCGTGGCCTCGAACGCCTCTTCCAGGTAGGGCTTCAGCAGCACCGGAGGGACGCGCTCCGAGACGACCGCCCACACGTCGTCGCCGTCGTCGTCCCCGCCGTCGTCCCGGTTCTCGACGGAGGGGCTGTTGCGTTGCGGGACGACATCGGACTTCGGCCCTTGGCTGACGAACGTCCCGCTGCCCTGCCGGGTGACGATCAGCCCCTTGCTGCTGAGCAGCTTCAGCGCTTCTTTGACCGTCGCACGCGAGACGTCGAAACGGTCTGCAAGCTGCTCATGCGTGGGCAGCCGGTCGCCGGGCCGCCACACCTCGCTGTTGATCCCTTTCAGCAGCTCATCGGCGATCCGCTTGTACTGATGCGCACTGTTGCCACCTGGCACAGGTCCATGGCTCGTCACCTCTCAACCATACAACTACCAGGTGCACAACAAGAGATGGAGCTCGCAACCAACTGAATCGTCATCGCAGTGCCATCAACTTACCTACACAACCAGACAAGTTTGCGAACTCCACTCCGCAGGGAACCATACCAACAGGCCAACCAGTCAAATTCATAGGGGAGTTGAGTGGTTGCCGGGAGTCACAGGTATCGCGTCCGAGCGGCACAAAGGTGTGCATGCGCAGACGCCCCTTCACCGACGGAGGAGTGACCGCCATGCCATTCATCACGCTGGGACTCGAGCAGTTCGTTCAGTGGAAGTACGGCCTCATGGGCACGGTGGGCTTCACCCTGCTGACCCTGGGCCTCAAGACCGGCAGCTCCAACTGTGCGGGGGCAGGAGCCCTCATCCTCGCGCTGCTCCTCGTCCCGACCGATTCCTGATCAGAACACATCCGGGCACCAGGCCCGCCGTCCCGCCCGGAACACCCTGTCCGCCACCGCCGCTGCACCCGGCGTGAGCTCCTCGACCCGGCCCAGCGCAGCCAGCCGCAGCGTCGATTCGTCGCCGAGACAGAGCGTCCCCAGCTCCCGTACGTCCAGGGACAGATCCGCGCTACGCGTCGTCGCTGCGCACGAGGCGCCGTCCGGGGATGCGTCCAGGCGGAACCGGCCGCCGGCGAGACCCTCCGGGTCGTGGATGTCCAGGGTCAGGGAGGCCGGGACCGCGTAGGTGCGGGCCTCCAGGGCTCGTACGACGTCCAGCACCCGCACCCACATCCAGTCCGCCTGCGTCACGACGCGGGCCGCGCGCGGGTCCGGGAGGAGAAGGGGGAGCAGGTCGTCGGGGGCGCGGTGGCCCGAGCGGACCGTGGTGATCCAGTCGATCGAGCAGACGTAATGCCACAGCGCCCGTTCCGCCGCCGGGGTCTCGGCGATCAGACCGAGGACGGACGCCCGGTTCAGCGGCTGCTTCGCATCGCCCCACTTGTCGTCGGCGCGGTAGACGAGCAGACCGTCGACCGCACCGTCCGCGTTGCGGTACACCGCGTGGAACGGTTCCGTCCACGATCCCGGCACGGGCACGTCCTCGCCGGTGTTCAGCTGCCACCAGCGGTCGCCACGGCTGACCACGCCGTGTTGCCGGGCGCGCAGCCGGTCGTGCAGGGCCGGGCCGAGCTTGCGTACCTCCGCGCCGTCCACCAGGTCGATCCGACCGCCGCCGTCCGCAGCGGACGGGCCCGACCAGCGCGGGTCCAGACCCGCCCGGGGGACGTCGATCTCCCACTCGGTGGTCCAGGCGGCCGGGCCGAACCCGTACCGCCCGTAGATCGGGTACTCGGCGGCGATCAGCGTGGCGACCACGTCACCGCGGTCCTTGGCGGCCGCCAGGTCCGTGGCCATCATCCGGGTGAGCAGCCCGCGCCGGCGGTGCGTGGGCGACACCGTGACGTTGGTGACCGCGTCGGACGGCACCGTGGCGCCTCCGACCACCGTCAGCTCCTGCGCGAACGAGCGGAACGTCGCCACACACCGGCCGGCGTCGAACACCCCTTGGGTCCGGGACAGGTCCATGTGCGGGAGGCGGCTCGCGACCTCCCCCTCCGTCACCGTCGGCGGGCGCAGAAAGCCGGTGTTCAAGGCGCGCAGCCAGTCGGGGAACTCCGATGCGGTGACGGGACGGACCTCAAGGCTCATGTGCCCCACGCTAGGCATGTGGTCCGTGGAATGTCGCCCGGTTTTCCGCCGCCACGGATCCGGTCAGAATGCCGCCCGGATCTCGCCCACCTCCGCGCTGCCGCCCAGCAGCGGCGCCCGTCCGATCCGGCCCACCACCGGGGCGTCGACGCCGAGCAGCTCCAGCGCCCTGGCGAGCACCGGGCCGAGCGCCCGGCCCCCGCCGTCGGTGATCTTGAATGCCAGCGCCCGGCCGTCCGGCAGCGCCACCGCCTGGACCGCCTCGGCGCCCATCTTGGAGAGCGTGCCCGGCACCTCGCGCATCAGCCAGGTGTCGGGGCGCCGGGTGCCCGCGACGTACTCGGGGTGGGCACGCATCGCGTCCGCCACCCGGCGCTCGGCGGTGCCCTCCTCCGCCCGCACGAACGAGCGGAACGCCCGCGCCAGACCCACCAGGCTGATCGCCATCAGCGGCGCCCCGCAGCCGTCCGTACCGACCGCCGCGACACGTTCGCCCGCCGCCTCCTCGACCACCTGGTGGACCAGCTGCTGGAGCGGGTGCGCCGGGTCCAGATAGGTCGCCCGGTCCCAGCCGTTGAGGGCGCACACCGCGAGCATGGCGGCGTGCTTGCCGGAGCAGTTCATGGTGATCCGCTCACGGACCTGGCCTGCGGCGAGATACGTCTCCGCCTCGGTCGGGTCCAGCGGCAGATCGGGCGGGGTCTGCAGATCCTCCGGCGTCAGTCCGTGGTCGGCGAGCATCTTGCGTACGAGGTCGAGGTGGAACACCTCGCCCGAGTGGCTCGCGGCGGCCAGCGCCAGCCGTTCCCCGGAGAGGTCGAGGCCGGCCCGCAGCACGGCGGCGGCCTGCATCGGCTTGTTGGAGGAGCGGGGGAAGACCGGCGCGTCCGGGTCTCCGAGGGTCCGCTCCACACTGCCGTCCGCTGCCAGCATGACCAGGGAGCCCCGGTGGTGGCCCTCCACGAAGCCGGACCGTACGACCTCGGCCAGAACGGGAAGGGCAGGGCCGGCGGGGGACGCCGGGGATATGTGAGGTGTGGAGGTCATGGGGGGCGGCCTTCCGGGCGGGGCGAGTGACCCGCCCCGCCCGGAAGGATCGCTTCAGGCGAGCAGGTCGTCTACTTGTGCTTCCCCATCACGGTACCTGCGGGCGATCTCGGCGCTGCAATCGTCAGCGGTACGTTGCAGCTGGTGACGGCGGCGGGAGACCTGCTGCTCGTAGCGGACGAGCCGCCCCATCGCGGTGTACAGCTCTTCGTCGGTGCGGGCGTCGAGGTCGGAGAGTTCGACCTCGGCGAGCGTTTCGGCCGCCAGCCGGCGGAACTCGTCGCTGCGCGGCGTGGTGAGCGTGACGTGCCGGGCGGAGGAACGGTGCCGGGACGGGGTGTCGGCGAGGATCTCGGAGAGCCGGTCCACGACCGGCGTCTCGGGATCCCGACGGCGGGCCAGCTCGGCCCGAAGGATGTCGATGCGGCCCTGGACCAGGCGGCGCACGTAACTGAGGTCGGCCTCGTCGCGCTGCGAGTCACGGCGCAGGTTGCGCAGCTCCGGCAGCCGCAGGGCGCCCAGCTCGGGCGGCGACTGCCCCGGCAGTCGCTCGCCGATGCCTGGACCGGTCCGCTGCACGGGTGGCCGCATGGCGCCGGCGGTGGTATCGGTACTGGTTGTGGCACGCGTGACCGGTACGGCACCGGCTGGGTGCCCGGCTCCATATGTACTCATGCTTTGTCCATCCCCTCGACCGGTGCGTCGGCACACCGCCTCCGTGCATCGTGCCATTCCGTACGGTGACTACGCAGGTGCTCTGTACCCGTTCAGCCCAAGATAGGTTGGTCTGTATGCGTGCAGTGATACAGAGGGTGTACGGCGCGAGCGTCACGGTGGCCGACGGCGCGGGCGACGGAAGCGGGCCCGCGGTGGTGGGCGAAATCGTCGGCGAGGGACTGTGTGTGCTGGTCGGAGTCACCCATGGGGACACCGTGGAGAAGGCGGCGCAGCTCGCCCGCAAGCTCTGGTCGGTCCGCATTCTGGAGGGCGAGAAGTCCTGCTCCGACGTGAATGCACCGCTTCTGGTGATTTCGCAGTTCACTCTCTACGGGGACGCCCGGAAGGGCCGCAGGCCCACCTGGAACGCCGCGGCACCCGGCGAGATCGCCGAACCGCTGGTCGACGAGGTGGTGGCGCAGCTGCGGGCGCTGGGGGCGCATGTGGAGACGGGCCGGTTCGGAGCGGACATGCGGGTCTCGCTCACGAACCATGGCCCGTTCACCGTCCTCGTCGAGGTCTGAGCGGAGTCCGGCGGGGAGCCGGACGCGCGCTCCGAGGACCGCGGAGGATCTACGGCTCGACGACCGTCTCCTGGGCCGCAGCCGTGTCCCCGGCGAGCAGTTCCGCGTCCACCGCCACGTTCCGCTTGACCAACGCCAGTGCGATCGGGCCCAGCTCGTGGTGGCGGGCGGACGTGGTGATGAAGCCGAGCTGGCGGCCGTCCGCGCCGTCCGCGGCGAGCCGTACCGGCGTCCCGTGCCCGGGCAGCAGCACATCGCTGCCGTCCAGGTGCAGGAAGACCAGCCGACGCGGCGGCTTCCCCAGGTTCTGCACCCGGGCCACGGTCTCCTGACCGCGGTAGCAGCCCTTCTGGAGGTGGACGGCGGTGCCGATCCAGCCCAGCTCGTGCGGGATGGTGCGGTGGTCGGTCTCGAAGCCGAGCCGGGGGCGGTGCGCCTCGACGCGCAGCGCCTCGTACGCCAGGATGCCGGCCACCGGGCCGTGCTCGGCGGCGTACTGCTCCAGGTCGGCGCGGGGCAGGAACAGATCGCGGCCGTGCGGCGCCTCCCGCACGACGACACCTTCCGGCACCTCTTCGATGGAGCCGGCCGGCAGGTGCACGACGGCGAAGTCCTCGGTACGGTCGGCGACTTCGACCTGGTAGAAGAACTTCATCGACTCCAGATAGGCGACCAGTTCACCCTGGGTGTCCGGTTCGACGTGCGCCCACACCGTCTCGCCGTCGTCGACGAGGTAGAGGGCGTGCTCGATGTGCCCGTTCGCGGTGAGAATCAGCGCCTCGGTGGCCTGGCCGGGGGCGAGTTCGCTGACGTGCTGGGTGAGCAGCAGGTGCAGCCAGGCCAGCCGGTCGCTTCCGGTGACGGTGACGACGCCGCGGTGCGAGAGGTCGACGAGGCCGGTGCCGTCGGCGAGGGCGCGCTGCTCGCGGAACAGGTCGCCGTAGTGCGCGGCGACACCTTCGTCGCGGCCTTCGGCGGGAACGGCGCCGGGCAGGGACAGCAGAGGGCTCTTCATGCGACCAGCGTACGACTCGATTTACTGCTCGGAACCAGGAGCGGGGGCCGGTCCGGCCGCCGCCGCCTTCGTCGTGCAGTCGGCACAGCGGCCGAAGATCGCGAAGTGCTTCATATCGGTCTCGAACCCGAACGTGTCCCGCAGCTTCGTGGTGAACTCGGCGACGACGTCGACATCGGCCTCGATGACGTTCGTGCAGTCCCGGCAGACCAGATGGATGTGGTGATGGCGGTCGGCCAGGTGGTACGTCGGTGCCCCGTGCCCCAGGTGGGCGTGGCTGACCAGCCCCAGCTCCTCCAGGAGCTCCAGAGTCCGGTAGACCGTGGAGATGTTCACGCCGGACGCCGTCCTGCGCACCTCGCAGAGGATGTCGTCCGGCGTCGCGTGTTCCAGTCTGTCGACCGCTTCGAGGACAAGCTGCCGCTGCGGCGTCAGCCGGTAGCCGCGCTGCCGAAGGTCGCTCTTCCAGTCGGTGCTCACCACAGGCCCAGTGTAGGACCGGACGAGCGCCCGCCCGCAGGCCGCACGACCACTCGGCCGTCCGGCTGCGTGCGGGTGGTGGGCCTACTTGAAGAACGCGATGCCGTCGTCCGGCAGGTCGCCGAGCCCCTTGGCCATCTCCTCGACCTCTTCGGGGGTGACGACCTTCTTCAGGTGTGCCGACATGTACGGGCGCAGCTCCACCTCGGGGGTGGCCTTCTCGCCGACCCACATCAGGTCGCTGTTCACATAGCCGTAGAGGCGCTTGCCGCCGTTGTACGGGCCGGAGGCCGCGGTCCGGGCCACCGCGTCGGTGACCAGGTCGATCTGCGGCTTCTGGTGGGCGAGCTCGCCGTACCAGATCTCGATGACGCCCTGGTCGCGGACCATGACGACCTCGACCTTGCGGTCCTTGTCGATGCGCCAGTAGCCGGACTCGGTCTCCAGCGGCTTGACCTTGTTGCCCTCGGCGTCGAGCACCCAGGAGTGCGAGACGTATTCCAGGAAGTCCCGGCCGTCGTGGCTGAAGGAGACTTCCTGGCCGAAGTTGCACTTCTCGGCGCCGGGGAAGTCGGACACGCCCGCGCCCGTCCAGTTGCCGAGCAGGAAGGCAAGCGGGACGAGGTCCGGGTGGAGGTCGGACGGGATCTCGATCATGAGCGGCTCAGACGATCTGTGAGGGGGTGGTGAGCGGTGCGGACGCGGGTCAGCGCTGGCCCTGGTACAGCTTCTTCACGGTCAGGCCGGCGAAGGCGAGAACACCGACGCAGACCAGGACCAGCAGGGTGGAGAAGAATGCCTCAAGCACGGGAGCTCCTCGGACGAGCGATAACGAGCGGTATGGCGGCAGTACAGGGCCGGGCCCCAGCCTAATGGGTAGGGGCCCGGCGCGATGGTTCGGGGCTTGCCGAGGAAGCGGGCTCCCCGGCGTGCGGATCAGCCCAGCAGCTGGTTCTGCAGGATCAGCGTCTGGCGGAACGGGATCTGCTCGGCGATCTTCTTGCCCTGCTGCGAGTGGATGACCAGGGCGAGCGTGTCACCGGCCTGGATGTAGGCCTCGTGGATCCGCCCCTTCCCGGTCTTCGTCTCGCCGAACGCGTAGACCACGGTCTCCGGCACCTTGCCGCCGGCGTTCCAGCTCTCGTCCAACTGCAGATCCGTCGGCCAGTCGAGCGGTATGCCCGGGGTGCTGCTCACATAGGTGTCGTCCCGGAGCCCTTGGGCGTACGCCGTCGAGTTGAACTGCAGCAGATAGACCCTGGACCTCGTGCCGTCCGGCATGGTCCAGCCGCGCGCCGCGATGTGGCGCAGGGCCGAGTCGTCGAGCAGCTGCGTGAGCTCGCCGCGCTTGTCCTTGCGGAACTCGCCGACGAACTGCGCGGTGCTCACCCAGTCGCCCGTCAGCTTCTTGTCCGCGGTTGCTCCGGCCGGGGCGGGGATCAGCAGCTTCCGCAGGTCGGCGTGGTGGATCTCGGCGACATTGGCCTCGTTGAACGGGCGCGGCGAACCGGCCGGCAGCGCGGGCAGGCTGAGCTCCGGGTAGTCCCAGCGCCCGTCGCCCTCGGTGGCCAGGCCCGGTACGTCGGTGCGCTCCATCGAGGTGATGCCGAGGGCCGTACCGGTGCCGAGACCGCCGAGCACCAGCACGGCGGCGGTCCAGCGGGCGACGGCCCGCAGGACGCGGCGGGACGACTTCGAAGCCGGGACGGGCTCCGCCACCGCGGGTGCCTGATCGGGGGCAACCAGGGGCTCGGTGACCGCTGCGGGCTCCGTGGCCGGGACAACCGTGGCCGGGGCGGGCTCCGTGGCCGGGACAACCGTGGCCGGGGCGGGCTCCGTGGCCGCTATGGGCTCCGTGGCCGTTACAGGCTCCGTGGCCGGGACGGGTTCGGCAGCCGCTGCGGGCTCCGCTCCCGTCGGCGGCAGCTCCTGCTCCGGAGCGGTGGGCTCCTCGGTCGCGGCGATCGGGGCCGCCGTCTGCTCGGTCATACGTACTCCCCCGGGGACTCGATGTGGTCGAGCTGGTCCTTCACGAGATCGGCGACAGCGGACGCGCTGAACGGCTTGGTGCCGTACGCCTCGACGGTGACGAACAGCTCCCCGTCGTACGCGACGCAGGACAGGCCGTCGAGCTTCACCTTGGTCCGCTCGGGATCCCGGACGCACCTGGCCTTCTTGTGGCCGTCGATCTTCGGCCCCTTGCGGAGGCCGACGTAGGTGTCCATCAGGCCCGTCTGGAAGCCGTACAGGTCATAAACGGCCCTCTTGTCCTTCATCTTCACAATCTGGATCTCGACCGTCAGATCGTTGTCGTCCGAGGTGTACGAGCGCTGCGCGATGCCCTGAAGATGGAGCCGGTCGATGCGCTGGTCCCGTTCGCGGCGCTGCCTGCCCGCGATCCCCCGGCCGCTCTCCTTCATCTGGGCCGTGGCCTTCTTGCCACTGATCTCGT
Source organism: Streptomyces sp. NBC_01717 (assembly GCF_036248255.1). Lineage (NCBI taxonomy): Bacteria > Bacillati > Actinomycetota > Actinomycetes > Kitasatosporales > Streptomycetaceae > Streptomyces > Streptomyces sp. NBC_01717. The sequence continues at coordinate 5,101,409 of NZ_CP109178.1, read as the reverse complement.
CGTCGTTTCCGTACTCACCCATGTCCGGGCCGAGCCGGTAGTTCTCCGGGACCGGCAGCAGCAGCTTGCTGAGCTCGGTATCGGCCCTGCCCCGGCCCACGTCCCCGGCGGGGTCCTTGGCGGGCTTGTGCGCACCCTCGCCCCAGACCTTGGTGGTGACGGTGCGGTCGGCGCTGTCCACGGTCACCTTGGTGTAGGCGGCCGCACCGCCGACGGCGCCGAGGACCAGGACGGCGGGGAGCACGGCGAGCACCACGCGCCGGGCTCGGCCCTTCGGGGCGCGCGGGGTCGACTCGGCCGGCAGGGCCGGCTCGGCGGGCGGGGCGGTGTCGGGTGTCATGTCGTCGTTCACAGCCGCTCCAGCTGTCGCTCGGCCAGGGTCCGGATGTCCTTCTTGCTGATCGGCACGGTGTCGAAGATGTGGATGTCGAGCATGACGTCGCCGCGCTGGGCGATAGCCCGCGCCTGGTGGACAGGCAGGTAGCCCGGCTTGTTCACGGCCTTGTACAGGAAGTAGCGGCCGTTGCCGCTGCCCTTGATCGGATCGCCCTCGTTGCCTGCGCCGTCCTTGGCGTAGGGCATGTAACCCAGCTGGCCGTTCGCATGGTCGGACGCCCCGAGCTCTGCGCCGGAGCGGAACTGCACGAGGCGGATGCTCACATCGCGGTACTGCCCCTGCGACCAGTTGACGGCCGCGATCCGGCGGACGTCGGCCTCCGCGAGCGTTTCGAACATGTAGTCCTCGCTCTTGAACTCCGTCGCGTACTCGTCAAGAGACCTCCACCCGTTCTCCTGCAGCGGGAAGACAGGGCGGCGCGCCCCTGAGGGCTTGCTGACGAGCAGCTCGCGCAGATCGCCCTCCGTCTTCCGCTGCCGGTCCTGCGGCACGGGCAGCGGGTCCGGAACCTTGTCCGCGGGCAGCGCCTTCGCCGGGTAGGCGAGGTTCGGCTGCGACAGGGCGGGCAGCGGGGTCGGGGCGCGGTCGGCCTGCACGCCGTAACCGACGGCGGTGCCACCCGCGATCCCGAGCACCGCGGCGGCGGCGATCAGCAGTGCGGTACGGCCACGCGGCCGCGGCTTGACCGGCGTCGCCGGCGCATCGGGCTCGGCCTCCGGAGCGGCCGCGGGCCCGGCGACCGGCTCGGTCACGGGCGCGACCATCGGCGCGGGCGGCTCCGCGGCCTGAACCTGCGCCTCGACCTGCACGGTCGGCTCGGCCGGCCCGTCAGGAATGGTGTCTTTCGGTTCCAAGAGGGTCCCCCCACGAGACCTGAGGCGCAGATTCCATTACCTGCGCACACAACTGACCCCTCGCAAGGGGGTGGGGTTGTACCGGCGACGATTACAGTTCGGCATATGCAGAAGAAGCTCGTGATCAAGGTGACCGCAGGTGCCGACTCCCCCGAGCGCTGCTCACAGGCGTTCACGGTGGCGGCGGTCGCCGTCGCCAGCGGTGTGGAGGTCTCGCTCTGGCTGACCGGCGAATCCTCGTGGTTCTCGCTGCCGGGCCGCGCCGCCGAGTTCGAACTGCCGCACGCCGCACCCCTGCCGGATCTGATCGAGTCGATTCAGGCGGCCGGCCTGATCACCCTCTGCACGCAGTGCGCCGCGCGCCGCGACATCACCGAGCGCGACGTCCTCGAAGGCGTGCGGATCGCCGGTGCCCAGGTCTTCGTCAGCGAGATCATGGCCGACGGCGTCCAGGCCCTCGTCTACTGAAGCAGCTTCCTACCGGCGCTTCTTGCCGTCGAGCTCGTCCCACCATTCGTCCGACTTCGGGTCGCCGGAGGGGTCGTCCCACCAGCGGTCCTCCGGCCCCCGCCGGTTGGCGACCATCGCCGCGATCGGCGGGATGACCATGGCGACGACGCACATCCCTATGGCGACGGGCATCGACCAGAGCCGTACGACGGCCCAGGCGGACACGAACAGGACGATGCATCCGCCCATCATCAGGAAATAGCCGCGACGGCGCCGGGCGTACATGCCTCAAGCGTAGGCCCGATCCGGGCGCACGCGAACGGCGTGGACGGCCCCGCGGACCGCACTGCGCACACCCCCTGCGAGCGCCACCGCGCACTGGCTGCCACCGTCGACACCACCGTGAACGGCGCGAAGGGCCGTACCCCGGTTCAGAAGGCGTCCAACCCCCTGGGGTACGGCCCTCCGGCCGATCTGTGTGCCGCGGATCAGACGGCGATGGCCACCTCGGAGAGGCCACCGGTCTGTGCGACGACTGTGCGGTCGGCGCTGCCGCCCGGGACGAGGGCGCGTACCGTCCAGGTGCCCTCGGCCGCGTAGAAGCGGAACTGTCCGGTCGCCGACGTCGGGACCTCCGCGGTGAACTCGCCGGTCGAGTCCAGGAGGCGGACGTAGCCGGTGACGGGCTCGCCGTCGCGGGTCACGCTGCCCTGGATGGTGGTCTCACCGGGCTTGATGGTCGAAGCGTCGGGGCCGCCGGCCTTTGCTCCACACATGGCGTTCTGTCCTTCTGGTCGGGGGTCGTGCTGGTCCAGGTCGTCCGGAGTTACTTGTTGGCGCCGAGCTCGATCGGCACACCCACGAGGGAGCCGTACTCGGTCCACGAGCCGTCGTAGTTCTTGACGTTCTCGACTCCGAGCAGCTGGTGCAGCACGAACCACGTGAGCGCGGAACGCTCACCGATGCGGCAGTAAGCGATGGTGTCCTTCGCCAGGTCGACCTGCTCGGCCTCGTAGAGCGCCTTGAGCTCTACGTCCGACTTGAACGTGCCGTCGTCGTTGGCGTTCTTCGACCACGGGATGTTGCGGGCGCTCGGCACGTGGCCGGGACGCTGCGACTGCTCCTGCGGGAGGTGCGCCGGGGCGAGCAGCTTGCCGCTGAACTCGTCGGGCGAACGCACGTCGACCAGGTTCTGGTTGCCGATCGCGGCCACGACGTCGTCGCGGTAGGCGCGGATCGACTCGTCCTGGGCCTGGGCCTTGTACTCGGTGGCCGGGCGGGACGGGATCTCGTCGCCGTCGACCAGGTCGCGGGAGTCCAGCTCCCACTTCTTGCGGCCGCCGTCGAGCAGGCGGACGTCCTGGTGACCGTAGAGCTTGAAGTACCAGAACGCGTAGGACGCGAACCAGTTGTTGTTGCCGCCGTAGAGGACGACCGTGGTGTCGTTCCCGATGCCCTTCTCGGACAGCAGCTTCTCGAAGCCGGCCTGGTCGATGAAGTCACGGCGGACCGGGTCCTGGAGGTCCTTGGTCCAGTCGATCCGGATGGCGTTCTTGATGTGGTTCTTCTCGTATGCCGAGGTGTCCTCGTCGACCTCGACGAGGGCGACCTTCGGGTCGTCGATGTGGGCCTCGACCCAGTCGGCGTCTACCAGGACGTCACTGCGGCTCATTCTGTTCTCCTCCGGGGCAGTCTGCGGCGAGATGGTGCGTGATGCGAGATGTACGGGGGCGCGGTATTTGCGCGTACACACATGCACGGGGGTGGGCCCTGACAGTGGTCGAAGGGCCGGGAACGCGGGATGCGACGATCCAGCTCAGACGGTGCGACAGAGCATGGCGGCGATGCGGCACAGGTCTACTGCCCGCCGCTTCGTGAGATCCGCCTGTCGCTTCATGGGTCCGATCGTAGGGACGTACGGGCGGGCATGTCACCGTTGTGTCGTATATTGAGACACGATCGTCCACAATACGGGACGAGAGCAAGCTTGCCGCGCCGCGCGGGCCGGACCGGGGTCGATCGGGTCCCTCGGTCATCTACGGGTCGGACGCGTCCGTCTCATTATGTGGCGCAGTGGCTGTCGAGGCTCCTACCCAGCCGCGGCACGCCTTACGTATCGGGCCGCCTATCCGCCGAGCGGGATGTCCGAACCCGTCACGGAGATCTCCAGGCCGTTCTTCGTCGGCTCGATCCTCTGCAGCTTCAGGCCGTTCGGCAGGGCCCCGATCTCCCGCTCGAAGTCGGTCTTCCTGCGCACCAGGCCTTCGAGGCCGGGGATGCCCTCGCCCGGCACCTTGTCCGCGTGCACCCGAATGGTGTGGCCGTCGACCAGGGTGACGGTCGAGGTCACGCTGCGCTTGAGCGTGCGGCCGAGGATCTCGACGGCGCCGGTCACCTTCACCTTGCCGTTGCCGCCGTACTGGACGACGACGCCGTCGTCGGCCGCGTGCGTCAGGTCCTCGTACGAGACGGTCGCCGTGCCCGTGGCCCGGGCGGCGGTGGCGCTGGAGAAGCCGTCGGCCAGCGTGACGTCGTGGAGTTCCGCGTTCATCTCGCTGATCCGGATCCTGCGGCCGCCGGCGTCGGTCTCGATGCCGGTGAGCTCGATGTCGACCTCGTCGAGCGAGGATCCGGCGACCTGCGTCAGGAACGGGAACCCCTTGATGGAGATGTCCGTCGAGCCGATCGTGGAGCCGCTGATCTCGACCCTGCCCTCGGCCTCCGACTCGGCGAAGTACACCGCCGCCCGGTCGACGGCGATGAAGACGCCGCCCAGAACCACCACCATGATCAGCAGTATTCGCAGTGCGCGCATGCCCGTTCTTCCCCCACCCTGCACCCGATCCGGCCGGACCCGCCTGGTGTCCGTGAGCCTACTGCGGCTGCACGGCACCCCCGGGGTGATCGACGAGCCCGGGGGCCGCCCCGGTTCCCGGGCCGATGCACGGGTGTCGGACCGGGAGGGCCGGGGCGGATGGGGCGCAGGGATCGTGCCGGGTCAGGAGAGGGCGCGGCCGATCAGATAGACGGCGGGCGCCGCTGCGGTCAGCGGCAGCGCCACACCGGCGGTCATGTGCACAAAACGTGACGGGTAGTCATAGCTGGCCACCCGCAGCCCGATCAGCGCGCAGCCGCCGGCCGCGAGCCCGAGGAGGGCACCCTTCGCGCCGAGGTCGGTGAGCCCGCCTGCCGCGACACCGGCGCCCGCGGCGGCGAGCAGCGCCACCACGATCGAGACCGGTCCGGGCAGCGGCAGCGCGCGGGCGAGCACCGCGACCGCGACGGCCGCACCGCCCACCGTCACCGCGTCCGGCACCGCCGCGAGATGCCCGGCGGCGAGGATCGCCAGGGCCGCCGAGGCGACGGTGGCCATCAGCCCGTACATCCGCTCGTCGGCGCCCGCGTGGCTGCGGAGCTGAAGGACGACGGTGAGCAGCACCCAGATGCCGAGGGTGCCGAGAATCGCCGCCGGAGCGTTGTCCCGCCCGGCGACGAGCAGCACGACATCGGCGACGAACCCACCGGCGAAGGCGAGTGCGATGCCCTGCCGGGCCGGCCACATGCCGTTCAGCCGGAACCATCCCGCCGCGGTCACGGCCTGGAGCAGCACCAGCGGCACGAACAGGGCGTACTGCCCGATCGCGGCGCCGAGGGCGAGCAGCAGCCCGAGACCCGCGGTGATCGCGGCCGGCTGCATGCCCGGCGCGATGATCGGCGAGCGGCCCTCGGCGCGGGCGCGCTGGGCGTCGGTGACGCGGCTGTTGCCCAGGGTGGTGGGCGCGCTGTAACCGGAGGTGCCTGGCCCTGTCGCGGTGTCCGGGGCGACATCGGCCGGCGCGGCCTCGGCGACCGCGACGGCCGGGACCTCGGGGGGCAGCGGATACGAGCCCGACCCGCCCTGCGGAGCGGGACGGGCGTCGGCGGCGGCCGTGGCGACCGGCTGCTGCGGCTGTGCCGGCCGGCCCGGGTACGGCTGCTCGTACTGCTGCTGGGCATACGGCTGCTCGTACTGCTGCTGCCCGTACTGCTCGTCGTACTGCTGGTCGTACTGCTGCTGGTCGTAGGGCGGCTGCTGGTACTGCGGCCGGCGCTGCGCGGGCCGGACGGTCGGCTGGTACTGGGTGTCCCAGGTCTGCCCCTCCCACGTCTGCGTGGCACCGGGGTCCTGGAACGCCTGGTCGTCCGGGTCGTACGGGGCCTGCTGTCCGTACGGCTGCGGCTCCTGCCCGTGTCCGTACGCGTGCCCGTACCCGGACTCCTGTCCGTACGGATGCTGCTGATCGCTGCTGCTCATGTTCTGCGGTTCACCCTCCTGCGAACGGCGGGAGCACCTCGACCGTGCCGCCCTCGGCAAGGCGTACGGTCTCATGGCTGCGGGTCCCGACGGGGTCACCGTCGATCAGGAACGAGCACCGTTGCAGCACTCGGGTGAGCTCACCGGGGTGCCGCTCACGCACCGCGTCGAGCGCCTCGGCGAGCGTCGCAGCCGCGTACGGCTCCTCCGCGGTTCCGGCAGCCGCCTTGGCGGCTGCCCAGTAGCGGATCGTTCCCGCTGGCATGGCGGCGCTCCCTTCGTCTCGCGTCAGCTGTCCATCATGAATCACGCGGCGACCGACCAGTCCGCGATACGGGTGAGCAAGTTCTCGTCCGCCGCGTTCTCGGCGTGCCCCATGCCCCGCTCCAGCCACAGCTCGGCGCCGCCCTGTGCCGCGTCCACCAGCATGCGCGGGTGGTCGAGCGGGAAGTACGGGTCCTTGTCGCCGTGCACGACCAGCAGCGGGGCCGGGGCGATGAGCGGGACCGAATCGACCGGGGAGAGCGGCACGGGGTTCCACTCGTTGTGGTCGATCCGGGTGCGGAAGCCGTACCGGCCGACCAGCCGGCCGGTGGGCCGGGTCACCACCCAGTGCAGACGTCGCATCGGAGCCGTACCCCGGTAGTACCAACGGGCGGGAGCACTCACGGCAACCACTGCATCCGCGTGCGCTTCCGTGCGCCCCCCGTGCACGGGAACTGTGAGGGGAAGCCGTTCCGCGGCCGCAGTCGTGTCGGGCGCCGTATACAGCGCGCCGTGCCGAAGCACGACAGAACCACCCATCGAGAATCCGACCGTAACCACCCGGCGGTGCCCGAGGGAGCGCGCCCAGGCCACCGCGGCGGCCAGGTCCAGCACCTCGCGGTCACCCACCGTCGACCGCCCGCCGGACCCGCCGTGCCCCCGGAAGGAGAACGTGATCACGGCCGCACGCTGGGAAAACACCCGCGCCGCACGCCGCACGGCGGGCCGGTCCGCCGATCCGGTGAAACCGTGCGCGATCACGATCGCCGTATCGGCGGCGACCGGGTCGGCGGCGGGCCCGGCACCGGCCGTACACGGTTCGTACACCGCCTCGATCGACAGCCCGTCATCGGTCCGCAATGTCGCACGCCGGGCTCCCGGGGTGATCAAGCAAACAGAAAAACTCCGAAACGAACTCTCGGACACAGAACTCATGTGGGCTATTCTGCTGGGAAGAGGATCCGGGCAATGCAGCCCCCGGGTCCTTTTGTGCTTTCCGCGCGTTGTTACAACGACGTTTCGACAAGCTCAGCGGTCCCAGGGCGTGGGGCCGCACCGTAAAACCCGTATGACAGATGTCGTACGGCCGCACCGAACCGTACGAAGAAGTGCCGCATACTCCCCCGGGCCCCGCCCGGGAGTGCCCCTCTCGCAGGGAACGAGGAGGACCGACGTAATGGGCGAGCAAGGCGAGCAAAACGTGCACGATCATCGACCGACGACCCAGGCAGGTGGGCGGCGATGAGTTCACTGCTGCTTCTGACGAATGCCCTCCAGCCGTCGACGGAGGTGCTTCCCGCCCTCGGTCTGCTCTTGCACAGCGTGCGGGTGGCTCCCGCCGAAGGACCCGCTCTCGTCGACACCCCAGGTGCCGACGTCATCCTGGTCGACGGCCGCCGCGACCTGCCGCAGGTACGGTCGCTGTGCCAGCTGCTGCGGTCCACCGGACCGGGCTGCCCGCTGATCCTCGTCGTGACGGAGGGCGGTCTCGCGGCCGTCACCGCCGACTGGGGCATCGACGACGTGCTGCTGGACACGGCGGGACCGGCCGAGGTGGAGGCCCGGCTGCGGCTCGCCACCGGCCGGCAGCAGCTCACCTCCGACGACTCCCCGATGGAGATCCGCAACGGCGACCTTTCGGTCGACGAGGCGACGTACAGCGCGAAGCTGAAGGGCCGGGTCCTCGACCTGACCTTCAAGGAATTCGAACTTCTCAAGTACCTCGCGCAGCACCCGGGCCGGGTCTTCACCCGCGCCCAGCTGCTCCAGGAGGTCTGGGGCTACGACTACTTCGGCGGTACGCGGACGGTCGACGTCCATGTCCGGCGACTGCGCGCCAAGCTCGGCCCCGAGCACGAGTCGCTGATCGGCACGGTCCGCAACGTCGGCTACCGCTTCGTCGCGCCGGAAAAGGTGGAGCGCGCGGCCGGGGAGGCCAAGGCCCAGGCTGCGGCCCGGACCGCGGCGGACGCACCGGCCGAACCCGTCACCCGTCCGGAGCACTCGGAGGTAGCCGAGGTCACGGAAGAAGCCCCGGTCCGGCCTGCCAAGAGGTAGTTCCATCCGCGTAGACTGCCGCGCGTGGCCAAGGTGACGCGGGACGATGTGGCGAGACTGGCGGGGACGTCGACCGCGGTCGTCAGCTACGTCATCAACAACGGACCCCGGCCGGTTGCCCCGGCCACGCGCGAGCGGGTACTCGGCGCGATCAAGGAGCTGGGTTACCGGCCCGACCGGGTCGCGCAGGCGATGGCGTCGCGGCGGACCGATCTCATAGGAATGATCGTTCCGGACGCCCGGCAGCCGTTCTTCGCAGAGATGGCGCACGCGGTCGAACAGGCCGCGGCGGAGCGCGGGAAAATGGTCCTGGTCGGCAATTCCGACTACCGCGACGAACGCGAGGTCCACTACCTGCGGGCCTTCCTCGGAATGCGGGTCTCCGGGCTGATCCTGGTCAGCCAGGGGCCCAGCGAGCGGGCGGCGGCCGAGATAGAGGCGTGGGACGCACGGGTCGTGCTGCTGCACGAGCGGCCGGAGGCGATCGACGACGTCGCGGTCGTCACGGACGACATCGGCGGCGCGCAGCTGGCGACCCGGCACCTGCTCGAACACGGCAACGCGTACGTGGCGTGCCTCGGCGGCATGGAGACGACCCCGGCGGTCGGCGACCCGGTCGCCGACCACGTCGAGGGCTGGCGCCGGGCGATGCACGAGTCGGGACGGTCGACGGAGGGCCGGCTCTTCCAGGCCCCGTACAACCGTTACGACGCCTACCGGGTGGCGCTCGGGCTGCTCGCCGGCCCGGACCGCCCGCCGGCGATCTTCTGCTCGACGGACGACCAGGCCATCGGGGTGCTGCGGGCTGCTCGCGAACTGCGGATCGATGTGCCCGGGGAGCTCGCGGTGGCGGGCTTCGACGACGTGAAGGAAGCGGGTCTGACCGATCCGCCGCTGACCACGATCTCCTCGGACCGCCCGGCGATGGCGCGTGCCGCGGTGGACCTGGTGCTCGACGACTCGCTGCGGGTGTCGGGGTCCCGGCGGGAGCGGCTGAAGCAGTTCCCGTCGGCGCTGGTGGTGCGGCGGTCGTGCGGGTGCGGGGAGCCGGCGGCCGGTCAGGGGCGGTAGGCGGCGACGCCCGTACGGCCTTTATATCGGGCATACGAGGTTCTGCCGGGCTTCTCAGGACGTGCTCAGGCTCCTCTCATGTTCGCTGGACACAGTCGGGGACATGACTGAGAGCCAGCGCCCGAGCGGCGAGTACCCGATGTACCCCTCGTACGGCAACGGCGACGCGGCCTACCCGCCGCCGCCTGCGCACCAGCCCGCGCAGCCGATCTCGACGGGCCCCGGAACGACCGTGTGGCCCGGCAGCGGCGGCGCCGGTCACAGCGGTGGCGACCACTACGGCGGCTTCGGTCAGGGGCTGCCGCAGCCCGCCCCCCAGCCGTCCGGGCACGGGCGCCGGGCCAGGCGGCCGGTCGCCCTGCTGTCGGCCGTGGCGGTCGCGGCGGCGGTCGTCGGCGGTATCACCGCCACCGCCGTCGGTCAGTTCACCGGCACCGGTTCCAGCGGCACCGACAGCAGCTCGGTGGTCAGCGGCACGACCGTCTCGCAGAGCAGCACGGGCACCGTCGCCGGTGTCGCGAAGGCGGTGTCGCCGACGATCGTCGAGATCGGTGCGACGTCGACCGCGGGCGAGTCCACCGGCTCCGGCGTGATCATCACGTCCGGCGGCGAGATCATCACCAACAACCATGTCATCGCGGGCGCCTCGTCGATCAAGGTGACGCTGAGCACCGGCAGGACGTACACCGCGAAGGTCGTCGGCACCGACGCCGACAAGGATCTGGCGCTGATCGATCTGGAGGGCGCGAGCGGGCTGAAGACGGCCACACTCGGCGACTCCTCCGGGATCAAGGTCGGCGACCAGGTCGTCGCGATCGGCTCGCCCGAGGGCCTCACCGGCACCGTCACCAGCGGCATCGTCTCCGCGCTGAACCGCGATGTCACCGTCGCCAAGGACAGTGAGAACGGTCAGGAGCAGGGACAGCAGGGCGGCGGCAGTGACTGGCCGTTCGAGTTCGGCGGACGGCAGTTCAACGGCGACACCGGCAACTCCACCACCACGTACAAGGCCATCCAGACCGACGCCTCGCTCAACCCCGGCAACTCCGGCGGTGCGCTCATCAACATGAACGGCGAGATCATCGGCATCAACTCGGCCATGTACTCCGCGAGTTCGTCCGGCGGATCGAGCAGCTCCGGTGCGGGCAGCGTCGGTCTCGGCTTCGCCATCCCGGTGAACACGCTCAAGGCCGACCTCGACACACTGCGGGACGGCGACAGCTCCTGAGGAGATCAGCCATGAACCACCCGTCCGACACCCCCGTCGGCCCGGCGGACCTGGCGCTGCCGCTCGCGTCGGCGGCCCGGCGCGCCACCGAACTCCGTGCGACCACCACGGTCACCACCGGCCGCGGACGCCGGGCCGCGCGACGCCGCGCCACAGCCGTGCGAGGCTGAAGGCATCCCGGCAGAGCAGAGAGAAGAGGACGACGAGCGATGAGCCCCGCCGAAGACGATCCGCAGCGCATCCTGATCGTCGACGACGAGCCGGCCGTGCGCGAGGCCCTGCAGCGCAGTCTCGCTTTCGAGGGATACGGCACACAGGTCGCCGTCGACGGAATCGACGCGCTGGCCAGGGCGGAGTCGTACGCCCCCGATCTGATCGTCCTCGACATCCAGATGCCGCGGATGGACGGCCTGACCGCCGCCCGCCGCATCCGTTCCACCGGCGCCACCACTCCCATCCTGATGCTCACCGCCCGCGACACGGTCGGCGACCGCGTCACCGGGCTCGACGCCGGCGCCGACGACTACCTGGTCAAGCCCTTCGAACTGGACGAGCTCTTCGCCCGCATCCGGGCCCTGCTGCGCCGCAGCTCGTACGCGGCCGCGGCGGGCGGCGACGTCCCCGACGACAATGTGCTGTCCTTCGCCGATCTGCGGATGGACCTCGCCACCCGCGAGGTCACCCGCGGCTCCCGCCGCGTCGAGCTGACCCGGACCGAATTCACGCTGCTGGAGATGTTCCTGGCCCACCCGCGGCAGGTGCTGACCCGCGAGCAGATCCTGAAGGCGGTCTGGGGCTTCGACTTCGAACCGAGCTCCAACTCCCTGGACGTGTACGTGATGTACCTGCGCCGCAAGACGGAAGCGGGCGGCGAACCGCGGCTCGTGCACACGGTGCGGGGCGTCGGGTACGCGCTGCGGGCCGGCGGGGGTGACGGGTGACGGGCCCGCTGCACCGGATCCGCGCGCTGCCGCTGCGCTCCCGGCTGGCGATGCTGGTCGCTACCGCGGTGGCGGTCGCGGTGGCGGCGGTGGCCCTGGCCTGCTGGCTGACCACGCGGGACCGGCTGATCGAGCAGCTCGACAGCAGCCTGCGGCAGGTCAATGTCGACCGGCAGATCGTCGAGAATCTGAACGTCGCCTGCCTGCAGGGGCTGCCGCAGGACAACAACCCGGGCGGACCGGAGATCCCCTACACGATCCAGGTGGTGACGCCCACGAGCACGAAGCCGTGCACCTGGCCGGGCAAGTCCGCGATTCCGGTGGAGTCCGCCGACCGGGCCGTCGCGGCCGGGGAGCGGCGGGACGCGGTGCACACCACCGAGGCGAAGGACGGCGTCAAGATGCGCGTCTACACCTCGGAAGTCCACATCGGCCCGCTGGTCCGGCCCGGGCTCGCCGTCTCGGTGGCCTTGCCCATGGAACAGGTCACCGCCCCCCTCAACCAGCTCGCAGTCGTCCTCCTCGCGGTATCCGGCATCGGTGTCATCGGCGCGGGCGCCGCCGGGCTGTGGGTCGCCCGCACCGGCCTGCGCCCCGTCGACGAGCTCACCGAGGCCGTCGAGCATGTCGCCCGCACCGAGGACCTCACGCTCCGCATCCCGGTCGAGGGCGAGGACGAGATCGCCCGGCTGTCCCGCTCCTTCAACTCGATGACTGCCGCCCTCGCCAGCTCACGCGACCGGCAGGCGCAGCTGATCGCGGACGCCGGGCACGAACTGCGCACGCCGCTGACCTCGTTGCGTACGAACGTGGAACTGCTCGCCCGCAGCGAGGAGACCGGCCGGCCGATCCCGCCGGACGACCGCAGGGCGCTGATGAAGTCGGTCACGGCGCAGATGACCGAGCTGGCGGCGCTCATCGGCGACCTCCAGGAACTGGCCCGCCCGGACGCGGCCCAGCCCGGCCCGCTCCAGGTCGTCGGCCTGCACGACATCGCCTCCGCCGCGCTGGAACGGGCACGGCTCCGCGGCCCGGAGCTGACCATCACGGCGGACCTCGAACCCTGGTACGTACGGGCCGAGCCGGCGGCACTGGAGCGGGCGGTCGTCAACGTCCTCGACAACGCCGTGAAGTTCAGCCCGCAGCACGGCACGATCGCCGTCGCGCTGCACGGCGGGGAGCTGACCGTGGTGGACCAGGGCCCGGGCATCCCCGAAGAGGAACTCCCGTACGTCTTCGAACGCTTCTGGCGCTCCCCGTCCGCCCGCCAGCTGCCGGGTTCGGGCCTGGGCCTGTCGATCGTCGCGCGCACGGTCCAGCAGGCGGGCGGCGAGGTCGCGCTGCGCCGGGCGCCCGGCGCCGGCACGGAGGCATGGATCCGGCTGCCGGGCGCCCCGCAGCCGCCGCCGGAGTCCCCTTGAGCCGCCCCGGGGACCGCTCAGGCCCCGGGATTGTGCCGGATCAGTGATGCGACCAGGCCGGGGCGGGTGGCGGGGAAGTCCAGCGGGACGATCCCGAGCCCCGTCCAGCCGGACGCCTCGGAGCCGTCGAGGAACGACTGCACCTGCGGGTTGAGCCGGTCCGCGTTCCAGCGGGGCGGCATCAGGGCCGCCGTGCTCACGTAATTCATGAACAGCTTCCCGGGCTGCTGAGCGGCCCTGCGGAACTGGGACTCGATCTTCGGATACTTGGCGAACGGTTCCGCCATGTAGTCGTCCTGGATGTCGAAGAGTGCGGGATCTGCGTAGCGGACGCCGGGCAGTCCGCCGTTGTCGGCGAGCAGCACGACCTTGCCGCGGGCCTCACCCAGCGCGGGCAGCGCGGGGTCGATCCGGAACAGCGGCCGCCAGCCCTTGGCGTCGAGGTACAGGTCGAAGATCCGCCGGAACTCGGCGTCGCTCTCCTCGGAGTACTCCTGCTTGACCCGCATCAGCACGGTCTCGGTGGGGTGCTCGGCCAGGAAGTCCCAGCAGGCGCCCAGGACGTCACCGAACATCAGGTTCTGGTACGAGGCTCCGTGATGGATCGCGAAGGAGTCGCCGGTGATCCGGCACCGTACGTCGAGAAAGCGGATGCCGCTGCCCAGCTGCTCGGCGACGGTGGTGTTCTGGCACTCGGTCCACGGGCCGCCGTAGCGAGCGCCGGAGTCGTGTGTTCCGGGGATGGTCAGGCGCTGTACGGGGACGGCGTCGGCAAGGCCGGCCATCCAGTCCTGCGTGGTGAGAGCTGCCCGGTGGGCCGCGGCGGTCGCGGGTTCCGTCCCGACGAGAGCGGTGGCGGAGAGGGCGAGTGCGCCGGTTAAGAAGGTTCTGCGGGTGCTCATGCGGGTGCCTCCGTCGGCTGTGTGGGGGGTCAGCCTTCGGAGTATGACGGGTACACGCCACAACGGGAACGGGGCCGCACCGCCGGGACACGGGCACCCGGCCGCCCCTAGACCGTGGCCGGGCCCGTCGCCTGACGAACCGCCGCCACCGTGCTCGCCTCCACCGCGGCGACACCCGCTTCGCTCGCCGGCCCCAGACCGTGGCGGGCGGCGAGCCATGAGGCGTCGTTGCAGGTCACCCAGGTGTCGCCGGCGGCATCCTGCCAGGCCAGCGCCTTTGACGGGAGATCGATGCCGGCGGTCTGCCGGTCCTGCATCAGCTGCGTGCCGCCCTCGGGCTTACCGAAGATGAGCAGCTCGGTCGGCCTGAGTTCCAGGCCGATGCGGGCGGCATGGTCCGCATGGTCGATCCGCGCGAACACCTGGAAGCCCGAGGCGGTGATGGCCTCCTGGAGCCGGTCGATCGTTTCGCGGACAGACCCGTTGCAGGCGACGGTGACCAGGCCGTCGTCCACGTCTGCTTCGGCTTCTGCAGTCATGTTTCCGACACTAGGCGAGGCCCGGGCCCGAACCCGTGACGACAGCGGGGCGGTGGGCCGGATGGCCCACCGCCCCGCTCACCCGATCACCGGACCTACCGGATGACCGTGATCCGGTCCGTGGCCGGCGGGGCCAGCGGCGCCGTGGCCGAAGAGTGCGCCGCCAGGTACGCGTTGAACAGGTCCAGGTCGGACGGGCCGACCAGCTTGTCGGTGCCCTGTCCGAGCGCCGCGAAGCCGTCGCCGCCGCCCGCGAGGAACTCGTTCATCGCGACGCGGTACGTCTTGGCCGGGTCGATCGCCGCACCGTTCAGCTTGATCGTGTCGACGACGACGCGGGCCGCGCCCGTCTTCGTCATGTCGAGGGTGTACGTGAGGCCCTTGGACACCTGAAGGATCTTCGGGCTGGCCTCGTTGGCGCCGCTGACCTGCTGCTGGAGCGCGCTGATCAGCTGGGCACCGGTCAGGTCGACGACATTCATCATGTTGGTGAAGGGCTGCACGGTGAACGACTCGCCGTACGTCACCACCCCGTCGCCCTCACTGCCGGTCGACTTGTACACCAGGTCCGCGCGGATGCCGCCCGGGTTCATGAAGGCGACGACCGCCCCGCCCTTGTCCGCCGGGGCCAGTCCCTCCAGCTGCGCGTCGGCGATCAGGTCGCCGAGCGGCTGCTCCGGGGTCGTGGCTCCGCGGCCGTTGATGTCGGCGGAGATGAAGCCCTGCGGCTTGCTCGCGATGGGGGCCGCGAGGGTGTTCCAGCGGGCGATCAGGGCCGTCATGTCGGTGGCCTTGGGCTGGTCCCGGGTGACGATGTGGTTAGCCGAGGTCGGGTTCGAGGAGCTCGACGACTTCACCGACGTACGCACGATGTCCTTGGTGCGGCGGTCGTACGTGAGGGTCGTGTCCGTGTACAGCTTGCCGAACGACGACGCCGAGGTGACCAGGCGCGGGTTGCCCGCCGGGTCCGGCACGGTGCACACGTACGCCTGGTGCGTGTGACCCGTGACCAGCGCGTCGACCTTCGGGCTGATGCCCTTGGCGATGTCCACGATCGGCCCGGAGATGCCGTCACCGGCGCCGGGGCTGTCGCAGTTGTAGTTGTACGAGGAGGAGGCCGGGGCCCCGCCCTCGTGGATGAGCGCGACGATGGACTTCACGCCCTGTCGGTCGAGCTCCTTGGCGTACTTGTTGACCGTCTCGATCTCGTCGTGGAACTTCAGGCCCTTGACGCCGTTGGCGGTGACGATGTTCGGCGTGCCCTCCAGGGTCACCCCGATGAAGCCGATCTTGACGCCGTTCTTCTTCCACACCGTGTACGGCTTGAGGATCGGCTTGCCGGTCTTCTCGTCCGTCACGTTGGCGGCCAGGTACGGGAAGTCGGCGCCCTGGAAC
This sequence comes from Streptomyces sp. NBC_01717, assembly GCF_036248255.1. Taxonomy (NCBI): domain Bacteria; kingdom Bacillati; phylum Actinomycetota; class Actinomycetes; order Kitasatosporales; family Streptomycetaceae; genus Streptomyces; species Streptomyces sp. NBC_01717. Next base: position 5,085,595 of record NZ_CP109178.1, on the reverse strand, counting down.
GTCTTGCCCTTCTCGTAACAGCCCTCGACCGGGTGGCAGCCGCCGTTCTGGAGGCGGGCCAGCTCGGTGGCACCCTCGTCGAACTCGTGGTTGCCGACGGTCGTCACATCGAGGTCGATCTTGTTGAGCGCCTCGATGGTCGGCTCGTCGTGGAAGAGCCCGGACAGCAGCGGGCTCGCGCCCACCATGTCGCCGCCGGCCGCGGTGATGGAGTACGGGTGGCCCTTGCGCGCGGTGCGCAGCGAGGAGGCGAGGTACTCGACACCACCGGCCGGTATCGCCTTCGTCGTGCCGTCGGCCTGCGTCTCGGTGACGTTGCCGGCCGAACCGGCCGGCGGCTCCAGGTTGCCGTGCAGGTCGTTGAAGGACAGCAGCTGGACGTCGACGGTACGCGCGGGCGTGTGGTGCCCGTGACCGTGGCCGTGACCGCGGTCCTGGGCGCCGGCCGGCATCGCCGCGACGAGTGCGCCGACGGTGGCCAGCCCGGCCGCGGCGGCGAGCACCCGCCGTGACGCACGGTTCTTCTGCGGTGTCGCTGACATCGGTCCCCTTGTGAGTTCAGCGGGAGGTTTCGGCCCGCAGCCTAGAGTCAACGCGCGTAGCGCGACAGGTGTTTCGCGTTACGAACCGGTTGCCATGTGGTCGGTAAGGGGATCAACTCGCCCACACCGCCCACAGCTCGCACCTATCCGGTCGAAAACGTCACGGCAATGGCCGAGCCCCGCGACACCTCACTGCCCCCCTCACGGCCCCGCCCCGCCGTACGCTCGTACGCATGACGACTGATGTACCCCTCCCCGCCCCCGGGCGTGAGATCCGGACGCTCGACGTGCTCTCTGCCGACCAGGCCGGAGCCGTCCTCGATCTGCTCGACGAAGCGACCCGCGCCGACGGCAGGCCCGCGGTCTCCGAGCAGGGCCGGCTGCAGCTCAGGGGCGGGCGCCGGGAGGGTGTGCGCCACCTTCTGCTCACCAGCTCGGGCACCCTCGTCGGGTACGCGCAACTGGAGGACACCGACCCCGTCGAGGCACCGGCCGCCGAACTGGTGGTGCACCCCGCGCACCGCGGCCAGGGGCACGGGCGGGCGCTGGGTGCCGCCCTGCTCGCCGCGACCGGGAAGCGGCTGCGCGTCTGGGCGCACGGCGGGAAGTCCGCGGCACGCCACCTCGCCCAGGTCCTCGGCCTCTCCCTCTTCCGTGAACTGCGTCAGCTGCGCCGCACCTTGAGCCCGCTGGACATGGCGGAGCCCGTGCTGCCGCCGGGCGTCACCATCCGCACCTTCGTGCCCGGCCAGGACGACGCCGCCTGGCTCGCGGTGAACAGTGCCGCCTTCGCCCACCACCCCGAGCAGGGGGCGCTCACCCAGCGCGACCTGGACGACCGCAAGGCTGAGCCGTGGTTCGACCCGAAGGGCTTCTTCCTGGCCGAGCGCGACGGCGAGCTGATCGGCTTCCACTGGACGAAGGTGCACGCCGAGGAGCAGCTCGGCGAGGTGTACGTGCTCGGCATCCGGCCCGACGCGCAGGGCGGCGGCCTCGGCAAGGCGCTCACCGCGATCGGGCTGCGCCATCTCGCCGCCGAGGGGCTGCCGACCGCGATGCTCTACGTCGACGCGGACAACAAGGCGGCCCTGACGGTGTACGAACGGATGGGCTTCGCCACCCACGAGGTGGACCTGATGTACCGCACGGAGTCCTGAGCAGCCCGCACGGAGCACTGGGCGGCCGGTTCGGAGTCCTGGGCGGCACAGCTTTTCCCCGGGGCGGCGTCGCTTGACGCCGCCCCTTCTTTCCGACACCCTTTCACTACTCAATTAGTGAAAGGGTGAACATGGCAGAGTCCGCAGCGGTCGAGTTCCGCATCGACCGGCGCAGCGGCGTGGCCACATACCTCCAGATCGTCCAGCAGACCAAACAGGCCCTCCGCCTCGGCCTGCTGGAGCCCGGCGACCGGCTGCCCACCGCACGCGAGGTCGTCGAGGCCACCGCCATCAACCCGAACACCGTGCTCAAGGCCTACCGCGAGCTGGAACGCGAAGGTCTCGTCGAGGCCCGGCGCGGGCTCGGCACGTTCGTGCGCCGGACCCTCGGCTCCACGGCCACCACGGACACGCCCCTGCGGGGGGAACTCACCGACTGGGTCCGCCGGGCCCGGGAGGCGGGACTGGAACGCGACGACATGAACGCGCTCTTCACCGCCGTACTGGACAGCACGCTCAAGGGGGACAACCACGCATGACAGGCGCTGCGATCGAGGCGAACGGCCTCGGTATGAAGTACCGGCGCGGGGCCGGGGGGTGGGCGCTGCGCGACTGTTCGTTCCGGCTGCCCACGGGGCGCGTGTGCGCGCTCGTCGGGCCCAACGGCGCAGGCAAGTCCACCCTGCTCGCCCTCGCCGCAGGGTTCCTCCGGCCGGTGGAGGGGACGGTCCGGATTCTGGACGCCACGCCCGCCGAGGCGCGGTCCCGGATGGCGTTCGTGGCCCAGGACAAGCCGCTGTACCCGCAGTTGACGGTCGCCGAGACGCTCTGGGCGGGCGCCGAGCTGAACCCCGACACCTGGGACCAGGCCATCGCCGAGCGCGTCATCGGGGACCTGCCCAAGGACGCCAGGGTCCGTACGCTCTCCGGCGGTCGGCGCACTCGCCTGGCTCTGGCCCTCGCGCTCGGCAAGCGGCCCGAACTGCTGCTGCTCGACGAGCCGATGGCCGACCTCGACCCGCTCGCCCGGCACCAGCTGATGGGCGTCCTGATGGCGGAGGCCGCCGAGCACGCCACCACCATCGTGATGTCGTCGCACATCCTCGCCGAGCTGGAGGGCGCCTGCGACTACCTCCTGCTCGTCGACGGCGGCCGGGTCCGCCTCGGCGGTGAGACGGAGGACATCCTCGCCGCGCACGCACTGCTGACGGGTCCGGTACGGGACCTGGCACCGCACACCGTCGTCGAGTCCCGCACGACGGGACGGCAGCTGACCGCACTGGTACGGAGGGAGGGCCCGGTGGACGACTCTGCCTGGGAGATCGCGGAACCGTCGCTCGAGGAGCTGCTGCTGGCGCATCTCCGGTCACCGGAGGCACCGGCGCTGCTGCTGCCGAGCGCGGCACAGGGCGGGACCGCGGTCCGTGAGGCGGTGGCGGCGCAGTGAGCAGCCTCAGCCTGAGCGGCCCGGCCCGGGTCGTCGTACTCCAGCACCGCCGCACCCTGCGGACCGTCGGCGCGCTGGCGCTCGCCGGGATCGCCACCGTGGTCGGCACCTGGCTATGGATGGGCTCCGTCTCCGACTCGTTCGCGGGCACCGGCTGCTCGGTGGAGCACACGGTCATCGGCTGCGGAGTTCCCGTGCGGCACTTCCTCGCCGTCGAGCACATCTTCAGCCGTCTGCTCAAGTACGCGGGCCTGGTGATGATGCTGCTCCCCGCGCTCATCGGGATGTTCGTCGCGGGCCCCATGATCGGCCGCGAGCTGGAGAGCGGTACGTACAAGCTCTCCTGGACCCAGGCAGTCTCCCCAGCGCGCTGGCTCGCCGCCGAACTGGCAGTGCCCGCCGTACTGTCCCTGGCCGGGGTCTCCGTCCTGTCCGCCGTCTGCGCCTGGGCCCGGACGCAGGGCAACAACACGCACTACACGTCGGAGTGGTACGACCGGGAGGTGTACGGCTCGATGGGTACCGTCCCCGTCGGCTACGCCCTGTGCATGCTGGCCTTCGGCGCGCTTGCCGGACTGGTGCTGCGGCGCACTGTGAGCGCGATGATCGTGACAGTGATCGGATACAGCGCGCTGGTGATGGCCCTGAACACCGTGCGCAACGATCTGTGGCCGCCCCGCACGGACACGTCCGCGGTCGGGAGTGGTTACGGGTTCCCCTTCGGGGCGGCCGCCGATACAGGGCAGGGCTGGCTGACCAGCGGTGGCAAACGGCTGCCCGCCGATGTGTGCCAGAAAAACACGACCGTCGAGTTCAAGAACTGCCTGGCCGAGGAGCACATAACCCTCCGCTACCTCGACTACCACCCCGCCTCGCATTTCTGGCCGCTCCAGCTGGTCGAGACCGGCATCCTGCTCGTCCTCGCCGCCGCTGCCGTCGCTCTCGCGTTCCGCGTACTGCGCCGCCGCCACGGCTGACCGCCCCGATCGCGGGTCCGGGCCGCTGAGGGGGCGGCCCGGACCCCGCACAGGCGCCCCGTCGCCGCAACTGCGCACCCGCACACCGCTTCCTGCACGTCATGTCGCCGTTACCGGCCATTCAGACGCGCTTGCAACCCTCTCAGGATGCAGCCAGCTGTGCCGACCCCCCGCAACGGGAAAAATCCCGGCAGAGACCGTGCGATTCCCGCGATCTCCGTACCGTCCGACGCGCCCCAGGGGCCTTCCGCGCGGAACAATAGGGCCATGAGCCAGCAGCCCAGCTCCGAGGTCCCGGTCCGGCCCGCCGCGCAGCCGTCCATCGGCTCTCTCGCCGCGCACCGTCCGCATGCCGTCGCGTCGCCGAACGGCGGACTTTCCACCGCCGCCGACCTCGATCCCGATCTCGACGCGGACGCGGATGCGTACGAACCCGATGTCGACGGCGACGAGCTGCCCCATGGCCGGTTCCTGGACCGGGAGCGCAGTTGGCTCGCGTTCAACGAGCGAGTGCTGGAAATGGCCGAGGACCCTGCTACGCCGCTCCTCGAACGGGCGAATTTCCTCGCCATCTTCGCCTCTAACCTGGACGAGTTCTTCATGGTCCGGGTGGCGGGTCTCAAGCGCCGTATCGCCACCGGCGTCGCCACCCGCTCCGCCTCCGGTCTGCAGCCCCGCGAGGTCCTCGACCTGATCTGGACCCGGTCGCGCGAGCTCATGGCCCGGCACGCCGCCTGCTACCAGCAGGACATCGCGCCCGCACTTTCCGACGAGGGCATCCAGCTGATCCGCTGGCCGGAGCTGACCGAGAAGGAACAGGCCCGCCTGTTCACCTTCTTCCGGCAGCGGGTCTTCCCCGTACTGACGCCGCTGGCCGTCGACCCGGCACACCCGTTCCCGTACATCTCGGGCCTCTCGCTCAACCTCGCGGTCGTCGTACGCAACCCGGTGAGCGGCCACCGCCACTTCGCCCGCGTCAAGGTGCCGCCGCTGCTGACCCGGTTCCTGGAGGCGTCTCCGCAGCGGTACGTCCCCATCGAGGACATCATCGCCGCGCATCTGGAAGAGCTGTTCCCGGGCATGGAGGTCCTTGCCCACCACATGTTCCGGGTCACCCGGAACGAGGACCTGGAGGTCGAGGAGGACGACGCCGAGAACCTCCTCAAGGCCCTGGAGAAGGAGCTCATGCGGCGCCGTTTCGGCCCGCCGGTGCGCCTGGAGGTCGAGGAGTCCATCGACCCGTACGTCCTGGACCTGCTGGTCCGCGAGCTCAAGGTGTCCGACGCCGAGGTCTACCCGCTGCCCGGGCCGCTCGATCTCACCGGACTGTTCGGCATAGCGTCACTGGACCGGCCCGAGCTGAAGTTCCCCAAGTTCATCGCCGGCACCCACCGCGATCTCGCCGAGGTCGAGTCCGCCTCCGCACCGGACATCTTCGCCGCGCTGCGCGAACGCGATGTGCTGCTGCACCACCCGTACGACTCGTTCTCCACCTCCGTCCAGGCGTTCCTGGAGCAGGCGGCGGGCGACCCGGACGTGCTCGCGATCAAGCAGACGCTGTACCGGACCTCGGGCGACTCGCCGATAGTCGACGCGCTGATCGACGCCGCCGAGTCCGGCAAGCAGGTCCTCGTACTCGTCGAGATCAAGGCCCGCTTCGACGAGCAGGCCAACATCAAGTGGGCTCGCAAGCTGGAGGAGGCCGGCTGCCATGTCGTCTACGGCCTCGTCGGGCTGAAGACCCACTGCAAGCTCTCCCTCGTGGTCCGCCAGGAGGGCGACACGCTGCGCCGCTACTCGCACGTCGGGACCGGCAACTACCACCCGAAGACGGCGCGACTGTACGAGGACCTCGGCCTGCTGACCGCGGACCCGCAGGTCGGGGCGGATCTCTCCGACCTCTTCAACCGGCTCTCCGGCTACTCCCGCCGCGAGACGTACCGCCGGCTGCTCGTCGCCCCGAAGTCCCTGCGCGACGGACTGATCTCCCGCATAAACAAGGAGATCGCGCACCAGCGGGCAGGGCGCCCCGCCTATGTGCGCTTCAAGGTCAACTCGATGGTCGACGAAGCGATCATCGACGCCTGCTACCGGGCCGCCCAGGCGGGCGTGCCGGTGGACATCTGGGTACGTGGCATCTGCGCGATCCGCCCCGGCGTCCCCGGCCTCTCCGAGAACATCCGGGTCCGTTCGATACTGGGCCGCTTCCTCGAACACTCCCGGGTCTTCTCGTTCGGCAACGGCGGCGAACCCGAAGTGTGGTTCGGCAGCGCCGACATGATGCACCGCAACCTCGACCGCCGGATCGAAGCACTGGTCCGCGTCACCGACCCCGCCCACCGCGTCGCGCTCAGCCGACTCCTGGAGACAGGTATGGCCGACACCACCTCTTCCTGGCACCTCGGTCCCGACGGGAACTGGACCCGGCACGCCACGGACGCGGACGGCCAGCCGCTGCGGCACGTACAGGAAATGCTCATTGACGCCCGGAGGCGCCGGCGTGCGACGCCCTGACCCCCAGACGACGACCCGGACGGACGTGTCCGCGGGCGCGGTCCTCGGCCCCTACCTGCAGGAACAGGCCGCAGACTTCCTGCGGAGCCTGCGGCTGCACCACGAGAACAGCGCCCCCACGGACGCCGGGTCCCTCGCTGCCGAAGAGGCCGCCTGCGCCCTGCGCCGGTCGGCCCGCCGCATCAGCGGCACCCTGCACACCTTCCGATCGGCACTCGAACCGGGCTGGGCCGAACAGCTCCGTACGGAACTGGCCTGGCTCTCCGGCACCCTGGCCCGCGAGCACGCGTACGCGACCCGGCTCACCCGGCTCCTCGACGCGCTGCACGCCCTGTCCGGTTCCTCGCTGCCCGCGGCCCGCGCGAAGGCCACGGCCGTCCTACCCCGCGACACCGATGCCGCCCAGCACGAAGTCGCCCAGCAGGCCGTCGTCCACGCCAAGGAACGCGCCGCGCTCGACGTCGGCGCGGCCCGGGCCGGGGCGCTGCTGGAGCGGCAGCTGACCCTCGCCCGGACCCGCGCGCACTCGACGGCGCTCCAGGCGCTCGGCTCGTCCCGGTTCCACGCGGTCGCCGACGCGGTCGCCCTGCTCGCCTCCGAGGTCCCGCTCTCCGCCGCGGCCGACGCCCCGGCCGTCGAGATGCTGCACGGGCCCGCCGACCGCGCCGAACAGCGGCTGCTCGGTGCGGTGGCCGCCCTTCCGTCGGACGAGGCGGTCGAGCCGTACAACGAGGCGTACGACGCACCCTGGCACCAGACCCGCCTTCTGCTGCGACTGCACCGGTACGCCCACGAGGTGGTACGCGGCGCCCCCGACCCGGTCCTGGCCGCGCCCGGGCACGCGCTCGACCTGCACCGGGACGCGGCCGAGGCGGCGGCGGCGGCAGCCGCGGCGGCCCGCACACCGCGGATCGCGCCGGCCACCGCGTACGCCCTGGGGGTGCTCCACGCCGACCAGCGGCACGAGGTGGAGGCGGCCCGCGGGGCCTTCCGGGAGACCTGGCCGTACGCGGCGGCCGTGACCGCGCCATGACCGGCACCACCGTGCAGGCCGCGGGGTGCGTGCTGTGGCGCCGGGCGCCGCACTCCGGGGAGCTGGAGATCTGCCTGGTCCACCGGCCCCGGTACGACGACTGGTCGCACCCGAAGGGCAAGCTCAAGCGTGGCGAGCCGGCGAGGGACGCCGCCCTGCGCGAGGTCCTTGAGGAGACCGGGCACCACTGCGTACCGGGCGCCCCGCTGCCCACGGTCCGGTACGTCGCGAACGGCCGTCCCAAGGAAGTCACGTACTGGGCGGCCGAGGCGACGGACGGCGCGTTCGTCCCGGGCGACGAGGTGGACCGCATCCTCTGGCTCTCCCCCGAAGCGGCCCGCACCCGCCTCACCCAGCCCCGCGACCGAGCCTTGCTGGACGCACTGCTGACCGCCCTGCCGGCATAGGGGCACTTTCGAGCCACCCGACGATCGAGGGGCAAAAGGCCCACCGACCCCCCGGTCACCACACGCTCCGCGCACATCACGCGACCGCAGCGCGACCGCAGCGCGAGCGCCGCACCGCACCGCCCGCCACGGTTCACCTTCCGTTCACTCTCCCCCGTAGGCCACTTCACCTGATCTGCCTAATTTCGGCAGTGCACGGTGCGCGGCGAAACGCCGCACCACCCACCACATCGCACGCCGTCGTAGAACGAACAAGACCTCGGCGGCTCCTGGAAGGAAAAACCCGAAAGTGAAGCTTCAGCGCAAGAACCGGCTTCGTGCCACCGCGCTCGGTGCCCTCGCCGTCTCCAGCGCCCTGGTCCTCACGGCGTGCGGTTCGGACAACAACAGCGGCGGCAGCGCCGGCGGCGGCAGCGGCGAGAAGACGAGCGCCGCGTCCGACGTCAAGTGCGACGACGCCAAGGGCCAGCTGCTCGCCTCCGGCTCCAGCGCACAGAAGAACGCCATGGACCTCTGGGTCAAGAACTACATGGCCGGCTGCACGGGCGTGGAGATCAACTACAAGGCGTCGTCCTCCGGTGAAGGCATCATCGCCTTCAACCAGGGCACCGTCGGCTTCGCCGGCTCCGACTCGGCGCTGAAGCCCGAAGAGGTCGCCGACTCGAAGAAGATCTGCAAGACCGGCCAGGGCATCAACCTCCCGATGGTCGGCGGCCCGATCGCGATCGGCTTCCACCTCGAGGGTGTCGACAGCCTGACGCTGGACGCCCCCACCCTTGCCAAGATCTTCGACGGCAAGATCAAGAAGTGGAACGACACCGCGATCGCCAAGCTCAACGACGGCGTGAAGCTGCCGAACAAGGCGATCCAGGCCTTCCACCGCTCCGAGGACTCCGGCACCACGCAGAACCTCGGCAAGTACCTCGCCGCCACCGCGCCGAACGACTGGAAGTACGAGCCCGAGAAGAAGTGGCCGGCCCCCGGTGGCCAGGCCGCGTCCGGCTCCGCCGGTGTCGCCGCCCAGGTGAAGCAGGTCGACGGCTCGATCGGTTACTTCGAGCTCTCGTACGCCTCTTCGCAGTCCATCTCCACGGTCGACATCAACACCGGTGGCTCCACCCCGGTCAAGGCCTCCTCGGAGAACGCCTCCAAGGCCATCGCCGCCGCCAAGGTCGCGGGCACCGGCAAGGACCTGGCGCTCGACCTCGACTACACCACCAAGGCCGAGGGTGCCTACCCGATCGTCCTGGTGACGTACGAGGTCGTCTGCGACACGGGCAACAAGGCCGAGACGCTCTCCACGGTCAAGTCCTTCCTGAACTACACCGCCGGTGACGAGGGCCAGAAGCTCCTCACCGACGCCGGTTACGCGCCGATCCCGACCGAGATCAACGCCAAGGTCCGCGAGACCATCGCTTCCCTCTCGTAATCGGAAGCGGCACTTGTAACCCGCTCCACTCGCAACAAAGACAACAGACGGCAGGCCGGCCCGGTGCACCCCTCCGGGCCGGTTCGCCGCCCCACTCCATCCGGTGCACCGCCGCCAGGGGAGCCGCACAGCTCCCCCACACAGACCGGAAAGACCATGGCTTCCACCACACCGATAGACACGCCACCGGCGCGCCCGGTGCAGCGCAAGCGCGCCAGGCCCAAGGCCCCCGGACGCGCAGGCGACAAAATCTTCCTGGGCCTCTCACGGGGTTCAGGCATTCTGCTGCTCGTGATCATGGCGTCGATCGCCGCGTTCCTGACGTACCGCGCGACCCTCGCCGTCTCCAAGGACCAGGGCAACTTCTTCACCACGCTGGACTGGAACCCGGTCGGCGACAAGCCGGTCTTCGGTATCGCGGTCCTGCTCTTCGGCACAGTCGTCAGCTCGATCATCGCGATGGCCATCGCGGTTCCGATCGCTGTCGGTATCGCCCTCTTCATCTCGCACTACGCGCCGCGCAAGCTGGCCGCGCCCCTCGCGTACGTCGTCGACCTGCTCGCCGCAGTGCCGAGCATCGTGTACGGCATCTGGGGCGCCCTCTTCCTGGTGCCGTACCTGGAGGGCCTGAACCTCTGGCTCGACCAGTTCTTCGGCTGGACGTACGTACTGGACAAGACCGAGGTCGGCGTCGCCCGCTCGCTCTTCACCGTCGGCATCCTGCTCGCGATCATGATCCTGCCGATCGTGACGAGCGTCAGCCGCGAGGTTTTCCTCCAGGTCCCGAGGATGAACGAGGAAGCCGCCCTCGCCCTCGGCGCCACCCGCTGGGAGGTCATCCGCCTCTCGGTGCTGCCCTTCGGCCGCTCCGGCGTGATCTCCGCTTCGATGCTGGGCCTCGGCCGCGCACTCGGCGAGACGATGGCCGTCGCCACGGTCCTGTCGCCGAGCTTCCTCATCTCGGCGCATGTGCTGAATCCCGGCGGCGGAACGTTCGCCCAGAACATCGCCGCGAAGTTCGACGAGGCCGACCAGTTCGGGCGTGACGCCCTGATCGCCTCCGGCCTCGTCCTCTTCATCCTCACCCTGCTGGTCAACGGCGCGGCCCGGCTCATCATCGCCCGCCGCAAGGAGTACTCGGGGGCCAACGCATGAGCCAGGCAGCCAACACCGGCATTCAGGAACGCCCCACCCCTACGGCGGCCGCTTCCAGGAACAGCCTCAGCAGCCGGGCGCTCCCCCGCTGGGCCCCGCTCGCCTTCGCGGCCGCGGCGGTCGTGCTCGGCGTCGGTATCGGCGCGGCGGCGGGCTGGCAGAGCCGCATCCAGTGGGGCCTGTTCTCCGCGGTGCTCTTCGTCGTCATCTCGTACGTCACGACGTCGGTCGTCGAGAACCAGCGCCAGGCCAAGGACCGGCTCGCCACCAGCATCGTCTGGGTGTGCTTCCTCCTCGCCATTGTTCCGCTGGCCTCGCTGGTCTGGACGACGGTCAGCCGCGGCGCGAAGGTCCTGGACGGCTACTTCCTCACCCACTCCATGGCCGGCGTGCTCGGCACGGAGCCGGGCGGCGGTGTCTACCACGCACTGATCGGCACCCTGGAGCAGGTCGGCCTCGCCACCCTGATCTCCGCCCCGATCGGCCTGCTGACCGCCGTCTACCTGGTGGAGTACGGCAAGGGCGCGCTCGCCAAGGCCGTGACGTTCTTCGTCGACGTGATGACCGGCATCCCGTCCATCGTGGCCGGCCTCTTCATCCTGTCGATCATGCTGATGACGCAGCTCCAGCCGTCCGGCCTGATGGGTTCGCTGGCGCTCACGATCCTGATGATCCCGGTCGTGGTCCGCTCCACCGAGGAGATGCTCAAGCTCGTCCCGAACGAGCTCCGTGAGGCATCGCTCGCCCTCGGCATCCCGAAGTGGCGCACCATCCTGAAGGTGGTCCTGCCCACCGCGATCGGCGGCATCACCACCGGTGTGATGCTCGCGATCGCCCGGATCGCCGGCGAGACAGCACCGATCATGCTGCTGGTCTTCGGCAGCCAGCTGATCAACCCGAACCCCTTCCAAGGCGCACAGTCGTCGCTCCCCTTCTACATCTGGGAGCAGTACAAGATCGGCAGCGAGGCGTCGTACGACCGCGCCTGGGCCGCTGCTCTGGTCCTGATCGCCTTCGTCATGATCCTCAATCTGGTGGCCCGCGGCATCGCCCGCTGGAAGGCCCCGAAGACCGGCCGCTGACGCGGCACGAAAGAAGCAGTGATTCAGATGGCCAAGCGCATCGACGTCAGCGGCCTGTCCGCCTATTACGGCTCCCACCTCGCCATCGAGGACATCTCGATGACCGTGGAGCCCCGCTCCGTGACCGCCTTCATCGGCCCGTCCGGCTGCGGCAAGTCCACTTTCCTGCGCACCCTGAACCGGATGCACGAGGTCACCCCCGGTGGCCGCGTCGAGGGCAAGGTGCTGCTGGACGACGAGAACCTGTACGGCTCCCACGTCGACCCGGTCACCGTGCGCCGCACGGTCGGCATGGTCTTCCAGCGCCCGAACCCGTTCCCGACGATGTCGATCTTCGACAACGTCGCGGCGGGCCTGAAGCTGAACGGCTCGTACAAGAAGAGCCAGCTGTCGGACACCGTCGAGAAGTCCCTTCGCGGCGCCAACCTCTGGAACGAGGTCAAGGACCGGCTGAACAAGCCCGGCTCCGGTCTCTCCGGCGGCCAGCAGCAGCGTCTGTGCATCGCCCGCGCGATCGCGGTCGAGCCGGATGTGCTGCTGATGGACGAACCGTGCTCCGCCCTGGACCCGATCTCCACCCTCGCCATCGAGGACCTGATCGGCGAGCTGAAGGAACGCTTCACGATCGTCATCGTGACGCACAACATGCAGCAGGCGGCCCGCGTCTCGGACCGTACGGCGTTCTTCAACCTCGCGGCGGTCGGCAAGCCCGGCAAGCTCGTCGAGATCGACGAGACGGAGCGGATCTTCTCCAACCCGTCGGTCCAGGCGACGGAGGACTACATCTCCGGCCGCTTCGGGTGATCAAGGACAGCCTTGGGGTGCTGCATGGCGGTGCCACCCACAAGGCAAAGGGTCCGCCCCCGCTCCTCACATGGGAGCGGGGGCGGACCCAATTCCGGGACCGGACCACCCGACCGGCACATCGAGGCCGCCCGGAAAATCGTTCAAGCCGGCCGACGGGCGGATCAAACCCTTCGGCAGACCGGTCAGGACCGATCGGGGGCCCCTCGGAGGGGACATCACGCCCGTCCGGGGATCGAGGACCGAGCGGCCACCGGACGCCCCCGGCACCCAGCAGCCCCGGCCGTCCTAGCCGAACATCAGCACAACAAGCCCATAACTGGCCGCAGCCACCAACGCCGCAGCCGGCATCGTGATGAACCACCCGAGGATGATGTTCTTCGCGACCCCCCACCGCACCGCGTTCACCCGCTTCGTCGCCCCCACACCCATGATCGCCGAGGTGATCACATGCGTCGTGGAGATCGGCGCGTGAAACAGGTACGCCGAGCCGAACATGATCGACGCCCCGGTCGTCTCGGCGGCGAAACCCTGCGGCGGGTCCAGCTCGATGATCTTCCGGCCGAGCGTCCGCATGATCCGCCAGCCGCCCGCGTACGTACCCAGCGAGAGCATCAGCGCGCAGACGAGCTTCACCCAGACCGGGATCGGGTCGTTCGGACCCTCGACATCGGCGATGACCAGCGCCATCACCACGATGCCCATCGTCTTCTGCGCGTCCTGCAGGCCGTGTCCGAGTGCCATCCCGGCAGCCGAGACCGTCTGCGCGATCCGGAAACCGCGCTTGGCCTTGTGCGGGTTGGAATTCCGGAACATCCACATGATCGCGACCATCACCAGATAGCCGACGACCAGACCGACGACGGGCGAGATGAACATCGGGATGACGATCTTGTCGAGCACCCCGTCCCAGTGCACCATCGTTCCGCCGGCCAGCGCCGCACCGACCATGCCGCCGAAAAGGGCGTGCGAGGACGACGACGGCAGCCCGAAGTACCAGGTCACGAGGTTCCAGATGATCGCGCCGACGAGTGCGGCGAAGAGGATGCCCATCCCCTTCTGCCCCTCGGGCGTCGCGATCAGGCCCTCACTGACGGTCTTGGCGACCCCCTGGCCCAGGAAGGCACCTGCGAGGTTCATCACTGCGGCCATCGCCAGGGCCGCCCGCGGGGTCAGTGCCCGGGTGGAGACCGAGGTGGCGATGGCGTTCGCCGAGTCGTGGAAGCCGTTCGTGTAGGTGAAGCCGAGCGCGACAGCAATGGTCACGACCAGCGCAAAGGTGTCCACGTGGTTCAGGACTCCTTGACCGCGATGGTCTCCACCGTGTTGGCGACGTGCTCGAACGCGTCGGCCGCCTCTTCCAGCACATCCACGATCTGCTTGAGCTTCAGCACCTCAATGGCGTCGTACTTGCCGTTGAAGAGATGAGCGAGCAGCTTCCGGTGGATCTGGTCGGCCTGGTTCTCCAGACGGTTGACCTCGATCCAGTACTCGGTGAGGTTGTCCATCGTCCGCAGGCTCGGCATCGCCTCGGCGGTCAGCTCGGCCGCCCGCGCCAGTACCTCGATCTGCTGCTCGACACCCTTGGGAAGCTCCTCGACCTGGTACAGCACGACCAGGTCGACGGCCTCCTCCATGAAGTCCATGATGTCGTCGAGCGACGATGCGAGGTTGTAGATGTCCTCGCGGTCGAACGGCGTGATGAAAGAGGAGTTCAGCTGGTGGAAGATCGCGTGGGTGGCATCGTCCCCTGCGTGCTCCGCTGCCCGCATACGCTCCGCGATCTCGACTCGGGAGGCAGAGTCCGCCCCGAGCAGTTCCATCAGGAGTTTCGAGCCCGTGACGATGTTGTCCGCGGATGCGGAGAACATGTCGTAGAAGCTCGTCTCCCTGGGGGTCAGACGAAAGCGCACGTGGGGTCCTCGGGATGCTTTGGATTCGGTCAGGCTGATGCTAGGCGCATCATCCGGCCACGGCTAACCGGCGTTCTTCAGTGTCGCGCATCGGACACAGTGATCAGCACGGGCCCCCGGTCACGTTTCAGCTGAATTCGTTAGGATATACCCACCAGGGGTATATAAAACGGCGGGGTAAAGGGAAAACGGGAGGCAGTAATGAGCACCACCGAGGCCACAGAGGCCACGGGTCCTGCGGAAGCGACGGACCCCACATCGATCGTCACCGACCACGACCGCGGCATACATGGCTATCACCACCAGAAGGCCGAGCACCTCAAACGGCTGCGCCGGATCGAGGGCCAGATCCGCGGCCTGCAGCGGATGGTCGACGAGGACGTCTACTGCATCGACATACTGACCCAGGTCTCGGCGTCCACGAAGGCCCTCCAGTCGTTCGCGCTCCAGCTCCTGGAGGAGCATCTGCGGCACTGTGTCGCCGACGCGGCGGTCAAGGGCGGCGAGGAGATCGACGCAAAGGTCGAGGAAGCCACGAAGGCGATCGCCCGTCTCCTGCGTACCTGAGGTGACCCCACCTGACGTGGGCTTCCGTCACCCCTTCGGCAACGGCTTCCCGACCGGCCCCCTTCGCCCGTCATCCCCGGTGGTCGGCCTGCCGGGGGACGGTGGTGCGTTCGGCGGTGGCAGTCACCTTGACGTCGAGCACCTCGTCGATACGGTCCGCACTGAGCCGTTCCCCGATCGCCGCCGACGCCGCGATCATCAGCTCACCGCACAGCTCGATCTCGGCAAGGGCCACATGGTCGTGAACGGTCCGAGCGCTGAGCGTCACCACGTACGTCACCTCTCACTGCCGTCGCCGACTTCCTAGCGTAGGGAGCGGACCGCGCGCCGTGCATGGCACGGACGGACCATTTCGGCCCCGCCGGATGCCTACGCGCCCCGACCCCGCCGCCCGTGCCACTACCGCTGCCCCTGTTGGATCTTCCCGGTGTAGATGTCCCGATCGTCCGGAAGCCGCACGGTGACCGGCGCCCCGAACCCGGACAGCAGCGTCGTCGACACCACCTGCACCGTCGGGCCGCCCTTGCCCCCGTTGACGAAACTGAACCGGTGCCGCACCTTCCGCAGCCGCCCCGCCTCGTCCAGATACACGTCGAACGGCACCGCGTTCGTGCGGAACCCTCGCGCCGCCGCGGCCAGCGCCTCGCGTGATCCCGGCGAGGCGGCCCGCGCCGCCCGCCCGATGTCCGCGGTCCCCCGGTAGTGCCGGACCGGCACCCCGGCCAGCTCGCTCCGCCCCACGTACGTCACCTCGCGCGCCCCGCGAAGCAGCTCGGCGGCGGCCATCGGGTCGGTGGCCCCGCCGGTGACCAGATTGCCGTCCTCCAGAGCCGTCGTGTCGACCCTGACCCACTTGCTGTCGGGTACTCCGGCGCCACGGTTCTTCATGTACAGCGCGCCGGAGGTGAAGAGCTCGGTGATGGGACGGTGTTCCTCCTCGCCCGCGGCGTCCTTCGGCAGCACGAGCGTGAGCCGGCCGAGCTGCTTACGGAAGTCGTACGTGCCCCGGCCGGTGATCGTCACCCGCGTCCCGCCGGCCGCGGTCTCCATCGACGTACGCACCTCGGCGCTTCCGGCAACGGCCCGCCCACCTGGCTGATTTTCGCCCCTCCCGTCGGCCCCGGCGAGGACCTCGGCCGCCCGGTGGACGATGTCGACGGAATCGGCCCCGCCCCGCTCGTCCGCGACGGCCCGGCCGCCGACGACACCGCCGCTTCCGCCACCGGCCGAGCATCCGGCGGCCGCCGCCATCACGCCCACCACGGCGAGGGCGCAGACAGCGCGCGCCCCGCCTCCGGACCTGTGCTGCTGCACCACCATCGCCTGCCAACCCCCAACGACGTAACTGCTTGCCCGAGCACCCCGCCCGCTTCGCATAACGACCACCCGTGTCCCCCGTCACGCCGTGCCCGCAGGCCTCACCGCCAGGTGGCCGTCCCCAGTACCGTGGACGCGTGTACCACCAGCACACCGATGAGGCCCCGCCGGCCGCTCCCAGCGCAGCGACCGCACCCCCCGCGCACGAGCCGTTCACCATCGAACGCGGCTCGTTCTGCATCGCCCGCTGCAGCTGCGGCTGGACCGGTCCGGCCCGTCGCTCGCGCGACCGCGCCCGCACGGACTCCGAAGAGCACCGCTCCGCCCCGTGATCACCGATCACCCCTCTGATCGCCGATCGCTTCCCCGGTCGCCGATCACCTCCCCCCCGGTCGCTGATCACCCTGACCTGCGACGAGGCCATCACCCGGAGGCCCGATGAACCTGCCGAACCGGCGCACCCTGCTCACCGCGGGCGCGGCAACAGCCCTCGCCGGCATCACCGCATGCAACAAGGCCAACTCCAGATCCGGCTCCGACTCCGACTCCGGCAGCGGCTCTTCCACCACCACGACCCGCACCCCGTCGAAGGCACCCGCCTCGTCGGCCTCCGCCACCCCGAAGGGTCCGGCGAACTGGTCCGCCCTGGCCAAGAGCCTCGACGGCACGCTCGTACGCCCCGGCGACGCCACCTATCCGACGGCCCGCCAGCTCTACAACACCCGGTTCGACAACCTGAAACCCGCAGCGGTCGCCTACGTCCGGCACGAGGCGGACATCCGCGAGTGCCTGGCCTTCGCCCGACGCAGCGCCACACCCGTCTCCATCCGCAGCGGCGGCCACTCCTACGCGGGCTGGTCGAGCGGCAACGGCCGCCTGGTCATTGACGTCTCGTCACTCTCCCGCGTCGACCGGGACGGCACCATCGGCGCGGGCGCCAAGCTCGCCGACGTCTACTGGGGTCTCGCTCCGCACGGCCTGACGATCCCCGGCGGCTCCTGCCCGACGGTCGGCATCTCCGGCCTGACCCTCGGCGGCGGCCACGGTGTCGCGTCCCGTGCATACGGCCTGACCTGCGACAGCCTCACCGCGGCCACCCTCGTCACGGCGGACGGCAAGACCGTCACCGCCGACGCCAAGCACCATCCGGACCTCTTCTGGGCGCTGCGCGGCGCGGGCAACGGCAACTTCGGTGTGGTCACCGAGCTGAAGTTCCGCACCC
Organism: Streptomyces sp. NBC_01717; assembly: GCF_036248255.1. Taxonomy (NCBI): domain Bacteria; kingdom Bacillati; phylum Actinomycetota; class Actinomycetes; order Kitasatosporales; family Streptomycetaceae; genus Streptomyces; species Streptomyces sp. NBC_01717. The sequence continues at coordinate 5,068,029 of NZ_CP109178.1, read as the reverse complement.
GTCCGGCCCCGCAGACCGTGATGGCGTACATGTCGTGGCCCTGGTCACGCGCCCAGGCCGTGATCACGGCCTGGCAGGCATGGGGCCCGAGCCAGCCGGACGAGATCTGGTCATCCGCGCATCTGTCGGCCGGCCCGGGCGGCGGCAGACCGACGGTGTCGATCGCCGCCTTCAGCCTCGGCACCTACGGCGATCTGCAGAATGCGGTCGACCGCCTCGCCGACCGGATCGGCGCATCGGCCACCTCGGTCTCGCTGCGCCGCCGCAGCTACCAGGAGTCGATGCTCGTGTACGCGGGCTGCTCGACCATCACCGAGGCCCAGTGCCATCTGCCGGGCAAAACACCCGGCCGCACCCCGCAGGGCACACTCCAGCGCGAGACGTACGCCGCCGCGTCCGACTTCTTCGACCACTCCCTGTCCCCGGCCGGCGTTCGCGCCCTGCTCAACCGGGCCGAGGCGTTCACCCGGATCGGCGTGAGCCCCAGCGGTGGCGGCGGATCGATCGCACTGACGGCGCTCGGCGGGGCGATCAACCGGGTCGCCCCGGACTCGACGGCCTTCGTCCACCGCCGCTCCCGGATGCTCGCCCAGTACATCGGCTCCTGGCGCCCCGGCACGGCGGGAACCGCCCAGCAGAACTGGCTGAAAAGCACACACGCTGCGCTGCACCCCTACGCGTCCGGTGCGGCGTACCAGAACTACACCGACCCGACGCTGCGCGACTGGCGGCAGGCGTACTACGGCACGGCGACCAGCCGGCTGACCCGTCTGAAGAAGCAGTACGACCCCGGGCGGCTGTTCACGTTCCCGCAGGCGCTGTGACGTGGGGCGGCGGGCCGCGGAACGAATCCCGGCCCGCCGCCCCACGTCCGCATCGGCACCTGCGCGATCCGGACGCCCACATCCACCGCCTACGCGGCCAGATCCTTCTCGCCGACGCCGCCGCCCGATCCCGGGCGCGGCTCGGGGATCCCGAGTGCCCCGCCCCGGCCCTCGGCCGTGGCCGGCACCGGCCGGCGCGACCTCACCAGGCGCCCCACCCGTTCCGACCGGGAGACGGCCGTCACCACCGGAGTCAGCAGCGCCATCGCGAGCGGCGCGAGCAGCAGCGCGGTGGCCGTGCCGAGCGCGAATCCGCCGATGACGTCGGTGGGGTAGTGGACCCCCATGTAGATCCGGCAGAACCCTTCCACCAGCGCGAGGGCGATCGCGGCGAGGCCGAACTTACGGTTGGCCACGAACAGCCCGACGGCCAGAGCCATCGCCATGGTCGCGTGGTCACTCACAAAGGAGAAGTCGTCCTTCCCCGACACGAGGACGTCCAGCCCCTGGTGGTCGCGGAACGGACGCGGCCGCTCCACGAAGTCCCGGATCGGAATGTTGACGAGCAGTGCGATACCGGCGGCGAGCGGTGCCCAGACGATCCCGGTGACAGCAGTCACCGAGTCCTCGGCCGTGCCGCGCCGGCGAACGCTCCACCAGCACCACACGACCACCAGGACCATGCCGAGCATGATCCCGTACTCGCCGACGAACTCCATGACCCGGTCGAACCAGGTCGGAGCGGACTTCGCGAGTCCGTTGATGTCGTAGAGCAGGCTGACGTCGGGGTTCGACCCATCCAGTGCGAGTCCAGCCATCTGCTGCGGCCCCTTGCCTTGTCTGCTGCCGCGGTGCACGCCCGTGTGCACCGCTTATGACGAACCCCCGTGTTCGGTTCGACCACTGCCTCGATCGCTGTTTCGATCCCTGCTGCGATCGCTACTGCGTGATGCGTGTGGCTGTGCCGGTCAGTGCCACATGGTCAGTGCGCATGCTGTCCCAGTCCAGGGAACGACACGCTCCGGGCGTACGTTCCACTCTCCACCGAATGATCACCATGACGTTATCGAAGAGTGACTCATCGTCGCAGCTCAGGGCCCAGGCTTCACGGAGAGTTCCGGCCACGGCCGACCTTGCGTCATACCGTCGGCAGAGCCGTCGGAAGGGCCGCGGCCCCGTCCTTCGTGACGCGTGTCGCACCGAAGTAGTCGGGCGTGTCGATCTTGTCGAACCGGATCACGGCCCCGGTGTACGGCGCATTGATCATGTATCCGCCGCCGACGTACAGCCCGACGTGGTGGATCGCCCGGGAGTTGGTCAGGTCGTCCGAGAAGAACACCAGGTCGCCGGGGAGCAGCTCGTCCCGTGCCGGGTGCGGCCCGGCGTTGTACTGATCGTTCGCCACGCGCGGCAGCTCGATGTCGACGGTCCGGTACGCGGCCTGCGTCAGCCCGGAACAGTCGAACCGCCCGCCCTGCTCGGCCGTGCCGTTCCCGCCCCACAGGTACTTCGTACCGAGCTTCTTCTGTGCGAAGTAGATCGCCCCGGCCGCCTGCCGCGACGGCTCGACCCGCCCGACCGGTCGGGCGAAGCTCTTCTCCAACGACCGGATGATCTTGACGTAGTTCTGTGTCTCGGAGATCTGCGGTACGCCGCCCGCCCTGATCACCCGGTACGCACCGGCGTTGTACGCGGCGAGCATGTTGTCGGTCTGATCCCCCGGCACCTTCTTCACATACCCGGCGAGTTCGCAGTCGTAGCTGGCGGCGGACGGGATCGCGTCGGCCGGATCCCATACGTCCCGGTCCCCGTCGTTGTCCCCGTCTATCCCGTGACCGGCCCAGGTCCCGGGGATGAACTGCGCGATGCCCTGTGCCGCGGCCGGGCTCTGGGCCCTGGGGTTCCACCCGCTCTCCTGGTAGAGCTGGGCGGCCAGCAGAGCGGGGTTGATGGCCGGGCAGAGGTTGCCCCACTTCTGGACGAGCGGCTGGAACTTCGCCGGCACCGCCCCTTTGGCCAGGCCGACGGCCCCGTTGCTGCCGGCGCTGCCGAGGCCGGCGGCAGCGGAGTACGTACCGACGACGAGCAGCGCCATGAAGCACATGGCCAACCCGATGCCGATCCCACCGACCACCCAGAATTTGCGCACCCCACAACCATCCCCCATCGGGGCAGGGTTCAAGGGCAGTTTCGCGGGTGTGTGCGAGTTGTCCGGATCACCACGGTCACGGGTGCCATCGGTGTCACTGACCAGCCATCAGGATGCCTCGGCGGACCAGTAGTCGGAGCGCACGTCGGGACGGGGCAGCGGGTAGACACCTTCGTACGACGGGCCGTTCGGCTCGGAGGTGGAATCGGCGACCTTCGACTCCTTCACGCAAGGACTGTCCGCCTCGAAGAACGCCTGCCCCTCTCCGCGGAAACTCAGACTGATGCCGAACCCGGCCTTCGTCTGCGCGTAGACCGCCGGGAACTCCTTGTCGTTGTTGATCCCCTTGATCCGGTAGTCGTTCTTCCGCCAGAACTTCTCCACCTTGTCCAGGAATTCCTCCCGCCGCCCGGCCGACACGATGGTCATCACGGTGCGCCTGCGGGTCACGTCGCAGCTTCCCGTCGTCGTCGGGCCGTGCGCCCACTGCACCTCGGGCTCGACGGCCTTCAGCACGGCGTCGAGCATGTCGTCGGACCGGTCGGCCGCTCCCTGCATGTCCATGGCGCCCTTCTTCCCCCCTGAACCGGTCGTCTGCAGGGAATCGTTCCCGCAGCCGGACAGCGAGAAGCCGAGAGCCAGGGCCACCGCAACGATCTGGAACATCCGCTTCATCGCTGTTCCTCCATCTTGAGCCGGTTGGAGTGGCCCGACACGATCAGAGCGATGCTGTCCGCCGACATGGCGTCCCGCACCGGATCAAAGTACTGGGAGTGCGCCTCCCCGCTCAGGCCGTGGCTGCTGATCACCGGTGGTCCATCGGCCACGGGGAAACGTCTGGCCCCGAACGCCTTGCTCGCCGGGTCCTTGCCGAACCACAGATCGTCGTCCCCCGGGTCGGCCAGATCCCCGGCGAGGTACGCCCCGGCGGGCCCCGCCAGCACCAACCCCACGGCGCCGACGGCCGACTGCAGCTTGGACGGAAGCTTGGTCACCGGGTCGTTCGCCGCAGCTCCGACGAAGACATGGCCTGCGCCCACACCGAGGTCCACTGCGTGGTCCACACCCACACCGGGGCTGCCGACCAGGATGATGTCGTCGACGCCCGGAATCCCACCGAGGCGCTGTGTCGCAGCGCCCACGGTCCGCGAGCCGTAGGAATGTCCGATGGCTGTCAGATGGGGATCCTTGTTCTGATTGGTGGCTGCCACGCCGCCCATGAAGTCGCTGTAGGCGGCCCCGCCCTTCACTGCCCGGCCGTCGCCCATGACCGCCAGGCTCCCCAGCCCGTCCGGGGTCTGCGGCGCGTCGTAACCGAGCCAGACGATGGACGCGCTGGACAGGTCGTACCCCTGGGCACCGATCGCCGTGTCCCGGGCCCGCTTGAGGTCGTTCTTCGCGAACTCCTCGTCCAGGGAGGTATTCAGCCCCGGCACATACGCCGACACGTTCTTCGACGTGTCCGGATTCCCGTACGAGACGATCGCCCGCCCGTTGCCCTCGTCCCCGATACCGAGCAGGAACATCGGCGGCTGCTTCCCGTTCTCCTTCAACTGCCGGTCGATCTCCCGCAACCCCGCCAGCTGCTTCTTGGACTTCGCGTCGTCCCGACGCTCCAACTTCCCGATCAGGTCACTCAGGTTGTCGCGGTTGGCCGCGTCCCGCGTCGCCGCCGGAATCCCGTCCAGATTGCCTATCCGGTCCGGGGAGACCACGAGGTACCGGTCGCGCTGATCCTGCGTCAGCCCGTCCCACCACACCTTTCGCCCGGCCGGCGTGGCAGAGCGCGGGATACGGGCGTCGAGGTAGTCGCGCTCGGCCTGCTGCACCACCGCCCCGACACGGGAGCCGGAGCCCGGCAGCCCCACCCCCACGCGACCGGCGCCGGTCGAAGCCCTGATCAGGTCCCCGGCCGCACCGGCACGGTCGCCCCGCGACCACTTGTTGTCCGCGCTCTGCGCGTACTGGACCACCTGGTCAGCCAGGTTCCTGCCGCTCGCGACGGGGTGAAGAACGGTATCGGCAGCGCCGGTGACATCACCCCACAGGCCGTCGCCGACAAGTCCCGTGAGGAACCCACCGCTCCCCGCCGCCGCCCGCCCGGTCCCGTTCGGCCGGCCGCTGTCCTTGCCGGCCTGGGTGGCTAAGTCGCCGCTGTCGGTCCCCCCGGCACCTCCAGAGCCGCCGCTGCCACCGGAGTTCGTACCTCCGGTGGCAGCCGACCCCCCGGAATCGGAACCGCCGGACGCGACCGATCCGCCTGAGTCCGACCCACCCGAATCCGACCCGCCGGATACTGCGGAACCGCCCGAGTCCGTACCACCGGAGCCCGTTCCACCACCGCTCGATGTCCCACCAACCGCACCGGCACCATGGCCGGCCACCACGTTCCCGTCCGTTGCCGGGCAGGCGCTCCCGGTCAGTTGGCAGATCGCACTCCGGATCTCGCCGGTCAGCTGTCCACCGACCTCCGTCGCCATGAGCGCGCCGACCAGAGCGACGACCACCAGGACCGTGCCCAGGTACTCCATCGCGCTCTGGCCGCGGTCCCTGCTCGGCGTGATCAACCGCAGAAGAATGAACGGCTTCCGGGTGCCGCGTTGTTCGACACCGAGTTCGAACCACGCGCGTAGACCTCGATGAAAAAGAAGAACGGCGACGACGATCGGCATCACCAGTTGAGGCACACCTTGGCCGCCGCCGTCTCCGCTCAGCGATGCCAGCGCGCCAATGGCAAGCCAGACGTGCACGGCAAGAAGACCGCGCCAGATCCAGACGCCACCGGTCCGCACATACAGCGACAGGACGAACCCGGCGGTGCCCGGCAACGCCGCGTACAACAGCATCCCCAGCAACCGGCCGTCCACCGCATCGACCGAGGACGCCACCGTCAGCACATCGATCGCGCCCACGACGGTGACCACGAAGAGCACTCGTACGAGGATCAGCACGGCTTGCAGAACACTCGGCGGCCGCCTGCCCGGACGGGCAGTCACACCACCCGCACCAGCACCCCCCGGAACCGCTAACCCTTGTAATCCAGACACGGCAAGTCCCCTACCTCGTGAGTGGGCGCAGTGATCAGCGGCCGGTCCGCCACCGCACGTATGCGACCACACAGGCACCGGACGGGGCATGGGCCCCAGGACCCAAAATGAGTCTCAAATTCCACAACGTCAGGACGCGCCGGCCGACCAGAAGTCGGAGTGGACGTTGGGACGCGGAAGAATCTCCAAACCCGGATAGCTGGGCCCATTCGGCTGGGTGGTGGAATCGGCAACCTCCGACTTCTCCACGCATGGGCTGTCGACCTCGAAGAACGCCTGACCTTCGCCTCCGATGATCAGAGTGACCCCGAATCCGTCCTTCGTCTGAGCAAAGATCGCCGGTACATCCTCATCGTTGTTGACAGCCTTGATCCTGTAGCCGCTCTTTCGCCAGAAGCGATCCACTACGCCCAGGAAACTGCCGCGGCGCCCTGCCGAAACGATGGTCATTACTGCGCGCCTTCGAGTTAAGTCACACGTGCCGGTGGTGGTCGGACCATGTGTCCACTGCACTTCCGGTTCAATCTCCTTCAGTACGGCGTCGAGGATTCCATCGGCCCGGACCGCCGCCTCCTGCATATTCATATCCGTCCGCTTCCCTCCATTCGCGCAACCGGAGATTGCCATACACAGCAGAAGTGCCGCCGTCGCGACCCGTAATAGGAGTCTCATCGATACTCCTCCGTCTTAAGTTTTTGTGAGCGCCCTGCAGCAACTAGAGCAATGCTGCTTGCCGATACTGCGTCTCTGTCCGGGTCAAAGTACTGGGAGTGTGCATCGATCGAGAATCCCCTTCCGCTGATCAAATCCGGCCCTTCATTCACAGAAAAGCGCTTCGCGCCAAATTCCCGACTAGCCGGGTCCTTGCCGAACCAGAGATCATCATCTCCCGGGTCGGCGAGATCTCCAGCGAAATAGGCACCGGATGGCCCCCCAGCGATCAACCCCACCGCGCCGACAACAGTCTGCTGCTTGGATGGGAGCTTGGTCACCACGTCGTTCTCGGCCGCCCCGACGAAGACGTGATCCTTTCCGATCCCGAGATCCTCGGCGTGGTCCACACCGACACCGGGGCTGCCTACGAGGACGATGTCATCCACTCCGGGAATCCCGTTGCCTTGCTGTGTGGCTGCTCCGACAGTGCGGGAGCCATACGAGTGCCCAATGACCGTCAGGTGCGGGTCCTCATTCTCATTCGTAGACACCAGGCCGCGCATAAATCCGTTGAATACACTGCCACCCCTCTCCGCCCTTTCGTCACCCATTACCGCCAAGCTCCGAATTCCGTCCGGCGTCTGTGGTGCGTCATAGCCAAGCCAGACGATCGCTGCACTGGAATGATCGAGATAACGAGTTCCGATCGCCGTGTCACGAGCACGCTTGAGGTCACCCTCCGCAAAGTCCTTATCCAGCGAAGTGTTCAACCCCGGAACATATGCCGACACATTTCTGGCCGTATCCGGATTGCCAAACGAGACGATTGCCCGTCCGTTTCCCTCGTCGCTAATCCCAAGCAGATGCATGGCGGGCTCACCAGGTTTGCGCGGCAGGTGCAGTTGCCGCTCGATCTCCCGCAGCCCCGCCAACTGCGTCTCCGCCCTCTCGTCGTCCCGCCCCTCCAGCTTCCCGATCAGCAGCTGAAGGTTGTCCCGGTTGGCCGCATCCCGTACCACCGCCGGGATCCCGTCCAGGTTGCCGATCTGGTCCGGGTACACCGCGAGGTACTCCTCCCGCTGTTCCTGTGTCAGACCGGCCCACCACGCCTTCCGTTCGGCCGGGCTCGCATCGTGCGGGATGGCGTCTTTCAGGTATCCGCGCGCCGCTCCCCGTACGGCTGCCGCGTCCGTCGCCGCGTCCGTCCAGGTCGCGTCGGGGACCTTCAGCCCCTCCTCGGCCTTCAACTTCCGCAGGATCCCTGTGTACCGCCAGTCGATCTCCTTGGCCGTCCGCACGGCCTTCTCCACCCGGTCCGCGATCTCCTGCGCTTTTGCCGCATGCGGGTTGGGCGCGACGAGCCCCGAGGGCGGCAGCAGACCCGGTAACCCTCGTCCGCTCGCCGTCCCGCCCGGCAGCGGCTTCCCGTCGATCAGGCCTTCGCCGGCCTCGGGATACGTCACCGACCCGTCCGGGTGCACCGTGAACTTCAGGGCGTCCGCATCGGCCAACGCCCCCTGAAGCGCCCGCTGCTGGGCCCCCATCTCGTGCGCCAGGCTGTTCAGCGCGGTACGGAGCAGGCCGCACTCCGTGTACACGTACTGGAAGTTCCGGCTCAGCTGCCGTAGCCGCGCCACCGCCGCATCGGCCGCCTCGCCCTGCTGCGTGCCGAGCAAGCCGTTCATCAGCCGCTTGTCGATACTGTCCCGGCCCGCGTCGGCACGGTTGCTCGCCCGGCCCCACCCGTCGGCCGCGCCCTCCAGCTCGGCGCACTTCAGGTCGCGTAGCTGCGACCAAGTGAGCGTCGACGTCACTGCCCACCACCGCGCGCCGCCACCGGTGCGAAGGACTGCCTCACGGCCTCGTTCGTCTCGCCCTGGGCACGGGCGACGTCCCGCAGATTCCCGGCGAGGCTCCGGCACTCGCCGCGCGCGGCTTCGATCCGCCGCTGCCACGACGCCCGTACGGCGCCCAGTTCGGTCAGCGCCTCCAGTCCGGCGGTCCCCGCCACGACGCCCTCGTGCGCGGTCTCCAGCTCGGACTTCACCGGACCCAGCTGTGTGTGCAGCGCATCCGCTCCCCCGGCGGCCCGCATCCAGGGTCCATCGCTGTGCTTCAGCTCATCCCCGCCGCCACCACCTCCCCCTGCCCCTGCCCCGCCCAGATCACGCAGCCTCTGCCTCTGCCCACCCACCACGGCCACACCGCTCACCCCGCTCCTTGATCGTGGAGCGGCACTGTGCCAAATCCGGCGCCCCCGACACGCCGACCGCGGCAGCACCCGGGACGGGCGTACGGCCCTGAATCCCAAGGCCCGTCGCCCGCATCACCCCCAGCAGGATTCACCCGAATGGTGGGCCGTCGAGCCCTCGGTCAACGATCCGACCGCGGACCTCTGCGGGGCCGAAGGACCCTCGCGACAAGCGATCAAGTTCGAAGCACCGCTCAAGGCACCACTCGAGGCACCGTTCGATCACAGGCCGAAAAGACACGTATGGCCCATATAAGGCCAAGTCGATACCAATAACACACATTTCTCATGGTTTCATCTCGCCATGGAGGAGATCAGATGAAAACTGGAGACAAGCAGGCGGCCCCGTCTCGACGGAGCGTGCTGGCCGCTGCCGCACTGGCACCGGTGCTGGCCGGGGCGGGACCGGCCGCCGCTCGCTCGATGCCCGACGGTGCGGCCGGGGCCTGGCCTCACATGCGGGTCAAGCCGGTGACCACCACCATGGCGGACTGGGCGGCCGTAGCGAATGTGCTGGGCCGCAGCGGCAACCTGCTGCGAGGGACGACGTACCACACCCCCTTCCCCCGCGACGATCTTCGCGTCGTCGTCGAGGGCGACATCGTCATCACGCCGGAGCTCGCACTGGGTGCGCACGTGGCCTTCGTCCGCTACGCCGACGGCAGCACGATGTGCATGGGCGATGTGGCGGTCACCGAGGGGGAACTGCAGCAGGTGATCGACGCCTGGCAGGCGAACGGAATCGCGCAGACCGCGCTCCACAAGCATCTGCCCGCCCATAGCCCCGACATCTGGTGGGTCCACGTCCACGGACACGGTCATGACGAACTGGCCCTGGCGCGCGGCCTGCGCGCGGGATTCGAACGCACCGGCATCCCGCCGGCGACTCCGTCCGGCCCGCCGGGCCCCGTCGACCTGGACATCGCCGGAATCGAAGCTGCGCTGGGCGCCAAGGGTTCCAGCGACGGCGTGGTCTACAAGGCCGTCTTCGCCCGCCGCGAGACGATCTGCGACGGCCATCTGGTACTGCCCTCCGGTCTGGGCGCGACCAGCGCGTTCATTTTCCAGCCGCTGGGAAACGGCAGGGCAGCACTCAGCGGCGACTGCGTCATGCTCGCCGAGGAGGTCCAGAACGTACTGGGAGCCTTGCGGCGGGGCGGGATCGAACTCGTCGAACTGCACAACCACCACTTGACGGAGAGTCCCCGCCTGTTCTTCACCCATTTCTGGGCCGTGGGCGACGCTGTGGAGCTCGCCGAAGCGCTGCGCCCCGCAGTGGATGCGACCAACGTGGTGCCGACCAGCGGCGTATGACGAGCAGACGGCGGATTGCTGCCCCCACGGCATCCCCGCGCTGCCGGTGACGGTTCCTCGCTGTCGGCCGCCCCGCCCCCACCAGCCCCGCAGGACATCACCGCGGGCGGGCCGCGACCCCTTGATGTGGGCCAATTGCCCCACAGTGGTGCGTGCCCCGGCGGTCGGCGGGGTACCCACGACATACCTATGCCCTACTTCATCCCGGTAGGTGCTGCATCGCCCCTCAGAACCCATATCTGGAGCTCCGTATGGAACCAGTCGCCACCCCGCGGAACTGCCCGTTCGACTATGCCGAGGCCCTCGAATTCGACCCGCTGCTCAGGCAGCTGCAGTCCGAAGAACCCGTTGCCCGCATCCGGCTGCCCCACGGCGACGGAGAGGCATGGCTCGTCACCGGCTACGACGACGTGCGCACGGTGACCACCGACCGGCGCTTCAGCCGCAGCGCCATCATCGGCAAGGACTTCCCGCGCATGACTCCTGAACCCATCGTTCAGGACGAGGCGATCAACGTGATGGACCCTCCGGCCAGCAGCCGCCTGCGCAGCCTGATCTCCAAGGGTTTCGCGCCGCGCCACATGGAACGCATGCAGGTCCGTACCCAGCATGTCGTGGATGAGCTGCTGGACCGGATGGAGGAGCACGGTTCGCCGGCCGACCTATTCGAGCACCTGGCCGCCCCGCTGCCCCTGACCACCATCTGCGAGGTCCTCGACATTCCCGAGGGCGACCGCTCGCAACTGCGTGCTCACGCGCGGACCATGATGGACACCACCATCGAGAACCGGGACGACGCGGTACGGGCCAAGGCCGACCTCCGTGCCTACTTCAAGACGTTGACGGCGGACCGGCGCGAGAACCCGGGCGACGACCTGATCAGTGCGCTGGCCACCGCCCGCGACGGGGACGAGCTCCTCAACGACCAGGAACTGACCGTCATGGCCATGGTCCTGCTCATCACCGGCCAGGACACCACCACGTACCAGATCGGGAACATCGCCTACACCCTGCTCACCCGGCCCAAGGAGCTCGCCATGCTGCGCGAGCGTCCCGAGATGCTTCCGCAGGCCATCGAGGAGCTGTTGCGCTTCATCCCCTTCCGCAAGGGTGTCGGCATCCCCCGCGTCGCCCTGGAGGACGCGGAACTGAGCGGGGTGAAGATCCGAGCGGGAGACATCGTGCACGTCTCCTATCTGACGGCCAACCGCGACGGCCGGAAGTTCGACCGGCCCGACGAGCTGGATCTGGAACGCAACGGTCCGTCCCACATGACCTTCGGCTGGGGTGGCCATCACTGCCTCGGCGCCCCACTTGCCGCCACGGAACTCCAAGTCGCACTCGGAACCCTCCTGGAACGCTTCCCGGACCTCAGGCTGGCGAAGCCGGCCGAAGAAGTGCGTTGGAACAAGACGTCGATCTGGCGCTATCCGCTCGCACTTCCCGTCACCTGGTGACGTCGGTATTCCAGCAAGCCACCGACCCCTCACGTCCGGCAACGAGGGCGGCGCCGATCAGGTGAAGCGGCGCCGCAACGGCACGCGGACACCGGCGGGGCCGCCCCGCCGGTGTGGTGCCACGCCCCGCCCGGCGCGGTGCGTCCCGACCCTCACGGGACGCCTCGTCAGGGGCGGCGGGACGGGTCGTGCGCGGGCCGGAGAACACCCGGCTCCGGGGACCGCTCGCCGCGACCGGGGAAAGGGCTGTCATCGACCCCGGAAGGGGCCGTGACCGGCCCGGAGTCACCCCCGGCAAGGCGGCAGACCCCGGAACGATCGGGGCCGTCCCGACAGCGCGTTCTGCCCGAAATGCGACCCTCATCTGCCTGCCGTAGCGTGATGCGAGGGCCAGCCAAGGTGTGGCGGAAAACCCTCTGTCCATACGGTGAGAACTTGGTATTTCGTCGGTCGGCCCGTCCGCGCCCACTCCAGGGACATCGAATCGCGGCACCGCAACCACCCACGACCCGCTTCGCGCGATCCCGCGCGTACCGCGCCGCAGTGGCGGCCGTCCATCGGCGGATGTCCCAGATCTGTTCAGGGCTCGGCCGTGTGGACCACCGTCCGCTAGGAGGAGATCCATGGCGGTACTCTGCAAGCCGGCAATCGCAGTTCCCGAGTACGTCATCACCAAGGACGAAACACTCGAACTGGCGCAACGGTTGCACGGCGACCATCCGCAGCTCAGTCTCGTCCTCCGTCTGATCGAGAACACCGGTGTGCAGAAACGGCACCTGATCCAGCCGATCGAAAAGGTGCTGGAGCACCCGGGGTTCGACGCCCGCAGCATCGTCTACGAGGCGCAGACCAAGGACCGGGTGCCGGCTGTTGTCCGCCAGGCACTCGACCAGGCGGAACTGGAGCCGTCACAGATCGACTTGATCATCTACGTCTCCTGCACGGGCTTCATGATGCCTCCGCCGACCGCCTGGCTCATCGGCAAGATGGGCTTCCGGCCGGAGACACGACAGATGCCGATCGCCCAACTCGGCTGCGCCGCAGGCGGTGCGGCCGTCAACCGGGCCCACGACTTCTGCACGGCCTACCCCGACGCCAACGTCCTCATCGTCGCCTGCGAGTTCTGCTCGCTGTGCTACCAGCCCACCGACCTGGGTGTCGGATCCCTGCTGTCCAACGGGCTGTTCGGCGACGGAATCGCCGCAGCAGTGGTACGCGGCCAAGGCGGCACCGGGATCCGCCTGGAACGCAACGGCTCGTACATCATCCCGGACACCGAGGACTGGATCTCCTACGCCGTCCGGTCCACGGGCTTCCACTTCCAGCTCGACAAGCGCGTGCCCGGGACCATGGAGCCACTCGCCCCGGCCCTCAAGGCCGTCGCGGAGCAGCACCAGTGGAACGCCAGCAAGCTGGACTTCTACATCATCCACGCGGGCGGTCCGCGCATCCTGGACGACCTGAGCCTCTTCCTCGACGTGCCGCCCGAGGCGTTCCGCTTCAGCCGGGCGACGCTCACCGAGTACGGCAACATAGCCAGCGCGGTGGTACTCGACGCCCTGGCCCGCATGTTCGACGAGGCATCAGCCCTCCACGGCCAGCGCGGCATGATGGCCGGTTTCGGACCGGGCATCACCGCCGAGATCTCCCTGGGCACCTGGACCTCGGAGCCCGAGGCGGAGGGCTGAGCCGCACAACAGCATGGTGTGCCCGCCCGGCAACCCGACCCGGAAGCCCGGCGAACACACCACCCCGACCCCCGGTCCTCAGGCGCCTTGCGCAGCTTGAGGACCGGGGGCAGTACGTGCGGAACAGCCCATCGCCTGCTGCCACGGGCGGCCCGCAGAGCCGGCAAGGCGCCCCACAGACCCGGATATCCACGCCCTGCCCGAACCGCGGCCCCGCCCGCCCGCACCCGTACGCGTACCACCGAAATCCGGCCGATCCCGATGGTCTACATTCACCGGCCATGACAAGACCATCCGATGCCGTCCCCCGCAGCCCTCAGTCGCTCGCGCGGGCCGCACAGATCCTCATAGGGCTGCACGCCCTGCTCGACCCCACGCGGCCGAAGCTCTTCGATGCGACGGACGACGGGCTCTTCTACTCCCGCTACGTGTCGGCATCCGCCCTGGTGGGGCTCGCCACGCTCGTCACCTTCCTGCTCTGGTTCCGCCGATGCCGGTACAACGCCCAGGCACTGTCGGTCGGCCCGTTCGCCCACACACCGGGCTGGGCGGTGGGCGCCTGGTTCACGCCGGTACTGATGTGGTGGCGGCCCCGTCGTATAGCTCTCGACATCCACCGGGCCGTCGGCCACGACCCCGCCCCGGACACCACCGTCACGCTCATCAACGCCTGGTGGGCAGCGTGGATCGCGCACATGGTGGGATCCGCGATGGCCAGCACCGCGAGCTACGCCGACTCCGTCGTTCTCTCAGTGGTGAGCCAGGCTGTGTATCTGATCGCCGCGGTCTTCGTCATCCTGGTCATCCAGCGGATCACCGCCGCGCAGACGAGGGCGGTCGCCACGTACACACCGGCCGAGGTAGCGGCTGTCTGAGCACCCTGCAGCGGTTACGCGTCGGTCGGCACCGAGCGGTGTGCCGACCGGCCCGAGGCCAGCATCCGACGCCCGCCGACACCCGACTTCGCAGGTTCGGGTTCAGTCGCGCGGAAGCCGCATCGCCAGGCCGTCGAGGACGACGTCCAGGCCGTAGGCGAACTTGGTTTCGCGGATCTCACCGGGGTCGAGGGCCAGGGGGGCGGCGTAGGAGTCGGCGAGGTGGTCGTGGCCGGCCGCGGCCTGCTGGGCGGCGGGCATGAGACGGGCGATGAAGGCGGCCTCGGTCTCGCCGGAGCGGGCGACCGTGGTGAGCCAGGCCGCCTCCGTGGTGCTCATGCCGATGACGTAGGACAGGACGGTGTCGATCGCACGGCTCGGCTCGGGAAAGCCGGCGGCCGTGAACAGGGCGGCCAGCCGCTCGGAGAACGACATGAGGTTCGGGCCCAGGTAGGCGAGGCCCGCCTGCCCCAGGACCGAGGACAGCCACGGGTGGCGCAGGGCCGTCGCCCGGAAGGACCGGGCGGCCTCCGTGGCGGCGGCGCGCCAGTCGGGGCTGTCGGCCTCGGGGTCCTGCCCGGCAAAGTCCGGCGAGGGGACGACGATCTCGGCGGCGACCTCGTCCACCGCGAGCTCCATCAGCTCGTCCTTGGTCGCGACGTGCCGGTAGAGGGAAGTCGCGCCGGCGTTCAGGCGGGCGCCGAGCTTGCGCATGCTCAGTGCCTCGATGCCGTCGGCGTCCAGCATGGCGATCGCCTCGCGGACGATCGCGGCCCGGCTGAGTGCGGGCTGGTCGGGCGTCGGCTGCTGCCGGGCCCACACGGACGGGATCGGGTTCGTCCTGGCGGTCATGGCGCCTCCTAGTGCGTACACCGTTCGCATTCAGCGTACA
The DNA here is from genome assembly GCF_036248255.1 of Streptomyces sp. NBC_01717. NCBI lineage: Bacteria > Bacillati > Actinomycetota > Actinomycetes > Kitasatosporales > Streptomycetaceae > Streptomyces > Streptomyces sp. NBC_01717. The sequence goes on along the minus strand of NZ_CP109178.1, from coordinate 5,052,878 downwards.
TGAGGGATGCTTGCGAACGCCGTACCCATCTGCGTACAGTGTTCGCATCGAAGGAACAGCGTGCGCAGCCGAAAGGAAATCCCATGGAAACCCGCAATCCCCGCCGCTGGTGGATCCTCGTCGTGCTGTGCCTGAGCACGCTGGTCCTGGTGATCGACAGCATGGCGCTGACCGTCGCGGTGCCGTCGATGACCGAGGACATCGGCGCGAGCGCCCAGGACATCCAGTGGATCCTCGACTCCTACATCCTGGTCTTCGCCGGGCTCCTGCTCACCTCCGGCAGCCTCGGCGACCGGTTCGGCCGCCGAAAGATCATGATCATCGGCCTGCTGCTCTTCGGAGCGGCGTCACTGGCCGCGACTTTCTGCACGAACCCCGGCGAGGTGATCGCAGCGCGGGTCGCGATGGGCGTCGGCGGGGCGCTGATCATGCCCTCGACGCTGTCGATCCTCATCACCGTCTTCGACGAGGAGGAACGCCCCAAAGCGATGGCGGCGTGGGGCTCGGTGTCGATGCTCGGTCTGGTCGGCAGCCCGGTGCTCGGCGGCGCGCTGATCGACCACTTCTCCTGGCACTCGATCTTCTTCATCAACGTCCCGGTCGTCGCACTGGCCGTCCTGGCGGCCCTCGTCCTCATGCCGGAGTCGAAGGGGCCGTGGCAGAAGCCCGACCCGCTCGGTGCGGTGCTGTCCGCGGCCGGCATGACCGCCCTCATCTGGTGGATCATCGAACTCCCGCAGCACGGCGCCTTCGGCGGCCGCTCGGCGATCACCCTGGCCGTCGCAGTGATCGCCCTCGGCGGGTTCGTGGTCTGGGAGAACGTCACCCCCGCGCCGATGGTGCCGCTGGTCCTGTTCAAGCACCGCAACTTCAGCGGCGGTTCGCTCTCGCTGACCCTCGTGCAGATCGGCAACGGCGGCCTGCTGCTGGTGCTCACCCAGTACCTGCAGTTCGTCCTCGGCTACTCGCCGGTCAAGGCGGGCCTCGCGTTCGTGCCGCTGGCCGTCGCCGCACTGATCGGCAACACCGCCGGCGCCGGACTCGCCGCGAAGATCGGCAATCGCTTCCTGGTGCTGGCCGGGATGCTCGTCATGGCCTCCTCCTTCGCACTGCTGGCCACCGTCTCGGCGGACTCAGGCTTCACCGTCCCGGCGGTCGCGCTCGGACTGCTCGGCCTCGGCGCCGGCCTCGCGATGCCGGCCGCGGTCGGCGCACTGATGGGCACCATCCCGCCGGAGAAGGCCGGCGTCGGCTCCGCCCTCAACGACACCATCCAGCAGGCCGGCACGGCGCTCGGCATCGCGATCCTCGGCTCGCTGCTGACGAGCGGCTTCCGCAGCGAGATGCCGGCCGACGCACCTGAGCAGGCCAAGCAGTCGATCGCCGGCGCACTGGCCGCCGCCCACGGCGACACCGGCCTCGTCCACGCCGCCCGGGAGGCGTTCACCGCCTCGATGTCGGCCACCTTCACCGTCAGCGCGATCGGCGTCCTCGCCGCCGCCCTCCTGGCGACCCTGGTCATGCGCGACGCCAAGCCCGCGCCTGCCGCGGCCCCGGCGGAGGAGTCCGAACTCGTCGCCTGACGTCGCCGAACGACCGGCGCCCACCAGCGGGGCCTCATCCGCGTCATCGGATGAGGCCCCGCCACCCGTGCTCCCTCTCTTCCTCCGCCTTCGCTGCGCACTCCACCCAGAGCAGTTTCCCGCCCTGCCCCGGCAGACCGCCGCGCATCGGGTACGCGCCCCAACTGTCCGCCCAGAGGGTCACGAGATAGAGCCCGCGCCCACGTTCGGCGAGCTCCGCCGGGGCCTCCGCGCTCCATTCGAACGGTGCCGGGATGCACGGGTTGGTGTCCCAGACGCTCAGCCTGATCCGATGCCGTCCGGCATCGCGCAGACGGAGGGAGTACGGGCCCTCGGAGTGCAGGTACGCGTTGGTGACCAGCTCGCTCACCAGGAGTTCGGCAGTCTCGGTGAGCTCACTCATGCCGTGTACGCGCAGGACGGTACGGAGGGTGGTGCGGGCAACGCCGGGGGCACGGGGATCCTGTGGGAGTTGGAGGGTGTACGACCAGGGCGGCGTTACGGTGGCCGGAACCATGGAAGTCTCCGATCGCGGAGGGAAGTTGGATCGTGCGTTTCTGGTTGCCCGGTGACGAGGCCGCTCCGTCGAGCGGGGTACTTCCGGGCGGGTGGCCTGGACCTCAAGCTAGCGGCTCGCCGCATAAACTATTTGCCAGATCGACAATTGCTTGAGAGAAGCACTCGTGTGAGTGACGCCATCACCACGGTGTCCAACAAGGAGAGTTGACGCATGGCGCTCAGAGGCACACCCAGCGTCCGGCGGCTACGCCTCGGGACAGAGCTGCGCAGGTTGCGGGATCGCGCAGGACTCACCGCCACTGAAGGCGCGCGCCTGCTCGGCATCAGCCAGGCCCAGCTCAGCAACATCGAGGCGAGCCGTTTCGGCGTGAGCCCGGAGCGACTTCACGCCATGGCTCGCAATTATCGCTGTTCAGACACTGCTTACATCCAGGGATTGCTGGATCTCGCCGGGGAGCGCACGCCCGGTTGGTGGGAGACGTTCCGCGAGGTCCTGCCCGCTCCCCTGCTGGACATCGCGGAACTGGAGCACCACGCCACCGGACTGCAGTCCGCCAACACGTCCCACATCCCGGGACTTCTGCAGACCACGGACCACGCTCGCGAGATCTTTCGACAGGTCGTACCCGAGTTCTCCCGTTCGGACATCGAGCACCGGGTGAGCCACCGGCTCCAGCGCCAGGCCGTCCTCGACCGCACAGCTTCCCCGCCTTACCAAGCGGTCATCCACGAAGCAGCACTCCGCGTACCGGTCGGTGGCACAACCGTCGCCAAGGCCCAGCTCCGCCATCTTCTGGAACAGAGCGAGCGCGAACACATCACGATCCAGGTGATCCCGTTCGCCATCGGCGCCTATCCCGGATCAGGCCAGACAATCCTGTACGTACGCGGATCGGCACCCCGACTCGACACCGTCTCCCTGGACCAGTCGCACGGCCCCGCTCTGGTGGACGCCGAGGCGGAGCTGGAGGCTTACCGCCTCCTCCTGGCCCGCATGGAGGCGGTCGCACTGACACCCGGCACGTCCCGTGACTTCATCCATAGCCTGGTCAACGACCTGTGAAGGAGCCCAACATGCCCTCGCACCAGTGGCAGAAGTCGTCGTACTGCGGACAGGGCGAGTCCTGCATACACGTCGCCGCCCACGACAACACGATCAACGTCATGGAGAGCGGCGACCCCACCGGCGCGACTCTCCACACCACCCCCGCCGCCTGGGCCGCCCTCATCCGGACCGTCAAGGACACCGCCCACCATGGCTGACCGGGCGATCCCCGCCGAACTCGCCTGGGTCCGCGCCGCTCCCGAGGGCGAAGAGGGCCCAGGCCCCTGGATCGAGCTCGCCTTCGGCCCCGACGGGCTCGTCCACCTTCGAGAGACCAGCGACCCGGCCAACATCGTCACGACCACCCGGGCGAAATGGGAGGCCTTCACCAAGGGCGTCATGGCCGGCGAGTTCGACCACTTCGCCGAAGTCGACAACCAGGGCCCGGCCACCTCGTCCTGATTGCTCGGCTCCGGCCTGGTGGCAGCGCGCCCGGGTCCGGATCACCGGGTCCCGGCGGCAAGGGGTACCGGTGGAACCGGGCGTTCGTTCGCCTGACGGCAATGTGCCACTCACCGGCTGCTTCTCCGGGACTGTTCCCTGTTCGTCCGACCAGCGCATATTCACTACGCAACGAACCCGTCCGCGCATTGAACTCGCCGCTGTCCGGGCACAACAGAGCACATCGCCACCGTCAGGCCCCGGCAGCAAGGACTGATCCATGAACCGTCTCGCGCACTCGATCAACATCACGGAAGACGTACCGGGCCGGATACTGCACTGGAACTTCTTCATCGGCGGCCACTTGAGCGCCTCGGTACCCGTACGCCTCGTCGAGCGCACGGATGAGGGCCAGCTGGTGTGGATGGAGACAGGTGCGCCCATGTGGCGCACGGAGCTCCCGGGCGGCGCACATCTTCGCGACATCGCCCCGGACGACCGACCCGCCGCCGGATACCCGGTGGTACCCGGCCGCTGGCCGATGGGCAGCGCCCTGTTCTATCAGCCCTCCGGCGCCGCGCATTCCGTGCTCTGGCTCTTCGGACGCAGGGGGAAGTTCCGTGGCTGGTACGTGAATCTGGAGCGCCGCGTCCACCACGGCGACGACATCGACATCGCCGACCACGAGCTCGACATCAACGTGGCGCCGGACCGGTCCTGGCAGTGGAAGGACGAGGAGTCCTTCGCCGAGAAGACCGGCCACCCCGTCTACTGGTCGGTCGATGAAGCGGCAGCCATCCGAGCCGAGGGCACGAGAGTCGCGCGGCTCGCCGAGGCCGGAACCTTCCCCTTCGACGGCTCCTGGTGCGACTTCCGGCCGCCGAGGACCTGGACGACGCCGCCCCGCCCGCCGGTGCCCCGCCGCCCCATTCTCTGACTGCCCCTCAACCCGCCTGCCCTGATGGGTGCAGTTACGGAAAGGAAGCGGGCCTCGGCCAGGGTGGCGGGATGCCGATCGTTGCCCGGGGTCACCCACCGTGATACACAGAGTAACCATATATATGTGGTCACACACCGATTCGATCCGCAGGTCAGGGCGGTCGGACCGGTCAAACGTGCGAGATCCCATGAAAGAGAGCCGCCAAGTCGTCGTACCAGGACGGTTTCATCAGCGAAGATAGAGAGTGACCCGTGCTATGTGGCAGGGGCAGTGAACTACCCAACAGGGGCGGTGACTTACATGGTCCTGGCAGCTGACACTGATAAGGGCGGTATCAGCACCATCATCAACGGCATCGCACCCAAGTGGGGGCCGTTCGGAGCCCTGGGCGACGAAGCCAAAGTGATGATCGAGGTCGTCATGGCCGTTGCCATCCTGCTCTGCTTCGGCATCGCCATCTGGGGAGCGGCCAAGCAGCGCATCGGCGCGACGGCGTTGCGCGACACGTTCAGCGCAGAACAGGGCAAGGGTCTGATTGTTGCCGGTTTGACCGGTGTGTTCATCATCGGATCGCTGGGGACCCTGTTCACCATCGTCTACGGCATGGCCATCTAACCATCCGTCAGCCTGGCCGGACGCGCCGTCCCCGCCCCGGTTCCGCTCCCACACCACCCGTCCGTCGTGCCCACCGACAGAGGTTGCGTCTCCCTGATGTCGAGTCATTACACCGCGCCCACGCAGGAGCCAGCACGGCTACCGTCGAACCACGCGGATTCGCACATGGTTGAGGGGGCCTACGCGGCATGAGTCTCGGCGACGACGGCTACGGCGGCGATTCGCGCTCGGGCCGTACAGACGATGGATACAGCACCCTCGGCGGTACGCGCCAGACCCGTACCCGATTCGCCGACGGCACAGGCGGCGACGGCTACGGCGGCAGCCGCCGCCCGGCCCGCAGCTCGCGGTCCCTGACCATGGTGGTCGGCGTGGTCGTTCTGCTGGTCGCGGCTATCGCGTTCGCGAACATGGGCGGGGGCGACGACGACAGCGGATCCTCGGGCGGGAGCGGCGGCGGCAAGGCGGGGGCGGCACCCACCGCGGCGACGGGCACGAAGCCGGTGACGGGGAAGAACGGCAAGATCGCGTCGGGGTTCGCGCATAACGAGCAGGGGGCGCAGAGCGCGGCAACCAATTACGCAGTGGCGCTGGGTTCCGCCGAGATGTTCAACGCCACCGCGCGTCGGGGAATCCTGCAAGCCACCCACGACCCGGCTGTCGTCGAGCGTCTCCAGACCGACATGGACAAGGCCTACTCCGCAAGTCTCTTCAAGAACGTCGGGCTGAACGAAGACGGCAGCACACCCAGTGGGCTGACGTTCGTCTCCCGGACAGTGCCCGTTGGCACCAAGGTGGTCAAGCAGAGCGGCGACACGGCCACCGTCGAGGTTTGGTGCACAGGGCTTGTCGGGCTGGCCGGGCAGGGATCCACCAAGCCCGTCACCGAAACCTGGTTCACCATCACCGAGAACCTCAAGTGGGTCCAGAACGACTGGAAGATCGAGTCGTCGAACCAGACAGAGGGCCCGACGCCGGTCACCGGCGACAACCGGGCATCGACTGCAGACGACATCGCCGGTGCGGTTGAGGAGTACGGAGGCTTCACCTATGCCCGTTAGCCGTCGCTCCCGCGCGATCTCACTCACGACTGTCCTGGGCAGCCTCCCAGCCACGGTCCTGCTCCTGGCGTCCCATGCCTCCGCAGCACCCACTCCGACACCAAGCCCGTCGCCGAGCAAGAGCAATAACGCCTGCGACCTCATCGTCGGCCTCGCCAAGGACTACTGCGAAAACGGCGACGCCGGCAGCCCCAGCACCACCTCCCCCGACGACGCCGCCAACGCCCTCGACCCCCTCTCCTCCCTCGCCCGCGGCTGCGCCGACGCCGCCGCCTGGATCGTCGGCAAGCTCAGCGAGGCAGTCAAAGGCACCGCGAACGTCGACTTCACGAACCCCAAGTTCCTCCAGCAGTACGCGGTCATCTTCGCCGCCTCCACCGTGCTCACCCTCGTCCTCTGGCTGCTCGCCGTCGCCAAGCGCGCCATCCGTGGCGTTCCGGTGGCCACCGCGATCTCCGAGGCTGTCGGGTTCCTCTGGCTGACCGTGCTCGCCTCCGCGTTCACGCCGCTCATCCTCTACACGGTCGTCTCGGCGACCGACGGGGTCACCGACGTCATCGCGTCCTCCTCCGGCGGGCAGACCGATGTCTTCTTCGGGTCGTTCGCCGAGGCGCTGAGCAAGGGCTCCGACATCGGCGGCGGGCCGATCATGCTGATCGTCGTCTCGCTCGTGTCCATCCTCGCCGCGGGCGTGCTCTGGCTGGAGCTCGTGATCCGGGCGGCCCTGCTGTACGTCGGTGCGCTCCTCGGCGTCGTCGTCTATTCGGGTCTCGTCGACAAGAACATGTGGGGCCACGTCCGCCGCTGGGCAGGCATCATGATCGCGGTGATCATGGTGAAGCCCGTCATCGTCATCGTGCTCGGACTGGCCGGTGCGCTCTCCTCCGACGGCGGGCCGAACGCGTTCTCCGCCGTCGTCTCCGGCCTCGCCATCATCCTGCTCGCAATCTTCGCCTCGGCGATGATCTACCGCTTCGTCCCCGGCTTCGGCGACGAGATCCAGGGCGCCCGCACCAACCGTAAGCAGGCCACCGACGGCGCCCAGGCCGCCGCCCTGATCAGCTCCCCCGCCGCTCTCGTCTCGCAGGGGATCAAGACCCACAGCAGCCGCAGCGGCGGAGACAACGGGGGACAGGGCGGCGGTAACAGCGGTGGCAGGCCCGCCAACCCGGTCAGCGGCGGGGTGGCCGCGCACAGCTCCCGTAACAGCGGCGGGAGCGGGGTCGGCGGCGGATCTGTCCCCTCCGCCGCACCTCCGCCCCGCAGCGGATCGGGGCCCACCTCGGGCACCCCGCACAGCAGCCGCGCCACCCGAGGCGGCGGTACAGGCAACTCAGGTAACGACCGCACAGGAGGTGGAGGGCGTTGACGACCCAGTCCCATCCGGTCACGCCTCGCCGTACGTATCTCATCGGCCGGGCCCGGCCGAACGCGATCGTCGGCAAGAACCGCGAGACCGGCGAGATCGCGCTGATCATCGTCGGCGCGTTCCTCGGCATGATGAGCGGGCTGATCGTCCCCGTCCTGTCCCTGCGGATCGTGCTCCTCACCGGCTTCCCGCTGATGGCCCTGGCCATGGTGTACGTCCCGTACAAGCACCGCACCTTCTACAAATGGTTCGAGATCAACCGCAGCTTCAAGCGGTCCCTGCGCCGCGGCACCACGTACCGTTCCGCCGCCATGGAAGCCGGCGTACGGGCCGACGGCCGCGAGATCGAGATCGGGCCGCCCCCCGGCATCGGCCGGATCAACTGGCTGGCCGCGCCCTTCGGCCCGGACGAGATCGCCGTGCTGCTGCACGCCGACCGCCGTACCGTCACGGCGGCGATCGAGATCGAGGGACCCGGCGTCGGGCTGCGCGACAGCGAGGACCAGGAGGCGCTGGTCGACCGCTTCGGCACACTCCTCAAGCATGTGGCCAACGGCGACGGCTTCGTGACCCGCATTCAGATGCTGGCCCGGACCCTCCCGGCCGACCCCGACGCACACGCCAAGGACGTCGCCCAGCGCGGCGACAAGGCGGCCCCGGGCTGGCTGCAGGAGTCGTACGACCAGCTGCAGTCGATGGTCTCCACCTCCAGCGAACAGCACCGCGCCTACCTCGTCGCCTGCATGCACTTCAACCGCGAACTGGCCGCCGAGGCCAACGCCATGGCCCGCGCCGCCCGCCCGCAGGCCGGCCGCAAGCTCGACCGGGACGCGGGCCTCGCCGTCGTCATGGCGCGCGAACTGACCGACATCTGCGCCCGCCTCGCCGAGGCGGACATCCGGGTACGCCAGCCGCTCGGCCAGAGCCGGTTGGCCTCGCTCGTGCACTCGATGTACGACCCCGACCACCCCATCGACCACATCCAGGCGATGACGAAGCGCAACGCCTGGCCCGCCGAGCTGGACGCCGTCGAGCCGACGTTCCTGCAGGCCAAGACCCGCGAGTCGACGACCCGCGCGCCCTGGTGCCACGCCACGGCATGGGTGAAGGAGTGGCCGATGACACCCGTCGGCGTCAACTTCCTGGCCCCGCTCCTCGTGCACACCCCGGACGTCATCCGTACCGTCGCGGTCTGCATGGACCTCGAACCCACCGAGGTCGCCATCGAGCGGATGCTCACGGAGAAGACGAACGACGAGGCCGAGGCGAGCCGCCAGGCCAAGATGAACCGGACCGTCGACCCGCGCGACATCGCCGCGCACGGCAGGCTCGACCAGCGGGGTGAAGATCTCGCGAGCGGCGCGGCCGGTGTGAACCTCGTGGGGTACATCACCGTGTCGTCGCGATCACCCGAAGCCCTCGCCCGCGACAAGCGGACGATCCGGGCCTCGGCCGGCAAGTCGTACCTGAAGCTGGAGTGGTGCGACCGCGAGCACCACCGCGCCTTTGTGAACACGCTGCCGTTCGCCACCGGCATCCGTCGCTAACCGAGAGGGCAGTCACGCCATGCGAGATCCTCTGTCCGCGTTGTCGGATGCCTTCACCTCCTTCCTCTTCGGGAAGGTGGAGACGACCAGGCTGCCCGTACGAACCTCGACCGGGCAGGCCCAGGCCGTCTACCTGCCCACCGCCGCCCCCGGCCTCGGCGACTCAGGCGTGATCATCGGCCGCGAGGTGTACTCCGGCAAGGGCTACATCTACGACCCCTTCCAGCTGTACGGACAGCAGCTCCCCGCCCCGCACTGGCTGGTGCTCGGGGAGTCCGGAAACGGCAAGTCCGCGCTGGAGAAGACGTATGTGCTCCGCCAGCTCAGGTTCCGCGACCGTCAGGTCGTCGTCCTCGACGCGCAGGGCGAGGACGGCGTCGGCGAGTGGAACCTCATCGCCCAGGAGCTCGGCCTCACCCCCATCCGGCTCGACCCGACCGCGGCCCTGAACGGCGGCATCCGGCTCAACCCGCTCGACCCCTCGATCACCACGACCGGCCAGCTCGCACTGCTCCGTACGATCATTGAAGTCGCGATGGGCCACGGCCTCGACGAGCGCTCCGGCTTCGCGCTGAAGGTCGCGCACGCCTACGTCAACCAGGCGATCAGCGACCGGCAGCCGGTGCTCACCGACATCGTCGAGCAACTGCGCCACCCGGAGCCCGAGTCGGCCGAGGCGATGAACGTCGACATAGACGACGTACGGGCCTGGGGCCTCGATGTCGCCCTTGTCCTGGACCGGCTGGTCGACGGTGACCTGCGTGGCATGTTCGACGGCCCGACCTCGGCCGGCATCGATCTGGACGCTCCGCTGATCGTCTTCGACCTGTCGCACATCGACCGGAACTCGATCGCCATGCCGATCCTGATGGCGATCGTCGGCGTATGGCTGGAACACACCTGGATCAGGCCCGACCGGAAGAAGCGCATCTTCCTGGTCGAGGAGGCCTGGCACATCATCAACTCCCCGTTCGTCGCCCAGCTCTTCCAGCGCCTGCTCAAGTTCGGCCGACGGCTGGGCCTGTCGTTCGTCGCCGTGGTCCACCACCTCAGCGACGTGGTCGACGGGGCCGCGGCACGCGAGGCGGCGGCGATCCTGAAAATGGCCTCGACCCGGACGATCTACGCGCAGAAGGCGGACGAGGCCAGAGCGACCGGGCGCGTACTCGGCCTGCCCCGCTGGGCGGTCGAGATCATTCCCACCCTCACCCCCGGCATCGCGGTATGGGACGTCAACGGCAACGTACAGGTGGTCAAACACCTGATCACCGAGGCGGAGCGCCCCCTCGTCTACACGGACCGCGCCATGACCGAGTCCTCGGCCGCAGATCTCCTGCCGGAGGACGTACGAGCCGCGGAGCTGGAGGCGGAGCAGCGCGCGGCACGCATCGAGCACCAGCAACGACTGAACGAGTCGTCCGAGTCAACGGTGGCATGACATGGCGGGACGCACAGAACAGCAGACCGGACCGGGCACCGGCGGTGTCCCGGACGGTCTGCTGGTCGGCCTGCTGGGCTTCCTGCTCGGGCTGACCATCCTCGTCTGGACGGCCACCGGCCTGTCCGGACTGTTCACACACGGCGCCTGGCCGAAGGGCGTCACCTTCACCGAGACCCCGCTGGCCATGCGCCGGCTGGCGGCGTCCCCGCACGACATGACCGCCGCCTGGCCCGAAACACCGGCTGGCGACCTCTCCGGATACGGGCTGTTCTGGGGCCTGTTCATCGGCGAGCTCATGGTGCTCATGGTGCTGACGGTGTTCGTGATGGGCGTGGTGACCCGGTGGCGACTGGTACGGGCACGCCGTCGCGAAGAACGCCGTCAGGGACGTCATGAGGAGCGCTACGCGGAGCACTCTGCGCAAGCAGAGCCCGCCGCGGTGGTAGCTGTGGAGGCTGTGGAAGCAACCGTCCCTGCGACGTCGTCCCTCGCTCCTGCTCCTGCTCCTGAGCCGGCTCCCGCGACCACAGCCGCAGCAACGACAGCGACAGAAGCGCCGGCCGAGGCCGACGTGCGGACAGAGCTCCTCCCCCTCGCGCCGGTCGTCCCCTCCCCGCGCACGCCCCTCGTCGTCTACGGCCCGGCGGCCACCCGTCGCCCCACCGTCGTGCAGGCCATCCGGGAGGCCGACGGACCCGCTCTCGTCGTCACGTCCGACCCCACAGTCTGGGCGGAGACGAAGGACGCCCGCGCCAAGCTCGGCCCGGTCCTCATCTACGACCCGGGTCACCTCTGCGACACCCCGGCCCGCCTCCACTGGTCCCCCACCGCCGGGTGCGAAGCACCGGACACGGCCGCCGCCCGCGCCATCGCCCTCCTCGCCCCGGTCCGGCCGCAGGCCCGCATCGACGCGATGACGGCCGAGACCGCGGAGACCCTCCTCCAGTGCTGGCTGCACGCCGCCGCCATAGACGGTCGGCCGTTCCGCCAGGTGCACCGCTGGGCCCTCGGTGGCAACGCCCATGAACCGGTACGGCTCCTCCGCACCCACACCAAGGCCGCCTCCGGACTCGCCGGCCTGCTGGAGTCCGCGCTCACCGGTCATCCCGAACGCAGGGAGATGGCACAGGAGCTGACGGTACGGGCGTTCGCCGCACTCTCCTCGATCCACATCCGCGAGGCCTGCACACCGAACCGATCCGATTCGCTCGCGCTGGAATCTTTTGCGGGCGAAGGGGGCACTCTTTATGTGGTAGGTGAACCCATCGAGGATCCTCGCTCCGGCCCCGGTGCGATGCCCCTGCTCACCGCCCTCGCCTCACACGTGGTCGAGCACGGCCGCCGCATGGCCGCACGGTCAACCGACGGTCGGCTCGACCCACCAATGACGCTCGTCCTCGACGACGTCGCGGCTGTGGCGCCTCTTCCCCAGCTTCCGGAGCTGCTCTCGACGAACCAGGACCAGGCCCTACCGACGCTGGTCCTGCTCCGCTCGCAGGAACAGGCCCGAGCCCGCTGGACGTCCCCGCTCCAGCCATGACTCGGTGGCTGGAGCGGCGGCCAGGAACGGCACTTCAGGCAGCAGCCCCTGAACGGGACTGCTCCGGTCCGGGGCCACAGCGTGCCGACCGGCACTGAAGACGTCAGGCGGGGCGGACGATCTCGTACTCCAGCTCCCGCGCCGTCGGATCGCCCGGTACGGCGAGGGTCTCCCCGCTCGGTGCGAAACCGAACCGCCGGTAGAAGGCAGCGGCCCGCGGATTGCTCTCGTGCACGTACAGCCGCACCCGCTCGATCCGCGGATCGCCCAGTGACCACGCCCATTCGACCCCGGCCCGGAACAACTGCTCGGCCAGTCCGCTGCCCCGCGCCTCCGCCCTCAGGAACACACCGACCACATGAGCCTGGTGGACCTTGGCCGGTTCACCGAACCGCAGATCATCGTCCGGCCGCTCGACAAGCACGGTGATCGACCCCGCCCAGCTCCCGTCAGGCGCCTCGGCGATGAACTGACGCACCTCGGCACCACCGCCCTCCGACCCACGGGCCGTGCGGTCCTGCCAGAACTCGTCGGGCTGGGCGACGGCCTGCTCGTACGTCTCCAGAAAAGCCACCGGTGCCACGGGATCCTGCAGAGCGGCGAGCCGGAGCTCCTTGGCGAGCGCCCATTCCTCGGCGCGTACGGGCCGAATCACATAGTCCATACACCGATCCTGTCTCGCCCCGCGTCCCCCGGCAATCGAATTCCTGCCCAACCTCGCACCTCAGCTCGTACCGTCCAGTCCCGTGACAGACATGGATGACAAGACGACCGACGAGACAGCCGGCCTACTCTCGGCCTATGACGAGCAGATGCGGGGCGTGTCGCCCAACCCTCCGGCGGGCGTCGGCTACGAACAGGACGGCCCCCTGATCCGGACCGTCGGCCAGTTCCGCGGCTTCATCAGCGCCCCGCGCGACGTGCAGGTACGCGGCGCCGCACTCGACGCGCTGATCGCCCGTCAGCGTGACCGATTCGCCGCCCGCGCCCAGATCGCAGCAGCTCGCGGGGTCAATTATCTGCAAGTGGACGCGTCCAGCGACAGCGCACCGATCCTGCGCCGACTCGGCTTCCAGGCAGTGACCACCACGACCCCTTACGTATGGTCTCCGCCGGAGGAAACGGTCGGCCCGTAAACGCAGAAAAGCCCCGTGCCACAAGGGCACGGGGCTTTCCCGGAATAATTGTTCGGCGGCGTCCTACTCTCCCACAGGGTCCCCCCTGCAGTACCATCGGCGCTGAAAGGCTTAGCTTCCGGGTTCGGAATGTAACCGGGCGTTTCCCTAACGCAATGACCACCGAAACACTATGAAATTAACCAACACCGGGCAACAACACGGCCGTTCGTTATTTCAGAACTAACACAGTGGACGCGAGCAACTGAGGACAAGCCCTCGGCCTATTAGTACCAGTCAGCTCCACCCGTTGCCGGGCTTCCACATCTGGCCTATCAACCCAGTCGTCTACTGGGAGCCTTAACCCCTCAAAGGGGGTGGGAACACTCATCTCGAAGCAGGCTTCCCGCTTAGATGCTTTCAGCGGTTATCCTTTCCGAACGTAGCCAACCAGCCATGCCCTTGGCAGGACAACTGGCACACCAGAGGTTCGTCCGTCCCGGTCCTCTCGTACTAGGGACAGCCCTTCTCAATATTCCTACGCGCGCAGCGGATAGGGACCGAACTGTCTCACGACGTTCTAAACCCAGCTCGCGTACCGCTTTAATGGGCGAACAGCCCAACCCTTGGGACCGACTCCAGCCCCAGGATGCGACGAGCCGACATCGAGGTGCCAAACCATCCCGTCGATATGGACTCTTGGGGAAGATCAGCCTGTTATCCCCGGGGTACCTTTTATCCGTTGAGCGACAGCGCTTCCACAAGCCACTGCCGGATCACTAGTCCCGACTTTCGTCCCTGCTCGACCCGTCGGTCTCACAGTCAAGCTCCCTTGTGCACTTACACTCAACACCTGATTGCCAACCAGGCTGAGGGAACCTTTGGGCGCCTCCGTTACTCTTTAGGAGGCAACCGCCCCAGTTAAACTACCCATCAGACACTGTCCCTGATCCGGATCACGGACCCAGGTTAGACATCCAGCACGACCAGAGTGGTATTTCAACGGCGACTCCACAACCACTGGCGTGGCTGCTTCAAAGTCTCCCACCTATCCTACACAAGCCGAACCGAACACCAATATCAAACTGTAGTAAAGGTCCCGGGGTCTTTCCGTCCTGCTGCGCGAAACGAGCATCTTTACTCGTAGTGCAATTTCACCGGGCCTATGGTTGAGACAGTCGAGAAGTCGTTACGCCATTCGTGCAGGTCGGAACTTACCCGACAAGGAATTTCGCTACCTTAGGATGGTTATAGTTACCACCGCCGTTTACTGGCGCTTAAGTTCTCAGCTTCGCCGACCCGAAAGTCAGCTAACCGGTCCCCTTAACGTTCCAGCACCGGGCAGGCGTCAGTCCGTATACATCGCCTTACGGCTTCGCACGGACCTGTGTTTTTAGTAAACAGTCGCTTCTCGCTGGTCTCTGCGGCCACCCCCAGCTCATGGAGTAAATCCAATCACCAGTGATGGCCCCCTTCTCCCGAAGTTACGGGGGCATTTTGCCGAGTTCCTTAACCATAGTTCACCCGAACGCCTCGGTATTCTCTACCTGACCACCTGAGTCGGTTTAGGGTACGGGCCGCCATGAAACTCGCTAGAGGCTTTTCTCGACAGCATAGGATCATCCACTTCACCACAATCGGCTCGGCATCAGGTCTCAGGCTCATGTGTGACGGATTTGCCTATCACACGCCCTACACCCTTACCCCGGGACTACCACCGCCCGGGCTGGACTACCTTCCTGCGTCACCCCATCGCTTACCTAGTACAAGTCTGGTTCGTCGGCTCCACCACTACCCTCAACTCCGAAGAGATCGGGCCGGCTTCACGGACTTAGCATCGCCTGATTCAGTATTGGGCGTTTCAAAGCGGGTACCGGAATATCAACCGGTTGTCCATCGACTACGCCTGTCGGCCTCGCCTTAGGTCCCGACTTACCCTGGGCAGATCAGCTTGACCCAGGAACCCTTAGTCAATCGGCGCACACGTTTCTCACGTGTGTATCGCTACTCATGCCTGCATTCTCACTCGTGAACCGTCCACAACTCGCTTCCGCGGCTGCTTCACCCGGCACACGACGCTCCCCTACCCATCCCAGCAGGCGTTGGCCCTTAATGCTGGAATGACACGACTTCGGCGGTACGCTTGAGCCCCGCTACATTGTCGGCGCGGAATCACTTGACCAGTGAGCTATTACGCACTCTTTCAAGGGTGGCTGCTTCTAAGCCAACCTCCTGGTTGTCTCTGCGACTCCACATCCTTTCCCACTTAGCGTACGCTTAGGGGCCTTAGTCGATGCTCTGGGCTGTTTCCCTCTCGACCATGGAGCTTATCCCCCACAGTCTCACTGCCGTGCTCTCACTTACCGGCATTCGGAGTTTGGCTAAGGTCAGTAACCCGGTAGGGCCCATCGCCTATCCAGTGCTCTACCTCCGGCAAGAAACACACGACGCTGCACCTAAATGCATTTCGGGGAGAACCAGCTATCACGGAGTTTGATTGGCCTTTCACCCCTAACCACAGGTCATCCCCCAGGTTTTCAACCCTGGTGGGTTCGGTCCTCCACGAAGTCTTACCTCCGCTTCAACCTGCCCATGGCTAGATCACTCCGCTTCGGGTCTTGAGCGTGCTACTAAAACGCCCTATTCGGACTCGCTTTCGCTACGGCTTCCCCACACGGGTTAACCTCGCAACACACCGCAAACTCGCAGGCTCATTCTTCAAAAGGCACGCAGTCACGACATACAAGCAAGCTTGCATGCGACGCTCCCACGGCTTGTAGGCACACGGTTTCAGGTACTATTTCACTCCGCTCCCGCGGTACTTTTCACCATTCCCTCACGGTACTATCCGCTATCGGTCACCAGGGAATATTTAGGCTTAGCGGGTGGTCCCGCCAGATTCACACGGGATTTCTCGGGCCCCGTGCTACTTGGGTGTCTCTTAAACGAGCCGTTAATGTTTCAGCTACGGGGGTCTTACCCTCTACGCCGGACCTTTCGCATGTCCTTCGCCTACATCAACGGTTTCTGACTCGCCTCACAGCCGGCAGACTGTGAAAAAGAGATCCCACAACCCCGCATGCGCAACCCCTGCCGGGTATCACACGCATACGGTTTGGCCTCATCCAGTTTCGCTCGCCACTACTCCCGGAATCACGGTTGTTTTCTCTTCCTGAGGGTACTGAGATGTTTCACTTCCCCTCGTTCCCTCCACACTGCCTATGTGTTCAGTAGCGGGTGACAGCCCATGACGACTGCCGGGTTTCCCCATTCGGACACCCCCGGATCAAAGCTCGGTTGACAGCTCCCCGGGGCCTATCGTGGCCTCCCACGTCCTTCATCGGTTCCTGGTGCCAAGGCATCCACCGTGCGCCCTTAAAAACTTGGCCACAGATGCTCGCGTCCACTGTGCAGTTCTCAAACAACGACCAGCCACCCATCACCCCACCCCTAAGGGCGAGTTCACTGGGGCCGGCAACTGAAGGCAACCTTGCGGCCATACCCTCAGACACCCAACAACGTGCCCGACACGACCGACCATCCCCCACGTTCCACGCCGAAGCAGTACTAGTGAAAAACAACCTGTCGTGCCGAATAGTCAACGTTCCACCCATGAGCTAACCACCGTCGAACATTTGCCGACGTAGTGGCTCTGGATTCCTTGCGGAATCTAGATGCTCCTTAGAAAGGAGGTGATCCAGCCGCACCTTCCGGTACGGCTACCTTGTTACGACTTCGTCCCAATCGCCAGTCCCACCTTCGACAGCTCCCTCCCACAAGGGGTTGGGCCACCGGCTTCGGGTGTTACCGACTTTCGTGACGTGACGGGCGGTGTGTACAAGGCCCGGGAACGTATTCACCGCAGCAATGCTGATCTGCGATTACTAGCAACTCCGACTTCATGGGGTCGAGTTGCAGACCCCAATCCGAACTGAGACCGGCTTTTTGAGATTCGCTCCGCCTCGCGGCATCGCAGCTCATTGTACCGGCCATTGTAGCACGTGTGCAGCCCAAGACATAAGGGGCATGATGACTTGACGTCGTCCCCACCTTCCTCCGAGTTGACCCCGGCAGTCTCCTGTGAGTCCCCATCACCCCGAAGGGCATGCTGGCAACACAGAACAAGGGTTGCGCTCGTTGCGGGACTTAACCCAACATCTCACGACACGAGCTGACGACAGCCATGCACCACCTGTATACCGACCACAAGGGGGGCACCATCTCTGATGCTTTCCGGTATATGTCAAGCCTTGGTAAGGTTCTTCGCGTTGCGTCGAATTAAGCCACATGCTCCGCTGCTTGTGCGGGCCCCCGTCAATTCCTTTGAGTTTTAGCCTTGCGGCCGTACTCCCCAGGCGGGGAACTTAATGCGTTAGCTGCGGCACCGACGACGTGGAATGTCGCCAACACCTAGTTCCCAACGTTTACGGCGTGGACTACCAGGGTATCTAATCCTGTTCGCTCCCCACGCTTTCGCTCCTCAGCGTCAGTAATGGCCCAGAGATCCGCCTTCGCCACCGGTGTTCCTCCTGATATCTGCGCATTTCACCGCTACACCAGGAATTCCGATCTCCCCTACCACACTCTAGCCTGCCCGTATCGACTGCAGACCCGGGGTTAAGCCCCGGGCTTTCACAACCGACGCAACAAGCCGCCTACGAGCTCTTTACGCCCAATAATTCCGGACAACGCTTGCGCCCTACGTATTACCGCGGCTGCTGGCACGTAGTTAGCCGGCGCTTCTTCTGCAGGTACCGTCACTCTCGCTTCTTCCCTGCTGAAAGAGGTTTACAACCCGAAGGCCGTCATCCCTCACGCGGCGTCGCTGCATCAGGCTTTCGCCCATTGTGCAATATTCCCCACTGCTGCCTCCCGTAGGAGTCTGGGCCGTGTCTCAGTCCCAGTGTGGCCGGTCGCCCTCTCAGGCCGGCTACCCGTCGTCGCCTTGGTAGGCCATCACCCCACCAACAAGCTGATAGGCCGCGGGCTCATCCTTCACCGCCGGAGCTTTTAACCCCGTCCCATGCGGGACAGAGTGTTATCCGGTATTAGACCCCGTTTCCAGGGCTTGTCCCAGAGTGAAGGGCAGATTGCCCACGTGTTACTCACCCGTTCGCCACTAATCCACCCCGAAGGGCTTCATCGTTCGACTTGCATGTGTTAAGCACGCCGCCAGCGTTCGTCCTGAGCCAGGATCAAACTCTCCGTGAATGTTTTCCCGTAATCGGGAGACACATCACGAGAGCGGGACGATCAGCCGGAATAAGACCGACCGTCCACAGCGTCCTCGCTGTGTAATTGCCTACCGGAACCACAAAGGCCCGGCAGGACTTTCAAAGGAACCACCAACCTGCCGAAACAGGCCGGGGTATCAACATATCTGGCGTTGACTTTTGGCACGCTGTTGAGTTCTCAAGGAACGGACGCTTCCTTTGTACTCACCCTCTCGGGCTTTCCTCCGGGCTCTTCCCTTCGGTCTTGCGTTTCCGACTCTATCAGACTCTTTCGTGTCCGATTCCCGGTCGAAGCGGGCTGTGCTTTCCAGTTCTTCGCTTTCGCGTTTCCCTTTCCGGCGAGTCCGACTCTATCAGATCCTTTCGGGCCTGATTCCCAGTCAGCGGGGTTTGCCTTCCCGGCTGTTGGGCCGTTCCGACGTCCAAACTCTAGCGGATTTTCCCGGCGGCTCATAATCGAGCCTTCGAAATGAATTCCGGCATGCCGAAATCTTCCCGAGTGGGAGATCGTGCAGAGTTTTGGTTGCCGCATTCGCGGCGGGATCGGCTGCCGCAGAACCGTTCCGGCTCCGTGACAACTCGAAGAACCTTACGGATCGGTGGAGGGCGTGTCAACCCCGCCAGGTCAAGCCGTTTTCCCCCTCGCCCGCCGAGGGTCAGTCCAGGTCGGTGAGGCGGCCGCCGGCGTCCGGCTGGGCTTGTTCCACCCGGCGCAGGAGGCGGATCAACATCTCGCCGAGGGCTCCGCGTTCGTCGCCCGAGAGGTCCTGGAGCAGGTCTTCCTCGAAGGCGGACGCCATGCGCATCGCTTCCAGCCACTTCGTACGGCCTTCGTCTGTCAGTTCGACGATGACGCGCACCCGATTGTTCTCGTCCCTGTCCCGGGTGACCAGGCCCTCGCCGGCCATGCGGTCGATGCGGTGGGTCATCGCGGCCGGGGTGAGGCCGAGGCGCTTGGCCAGCTCGCCCGGACCCAGCCGGTAGGGAGAGCCCGCCACGACGAGGGTCTTGAGGACCTCCCACTCGGCGTTGCTGATGCCGAGGTCGGCCAGCTGGCGTCCGTAGCCGACGTTCATCCGGCGGTTCAGTCGGCCAAGGGCCGAGACGACCTGCTCGACCTGGGGGTCCAGGTCCCGGAACTCGCGCTGGTAGGCCGCGATCTGCTCGTCGAGGCTCGGCTCCTGGAGGCCGGAGGGCTCGGTGGTGTCAGGCATGGCGGGCAGTATGGCACGCCTTCATTGGCGTCGAAGTCCTTCGGTCTGTATTGTTGAAGCTCTAACTTTACTGTTAAAGTCTTTGGACGTCAGTCCTTCGTGAGCTTGAGGTAGGTGAGTGTGACCAGGGAAATGGGCGCAGCGCTGCGGCGGATCCAGCTGGGGAGCGCGCTGAGCGCGTTCGGTGTGGGGTTCACCGTTCCGTATCTGTACGTCTATGTGGCGCAGGTGCGGGACCTGGGCGCCGGTACGGCAGGAGTCGTGCTGGCGGTCTTCGCCATGGCCGCGCTGGCTGTCCTGCCGTTCACCGGACGGGCCATCGACCGGCGCGGTCCGATGCCGGTGCTGATCGTCTCCGCCGTGGTGGCGTCCGTGGGGGCGGCGGCCCTCGGGCTTTCGTCGAATGTGACGACCACCGTGCTGTCGGCGGCCGTGCTCGGCGCGGGCACGGCCGTCATGTCGCCCGCGCTCGCCACGATGCTCGTCTGGTGCTCCAGCACGGCCACCCGTACACGCGCCTTCGCCATGCAGTTCTTTCTGCAGAACCTGGGGCTCGGCATCGGTGGGCTGGTCGGCGGGCAGATCGTCGACACGAACCGGCCGGAGACCTTCACGCTGCTGTTCCTGATCGAGGCGGCGATGTTCATCGTGCTCGGCGTCGTCGCCGTGACGGTGCGGATGCCTCGTACTCCTGTCATCGCGGACGCCCGGCCCACCGACGGGTCCACCGCGAAGGGCGGGCTCCGGGCGCTGCTGTCGCACCGGGCCATGGTTCAGCTGTGTGTGCTGGGCTTCGTGCTGTTCTTCGCCTGCTACGGGCAGTTCGAGTCCGGTCTCGCGGCGTACGGCACCGAGGCTGCCGGGATCGAGCCTTCGACGCTGGGTATCGCCCTTGCTGCCAACACCGCGGTCATCGTCGTGGCGCAGTTCGTCGTGCTGCGGCTGGTCGAGCGACGCAAGCGCAGCCGGGTCATCGCCTCGGTCGGCCTGATCTGGGCGTTCGCCTGGATCGTGGCGGGGTACGCGGGGCTCGGGCACGGCAGCCAGACCATGGCGACGGCCGCGATGATCTCGACGTACGCACTGTTCGGACTCGGTGAGTCGATGCTGTCGCCCACGGTGGCGCCGCTGGTCGCCGACCTTGCCCCGGAGTCGATGGTCGGTCAGTACAACTCGGCGTTCGCCCTGGTCAAGCAGCTTGCGCTGGCGGTCGGTCCGGCTGTGGGCGGGCCGATGGGGGCTTCGCTGCACGGACCGTACATCGTGACGTTCGTGCTGTTCTCCCTGGGCATCACCGTGCTCGCCCTGCGGCTGGGCCACCGGCTCACCCCCGTACAGGACCAGCCTTCGCTCGCGGCGCTGCCGTCGCGGGTGGTGGCCGTGTCACGGCCGGAGGCCGGGATGGTGGCCGAGCGGATGCCGGAGCCCGCTGACGCTCGGTGACGTCACCCGCTGACGCTCACTGAGGCAGCGCGAACTCGCACCAGACCGCTTTGCCGCCGCCCGGTGTGCGGCGGCTGCCCCAGGACGAGGCGATCGTCGCGACGATGGAGATGCCGCGGCCCGACTCGTCCGCCGGTTCGGCGCGGCGCCGGCGCGGCAGATGGTCGTCGCCGTCGGTCACCTCGATGATCAGGCGGCGGTCGGTGCGGCGCAGTCCCAGGCGCATCGGCGGGATGCCGTGCTGGAGGGAGTTCGCCACCAGTTCGCTGGCGGCGAGGACGCCCAGATCGCACAGCTCGACCGGGAAGCGCCACGACGTGAGGACGCCGGTCGCGAAGGCGCGGGCGCGCGGGGCCGCTTCGATGCCGCCGAGCAGATCGAGCGAGGCGTTGTGGAACAGCTCCGCGTTCGTCCCCGTGCGGGCGGGATGCTGGACCACCAGCACGGCGACGTCGTCGTCGTGTTCGGCCGTGACTCCGAGGGAGCGGATCAGACGGTCGCAGACCACCTGCGGGGATCCCTTGGCACCGGAGAGGGCGCGCTCCAGGGCGGCGACCCCCTCGTCGATGTCCTCACTGCGACGTTCGACGAGACCGTCCGTGTAGAGGACGGCGGTGGAGCCGGGCGGCAGCGCGATCGTGCCGGAGGTGTGGATCCAGCCACCGGTGCCCAGCGGCGGTCCGGTCGGGTCCTCTGCACGGTGGACCGTGCCGTCCTGATCGCGCACGAGGATCGGGAGGTGGCCGGCGGAGGCGTAGACGAGCCGGCCCTCGTTCGGATCGTGGACCGCGTAGGCGCAGGTGGCGATCTGGCTGGCGTCGATCTCCGCGGCGAGACCGTCGAGCAGCTGGAGCACTTCGTGCGGCGGGAGGTCGAGACGGGCGTAGGCGCGCACGGCCGTGCGGAGCTGGCCCATCACCGCCGCGGCGCGCACCCCGCGGCCCATCACGTCTCCGATGACGAGGGCGGTGCGGCCCGCGCCGAGAGTGATGACGTCGTACCAGTCGCCGCCGACCGCCGCGTCCGTGCCGCCCGGCTGGTACGTGGCGGCGATCCGCAGGTCGTCCGGCTGCTCCAGTTCCTGTGGGAGCAGGGAGCGCTGGAGGGTGACGGCCGTTTCGCGGTGACGGCGTTCGCTGGTGCGCAGGCGCTCGGCCGCTTCGGCGTGGTCGGTGACATCGGCGGCGTACAGAAGGACACCGCCGCCTTCGCTCCCCTTGTTCCTGCCGTTCTTCTTCTTGCTCCTGCCGTCCACGGGGGGACCGGTGGGCGTGGCGACGGGGGTGCAGGTCACGGTGTACGAGTTGCCGCTGCGGACCTTGCGGGACTTGACCGTGCGGGGGGTGCCGCTGCGCAGAACCTGGTCCATGAGGGGCAGCAGGCTCAGCTCGTCGAGCTCGGGCATCGCCTCGGCGGCGGTGGCGCCCGTGGGTCTGGGGCCGAAGGCGGCTGCGTAGGCGTCGTTGACGTAGGCGATGCGGTGGTCGGGGCCGTGCACGAGGGCGACGAGGGCGGGCAGCCGGCCGAGGATCTCGCGGGCGGAGAGATCCTCCAGCAGGGCGGGGCCGGAGAGTTCGGCGGGCCGGCCGGAGGTCTGGCCGGTGCTGTCCTGAGAGATCTCTGCGGATGCCCCGGGGGAGGCCGTGTCGCCGTCCGCTGGGCCGGACCCGGGCTCGGGCCTGGCGTACTCGGCGCGGGCCGCGGGCACGGAACTACGGTCGTCCCGCGCGGCGGCGCGGCGCGTTCCTGGTAGGCGGGCGCTCCAACGCGTGAAGTTCACGGAATTTCTGGCCTCGTGTGTCGGTCTGGTCCGCTCGGGCGGGCTGCTTCCTCTTCCGGTTCTTCTACCGGTTCTCTCTCGCCGGGGTCGGGGGCACCGGGGGCCGGACCCCCGGGGAGGCGCAGCCGGGCCTCGTCGTACTGGTCACTGTTGGTCACCGCCGGCCGGGTCACTCTGTGCAGGTGTGGGCCCACCTATGGTCACACGTCCAGTGTGACCGACCGTACTGACAGTCAGCCATCCTTCTTCGGCGGGCCGTCGCCGTCGGTACGTCTTCCCCCCGCGGCGAGTTCGAATTCGGCGCGCGGGTGTTCCAGTGAGCCGAGGGAGACGATCTCGCGTTTGAAGAGTCCGGCGAGGGTCCATTCGGCAAGGACGCGGGCCTTCCGGTTGAACGTCGGCACCCGGCTGAGGTGGTACGTACGGTGCATCAGCCAGGCCGGATAGCCCTTGAGCTTGCGCCCGTAGACATGGGCGACGCCCTTGTGGAGGCCGAGCGAGGCGACGGAGCCCGCGTAGCTGTGCCGGTACTCCTTGAGCGGTTGGCCGCTGATCGCCGCAAGGATGTTCTCGGCGAGGACCTTGGCCTGACGCACCGCGTGCTGTGCGTTGGGAGCGGTCTCCTTGCCCGGTTCTTCCGCTGTCAGATCGGGAACGGCCGCGGCGTCCCCGGCGGCCCAGGCGTGTTCGGCGCCTTCGACGGTGAGCTGCGCCGTGCACCTGAGCCTGCCGCGTTCGTCGATCGGCAGGTCGGTGGCGGCAAGGATCGGGGCGGGCTTGACGCCCGCCGTCCACACGAGCGTGCGGGTCGGGAAGCGGGAGCCGTCGCTGAGAACGGCGACCCGGTCATCGCAGGAGTCCAGCCGGGTGTCGAGGCGTACGTCGATGTTGCGGCCGCGCAGCTCCCGGATGGCGTACGTGCCCATCGCGGCACCGACTTCGGGAAGGATCCGGTCGGAGGCCTCGACGAGGATCCATTTCAGGTCCTCGGCCTTGATGTTGTGGTAGTAGCGGGCGGTGTAGCGGGCCATGTCCTCGAGCTCGGCGAGCGCCTCGACGCCCGCGTAGCCGCCGCCGACGAAGACAAAGGTCAGGGCGGCGTCGCGAATGGCCGGGTCGCGGGTGGCGGAGGCGATGTCCATCTGCTCGATCACATGGTTGCGCAGGCCGATGGCCTCCTCGATGGTCTTGAAGCCGATGCCGTGGTCGGCGAGGCCGGGGACCGGGAGGGTGCGCGAGACGGAGCCGGGCGCGATGACGATCTCGTCGTACGGGATCTCTACGGCGCCCGTGCCGTCCTCACCGCTGGCAAGGGTGGTGACGGTCGCGGTGCGCTTGGCGTGGTCGATCTGCCGTGCCTCACCGATGACGATGGTGCAGTGCGCAAGGACGCGGCGAAGTGGCACGACGACATGGCGCGGCGAGATCGAGCCGGCTGCGGCTTCGGGCAGGAACGGCTGATACGTCATGTAGGGCTCGGGCGTGACGACGACGATCTCGGTCTCGCCGGACTTGAGTCTCTGCTTCAGCTTCCGCTGGAGACGCAGCGCTGTGTACATCCCGACGTAGCCGCCGCCGATGACGAGAATGCGCTCACCCGGCGGCGGGCCGGGGGGTGTCCCCCGGGAATCTGAAGCCATCACCTCCCCATGACGCAACGTGCTCCGATATTTGTCCACAGCCCCGGCAAATTGTGTGACCGGAGGTTTTCCGGGGGCCGGTGTCGTTGATCCCTCCGGGTGTACGGAAGGCGCGCAGGTCAGACGTTGCAGCGGGGGTGGCGGGGTGGGGCGGAAACGGGAACCAACCGGTCCTAGCTCCGATCGGGGGGCGCTCCGTGCGGAACTACCCCCTTCTGAATTGACCCGGGCTCAACTATGTTCGTATGTCGTCGGGGTGTCGGGTTGGGATGACGATCCACTCCCCGGCTGACACGGCGGGAGTCTCCGGGGGGAGACGTCATAACCGGGGGAAAAGTTATGCACATTCAGGATTCGCATTGGCAGACTGCTGCTGTCTCGTCCGACGGAAACGGACGAATCGGCACAGTGGGGACAGTCGGCTCGATAGGTTCCGCCGGAGCGGGAACCGCGGTGGGAACCACGGTCGGGTCCGGCGGCGGCGCCCGCTCGGCGCCGCTGCGCGTGGACGCGCAGCGCAATCTCGAGCATGTGCTGCGGGCCGCGCGCGAGGTGTTCGGCGAGCTGGGGTACGGGGCCCCGATGGAGGACGTGGCGCGCCGCGCCCGGGTCGGGGTCGGCACGGTGTACCGGCGGTTCCCGAGCAAGGACGTGCTGGTGCGCCGGATAGCCGAGGAGGAGACCTCCCGGCTGACCGACCAGGCGCGGACCGCACTGGGGCAGGAGGACGAGCCGTGGTCGGCGCTCTCGCGCTTCCTGCGCACGTCCGTGGCCTCGGGGGCGGGTCGTCTGCTGCCGCCACAGGTGCTGCGGGTCGGCGTCGATGTGGACGACTCGACAGTCGTCGGGGAGCCGGCAGCCGTACGGGACGCGGGCGCGGGTCAGGGCTCCGGCTCCGGCTCCGGCTCCGGTGAAGTCCGGGATGGGGTTCGGGTACCTCACCAGCGGCAGGGAGTGACGCAGGCCGACCTCCGGGTCGTCGGTGGGAGCTCCGCCGACGACGGGCTCACGGACGACGACACGGGTGCGGCCGAGCTGCTGGAGGTCGTGGGCCGGCTGGTGGACCGGGCACGGACAGCGGGTGAACTGCGCCGCGATGTGACGGTGGCGGACGTGCTGCTCGTCATCGCCACGGCGGCACCCTCGCTGCCGGACGCGGCTCAGCAGGCCGCCGCTTCGGCCCGGCTGCTGGACATCCTGCTGGAGGGGCTGCGCTCACGCCCGGCGTGAGCGGACTGTTCGGACCGCTCGAGTGGGGCCGTCGGCTCCCCGTGTGCCCTGGCGGGCCGGGGGCGTGCTTCGGCACGATCCGCGCATCCACCGGGCCGGCTGCCGTGCGCGTGGGGTCTTCGGCTCCGTGAGGGTGCCGCTTCGGGCGGGTGAGGATGGCGTGGGGAGTCGGTGCGGCCCCTGTGTACGGGGTCGCGCTCGACAACTCACCCGCCTCTCGGGCGCATTGTTCCTTCCCTGTTCGAGTGGCTGTTAGTGCTCGCTTTCGGGAAAACACCCCGGATGAGTGGTTGCGGGAACTGAACGACCGTCGCCATTGCGCCATGTGGCACTCTTGCCCGGTGTTCGGGTCCGAAGGCGCATACGGGGGCTTCCGCGATGAGCGGTGACGAGCAGCAGGAAGAGTCGCTCGACGGCGTCTCGACCGTGGGCGGTGGCACGGAAGCCGACGGGGTGCCCGCCCGGCAGGTGCCGAGTCAGGCCGGCCCCGAGCGGTCCGGCGGCGACGCCGCAGCCGGCAAGGTACTGCCCGGCCCCTGGCCGCCCGCGCCCGTCGGCAGCGGGCCGGTGGAGCCGGACGGCGGGATCGGAGCCGAAGCCGCCGTACCGATGCAGCGCGCAGGTGGCAGTGGTTCCGGCACCGCCGCACTCGCCCGCTCCGACGCCCAGTTGATCCTGCAGATGCGGGACGGCGACGATCTCGCGTACGAGGAGTTGTTCCGGCGCCACTCGGGCAGTGTTCGTCGTTACGCGCGGAGCTGCTGCCGGGACGCCCACACCGCCGACGACCTGACCGCCGAGGTCTTCGCCCGCACCCTGCAGGCGGTTCGGGGCGGCAAGGGGCCCGAGGAAGCCGTACGTGCGTATCTGATGACGGCCGTCCGGCATATCGCAGCCGCCTGGACAAAGACGGCGAAACGGGAGCAACTGGTCGACGACTTCGCGGTGTTCGCAGCGCAGGCGGCCGGCTTCTCCGAGGTGTCGGACACGGACACGCTCGATCTCGGCGCCGACGTCCTGGCGATGCACGAGGCCGAGCAGTCGATGGCCATGAAGGCGTTCCGCAGTCTGCCGGAGCGCTGGCAGGCGGTGCTGTGGCACACCACCGTCGCGGAAGAGTCGCCGAGCGAGATCGCGCCGCTGTTCGGGCTCACCGC
Organism: Streptomyces sp. NBC_01717; assembly: GCF_036248255.1. Taxonomy (NCBI): domain Bacteria; kingdom Bacillati; phylum Actinomycetota; class Actinomycetes; order Kitasatosporales; family Streptomycetaceae; genus Streptomyces; species Streptomyces sp. NBC_01717. Next base: position 5,025,964 of record NZ_CP109178.1, on the reverse strand, counting down.
CAACGCCACGGCGGTGCTGGCCAGCCGGGCCCGCGAAGGGCTGAAGCAGGCGTATCTGCAGGCGCATGTGAGCCGGTCGCTCACTTCCGGCGGCGACTGTGCCCGCTATGCGGACCGGCTCGGCGCGTATGCCCGGGGCGGGCTGCGGATCCGGGCCGAGCGCGGGCTGCGCAAGCATCTGGACGAGTGCGCGAAGTGCCGGGTCGCCGTGGGCGAACTGGCACATGTCAACGCCGGGATTCCGGCACTGCTTCCGGTCGCGGTCATCGGGTGGTTCGCCGCCGGGTACGCGCTCAAGACCGCCGGGATCGTGGCGGGTGGCGCCGTGGGTGCAGCGGGTGCGGGTGCCGCGGCGGCGACGGGCGGGAGTTCGTCCGGCAGCTCGGCCGGTGGCGCGGCCGGTGGCGCGGCCGGTGGCGCGGCCGCCGCGGAAGGCCTGGGGGCGCCGGTCAAGGCCGGGATCGCGGCAGCGGTGGCCGTCGCGGCCGCGGCCGCTCTGGTGTGGGCGCTGGCCGGTGACAAGGCGCCGAAGCCGGAGGCCGGGCCCGTGGCCAAACCCCCGGTGGTGGCGCCCGCGGTGCCGTCGCCCCCACCGTCGAAGCCGACACCCACGCCCGAGCCGCCGAGCGCTCCCGCGCCGCCGGCCACTGCGCCGACTCCGTCCCCGAAGCCCCCGACGGCTGCTTCCAGGCCCACCCCCACACCTACGCCGAAGCCCACGCCCAAGCCGCCGGTCCCCGCACCGCCGAAGCCCAAGCCGCCCGCGACGGCCACTCCTGCCCCGCCGCCGCCCGCGCCGCCGACCGTCTACCAGGTCAGCAAGTTGCGCTACCCCGTCCTCGGCGACCACACCAAGCCTGAGGTGGCGACGGGTGAGAGCAACTGGGTCTGGCGGCGCTCCGGTATGTCCACCGGCGGTACGCGGTACGCGCACGGAGTGACCGTACGGAGCAAGTCCTCGGTCACCATCGAGCTGAACCGGCCGTGCAGCCGTTACGAGGCGATGGTCGGCGTCGACGATCTGACACCGGGGCTCGGCTCGGTGCGCTTCTCCGTGTTCAACGGTGCCGGGGCACGGCTGTGGCGGTCCCCGGTGATGAACCGCAACCATCCGCCCGTGCCGGTGAGTCTCGGTATCGCGGGACAGCAGCGGATCCGGCTCGTCGTCGAACCGCGCACGCCGTTCGGCGGAGTGGCGCTGGCCGACTGGGCACAGTCGGGAATCAGCTGCGGCTGAGGCGAGGCCGGTTCGGAGCCGGGCGGTAGCCGACGACGCCGGCGGCCGGCCGTCAGCCTTGCAGGGTGCGTCGCGCCGGGGCCACTCCGCCCGCCACCGCGCGCTGTCGGGGCGCCGCCGAGCCTGTCCAGCAGGTTCCGCGGCGCGAGACGAGGCGGCGGAGCCAGAGTTCCGTGGCTGCCAGGTCGGCAAGTCCGTCCAGGGGCAGCGGTTCGCCCTCGGAGGCCGCGCGCAGTGCCTTCCGCACGACCCGGGCCTCGATCAGGCCCGCGTCGGCGAGGAGCGGGGCGTCGAAGAGCGCGATCAGGTCGGGGAGCGCGGTACGCAGGCCGGTGCGGCTGACCGCGGTCGAGGTGGCCTGGGAGGGGGTGCCCCAGCCCGCCGGCAGTTCATGGATGCCCGCACCGGCGAGGACCCGGCGCAGGATCGCGGCGCGGGCGCCGGGCTGGACCCGCAGAGATTCGGGCAGGGCGCGGGCGGCACGCACCACCTGGTTGTCGAGGAACGGGGCGTGCAGCCGCTGGCTGCGGATCTCGGCGGCCTGCTCCAGGACCCGGTGGTCGGCGGCGTGCCGGGCGAGCGCGGCCCGGGCGCGCGCCTCACCGGGGCGCTGCACGGAGGTGGGGCGGATGGCCGCCTCCTGCAGACGCACCGATACTTCGGCGAGTGCCTCCCCCGTCAGCCAGCGTGCGGCCGGGCCGGGCCGCGACCAGGTGAGCGCGGCGAGCGAGGCGTCGGCGGGGGTGTCGAGGCCGGGGGTGTGGCGATTGGCGTCCGGGAGCCGGGCGGCCGCCGCCTCGAGGCCGGTGCGGTACGACGTACGGGCCAGGCGGCGGGCGGCGCGGTAGACGGTCAGCGGGACGAACAACGAGTGCGCCGACGGCCGTTCGGCTCTGGCCAGGGCGGCGACCGGGCGCAGGAGGTGGCGTCGGCGCCGATCCATCAGGAGGTCGGCGAGTCGGGCCGGGTGGGCGTCGAGGACCTGCCGGGCACCGTCACCGACGAAGTGGTCGGCGCTGCCCGCGGCCAGCCGGCGGCGGTGGCGTTCGGCGACGACGAGGGATGCGGCCGGTTCGTCGGTGAGCGGGCCACTGCCCAGGTCGGCGTAGGGCAGGGCCTCCTCGCCGGCGGCGACGACGATGTGGTGCAGGCGCGGGTTGGCGGCGATGACCGCGGCGCGTTCGAGTTCGTCCTCGTGGTCGCGGGTGGTGAGGTCGTTGAAGGTGACGGCGAGCAGCCGCTCGCCCGCTCCCGTGCCGTGGCCGAGGAGCGTGCCGGGCAGCCCCGGCAGCCCCGCGGCGAGCAGGGCGAGGGTGGCGGAGGCGCTGCCTCCGGAGAGGTCGGCGCCGATGCCGGGGACGGGTGCGCCGCGGGCGGCGCGGCGTTCGGCGGGGCCCATGCCGGGGACCGGGCCCGGGTCGGGCGGCAGGGACTCGGGGGCGTGGCGCGGGGCCGTGAGTCTGGCGCGTACCGCTTCGACCAGCGCATCGCGCACCCCGTCCACGGCGCTCACCGGGTCGAGTTGGGGCGCCGCAACGGCGAGGGAGGCCACCGGTTCGTACCCGGTGATCTCGCGCGAGCCCTCGCGGAGGATGAGCGCGTGCCCCGGCGGGATGCGCTTCACACCCACGTACGGAGTGCCGTCACGCAGCGCCTCCGGTGTCTCGGGGCAGGCGAGCAGCGCGGCCAGGTGGCCGATGTCCAGCTGCGCCTCGATCAGGTCGGCGAGCGGGAGTGCGGCGGTCGCGTACGCCGTGCCGCCGGCCCACGGTGTGTAGAAGACCGGGCGGGCTCCGGCGAGGTCCCCGACGACGGTGACCCGTCGGCCTATCTGGACGACGGCCGTGTAACTGCCTGCCCAGGCGGTGAGATGGCGCAGCGCCCCGCCGCGGGCGGCGAGGAGGCCGAGCCGGAGCTGTTCGTCGGTGGCGCCGCAGCAGCCGAGGACGGCGAGGCGGGCGGTGGGTGTGCCCTCGGCGGTCTCCAGGGTGCTGATCCGGATCTCGTCGGGCCGCCAGTCGCCGACGGCCCAGAGCGGATCCGGGTCGCCCCACAGGAGCTGGGAGCCCACGGGGTGCACCGTGCGCCCCTCGTCACCCGCGTCGACGGCCCCGACCGTGCCGAAACTCGCGGCGATACTGCTCCACCCCACCAACCAACGCATCGCCGCCTCCACAGGCTGTGGACAAAACGGCGCGCCCGGAACATGTCGGGAGAACTGCGGGAGCATGCAGCGCCGTTGCGAACATGCTGCCACGACAACGGCGCGCAGGAGTGGCTACGGAGGGCGCACGTCGGAAGCGCATGCGCCCCTGGCAAAGGCCGGAGGGCAGGTGGCGGGTGCCCGACCCCGTCGGCGCGGACGGCGTGGCGGGCCGCAGGACAACGGAGGCAAACGTTCCGGGTGTTGCGTTCCCCGCCGCACCCGGACCGTACCGGCTGAAATCCGGCCGGTACGGTCCGCCCGTCAACGGCCCTTCGAGTGTCCGCGAATCGCTCGGCTCAACCCTGACCGACCGACGTCATTCGGCCATTCTCGGAGGGTAGATCGACTGCTGGGCACGAAGAACGTCGCACATGATGCGCCGTTATATTGCGGTTTGGGGCAAGGCTGTCGGGCCGAATCCGCGCCGACTCCGTACTGGCTGCCGCACCGGTTCCGCGCACGGTCCGGAAGGCGGGGTACGCCTCCCGGACCGGTCCGCCGCCTGCGGGGAATGAGGCGGCAGTGTCCCCCAGCCCACTGTGTCCAGTGCAGTGGGCCGACCCACGCAGCACCCATGGAAGCGCTCTCTCGACGGCCGGACAACAGCGCACGGCCGGGCGCACGGCCACACGGCAGGAGCACGAGGGGAGCTCGCCCCGCAGGGTCCGGAGCGGCATTCCGGCAGGTCCGCAGGGCGACCGGATCGTCACGGCGGGCTCGCTCCCCGTCCGCCTCGTGTCCGCCGGCCGTCCGCCTCGCGCTCCCCTCCCGCCCCTCGCGCCCTCCCACCTCCCCTCCGTCCCGTCGCACTCCTTCCACCGTCCGTCCGCGACCGTCCGCACGGGCAACAATCCCGCCATACGGACGTCTGCCCCTTAACGGTAGGGATGCGGCGAACTACGCTGGGTTCACTGAGGTTCTCGGCAGGAGGCATATTCCTCGGGGCTCGGCCACATGCCTGTGCGGCCGGAGTGCCGGGGTCCGTCCCTGGGGAGGACACGGTACGAATGCCGCGCGCCTCGACGGGTGACGCGGCGGCCGTCTGTGTGTCGAGGGGTGGCGCATGTCCAGGGAGCAACGCGGGCCGAACGAGAAGCTCGGAACCGTTCTCGCCCTCGCGGGAATCAGCAACGCCGGGCTCGCCCGGCGGGTCAACGACCTCGGGGCGCAGCGCGGTCTGACACTTCGCTACGACAAGACCTCGGTGGCGAGATGGGTCTCCAAGGGCATGGTGCCTCAGGGCGCCGCGCCCCATCTCATCGCCGCGGCGATCGGCGCGAAACTCGGCCGCCCGGTCCCGCTGCACGAGATCGGGCTCGCGGACGCCGATCCGGCGCCGGAGGTCGGTCTTGCCTTCCCGCGCGATGTGGGTGAGGCGGTGCGTTCGGCAACCGAGTTGTATCGGCTGGATCTGGCCGGACGGCGGGCGGGCGGCGGCGGGATCTGGCAGTCGCTGGCGGGCTCGTTCTCGGTCAGTGCGTATGCGACACCCGCGTCCCGCTGGCTGATATCCCCCGCCGACGCGTCGGTGGCACGCGACTCGTCGGCCGCGGAGGTGGAGATCCTCGGCACGCAGAGTGTGCCGACTGCACACGGCGCACAGAGTGCGCCGGGCGCACAACGGGGCGCATCAGCAGGCGCAGCACCGGGCGTTCCGAGCCCGGAGGGCGCGCCGGGTGCTCCGGGAGCTCCCGCCCTTCCCGTACAGCCGGGGCCCGACTCCATGAACGACATCTCGCCGCTCCGGGTCGGCCACAGCGACGTGACCAAGCTGCGCGAGGCGGCCCAGGACGCGCGCCGCTGGGACTCCAAGTACGGCGGCGGCGACTGGCGCTCCTCCATGGTCCCGGAGTGCTTACGGGTGGACGCGGCGCCACTGCTCCTCGGTTCGTACAGCGACGAGGTGGGCCGGGCGCTGTTCGGCGCCGCCGCCGAGCTGACCAGACTCGCCGGGTGGATGGCATTCGACACCGGCCAGCAGGAAGCCGCGCAGCGGTACTACATCCAGGCGCTGCGGCTGGCCCGGGCCGCCGCCGACGTACCGCTCGGCGGCTATGTCCTCGCCTCGATGTCGCTGCAGGCGACCTATCGCGGCTTCGCCGACGAGGGGGTCGACCTCGCGCAGGCCGCCGTCGAACGCAATCGCGGGCTCGCCACCGCCCGCACCATGAGTTTCTTCCGTCTTGTCGAGGCGCGGGCCCACGCGAAGGCGAGCGACGCACCGGCCGCGGGGGCGGCGCTCAAGGCCGCCGAGAGCTGGCTGGAGCGTTCCCGGGACGGCGACGCGGACCCGTCGTGGCTGGGCTTCTACTCGTACGACAGGTTCGCCGCCGACGCCGCGGAGTGCTACCGCGATCTGAAGGCGCCCCGGCAGGTGCGGCGCTTCACCGAACAGGCACTGTCCCGGCCCACCGAGGAGTTCGTCCGCTCGCACGGGCTGCGACTGGTGGTCTCGGCGGTCGCCGAGCTGGAGTCGGGCAACCTCGACGCGGCGTGCGCGGCGGGCACCCGGGCGGTGGAGGTGGCGGGCCGCATCTCGTCGGCGCGGACGACCGAGTACGTACGGGACCTGCTGCACCGCCTCGAACCGTACGGGGACGAGCCGCGCGTCGCCGAGCTGCGTGAGCGGGCGCGACCGCTGCTGGTGGCGCCCGCGTAGCGGCCTCCCCCGGGCGACGGCCGCCTCCTCGGATGCCTGCGCGGAGTCCTCCGGGCGACGCGCAGGCGGCCTCCGGCCGAAATCTCGGCGCCACGCTGGGCCCCGTGGGTTTGAGTGCGTTGTCAGTGGGTCAGTGCACTATCGGGGTGGGAGGTGGCGTGATGATGACGCACGCGGCGTACGACTGCGATGTGCTGGTGATCGGCGGCGGGATCGTCGGCCTGTCGACGGCGTATGCGATCACGCGGACCGCTCCGGGCACGCGGGTGACGGTGCTGGAGAAGGAGTGGGGCCCGGCGCGCCATCAGACGGGGCGCAACAGCGGCGTGATCCACAGCGGTATCTACTACCGCCCTGGCTCGCTGAAGGCCCGCTATGCGGTGCGCGGCGCCGCGGAGATGGTCGACTTCTGTGCGGAGCACGGCATTCCGCACGCGGTGACCGGCAAGCTGATCGTCGCGACCGAGCGGTCCGAGCTGCCCCGGCTGCACGCGCTGGTGCAGCGCGGCCGGAATCACGGGCTGCCGGTGCGGGAGCTGGGACCTGCGCAGATCGCGGAGTACGAGCCGCAGGTGCGCGGGCTCGCGGCGATCCGGGTCGGGACGACCGGGGTGTGCGACTTCAAGGCCGTCACCGAGCGGTTCGCGGCCGAGGTGCGTGGCGCGGGCGGGCTGATCCGGTTCGGGGCGGAGGTCACGGCGATCGACCGCCGCCCGTGGGGTGTGGCGGTGCGGACGGCGGACGGACGGGTGGTGCGGGCCCGGGTCCTGGTCAACTGCGCGGGGCTGCAGTGCGACCGGGTGGCGCTCCTCGCGGGCGACGACCCGGGCGTGCGGATCGTGCCCTTCCGCGGGGAGTACTACGAGCTGGCCAGGCCGGAGCTGGTGCGCGGGCTGGTCTACCCGGTCCCCGACCCGGCGTTCCCGTTCCTCGGGGTGCATCTGACCCGGGGCCACGACGGCAACGTCCACGTCGGGCCGAACGCGGTGCCGGCGCTGGCCCGCGAGGGGTACGGCTGGCCGGTCGTACGCCCGAACGAGCTCCTCGACACGCTGGCCTGGCCCGGCTCCTGGCGGATCGCACGCAGGCACTGGCGGTACGGGGCGGGAGAGGTGCACCGCTCGCTGTCGAAGCGCGCGTTCACGGCCGCGGTGCGGCGGCTGCTGCCCGACGTCACCGAGGACGATCTGCGTCCCGCCGCGGCGGGCGTCAGGGCCCAGGCGGTGCTGCGCGACGGCACGCTGGTGGACGACTTCCTGATCCGTGAGGCCCCGCACACCGTGCACGTACTGAACGCCCCGTCGCCCGCCGCTACGGCCTCGCTGCCCATCGGGCGGGAGGTGGCACGCAGGGCGCTGCTCCGGGCACGCGGGACGGGATGGAAGCCGCCCGCCGTAGAATCGGGGCATTGTGTCTGAGTCCTTGAATCCCGCCCCCGAGACCGACGAGTCCCACGATCTGCGTGCCGCCGCCTTCGAGCGGCAGCGCAGGCTGCGTCAGGAGCCGCGCTTCCCCGGCGGGCCCGCCGCCGATCCGGCCGGTTCGCACCACGAGCGCCGGATCCGCAGTTTCCAGCCGCGCCGCAGCCGTGTCACACCCGGCCAGGAGGACGCTCTGCAGCGGCTCTGGCCGAAGTGGGGTCTGGACATCGACGGGCAGTCGGTCCTCGACCTGCCGGAGCTGTTCGACGGGCTCCCGGTCGTGCTGGAGATCGGCTTCGGGATGGGTGAGGCCACCGCGCAGATGGCGGCCGACGACCAGGGCACCGGCATACTCGCCGTCGATGTGCACACCCCGGGCCAGGGCAACCTGCTCGGTCTCGCGGACCGGAACGGTCTGTCCAACATCCGGGTGGCCAACGGCGACGCGATCATCCTGCTGCGCGAGATGCTGCCGCCGGACTCGCTCGACGGACTGCGGGTGTACTTCCCCGACCCGTGGCCGAAGAAGCGCCACCACAAGCGGCGGCTGATCCAGCCGGAATTCCTCGATCTGGTGGCGCAGCGGCTGAAGCCGGGGGCCGTGCTGCACTGTGCGACCGACTGGGAGCCGTACGCCGAGCAGATGCTGGAGGTGCTGACCGCGCACCCCCGCTTCGAGAACACCCAGGCGGACGGCGGCTACGCGCCACGGCCCGCGTTCCGGCCGCTGACCCGGTTCGAGGGACAGGGCCTGGACAAGGGCCATGTCGTGCACGACCTGCTGTTCGCCCGCCGCTGAGCCGCTGAGCTGCTGATTTTCCTACGGGGCCGGTACGCATCCCCCGTCGCCCCATGGTCAGTTGTCGGTCCCCCTCGTTAGGGTCATCGGGTGTCCGACGGGTCTGTGCAGCAGAAACAGTCGCAGCCGGCCGTCCCGCTTCTCCAGGAGCAGCGGGTCGGCGAGATCCTGGCGGCCGTGCCGGAACGGGGCCAGTGGCGCTACCGGCCGCGCCGGGTCGGCCTGGTCTGGCGGAGCAAGACGTTCCGTGCCGGTGCGGTCTTCACGGTGCTGGCTCTCTGCGGGCTGGTGATCCTCGCCCTGGTCCGCGATCAGACGGGTACGGAGGGGTTCCTGGTCGGTCTGGGCCTCGCCGTACTGCCCGTACCGCTTCTGATGGCGGCGTTCCGCTGGCTGGACCGGGTCGAGCCGTGGTCCTGGCGGAATCTGCTGTTCGCCTTCGCCTGGGGTGCGTGCGCCGCCGCTCTGGTCGCGATCATCGCGAATTCGTTCGCGACCCGCTGGATCGCGACGGCCACCGCCGACCCGGCGGGCGCGGACACCCTCGGCGCCACGGTGATAGCGCCGGTGGTCGAGGAGAGCGCGAAGGCCGCGGCCGTCCTTCTGATCTTCCTCTTCCGAAGGCGCCACTTCAGCGGCATCCTCGACGGCGTCGTCATCGCGGGCTTCACCGCGACGGGCTTCGCCTTCACCGAGAACATCCTCTATCTGGGCAATGCCTTCGGCGAGGACCAGCAGATCGGTACATCGGGCTTCGCGTCGGTGACGGCCGCGACGTTCTTCGTACGCGTCGTGATGACGCCGTTCGCGCATCCGCTATTCACTGTGCTGACCGGCCTGGGTTTCGGATTCGCGGCGCTCTGCGCACGTCGCCACCGCATCCGCCGGATCCTGCTGCCCCTGCTCGGGCTGATCCTCGCGATGGGCATGCACGCCCTGTGGAACGGCTCGGGATCGTTCGGTCCGTACGGCTTCTATGTCGTGTACGGGGTGTTCATGGTCCCGGTCTTCGGGCTGGTCACCTGGCTGGTGATCTGGTCGCGCCAACGGGAGTTGCGGACACTGGCCACCGAGCTGCCCGCCTATGCGGCAGCCGGCTGGCTCACCCCGGCCGAGCCGCTCGCGCTCTCCTCGATGCGGGCCCGCGGCATGGCCCGGGACATGGCACGCCACCAGCACGCGCGTGCGAACGGAAGCGCGAGTGTCCACGGAAGTGCGACTGCATACAGCACCTCGTACGCAGTGCCGTACACAAGCCCCGGCTACGGCTACCCCGCGCCCGGCCCGCCACCGGTCCACTCGCCGGCGTACGGCGGCAGCCGGGTCGTGGCTCAGGTCCGTCGTCATGCCAAGGCGCAGGCCAAGGCGCGGGGCAGAGCGGCCGCCCGCGCGGTCGCCGAGTACGAGTCGTTCGCGACGTCGCTGGCGTTCCTGCGCCACCGGGCCCGCCGCGGGGCCGCGGACCCGGACTTCGTGGCGCGCGAGCTGGAGCTGCTGCACCATCTCTGGCAGCGCAGGGAGGTGGCCGGACCCGCGCTGACCTACGCGGCGCAGGCGACTGGCCGCCTGCGCCCCCGGTACATACCTACGGGGCCGGCCCCGTACCCGCAGTACGGCGGCTACCGCCCGAACCCGTAGCTGCCACCCCACGCCCAGCAGCCGTATGCCCGGCCGCCGTACGGCAGCGTCCCGCCCCCGCGCTCCCGGTGAGGGCTCAGGCCGACGCCTCGGTGAGCTCCGCCAGTTCCTGTTCGGTCAGCTGAAGGTCGGCCACGGCCACCAGTGCGGGCACCTGCTCGACCGTACGGGCCGAGGCGATCGGCGCGGCGACGGTCGGACGGGCGGCGAGCCAGGACAGGGCGACGGTCGCGACCTCGGCGCCGCGCTCCTTGGCGACCTTGTCGAGTGCGGCCAGGACCTTCTGACCGCGCTCCGACGCCAGGTACTGGCCGGCCTTCTCGGCCCGCGCGCTCTCCACCGACGCACCCGGACGGTACTTGCCGGTGAGGAAGCCCGAGGCCAGGGCGAAGTACGGGACGGCGGCGAGCCCGGCGCGGGCGGCCGTCTCCTGGAGCTCGCCCTCGTACGTGTCGCGGGAGACGAGGTTGTAGTGCGGCTGCAGGGCGACGTAACGTGCGAGCCCCTCGCGCTCGGAGAAGTCCAGAGACGCCTGGAGCCGCTCCGGGCTGATGTTGGAGGCGGCGATCTCGCGCACCTTGCCGTCCTTCACCAGCTGGTCGAGGGCGGTGATGATCTCCTCGACCGGGACGGTCTCGTCGTCGAAGTGCGTGTAGTAGAGGTCGATGTGGTCGGTGCCCAGCCGGCGCAGCGACTCCTCGGCCGCGGCCTTGATGGTGGCGGCGGAGAGCCCCTTGTACGCGGGGTGGGCGCCGACCTTGGTGGCGACGACGATGTCGGAGCGGTTGGAGCGTGCGGCGAGCCACTTGCCGATGACCGTCTCCGACTCGCCGCCCTCGTTGCCGGGGATCCACGCGGAGTACGCGTCGGCGGTGTCCAGGAAGTTGCCACCCGCCGCGACGTACGCGTCGAGTACGGCGAACGACTGCGCCTCGTCGGCGGTCCAGCCGAAGACGTTGCCACCGAGCGCGAGCGGGAAGACCTGGAGGTCGGAAGAGCCGAGCTTACGAAGAGAAGTCATGAATGGATCAACGGACTCCGCCGCGGCCGCTATTCCGTACCGGGGGATGAAAGGGGATCCGCACGGGCATCCGCACGGGCGTCGGCACCGGCGTCGCAAGGACCGGGGACAGCAGACCGGCAGCCCTGACGTCGGGGGGGAGCGTCAGGACTGCCGGGTTCGCGGGGCCGGAGAACCGGCGCGGGCTCAGACGGTGAGGCCCTTGTCGCGCAGCCAGGTCATCGGGTCGATGCCGGTGCCGTCCGGGGTGTGGACCTCCAGGTGGAGGTGGGGTCCGGTCACGTTGCCGGTGGCTCCGACACGGCCGATGGTGTCACCCGTGGTGACCTTCTGGCCGACGCTGACGTCGATCGACGACTGGTGGCAGAACCACAGCTCCGTACCGTCCTCGAGCTCCAGGACCGTGCGGTAGCCGTACGAACCGGACCAGCCCGCCGACTTGACGGTGGCGCTGTGGACGGCCTTGATCGGGGTGCCGGTCGGCGCCGCGAAGTCGAGGCCGGTGTGGTAACCGGAGGACCACATCGAACCGGCTTCACCGAAGGTCGAGGTGATCGTGTACGAGGAGGTGGGGATGGCGTAGGAGGCGGCGAGCTTGGCAAGCCGTGCGGCCTCGGCCTTCGCCTTCGCCGCTTCCTCCGCCTTCTTCTTCTCGGCGGCGGCCTTGGCCTCTGCGACGTCCTGCTTCGCCTTGGCCTCGGCGGCGGCCTTCTCCGCGGCGGCCTTCTCCTCGGCGGCCTTGATCTCCGCTTCGGCGGCGTTCTGCTGCTGCTCGGCCTGCTGGAGGATGCGGGCTCGCAGCGCCTCACCGGCGTCGGTGGTGCCCTGCTCGGCCTCGGCGGTGGTGATGCCGGCACTGGTGAGCGGGGCGGTGGCAGCCGCGGACTTCGCCTGGTCGGTGGCGGACTCGTCGGAGAACAGGGCGCCCACGCCGGGAAGGGACTTGGCGTCGGGGAGGTTGTCCGCGAGAGAGTCGGGAAGGGAGATGGAGACCGGCGGCTTGCTCTGCGCGGTGGCCATGCCACCCGCGCCCACGGCCGCGATGACGCCGACTCCGAGCACCGTGGAGCTGCGGGCGAGCCCGTTGCGCTGCTTGACGACGCGGTGCCTGCCGCGCACGGGGCGGACGGACTCCTCGGTGGGGTTCCATTCCTCCCACGCCCGGTCGGTCTCACCGAAACCGTCGGTCGCGAATTCAGTGGTGAACTCGGCGCCGAAATCGGTTCTCTGCTCGGTTCCGTACTCGGTCGTGAAGTCGGAGCCGAACCGGGAGGGGGCTTCGGGGGCAGGCTTGTTGGACGCCACGGGGGCGCACTCCTTTCCTTCCTTCTCGCCTACCGGGTTAGCTGACGGGTTCGGAGCAGGAAGGTCTCCTACGGATCCCTCTGCCTCTCACGAGACACAGGTGTCCGATTCACCCCATGTAGGTGGTTCCCCGGTTCCCTTACGGAATTCGGCGCTCGCGCACGGTGCCGCCACTGACGACGGCTGGGACAACCGCGCTGCGTTATCGAACGTTAATAGACGGACGGGTCCGATTCCAAGCCGTTCCCACTGATCGTTAACGCCCTTGGCCTGGACTTTACGGGACACAATCGGGCGGAAACGGGCGAGTTGATCGCCACTCAGCCACTACCCGGTTTCTGACGTTGCGTCAAATGTTATGCGGAGCGAGGCCTTTCGATTACGCACGGTGGCATCGCCCTGCGAAGCCCCTTCACCGACTCAGCCCTTCCTCACTCGCATCCCGGCCCACGATCTTCACAGTTCTGCGCCGCTTCGGCTGCCCCTGCGCGGGACGTGCGACCGCGAGCAGCGCCATGTCGTCGGTGGATCTGCCGCCGGTGTGCAGCCGTACGTCGTCGGCCAGCGCGGACAGCAGCTCCTCGGGCCCGGGAAAGATCCGCCCGCGCAGCCGGGCCGCCGGATCGTAGAAGACCCCTTGGGCGTCGCGCGCCTCGGAGAGTCCGTCCGTGTACGCGAGCAGCGTCATCCCGGTGGCCAGCTCCCATACGTCGGCCCGGTCCGTCCACACCCCCAGGTCCATGCCGAGCGGCAGCGCGGGCACCGTCGGGAACAACACCTCCAGCGAACCGTCGGGGTGGAGCAGCAGCGGCTCGGGGTGGCCGCGGTTGACGATCCGCACCTCGGCCGCACCAGGCGGAATCTCGGCGAGCACGGCGGTGACGAACCCCTCGACCGGATCGATCCCGCCCTGCCTCGCCCCCTCCCGCGCCAGCGCCCGCTCCAGCCTCCGCGCCACGCCCTCCAGCGAATCCTCCTGCTCGGCGGCCTCCCGGAACGCGCCGATGACCACCGCCACCGTCCCGACCGCTTCGAGCCCCTTGCCCCGCACGTCCCCGACCACGAGCCGTACTCCGTACGAGCTCTCCGCCACGGCGAACAGGTCACCACCGACGAATTCGTCCGCCTGGGCAGCCTCGTACCGCGCGGCGACATGGAGTCCCCCGATCCGCTCGGACGGCGTCGGCAGCACGGCCCGCATGGCGGTCTCCGCGATGACCCGCGCCGAAGCCAGCTGCTCGTTGCCGCGGCGTACGACCTGGTTGATGACGACGGCGAGGCCCGAGACCGTGATCACGGTGGAGAGCTCGATGGACGGCACGATGTGCAGCAGAGTGCCGCTGGACAACCTCAGCGCGAGGATCGAGAAAATCGCGGCGACGCCGGTAAGGACGGTGTTGGTCAGCGAGAAGAACGGTGCGGCGATCAACGGAGCGGCCACGAACATCGGGACGGCGGTGAAGGGCGGTGGGCTGAGGTAGTCGAACACGAGCCCACCGACGATCATCAGAAACGGCAGCGCACGCACGAACCACCAGGCCCAGCCGCGCACCACGGCACGCCCCCTGGCACGCCCCCGGGCCCGCCCCCCGCGCAGCTCCTTCGCCATCCCCACCTGTGGTCTCCTGCCCGGCGCGCCCTGTGCTGTCCTGGGCGGTGTGCCCTGTCTCATACCCCGTACCCGCACGGCTGTCCCTGCACGGCACACGCACGGCTGACCCTGACCTGTATGCGCACGGCTGCGGACATGCGTCCCGCTTCCCAGGTTTGCCGGAGCGGCGTCGCGCGGCGACTCCTCATCGGCCAAAGGGGGGACGGAAAACACGAATCAGGCCCGGCACGCTTAATGCATGCCGGGCCTGATTCTTCAGTAGCGGGGACAGGATTTGAACCTGCGACCTCTGGGTTATGAGCCCAGCGAGCTACCGAGCTGCTCCACCCCGCGTCGGTAAACACAACTGTACGCCATCAGGAACGCACTGCTGACCACCGATGAAATGGCTGCCCGATCGGACGGCCCCGACGCCCTTCCCGCACCTTTCCCGTCCCGGCCCCGACCGGGTCAGTTCGAGTCGGTGATGCGCGGCGCCGGCTTCGCGCCGACCGCCGGTTTCCCCGCGCTCGCGCTGCGTTGGAGCGAGTGGAGAATGGCCAGCCCCTGGCCCACCACACCCGCCGCCATCTCATTGACCCCGTTGGTGCCGTTGAGCACGGTGAGATTGGCCCCCTTCATCCCGCGGGCGGCCGCGTCGGCCAGCGCCGGCAGGTTCTCCACGATGCGGTTGGCAGCGATCAGTTCCTGGTTGCCGTCCCGGAGCGAGGCGGCGCGGGCGGTGTTGGCGTCGGCCTGCGCCTGAGCCAGGGTCCGTTCGGTGTACGCGTTGCCGTCGGCCTGGAACTTCGCCCGGTCACGGGCGGCCTCGGCGAGCGTGCGCTGCCGGTACGCCTCGGCGTCCGCCGGACGCCTGACCTCCGCCTCCAGCCGCTGTGCGGCCAGCCCGGCCTGCCGCTCGGCCAGAGCCGTCTGCTCCTCGATGACCTCCTGCGACGCCCTGGCCTGGGCCAGCGGTCCGGCCTGGGCGGCGCGGGCGTTGTACTGCTCGGTCTCGGCGAGGAAGCCGGCCCGCTTGATCGCGGTGTCCCGTTCGTACTCGGCCTTGAGCGCCGCGGCCTGCTGCTCGCGCTCGGCCGCTTCCTGGTCGGCCCTGGCCTGGGCGATCCGGGCCTGGCTGGCGACGGCGGCCGCGTGCGGGGCCGCGAGGTTGTTGATGTAGCCGGTGGCGTCGTCGATCTCCTGGATCTGGAGGGCGTCCACGACGATGCCGAGTTTCTCCATCTCGCCGTGGCTGCCCGCGATGACCTCCTGGGAGACCCGGTTCCGTTCCCGGATGATCTGTTCGACGGTCAGCCCGCCGATGATGGAACGCAGGTGACCGGCGAAGATCCGGCCGGCGAGCTCCTCCATCTGGTCCTGCTCGGACAGGAAGCGGCGTGCGGCGTTGGCGATGGAGACGGCGTCGTCACCGACCTTGAAGACGGCGACCGCGCGGACGTTGAGACGGATGCCCTGCTGGGTGACGCAGTCCTCGGTGATCTCCGCCTCGCGCAGCGCCAGGGAGAGCATGCGCGCCTTCTGCTTCACGGGTACGACGAAACTGCCGTGGCCGGTGACGATCCGGAACTGGGTGTCCTGCGTCTGCCGCTTCGATCCGGAGATGAGCATCGCCTCGTTGGGGGCGGGAACGTGCCAGAACAACATGAGCGAACTCCTGCCGTTGGGTCGTTTTCATCGCGGTGTCGGGTTCTCGGCGTCGGTCCCTGAGGTCGGGTCCCGGCTCCGCTTCCTGCGTTCAGGCCGGCAGCCGTTCGACCATCACGCTGCGCGCCGAGACCGAGTCGACGACAACCACACGTTCGTCGCGGTCGATCGACGTCGTCGACCATGCGGTGTAGGCCTCCGACCCACCCCGTACGGCCACCAGCACTTCGCCCGGGCCGTCCTGCGGGATCGGCACGGTCACGCGCCCGATCGCCCCGACCGGGCTCAGGGCGGACTCATCTGCGGCTCTCATACGCCCTCGCCCACGCCTCCCTCATGATTCCAAGGTACTCCGCACCACCCCCTGAGGAACGGCCTCGAACGACGGCGAGCAGGCGGCTATATGTGGTGATATGACTGATTCAGAATTCAGACATCAGTCATTCGACGCTGCGCCACAGCGACGACCAGGGAGCCGAACATGGACGACTACCCCCTGCTCAATCTGTTCTGGACCATGCTCTGGTTCTTCCTCTGGATCATGTGGCTGTTCCTCCTCTTCAAGGTCATCGCGGACATCTTCCGCAGCGACGACCTGGGGGGCTGGGCCAAGGCGGGCTGGCTGATCCTGGCCCTGGTGCTGCCGTTCCTCGGCGTCCTGATCTATGTGATCGCGCGTGGCAAATCCATGGGCAAGCGCGACCTCAAGGAGGCCCAGGAGAGAGAAGCCGCCTTCAAGACGTACGTCCGTGAGGCCGCAGGCACCGGTCACACGGGTGGCGGCACACCGAAGAGCGGCGGCAGCGTCGAGGACCTGGCGAAACTCGCGGACCTCAAGGACCGGGGCGCGATCACGGAAGAGGAGTTCCGGCAGGCGAAGACGAAGCTCCTCATCTGAGCCGTACCGCCCCTCCGGCCGCCACGGCGTACTCCCTCATCCCGGCCGTCCCGGCCCGCAGTGGACCGGGATCCGCTGGATGCGGTTGTTACCGAAGCCGCCGCGGTTCCACGGCTGGGTGAGCGGCTGGACCCGGCCCGCCGCATCGGTGGCGCGGGCGGCGAGGACATGGTTCCCCGGCGTGGCCGTCCAGAACGACTGCCACCGTTGCCAGGCCCAGAGGTGCGCCCCGCTCCTGTCCGGCGGGGCGAGTTCGGCGTCGCACCAGGAGCGGCAGTCGTCCGTGGTCACCTCGACCCGGGTGACCGGCGGCCACCCCGACCAGGCCCTTCCTTCCAGCAGAACGCGGCCGGGGCGTACGAAACGGATCCTGGACATGAAGTCCGGGCACCCGGGCGGGATCATCAGCGCCCGTGGGGCCATCCGGGTGACGGGCCGGCCCGGATCGCCGGGCTCCTGGCGGTAGCGGTAGGCCGTCGCCTGCTGGAATCCGGTGAACGGGGTGCCGGTGAGCCGGATCTCGCGGAGCCACTTCACATGCGCCATGCCGTACCAGCCGGGCACCACCAGCCGTAGCGGATGGCCGTGCTGCGGCGGCAGCGGCCCGCCGTTCATCCGGTACGCCACCAGCGCTGCCGAATCGTCTCCGGCGGCCACGTCCAGCGGCAGGCTCCGCCGGTAGTCCTGCTCCACGCCCCGCTCGACCCCATGGTCGGCCCCGCTGAAGACGACCTCGACGGCATCCGGCTCGATTCCGGCCTCGGCGAGCAGCAGTCGGAGCGGCACCCCGGTCCACTCCGCCGTACCGACCGCCTCCACCAGCCACGGCTGGCTGACCGGGCGCGGTGCGAGCAGGGCCCGGCCGTTGCCCGCGCACTCCATCGTGACGCGGAGGGTGACGGCCGGAAACGACCGGAGGGCCGCCACGTCCAGCGCCAGCGGTCTGCGGACCCGGCCGTGCACGGTGAGCTGCCAGCGCGCGACGGAGGCGTCGGGGACGTACGGGATGTCGTAGTGGACCAGTACGTAGTGCAGTCCGAGCGGGGTGAGGTCGTGACGCAGCGCCTCCAGCGGCAATCCATGGTTGCGCGCCGCGAGAGCGAGTTCCTCCGGGCTGATGCCCTCGCCGGGCCCGGCGAGGCGCCCCGGTGGGCTGAGGTCGCCGGCAAAGGCCCCTGGGCCTTCATCCATGGCTTCATGGTGCGCCCGCCGGCGTCCGGAGCCCACCGCTCCCCGACACCGCATGTCGCTCTTTGCGCGGCTCCGCGCGATTGCACGGCCCCCCGCCCGGCGGGAGCGTGGAGGAATCGGCGGTCCGCGCGCCCGGCAAGGAGACGACCATGGACGGCACCACTCTCGAAGCGATGCGAACCGCGCTGCGTGGCCCGGTCATCGGCCCGCAGGACCCGGAGTACCGCGAGGCGCGCACGGTCTACAACGCCATGATCGACCGGCGTCCGGCTGCCGTGGTGCGGTGCGCGGACGCGGCGGACGTCATGGCCGCCGTCGGCTTCATCCGCGACGAAGGTCTCGAACTCGCCGTCCGGGGCGGCGGCCACAGCGGTGGCGGACTGTGCCTGGTGGACGACGGCGTCACCCTCGACCTGTCGCCCATGCGCTGGGCGCACATCGATCCGAGCACCCGTACCGCCCGCGTCGGCGGCGGCAGCAGGCTCGCCGACCTCGACCACGCCGCCCACGGCTTCGGGCTGGCCACCCCGGCCGGGATCCAGTCCACCACGGGTATCGGCGGCCTCACCCTAGGCGGCGGCCACGGCTATCTCACCCGCAGCTACGGCCTGACGGTGGACAACCTGCTCGCGGCGGACGTCGTACTGGCCGACGGCAGCTTCGTCACCGCGAACGAGAGCGAGAACGCCGATCTGTTCTGGGCGCTGCGGGGCGGCGGCGGGAACTTCGGCGTCGTCACCTCGTTCAGCTTCCGGCTGCACCCGGTGGACACCGTGGGCGTGGCGATCACCGTATGGCCGGTCGACCGGACCCGCGAAGTCCTCGAGTGGTACCGGGACTTCCTGCCGCAGGCGCCCGAGGCGCTGAACGGCTTCTTCGCGGCGCTCAGCGTGCCACCCGGCCCGCCGTTCCCGGAGGAGCTGCACGGCCAGAAGATGTGCGGCGTCGTCTGGTGCTGGACCGGCGACCCCGAACTCCTGGAAGAGACCCTAAAGGTCGTGAACGAACCGGGCCCGCCGGCCTTCCACTTCACGGCACCGATGCCGTACCCCGCGCTGCAGGGCATGTTCGACGAACTGCTCCCGGCCGGTCTGCAGTGGTACTGGCGCGGCAATCTCTTCGACCGGATCACGGACGGCGCCATCGACGTGCACACCAAGTACGCCGAGAACCTCCCCACCGATCTGTCGACCATGCATCTGTACCCGGTGGACGGAGCAGCCCACCGGCTGGGCCCCGACGACACGGCCTGGGCCTATCGGGACGCGGTCTGGTCCGGTGTCATCGCGGGCATCGACCCGGACCCCGACAGCGCCGAGAAGCTCAGGCAGTGGTGCGTGGACTACTGGGAGGAGCTGCATCCGCACTCGATGGGCGGCACGTACGTGAACTTCATCGGCGCGGGCGAGACGCCGGACCGGGTGAGGGCCACCTACCGCGGTCACTACGACAGGCTCGCGAAGATCAAGCAGGCCTACGACCCGGACAACTTCTTCCACGCCAACCAGAACATCACGCCGGCCGAGCAGCACTGACCGGTTCCGGCTCCTCGGTCGTGGACGCCGTCCGGCGAGCGCGACGGCTTCGGCGGTCCTATCGTCAATGTATGGGTGTTTTCGTCAAGTTGGTCGAGGATCGTCCTCCCAAGGAATACGCGGAGCGGGGGGTGGCGGACATCTCGTACACGGACACCACGGACGGCGACTCCGAGGTGGTCTACGAGTACGACGTGCTCCCCAGCGGCGCCTTGAGGGTCCTGCAGGTGGCGAGGGGGGAAGCCCCGGTCGTCCATGCCGTCTACGCGGCGGACCTGTGGTTCCGCGTCGAGGGGCAGTGGCACGGCAGCACGGAATAGACGGGAAAAGAATCCGCTTTTAACCGATTTGCGGTGTATCCTAAAAAGTAAGGACGTACACTCTCACGTGTGGCGCCCTGGAAGGGCCGGCTCCGGTGGCGAGACCAGCGGGGCCGCTTCCATGTCCGCATCGACCCGGTGATGCGGGGATGATGCCCACGCCCATGAGGATCTGCTCCACGGGCGTGCAGTCTCCGTCCTGCACCGGCGGAGTGCGGCAGCCCTGCGGATACGAGCTGGCCCCACGGATCGAACGGCATGCCCGAACCGTCCGTTCACCCCACCTGGAAGGAGCGCCGCTCGTGTCCTCGTGACCGGCGGTTCGTTACCCCCGGTGTGATCATCTCTACCGTCGCCCGGCGCCTGGCCGCCGTCTGGCTGACAGCAGCCGCCCTGGCCGCACCCCTGCTCATGTCCCCGACCGCACACGCCGACTCCCGGGAAACCGTCCTCTTCCTGACCGTCTCCGGCAGCGAGAACACCTGGATCCGCGGCATCGCCCTCCAGTGTCCGGCCACCCCCGAGGGCCACTACCCGAGGGCGGCGGAGGCGTGCGCCGCGCTGGACGAGGCCGGTGGCGACTTCGACAGGCTGCCCGGCGACCCGCACCTGTGCCCGCTGATCCACGACCCCGTCACGGTCACCGCGAAGGGGACGTACGACGGCGACACGGTGGACTGGCAGCGCACCTACCCGAACGCCTGCGTCATGGAGGCGGCCGCGGGACCCGTCTTCGCGTTCTGATCCGGGCCTCGGGTCCCGAACGCCCCTGCCCGGCCCACGCGCCGGGCAGGGGCCTTGCGCTGTCCTGCGGGCCGGGGGAGAGGCACTGTCCGGCCGAGGGTGTTCCGCCGTACGTATGGCGATGCTCACCCGGCCGGAACGATCTCGCCGGTCAGCGCGAACAGTAGAGTTTCGGCTGCGTCAGCCCCCGAACACCGAGGTACCGGCCGTGATCCCCACAGAGCCCGCAATACCCCCGCCACCTGCGCCGACCGTGGTGGGGATCGGCGCCGACGGGTGGGCGG
Organism: Streptomyces sp. NBC_01717; assembly: GCF_036248255.1. Classification (NCBI taxonomy): domain Bacteria; kingdom Bacillati; phylum Actinomycetota; class Actinomycetes; order Kitasatosporales; family Streptomycetaceae; genus Streptomyces; species Streptomyces sp. NBC_01717. The sequence goes on along the minus strand of NZ_CP109178.1, from coordinate 5,005,447 downwards.
GGCTGCCGGAGAACTCGCGCGCGGCGCTGCTCGACGCGCAGGCGGTGATCGGCGGTGCGCGGCAGCTGGATCTGCTGCCGCCGGTCTGTACGGGGCGCCGTGTGCCCTGGCCCTCTCCGCTGCGGCCCGCCGTGGCCGGTCTCCTTGCCGCGCATCGGGGGCTTCGGGTCGCCGTGCTGGCCAGTGGCGACCCCATGTTCTACGGCATCGGGCGCGCGCTCTGCGAGGAGTTGGGTGCCGGAAACCTCCGCGTCCTGCCGCATCCGTCGTCCGTCTCCTATGCCTGTGCCCGGCTCGGCTGGCCGCTGGAGGACACCGAGGTCGTCACGCTGGTGGGCAGACCCACCGCCCGGCTGGCCGCCGCCCTGCACGAGGGCCGGCGGCTGCTGGTGCTGAGCGCGGGCGCCGGAACCCCCGGTGAAGTGGCCGCGCTGCTGCGCGAACGCGGTTTCGGGCCCAGCCCGATGCGAGTGCTGGAACAGCTCGGCGGCGAGGCCGAGGACTGTGTCACGGGGACGGCCGACGGGTGGGCGCACCCGTCGGGCGATCCGCTGAACGTCATTGCGGTCGAGTGCCGGCGGGCCCCGGACGCACTGCGGCTCGGCGCCGTACCCGGCCTGCCGGACGACGCTTACGAGCACGACGGACAGCTCACCAAGCGTCATGTCCGCGCCGCCACCCTCGGGGCACTGGCCCCGGCACCCGGCGAGCTGCTGTGGGACGTCGGCGGCGGTTCCGGATCGATCGCCGTCGAGTGGATGCGTACGCACCCGTCCTGTCGCGCCGTCACTGTCGAGCGCGACCCCGTACGGGCCGGGCGCATCGCACGTAACGCTGATCGGCTCGGCGTCCCCACGCTGCATGTGGTCACCGGCCGGGCCCCGGAGGCGCTCGCCGGACTGCCGGTGCCGGACGCCGTGTTCATCGGCGGTGGGCTGACCGTGCCGGGACTGCTCGACGCCTGCTGGGACGCGCTGCCGCCCGGCGGACGGCTGGTCGCCAACACCGTCACGCTGGAGTCCGAGGCGCTGCTCGCCGAGCGGTACCGGCGCCACGGCGGCGAGCTGGTGCGGCTCACGGTGGCGCACGCCGTGCCGGTCGGCGGCTTCACCGGCTGGCGGCAGGCCATGCCGGTCACCCAGTGGTCCGTGTGCAAGCCCGCCGGCACCTCCCCGATCCCGTCCTCACCGTCCTCATCAGGAGAGAACAGATGACCGTGTACTTCATCGGCGCCGGGCCCGGCGCCGCCGACCTGATCACGGTGCGCGGTGCCCGGACGCTCGCCGCCTGCCAGGTCTGTCTGTACGCGGGCAGCCTGGTCCCCCGCGAACTGCTCGCCGAATGCCCCCCGGACGCCCTGCTCGTCGACACCGCGCAGCTCAACCTCGACGAGATCACGGACGAGTTGGTACGCGCCCACGAGGACGGGCACGACGTGGCCCGGCTGCACTCCGGCGACCCGTCGGTCTTCAGCGCGGTCGCCGAGCAGATGCGGCGTCTCGACGCGGCAGGTGTGCCGTACGAAGTGGTGCCCGGCGTCCCGGCGTTCGCGGCGGCCGCCGCCGCGCTGAAGCGGGAGCTGACCGTGCCGACCGTCGGCCAGACCGTCATCCTCACCCGGATCGCCCACCGCGCCACAGCCATGCCGGACGGCGAGGACCTGGCGACGCTCGGGCGCAGCGGTGCGCTGATCGTGCTGCACCTGGCCGCCCGGTACGTGGACCGGGTGGTCGAGGAGCTGCTGCCGCACTACGGGGCCGACTGCCCGGCCGCCGTGGTGGCCATGGCGTCCCGCCCGGACGAGCTGATCCTGCGCGGTTCGCTGAGCGACATCGCCGAGCAGGTGAAGGCCGCCGGAGTGATCCGTACCGCCGTCATCATGGTCGGCCGCACGCTGGGCGCCGAGCAGTTCCGCGACAGCCACCTGTACTCGGCGGAGCGCGACCGGCACGTCTGCTGACTCCCCGGGGGCGCCGCCCCCGGGCCCCGGCCCTCACTCGCCGGACGGGCTTGAACACCGATCCCGTCCCGTGATCGCGGACTCCAGGGAAGGGGCGGGGTGGGGGAGACCGAACGGTCAGTGGACTCCGCTGCGGCCGACGACCGTGCCCGCCCGGTCGATGCATATGACGTCCACGGCCACCGGCGCCCCGCGCAGCACCGACAGCGCCTGGTCGCGCGCGGCCACCGCGACCAGGTCACCCAGCGGGACCCCGGCCGCCGCGCACAGCTGGAGGGCGGCCAGGCCCGTGTTGGCGTCCGCCACTTCGGCGGCCAGGGCCGCGTCCGCGCCGCCCTGCCGGGCGAGTTCGGCCAGGAACCCCTTGTCGACCTGGGAGCGGGCCGAGTGCAGATCGAGATGGCCGGCAGCGAGCTTCGACAGCTTCGCGAACCCGCCGCAGACCGTCAGCCGGTCCACCGGATGCCTGCGTACGTACTTGAGCACCGCTCCCGCGAAGTCCCCCATGTCGAGCAGCGCGATCTCCGGCAGGCCGTACTCGGCGACGACGGTCTTCTCCGAGGTCGACCCCGTGCACCCCGCCACATGCGTGTGCCCCGCCGCGCGGGCCACGTCCACGCCGCGGCGGATCGAGTCGATCCACGCCGAGCAGGAGTACGGGACGACGACCCCGGTCGTGCCGAGGATCGACAGACCGCCCAGGATGCCCAGGCGCGGGTTCCACGTGGAACGGGCGATCTCCTCACCGTGATCGACGGACACGGTGATCTCGACGTCGCCTGTGGCCCCGTGGTCCGCAGCAACGCGCGCGATGTGGTCGCGCATCATCTGCCGCGGCATCGGGTTGATCGCGGGCTCGCCGACGTCGAGCGGCAGACCGGGGCGGGTCACCGTGCCCACCCCCGGACCGGCCCGGAACACCACACCCGAACCGGGCGGCAGGCGGCGCACGGTGGCCCGCACCAGCGCGCCGTGCGTCACGTCCGGGTCGTCCCCCGCGTCCTTGACCACGCCGACCGTCGCCCGCTCCCCGTCGAGTTCCTCGACCGCCAGCGCGAACGCGGGGGTCTGGCCCTTCGGCAGGGTGATGGACACCGGGTCGGGGAAGTCGCCGGTCAGCAGGGCCGTGTACGCCGCGGTCGTGGCCGCGGTCGCACAGGCACCGGTCGTCCAGCCGGGCCGCAGGCCGGTGTGTTTGAGTTGGGCGCTGCGCCCGCCCTTCGCCTCACTCATGTCTGGACCGATCCCATGCACGTACTCGTCCTCGGTGGCACGACGGAGGCCCGCCGCCTCGCCGAGAGCCTGGCGGGGGCGCTCCCGGCCGGGGCCCGGGTCACCAGTTCGCTCGCCGGCCGGGTGGCCAGTCCGAAGCTGCCGCCCGGCGAGGTGCGGGTCGGCGGGTTCGGCGGAGCCGACGGGCTCGCCGAGTGGCTGCGTACGCACCGGGTCGACGCGCTCATCGATGCCACCCATCCTTTCGCCGGAACGATCAGTTTCCATGCGGCGTCGGCCGCCGCCGCCGCCCATGTTCCCCTGCTCGCGCTGCGCCGGCCCGGCTGGGTGCCCGTCGACGGCGACCGCTGGCATCCGGTCGGATCCCTCGACGAGGCGGCTGCCGCCCTGCCCGCGCTGGGCCGTCGCGTCTTCCTGACCACGGGCCGGATGGGGCTCGCCGCCTTCGCCGGCCTCGACTCCCTGTGGTTCCTGATGCGGTCCGTGGACGCCCCCGACGGACCGCGCCCGGCGCGGATGGAGATCCTGCTGGACCGGGGGCCCTTCACGCTCGACGGCGAGCGCGAACTGATCCGCCGTCACCGCCTCGATGTCCTCGTCACGAAGGACAGCGGGGGCGACGCCACCGCACCGAAGCTGGCCGCCGCCCGGGAGGCCGGCATCCCGGTGGTGGTGGTCCGCAGGCCGCCGGTCCCGGAGGGCGTGCCCGTGGTCGGTACGCCGGAACTCGCCGTGGACTGGCTGGCCGGCCTGCGCGGCTGAGAGCCTGTCGGGTGACCTTCGTCCGCCCCATCAGAGGTCACCCGACAGGCTCTGAGGCCGGACCTCAGACCTCCGGGTACCGCCGCGGCGTCCACACGATCTGCCGGCCGTCCCCCCGCCGCACCGACCGCGTCTGCGAGGAACCGACCAGCAGAATCGTCCGCATGTCGACCTCGGCCGGTTCCAGCTCGGCCAGGGTGACGATCCGTACGCTCTCCGAGGGCCCGCCGACATCCCGGCCCACCACCACAGGAGTCTCCGGCGAACGGAGCTCCAGCAGCAGGTCACGGGCCTTGCCGACCTGCTCGGTGCGGGTCCGCGAACCCGGGTTGTACAGCGCCAGCACCAGATCCGCCGCCGCGGCCGCGCGCAGCCGGGTGGCGATCACCTCCCACGGCTTGAGCCGGTCGGAGAGCGAGATCGTGGCGTAGTCGTGGCCGAGCGGCGCGCCCGCACGGGCGGCGACGGCGTTGGCCGCGGTCACGCCGGGCAGCACCCGCACGGGCACCTTCGCGTACGCGTCCTGCGAGGCCACCTCCAGCACGGCGGTCGCCATCGCGAAGATCCCCGGGTCGCCGCCCGACACCACGGCCACGCGGCGGCCGCGTCGGGCCAGGTCGAGGGCGAACTCGGCGCGCTCCGACTCCACCTTGTTGTCCGAGCCGTGACGGGCCTGCCCGGGGCGGACAGGGACGCGGTCCAGATACGTGGTGTAGCCGACGAGGTCGTCGGCGGCGGCCAGCGCCCCGCGGGTCTCCGGGGTCAGCCACAGCGGTCCGGCGGGACCGGTACCCACGACCACGACCTCACCGGTGCCGGCCGCGTCCGCACTCGCTTCCGGGCGAGATGCGTCGATCCGGCTGGGCAGCACCGCGACGGCGAAGTACGGCACGGAGTCCGGGTCGGTGTCCGCCAGATCGCCGGTACGCTCCCCGGCCATCGTGGCGCGCTCCACGTAGTGCGCCTCGTCCAGCCGCCCCGACGCCTCGAAGGCGCGGCGCACCGCGGGGAACGTACGCCCCAGCTTCATCACCACGGCGGCGTCGGTGGCGGCCAGCCTGGCCGTCAGCTCCTCCTCCGGCAGGGTGCCGGGCAGGATCGTCAGCACTTCTTCGCCCTCGGCGAGCGGGGTGCCGAGCCGGGCGGCGGCCGCGCTGACCGAAGTGACGCCGGGGATCACCTCGGTGGGATAGCGGTCGGCGAGCCGCTTGTGCATGTGCATGTAGGAGCCGTAGAACATCGGGTCGCCCTCGGCGAGCACCGCCACCGTCCGTCCGGCGTCCAGGTGCACCGCCAGCCGGGCCGCGGCCTCGCCGTAGAACTCCTCCATCGCACCCCGGTAGCCCCCGATGGAGCGTGCGATGGACCGCCCGTGGCGGGCGCTGTGATAGGCGATGACGTCGGCCTCGGCGATGATCTGCACCGCGCGTACGGTCATCAGTGCCGGATCGCCGGGCCCGAGTCCCACCCCGTACAGCCGGCCCGTGTTCTGTTCGCTCACTCTTACTCTTCCTCGCTGGCGATCGCGTTGAGCGCGGCCGCGGCTATGGCACTGCCGCCGCGACGGCCCCGTACGACCAGGTGTTCCAGACCGGACGGATGGTCGGCCAGGGCGTCCTTGGACTCAGCGGCTCCGACGAAGCCGACGGGCACACCGATGACTGCGGCCGGGCGGGGAGCACCCTCCTCGATCATCTCGAGCAGCCGGAACAGCGCGGTCGGCGCGTTGCCCACGGCCACCACCGCCCCTTCCATGCGGTCCCGCCACAGCTCCATCGCGGCGGCGCTGCGGGTCGTGCCCAGCTTCGCGGCGAGATCGGGGACCGAGGGGTCCGACAGGGTGCAGATGACCTCGTTGTCGGCGGGCAGCCGCTTGCGGGTGACACCGCTGGCGACCATGGCCACGTCGCACAGGATCGGCGCGCCGGACCGCAGCGCCCGGCGGGCGCCGGCCACCACGCCCGGGGTGAAGTCGATGTCGCGTACGAGGTCGACCATGCCGCAGGCGTGGATCATGCGGACCGCGACCTGGCTGACGTCGGCGGGCAGGCCCGCGAGATCCGCCTCGGCGCGGATGGTGGCGAAGGACTGGCGGTAGATCGCCGGTCCGTCCTTCTCGTACTGGAACACGGTGGTTTCGCTCTCTCCGGTCGGTGGGTGGTCGGGCTGACAGAGTGTGGGGCGCTGGGGCCGGTGGTTCAGCTACAGGTACTGCGGGCTGCCGTCACCGCGGCGGCCAGGTCGGACGGGTTGCCGTGGACCGTCGCCGGGGCGCCCCGCACGTCTCCGCGCACCCGGGACACCTGGTGCCCGCCGGGGACGGCGACGACGTCGACCCAGCTGCCCTTGGGGTGGCCGCACCGGCGTTCACAGCCCGACCAGTACACCGGGAGTCGCGCGATGCCCGGCTCCCCCGCCGTCACCGTGGCCTCGGCGTCCCGCCGTACATCGGCCAGGGACTTCGCACAGCCCGGCCGGCCGATGCAGGCCGCGACGCCGGTCCACGCGGAGTCGGGCCCGGCCACCAGTCCGGCCGCGCCCCACTCGGCCAGCCGAGCCGCCGCCCGGTCGCGCGCCACACCTGTCACGACGACGCTCCGCCAGGGGGTCAGCCGCATCTCACCGCCCGCGCGGGTCAGGCTCTCCCACTGCGCACCGGTGACGCGTCCGAACGGCACACCCACACAGAGCGCGGCCGGGCCGGAGGTGCCGACGAGTCCGTACTCGGGCTCCTGTGTCGCCGTCGGCGGCGGTACGTGCTCCACGTGACGGGCCGCGTCAACGCCGTCCGCACGCAACGCCGTTCCCACTGTCGCCAGCAATTCCTCGGAAGGGAGCGGCAGTTCGCTCACCCGCCAGGCGCCCGTCTCCCGCGCCACGTCCACGAACGTCTCGGCGGCAATGAGCGCGGCACGGGGCGCATCCGCCCCGGAGACCCTCAGAACCGCCCCCGCGGTCCCGGTCCGCAGCAGCGCACTGCCGTCGCTCCGCCCCAGCAACGTCACATCCGCACCCAGGGCGTCCACGTCACCGCGGCCGTCGTCGAGCGCGAACAGAAAGCGGCCGGACAACCCGGCCGCTTTGTCACTTCCGCACAACAGTCCGTCCAGCTCGGTCAGCCACGGCCGGACGTCCGACCGGCCCCGGCCGTCCAGCCCGGAGAGCGGGGAGGCCACCACGTTACGTATCCGCTCATGGCGCCGGGACGGCAGCAGCCCTGCCCCGCCGAGGAGTTCGGCGAGCCGTCCGCCGCACTCCTGGCCGAGCCCGCGCAGCTGGACATTGCCCCGCGAAGTGAGATGCAGCTCACCGTCGCCCAACTCCCGTGCGGCCTCCAGGAGCACGTCCGCCTGCCGGATGCTCAGCACACCACCGGGGATCCGTACCCGCGCCAGCGCGCCGTCGTCCGCCCGGTGCAGCCGCAGCGACCCCGGGCAGGCATCGCCACGGTCCCGGGTCGGGGGCTCCCCCTGGGCCGACGGCGGAGTGGGCGAAGTGGACATGGCGGCGAGCATACCGACCATCATCCTGAGCTGTATGAATCCCATCCGATGTATGACCCTTACTATGCCTAGCAGCGGGCCACCCGGCCCGGCATCGCCGGAGACGGCGACGTGGGAGGAAGCCCGGTGCGAATCCGGCGCGGTCCCGCCACTGTGAGTCCGGCTGCAACGGCCGGGCGAGTCAGGAACTCCCTTCCCCAAGGTCTCGATCCCTTTCGAGCAGGGGAGAACTCCATTCCGACACCGCCCGGGGCGTGGACACCCCGAGGAAGGCCCGACGCCGCATGATCCTGCTCCTGTCGACGTCCGACACCGACCTGCTCAGCGCCCGCGCCGCGGACGGTCCGGTGACCTACCGCTACGCCAATCCCTCGCGCCTGCCGCTCGACGACCTCCCGGCTCTCCTCGACGGCACCGACCTCGTCGTCGTACGCCTCCTCGGCGGTGTCCGTGCCTGGCAGGAGGGGCTCGACCAAGTCCTCGCCACCGACAGGCCGGTTGTCGTCCTCACCGGTGAACAGGCACCCGACGCCCAGTTGATGGCCGCCTCCACCGTGCCGATCGGGATCGCCGCCGAGGCCCACGCCTACCTGGCGCACGGCGGCCCGGCCAACCTGGACCAGCTGGCCCGGTTCCTCTCCGACACGGTCCTGCTGACCGGCCACGGCTTCGAACCCCCGGCGCCCGCCCCCTCCTGGGGCCCTCTGGAGCGCACCGCGCGCGTCACCGACGGTCCGACCATCGCGGTGCTCTACTACCGCGCCCACCACATGAGCGGGAACACCGCGTTCATCGACACGCTCTGCCGGGCGGTCGAGGACGCGGGCGCCCGCGCCCTCCCCCTGTACGTCGCCTCGCTGCGCACCCCGGAACCCGAGCTCATCGACGAACTGCGCGCCGCTGACGCCATCGTCACCACCGTCCTCGCCGCGGGCGGCACCCGGCCCGCCGAGGCGTCCGCCGGCGGCGACGACGAGTCCTGGGACGCGGGCGCGCTCACCGGCCTCGATGTGCCGATCCTGCAGGCGCTCTGCCTGACCGGCTCGCGCAGCGACTGGGAGGACAACGACGAGGGCGTCTCCCCGCTCGACGCGGCCAGCCAGATCGCGGTCCCCGAGTTCGACGGCCGGTTGATCACCGTCCCGTTCTCGTTCAAGGAGATCGACGAGGACGGCCTGCCCGCATACGTCGCGGACACCGAGCGCGCAGCCCGGGTCGCCGGAATCGCCGTACGCCACGCACGGCTGCGCCACATCCCGGCCGCGGACAAGCGCCTGGCGCTCGTCCTCTCCGCGTACCCGACGAAGCACTCGCGTATCGGCAACGCGGTCGGCCTAGACACCCCGGCCAGCGCGGTCGCCCTGCTGCGCCGGCTGCGCGCCGAGGGTTACGACTTCGGTCCCGAGGCCGACCTCCCCGGCCTGGTCTCCGGGGACGGCGACGAGCTGATCTACGCCCTGATCGAGGCCGGCGGCCACGACCAGGAGTGGCTGACCGAGGAGCAGTTGGCCCGCAACCCGGTCCGGATCCCGGCCGCCGACTACCGGCGTTGGTACGCCACACTGCCGGAAGAACTCCGCGTCGCCGTCGAGCAGCACTGGGGCCCGCCCCCCGGCGAGATGTTCGTGGACCGCTCCCGCAACCCCGAGGGCGACATCGTGCTCGCCGCCCTGCGCCGCGGGAACCTCCTGATCCTCATCCAGCCGCCGCGCGGCTTCGGCGAGAACCCGATCGCGATCTACCACGACCCCGATCTGCCGCCCTCGCACCACTACTTGGCCGCATACCGCTGGATCGCGGCCGACCGGGGCGACGGCGGCTTCGGCGCCGACGCGATGATCCACCTCGGCAAGCACGGCAACCTGGAGTGGCTGCCCGGCAAGAACGCGGGCCTGTCCGCCGCCTGCGGCCCGGACGCGGCACTGGGCGATCTCCCGCTCGTCTACCCGTTCCTGGTGAACGACCCGGGCGAGGGTACGCAGGCCAAGCGCCGCGTCCACGCCACCCTGATCGACCACCTCGTACCGCCGATGGCACGCGCGGACAGCTACGGCGACATCGCACGCCTGGAGCAGCTCCTCGACGAGCACGCCCAGATCGCCGCGATGGACCCGGCGAAGCTGCCCGCGATCCGCGCCCAGATCTGGACCCTGATCCAGGCCGCGAAGCTCGACCACGACCTGGGGCTCGACGACCGCCCGGACGACGAGGGCTTCGACGAATTCATCATGCATCTGGACGGCTGGCTCTGCGAGATCAAGGACGCCCAGATCCGCGACGGGCTGCACGTCCTGGGCGGCGCACCGGCCGGCCCGGACCGGGTCAACCTGGTCCTCGCGATCCTGCGCGCCCGCCAGATCTGGGGCGGTACGGCGTCGCTGCCGGGCCTGCGCGAGGCACTGGGCCTCGACGAGTCCGCCGCCACCCGCACCACGGCGGACGAGGCCGAGGAGCAGGCTCGCGCCCTGGTCCAGGCGATGGAGGACGCGGACTGGAACCCGTCGGCGGTCGCGACCGTGGCGGCGGCCCACCCTCAACCGGTCCGGGACATCCTCGACTTCGCCGCCCGCGAGGTGGTCCCCCGCCTCGCCGCCACCACGGCGGAACTGGACCACACCGTCCACGCCCTGAACGGCGGCTTCGTCCCCGCGGGCCCGTCCGGCTCCCCGCTGCGCGGCCTGGTCAACGTCCTGCCGACCGGTCGCAACTTCTACTCCGTGGACCCGAAGGCGGTCCCGTCCCGGCTCGCCTGGGAGACCGGCCAGGCCCTGGCCGACTCGCTCCTGGAGCGCTACCGCACCGACAACGGCGAATGGCCCACCTCGGTCGGCCTGTCCCTGTGGGGCACCAGCGCGATGCGTACGTCGGGCGACGACGTCGCCGAGGCACTGGCGCTGCTCGGCATCCGACCGGTCTGGGACGACGCCTCACGCCGCGTCACCGGCCTGGAGCCGATCGACCTCGCCGACCTGGGCCGCCCGCGCATCGACGTGACCCTGCGCATCTCCGGCTTCTTCCGCGACGCGTTCCCGCACACCATCGGGCTGCTCGACGACGCGGTACGCCTCGCCGCATCCCTCGACGAACCCGCCGACCACAACCACATCCGCGCCCACGCCCAGGCCGACCTCGCCGAACACGGCGACGAACGCCGCGCCACCACCCGTATCTTCGGCTCCCGCCCCGGTACGTACGGAGCGGGCCTCCTCCAGCTCATCGACAGCCGCGACTGGCGCACCGACGCCGACCTCGCCGAGGTCTACACGGTCTGGGGCGGCTACGCCTACGGCCGCGAACTCGACGGCCGGCCCGCCCGCGACGAGATGGAGACGGCCTACAAGCGGATCGCCGTGGCCGCCAAGAACACGGACACCCGCGAGCACGACATCGCGGACTCGGACGACTACTTCCAGTACCACGGCGGCATGGTGGCCACCGTCCGCGCCCTGCGCGGTACGGCCCCCGAGGCGTACATCGGCGACTCCACCCGCCCGGAGACGGTCCGCACCCGCACCCTGGTCGAGGAGACGTCCCGGGTCTTCCGCGCACGCGTGGTCAACCCCAAGTGGATCGAGGCGATGCGCCGCCACGGCTACAAGGGCGCCTTCGAACTGGCCGCGACGGTCGACTACCTCTTCGGCTACGACGCGACAACGGGCGTGGTCGCCGACTGGATGTACGACAAGCTCACCGAGACGTACGTCCTGGACCCGACCAACCGCGAGTTCCTCCAGCAGGCCAACCCCTGGGCCCTCCACGGCATCGCGGAACGCCTCCTGGAAGCCGAGTCCCGCGGCATGTGGTCCAAGCCCGACCCGACGGTCCTGGAGGCGCTGCGCCAGGTGTTCCTGGAGACGGAGGGGGACCTGGAGGGCGAGGACTGACCCCGACGGGCGTGGTGGGACTTCCCGGACCCGGCCTCAGCGGCGGGACATGTACAGGTCGAGTGCCTTGTGCAGGAACCTGTTGAGAGGGAAGTCCCATTCGCCGAGGTACTCCACGGCCTCGCCACCGGTGCCGACCTTGAAGCGGAGCAGACCCAGCAGGTGGTTGTCCTCGTCCAGGGTGTCGGTGATGCCACGCAGGTCGTAGACGCTCGCACCGAGTTCGTGGGCGTCGGACATCATCTGCCACTGAATGGCGTTGTTGGGCTGGACCTCGCGCTTGCGGTCGGCGGAGGCACCGTACGAGTACCAGACGTGCTCGCCCACGGTCAGCATCGTCGCCGCCGCAAGGACCTCGCCCTCGTGATGGGCGAGGTAGAGCCGCATCCGGTCCGGGTCCTCGGCCGTGAGGGCGGTCCACATCCGCTGGAAGTAGGCCGGCGGGCGGGGGATGAACCGGTCCCGCCGGGCGGTCTCGACGTAGAGCCGGTGGAAGGCGGGCAGGTCCTCGTAGCCGCCCCGGACGACTTTGACGCCGGCCTTCTCGGCCTTCTTGATGTTGCGGCGCCACTGCTGGTTCAGGCCTCGCTGGACCTCTTCCAGCGACTTGCCCGCGAACGGGACCTGGAATACGTACCTCGGCTGACCGGCGGCGAAGCCGTCCTCGCTGCCGGGCTCGGTCTGCCGCCAGCCCATCGCGCGCAGCCGGTCGGCGATGTCGAAGGCCCGTGGCTCGCGGGCGGTGGCCTCGGCGTCCCCCAGCCGTCCGGCCCGCGGATCGGCGATCGCGGCCTTGACGGCCTCCGCGCTCCAGCGGCGGGCGACGACGGGCGGGCCCATCTTCACCGAGAACACGCCCTGCGCCTTCAGGTGGTCGAGCATCGGCTGCAGCCACCGGGCCAGATCCGGAGCGGACCAGTCGATGAGCGGTCCTTCGGGCAGATAGGCGAGGTATCGCCTGAGCTTCGGCAGCGGCCTGAGCAGGACCAGCCCCACGCCGACGAGCCGATCGCTCTCGTCGAGCCAGCCCAGGCTCCGCGCCCGCCAGTCCGGCTTCACATCCCCCCACGAGGGAAGCTGCATGTGGCTCGCGGAGGGCCGCTCCCTGACGAAGGCCAGGTGCTCCTCGCGGGTGATCGCCTTCAGGCGCAGACTCATGCGCAGTGCTCCTTCGTCCGGGCGCATCAGCCTACTGAGATGCACCTCACATCAACGGCAACCGGCTCGCCGCCGCGGAGAAGAGGCAGCAGGACGCAGGTGTGATCACTCGGCCGGGTGGACCGGGCCGGGCGACCGCCGGTCGCGCGTCGAGCGTCGGAGGTACTCGGGATCATGCGCAGGTGACCTCCGTGAACCGCCGCTCCGTGCGCCGCGCGCGTGGCCCCCTGGCCCCGATCGGTCTCGGCGCGCTCGCCGTCCTGTCCCTGCTGCCGGGCACGCTGTCCGTCGCCGCTCAGCCGGTGGCCGCCGCTCAGCCCCGTGCCGCCGCGCCCCTGCCGCCGCCCACCCGCGGGGAGTACCTGGCCTCCGCGCGGCTCGCCGCGGTCCGGAACGATCCGGCCGCGCTGAGTGCCTTCTTCACGGCACTGCCGAAGGGAGGGGACCTGCACAACCACCTGTCGGGCGCCGTCTCGACCGAGTACCTGATCTCGCTCGCCGCGGACGACGGTCTGTGCATCGACGAGCAGACGCTGACCGCGGTGCCGCCGCCGTGCGGTGCGGGCCGACGGCCGGCGTCCGACGCCCTGACCGACACCGCTTTCCGCCGCGCGGTGCTGCGGGCCTGGTCCATGCAGGACTTCCCGCCGGGCCGGTCGGGGCACGACCACTTCTTCGACACGTTCGGGAAGTTCGACGAGGTCACCTGGCGCCACCGGGGCAAGCTGCTCGCCGACGTGGCCGACACCGTCGCGAGGCAGAACCAGTTCTATCTGGAGTCGATGGTGACCCCGGCGTCCGACGGCGCACGGATCCTGGCCGACGAGGTCGGCTGGGACGACGACCTGGCGAAGCTGCACGGCAAACTGCTGGCCGGCGGCAAGCTGGACGAACTGGTCGCCGAGGCGAGCCGGGAGACGGACGAGTCCGACGCGGAGTTCCGCACGGCGGCACGGTGCGGCACGCCCCGCGCGGAGGCCGGCTGCCGGGTGCCGGTGCGATGGATCTCCCAGGTGTCGCGCGGCAGTTCACCCGAGCGGGTCTTCACCCAGATGGCCCTGGGCATGCGCCTCGCCGAACGGGACAAGCGGTTCGTCGCCGTGAATCCGGTGCAGCCGGAGGACTGGGACAGCTCCCTGCGGAACTACAGCCTCCAGATGCGGATGCTCGACTATCTGCACCGTGTGTATCCCAAGACGCACATCACCCTGCACGCGGGCGAGTTGTGGCCCGGCCTGGTCAAGCCCGAGGACCTGGCCTTCCATATCGGTGAGGCCGTGAACGTCGGCCACGCCGAACGCATCGGCCACGGTGTCGACCTGGTCCACGAGGACAACTGGCAGCGGCTCGCCCGCGCCATGGCCGACCGGGAGATCGCGGTCGAGGTGCCGTTCACCAGCAACGCGCAGATCCTCGGGGTCAGGGGCGCCGACCACCCCTTCACCACCTACCGCTCCTACGGCGTGCCCGTCGTGCTGGCCACCGATGACCCCGGTGTCTCCCGGATCGACATCAGCCATGAGTACCGGTACGCCGCCAGGACGTACGACCTCGGCTACCGCGAGCTGAAGGACCTCGCGCGAGCCTCCCTGGAGTACGCCTTCCTGCCGGGTGCCGGCCTCTGGCGGGGCAACCCGACCCGCGACGGCTACCGTCTCACCGGCCCCTGCCGCCACACCGGCCCCGGCGCGGACAACCCCCGGCAGCAGTGCCGGCGACTCCTGAACACCAGCACCAAGGCTCAGGTCCAGTGGCGTCAGGAGGCCGCGTTCGTGGCCTTCGAGCGGCGTTTCGCCACCACCAGGGCAGACTGACGGACCCGGCACACCCGGTCCTGACACCACGGACACCTGCCGACGACGGAGCGCCCCGCCCGGTCGGAACCGGGCGGGGCGCTCCCTTGCAGGTCAGAGGCCGAAACCTCGCCCCGCGACACGTAGGCCGTGTGGGACTCGAACCCACAACCAACGGATTAAAAGTCCGCTGCTCTGCCAATTGAGCTAACGGCCCTCGGCGAATCACCCCTGAGCATAGCCCGCCGCGGCCCGGCCGCCGATCGGGTATCGGCCGCCGGGCCACGTCGAGCCGTCACAGGAGGTCGTCAGTCCGCCGACATGTCCGTGCTCGTGCGTTTGTGATCCGGTTCGAGGAACCAGTGCCGCGCCGACGCGAACCACCACGTCGCCGCGAACCCCAGAACCACCAGGACCGCGATCGGGGCGTAGTTGAACGTCTCCCAGGTGACCGGGTACAGCTGCGGCAGCATGAAGAGGACGGTGATGACGACCACCCACACCACCGCGACGATCCCGATGGGCCGGGACCAGCGGCCGAGATGCCAGGGACCCGGGGTGAAGTCGTCGCCGCGCAGGAGGCGGAGCAGGGTGGGGATGACGTACGCGATGTAGAGACCGATCACCGCGATCGAGGTCACTGCGGCGTACGCGGTGACGTTGATCAGGTACGGGAGGCCGAGGGCCAGGGCGCCGGTCGCGGCCAGCCAGACCGCGGCGACGGGGGTGCGGGTGCGGGGGCTGACCGTGTGCCAGACGCGGGAGAACGGAAGTGCGCCGTCCCGGGAGAACGCGTAGATCATGCGGCTGTTGGCGGTCACGGACGCCATCCCGCAGAACAGCTGCGCACCGATGACGACCAGCAGCAGGAGCTTGCCGGTGGTGGCGCCGAGGGCGTCCAGGAGGATCTGGGCCGGCGGGGCGCCGGTCGGGGAGTTCAGGGCTCCGTCGTACGACTGGATGGCGAAGGTGAAGCCGAGGAGGAGGACGAAGCCGGCGATCCAGGAGGTCCAGATCGACTGGACGATGCCCCGCGGCCCCGCCGTCGCCGCGTCGTGGGTCTCCTCCGTCATGTGGGCGGACGCGTCGTAGCCGGTGAAGGTGTACTGGGCCATCAGGAGCCCGATCATCACGACGTAGAAGCCGCTGCCCCAGCCGGTGTTGTTCACGAACTCGGTGAAGACGAACGACGCCGACTGATGGGAGTCCGGTACGAAGGTCAGCGCGCCGACGATGACGGCGACCCCCAGCACGTGCCACCACACACTCACACTGTTCAGGATCGCGACGATGCGGACGCCGAACGTGTTCAGGAGTCCGTGCAGCAGCAGGATCGCGGCGAACAGCACGATCGTGCGGCCGGGCGTCACCTCGAAGTCGAACTGGAGATTCAGATACGCCCCGAGGAAGGAAGCCGCCCCGAAGTCGATTCCCGCGGTGACGGCGACCTGACCGAGGACGTTGAACCAGCCCGTGAACCAGGCCCAGGCCGCCGCCGAGCGCGGCGGGGCCAGCCGGTGCGCCCAGAAGTAGAGGCCCGCGGAGGTCGGGTACGCCGAACAGATCTCCGCCATCGCCAGCCCGACGAACAGCGTCATCAGGCCGACACCGACCCAGCCCCAGGTGATGACGGCGGGACCGCCGGTGTTCATGCCGAACAGATACAGCGTCAGACAGCCGGAGAGCACCGAGATGATCGTGAACGAGACGGCGTAGTTGGAGAAGGCGGACATACGCCGGGCGAGCGTCTGCGTGTACCCGAGCTGCGCCAGACGCTCCTCGTCGGAAACGCCCGGTGGCGGCTTGTCCTCGCTGATGTCTGTTGTCATGACCCCAGCGATGCCCTCGCCCCGGCGTACGCATGCCGCCGTCGTGGTTACGACTGGGAAAACATGCCGTACGACGCAAGGGCGCGCCCCGGAGGCCGCGCCCTTGTCCTCACCCGCATCCGGGTCAGAAGATTCCCTTGTAGCCCTGCCACCCGGTGGCGATCTTCGTACGCGCGCCGAACGATCCCTTGCCGTCGCCGTTGTTGCGGTAGAGATTGCCGGAGCCGTCCCGCTCGACGAGGTCGGCCTTGCCGTCACCGGAGATGTCTCCCACCCCGACGACGACGTTGTACGAGGCTCCCCACGCGGAGAAGACCTTCACCCGGTCCTTCAGCACGCCGGTGGCGGTGCCGTTGTAGCGGTAGAGCGTCCCGTCCTTGTGGCGGGCCAGCACATCGCCGTACCCGTCACCGTTGAGGTCTCCCGCACCCACGATCTTCGTGTAGCCGCCCCACGCCGAACGGATCTTCACGCCGGCCTTCAGCTTGCTGTGTCCGTCGTTGGCGAAGAGGTAGATGTCACCGGTGGACGTCTTGCGTGCAAGCAGGTCGGTCCGGCCGTCCCCGGTAAGATCCCCGGGCGCCGTCAGTACGTTGTACGCGTTCCAGCCGGTGCCCAGAGACGTGTGGCTGCTGGTCGGCTTGTACGAGTCCCCGCACCTGCCGGCGTACCGACGAAGCTCCCCGTTCGGCATCCGTACGAGCATTTCGGAACACCGGTCGCTGCCCATGTCCCCGAACGGGACGGCGACCGTGCCCGCGGGCCAGCCGGAGGCGGACCGCTTCCAGTCGAAGGTGCCCTTGCCCTCGGTGTAATGAAGGGTCAGACCGCCGGAGGAGTTGAGCGTGACCAGCTCACCGAGGGCGTAGCCGCCCTGGTCGTGGTGGCCCTGCCGGCCGCCGCTGACCGCGATCTTCCCACTGGTGGTGTAGGTGCCGTCGCCGTCGGAGGCCTTCGCGCTCAGCGTCCAGGTGTGGGGGCCGTTGAAGGAGTAGCCGCCCGCGTCCGTCCTGCCGTCCCACTCGACCTTGACCTCGGCGCCGGAATCCCCGGAAAGCGTGCGGACCGTGCGACCGAGCGCGTCCTTGACCGTGAAGGTCCACCTCGCCGGCTTGTTGAGCTGCCAGGTGCTGTCCCAGTACTGGCTGCCGTAGGTGTTCTTGTAGTCGAGATAACCGTCGCCGAGATCGGACTCGATCTTCGCCAGCGGTTGTGCGGGCACACCGCTCTGCACGAACCGGATTGCGTGGTCCGGGCCGACGTACGCGATGTCGCCTCCGAACTTGTCCACGGCCCAGGTCAGCCGTCGCTGGTCGCCGGTGCTGCCCGCAGGCAGATCCGCGATCTCCCGGGGCGCCACGGCTTTCCCGGTGTGGAAGTCGGTGAGCATCAACTTCCCGGCGGACCGGTCGTGCTGTACGAGATAGCCGTCGCCGACGAGTGCGGCACCGGACGGCACGGTGAAGCTCTTCTTCGCCGTACGGTCGTACACACCGGCGGGGCCGCTCGTACCGCAGTTCCAGTAGATCCAGCGGCCCACGGTCTGCAATTCCTTGACCGCACAGGGCGCGCCGGTGGCGAGCGTCTCGACGGTCTTCTTCTTTTCGAGATCGATCGCGGTGACGGCTCCGGCGGTGGAACCGGACGTCCACAGCAGGGCGCCCCATACCGAGGCAGCGCCGATGGGCCGGGTCATTCGGACATTCGTCGAGCGGTATTCGGAAACGTCGTCGATGTACTGCTTTCCGGTCGACGCGGCGTTGTAGACGAAATAGCGTCCGGTGACGTCCACGAACTGACCACCCGTGACCGCGGGTTCATCGGCCGAGTGGTAACCGTTCGCCGTCAGCCAGATCTGGGCGCGCTCCACGCCGTTGTTGACGAAGAAACGGCCCACATGACCGTTTCCGGTGGCACGCAGCGATACGCAGGAACCGGCGTCGCACGGCACGCGCTTGATGTGGGCACCGTTTGCGTATGTGCCGGCGTATCCCATGGAAGTGCGGTCGCCCACCGTCGATCCGCCCTGGCCGACCTGGCGTGCGAAGACGAACTGCTCACCGCTCGGCGCGACTTCCACCGTGTTCAGCGTTCCGCCGGCGAAGTCGATGCCCCACACCCCGCCCGTCTGTACGGGAGTCGGCGTGTCCAGGGCACTGGCGCTCGACATCGTGCCGAGTCCGGCCGCGATCACGATGAGAGCGGCCAGTGCCGCGCGACCGCGTACGACGGAACGGCCGCGTACGAAAGCAAGGCGTGCCAAGAGGGTCCCTCCCCGAAATACCTGAAAAGGCATGAATGGCACAGGGAGTCAACGGCAGCCTGCCGCAAAGGAATCACGCCAGGCCCCCCGGCCGTGCCCCTGCCCTGTGCAAGTCGCCGGATATTAGCAGCCGTTCCGCTTGTGACGGGAGCGAAAAGAAAAGCGGGCCCGTCCGTGAAGGACGGGCCCGCTTTCAGCAGACCTTCAGAAGGTCTTCACTGCACTCAGCCGTTGCGCTTCCAACGCGGCTTGTCGTCGCGACGGCCGAAGGACCCGGTGTTGGTGCCGGTGCCCGTGCCACCACGGTGGTCGTCGCGGCGGCCGGTCGGACGGTCGCTGCCACCGGAGCGGAAGCCACCGGCCGGACGGTCGTCACGACGGTCGCGGTTGAACGGACGGTCGCTGCCACCGGAGCGGAAGCCACCGGACGGGCGGTCGTCACGACGGTCGCGGTTGAACGACGGACGGTCGTTGTCACGGTTGAACGACGGACGGTCGTTGTCCCGGCGGAAGCCGCCCGACGGACGGTCGTCACGACGCTGGAACCCACCACGGTCACCACCGCGGTCGTCACGACGGTCGCGGTTGAACGACGGACGGTCGTTGTCACGGTTGAACGACGGACGGTCGTTGTCACGGCGGAAGCCGCCCGACGGACGGTCGTCACGACGCTGGAACCCACCACGGTCACCACCGCGGTCGTCACGACGGTCGCGGTTGAACGACGGACGGTCGTTGTCCCGGCGGAAGCCACCGGACGAGCGGTCGTCACGACGCTGGAACCCACCACGGTCACCACCGCGGTCGTCACGACGGTCGCCGCCGCGGTAACCACCGCGGTCGCCGCCCCGGTCGTCACGACGGTCGCCACCGCGGTTGTCGCGGCGGTCGAAGTTGCCGCGGTCGTCGCGACGGTCGTCGCGCGCTGCGGGCTGCTCCGGTACGGAGACGGCGGCCTCGATCGCGGCCTCCGCCTCGGCGGCCGCCTCGGCCACCGCTGCCTCGGGGTCGTCGCCCCGCTCGCGCGCAGCACGGGCGACCAGACGGTCGGCCTCCTCGCGGAGCTCACCGGCGCGGCGCTGGACGCGCTCCAGCTGCTTGGTCAGGTCGGCGACCTCGCGCTCCGCCTGCTTGGCGGCGTTGTTCGCGGAGTCGGCCTGGACCTCGGTCAGCGAACGGGCACCGGTGATCTCGGCGACCTCCGGCTCGAAGACGCCCGCGCCCTGCACGATGTGGCGGGAGGCGTCGACGCCCGCGTCCTCCATCAGGCGGAAGATCTGGCGGCGCTGGTGCGGCAGCGCCAGCGAGACGACGACACCGGACTTGCCGGCCCGGGCGGTACGGCCCGAGCGGTGCAGGTAGTCCTTGTGGTCACCGGCCGGGTCCACGTTCAGGACCAGGTCGATGCCGTCGACGTGGATACCGCGGGCGGCGACGTCGGTCGCGACGAGCGCGTTGACGTAGCCCTTCTTGAAGTCCTCAAGAACGCGGGTACGGGCACCCTGCGTCATGCCGCCGTGCAGCGCGTCCGCCTTCACGCCCGACTCGATGAGCTGCTCGGCGATGCGGTCCGCTCCCAGCTGGGTACGGACGAAGATGATGGTGCGGCCCTTGCGCGCGGCGATGGCGGAGGTGACCGGCGCCTTGTCCTTCGGCTTCACGACGAGGACGTGGTGCGACATGGTCGTGACGTTGCCCTGGGCGCTGTCGACCTCGTGGCTCACCGGGTTGTTCAGGTAACGCTTGACCAGCGTGCCGATCTCGTTCTCCATCGTGGCGGAGAAGAGCATGCGCTGCCCGCCGACCGGAACCTGGTCGAGCAGCTCGGTGACCTCGGGCAGGAAGCCCAGGTCGGACATCTGGTCGGCCTCGTCGAGGACGGCGACCTGGACGTTCTCCAGGGAGCAGGCGCCCCGGTTGATGATGTCGCGCAGCCGGCCCGGGGTGGCGACGAGGACGTCGACACCACGCTCCAGCGCGTAGATCTGGTTGCCCATCGACGTACCACCGCAGACGACCTTCATCTTCAGGCCGAGCACGTCGCCGTAAGGCTGCAGCGCGTCCGCGACCTGCATCGCGAGCTCACGGGTCGGGGTGAGGATGACCGCGCGGGGCTTCTTCTTCTCGGTGTGGCCGCCGGCCAGCGTGGCCAGGGTCGGCAGACCGAAGGAGAGCGTCTTGCCGGAGCCGGTACGGCCACGGCCCAGGATGTCCTTGCCGGCCAGGGCGTCCGGAATGGTCGCGGCCTGGATCGGGAAGGGCGCGGTCACACCGTTCTGCGCGAGCTTGCGGACGATGCCCTCGGGCAGGCCCAGGTCCCCGAAGGTGACGGTCGGCTCGGCGTCCTCGGAATCGGCGGAGGCGTCCGCGGAAGTGGTGTCGTTGTCGGTGGTGGCCTCGGTGGAGTCGACGGTCTCGGTCGACTCGGACACCTCGGCGGCCTCGGCCACTACGGCCTCGGCTGCGGTGACAATCTCGTCGTTCTCGGGCATGACGGTGTTGTCAGAGCTGAAATTGGACATGCGAAATGCGAAACCTTCCGGAGTCTCGGCACGCGCCCATAACTCCGTGATTCGCAATTTCGACCGCCTCAATGCGGTCCAGCCACGGCAAGGGAGAGTACGCGCCACACGGCGCTCTTCTGTGTCGGCGCCGGGCAATGGGATCAAACGATCTACTACCATACGCACCCCCACCCACATTGCGCAAACCGCGCGTCCCGAACCGCCCACTACACCGGCCCCACCTGCGGCGACACCTCGGGCGTCCGCATCGCCTCCAGCGCGTCCGGCACGCTCATCGCGTCACTGCGGAGCTGCGCGGCCGGCGACTCGGACGGCCCCGGAGACGGATCCGAAGGCTCCGGATCGGGCGTGCCCGACGGCTCGGGGGTGGCCGGCCCGGACGGTTCGGAAGGCCCCGACGGCCCCGACGACTGCACCGGCGGCTGCTGCGGCCCGCCGGACCCCGGTGGCGACGGCATCGGCAGGTGTCCTCCCCGCGTCGGCAGCGGATGACCGGTCCCGACGGTCGCCTGCCCGCCGCCGGGACCGGTCGAGGCGCTCACGGAGGCGCTCGGGTCCGGCGATTCGGGGGCCTCCCGGTCGGAGTGCGCCTCCGCGCCGCTTCCGGAACGGGCCCGTCCCGTACCGGCCACCGTGGAACCGTCCGGTTCGCTCACCGAGCCCTTCGGCCGGGCCGACTGCGACGGGACCGACTTCCCCCCGTCGTCGCCGATGCTCATGCAGCCGGTGGACGCGGCGAGCGTCACGGCGGTGACGGCTGCCCATCGAACAGGGACGGACAAGGCGGGCAACTGGCGCACGGGCGGCACCTCCGGGGCGGGAGCGAAACGGGACGGGAGGGGGCGCTGTGCCCAACTCCCGTTCCCCCGCAAGGGACACGCCCCGAGCCCCGATCCCGGACGCCCCTGCGCCCCGCCCGACCCGAACGGCCGCTCACTTTCCGCCCGTCGGCTCAGCCGTATCCCAGCGCGTGCAGCCGCTCGTCGTCGATGCCGAAATGGTGGGCGATCTCGTGGACGACCGTGATTTCCGTCTCGGCGACCACATCCTCGCGCGACTCGCACATCCGCAGCGTCGGCCCCCGGTAGATCGTGATCCGGTCCGGCAGCACCCCGGCGTACCACTCACCGCGATCGGTCAGCGGCGTGCCCTCGTACAGCCCGAGCAGCTCCGGATCGCCGGCGTCCGGTTCGTCCTCGACGAACACCGCGACGTTGTCCATCAGCCGCGTCAGCTCCGGCGGAATGCGGTCCAGGGCCTCGGCGACCAGTTCCTCGAACTCTTCGCGCGTCATCTCCAGCACCCCGCCATTGTCACGTAAGCCCGGCCGCACGACCCCCGGCCGCCGCGCCCCAACCCCCCTCGTCCCGCATGGCCGCCCCACTCCCCGGGCATACGCGCCCAATGCCCCGCCACCCGTTCCGCGCAGCAACAGCCGTCCCGGCCGGAGTGACCGCAGCAGCCGACGCGGTGGCCCGCGCCCTGCGCCACCACCGTTCCCGTCCCGCCGTCCCCGGCGACACCCCCGCCCTCGCGCCCTCCCTCGGCGCCACCCCGCACCCCTACGCCCGCGCACTGGGCCTGCTCGCCGTCGTCGTGTTCGGTGCCTGGCTGGGGCTGCTGATCGTCGGCAGTGTCCGTACGCCCGTCGGGCCCATGGACACCACCATGACCCTGCGCCCCTCCCTCACCGGCGGCACGAAGATCAACGTGGCCCCGCTCGGCGCCCTGGAGCTGGACTCCCACATAGCCCCGGTCCGTCTCGACGTCGATGTCGACCGCCTCGACCCGGTGCGCTCCGAGGCTCTGGTCCAGCACCCCGAACGGCTCTCCGGTCTCCAGCAGGAGGTCACCGAGGACGTCTCCACCGGCGCCCGCGACCTCGCTCTGCGCTCCTGCACAGCCGTCGTCTCCGGCGCCACCGCGCTCGGCCTCGCCGTCTACCGCCGCCCGCGCCGCGCCCTGGCCGCCGGCGGGCTCGCACTGGCGCTCCTGGCCGCGTCGGGCGTCAGCGCGTACGCAACCTGGAACCCGAGGTCCGTGCTGGAGCCCAAGTTCTCCGGCCTGCTCTCCAGCGCTCCGTCGGTGGTCGGTGACGCCCGCTCGATCGTCACCGACTTCGACGTCTACCAGCGCGAACTGGCCCGGCTCGTCACCAATGTGACCAAGTTGTACGACGCCACGTCGACGCTCCCCGTCTACCGTCCGGACCCCGCCACCCTCCGCGTCCTGCATGTCTCCGACGTCCACCTCAACCCCGCGTCCTGGCAGATCATCGGCTCGCTGGTCCGGCAGTACGACATCGACGTGATCATCGACTCGGGCGACACGATGGACCACGGCTCCGCGGTCGAGAACGGCTTCCTCGACCCGATCCGCGATCTCGGCGCGCCCTACGTCTGGGTCCGCGGGAATCACGACTCGCGCATCACCCAGATGTATCTGGAGCGGTTCAAGAACGTGCACGTGCTGGACGACGGCCGGGCGGTGGATGTCGGCGGGCTGCGGGTGGCCGGCATGGGGGACCCCCAGTTCACCCCGGACCGCTCGCAGCCTGCCCAGGGCGCGGCCGCCGAGCGGCTGGCGGGCATGCGGCTCGCCTCCGCGCTGCGCGACCAGGAGCAGGCCGGCACGCCGGTCGACATCGCCGTCACCCACGAGCCGGACGCGGCCCGCGAGACGGACGGCACGGTTCCGCTGGTCCTCGCCGGCCATGTGCACCACCGGCAGAACGAGCTGATGAGATTCGGCACCCGACTCAAGGTCGAAGGCTCCACGGGCGGCGGCGGCCTGCGCGCCCTGCAGAACAAGAAGCCGGAAAAGGTGCGCGCCTCGGTGCTCTATCTGGACCGCACGACCCGCCGTCTGCAGGCCTGGGACGAGATCACACTCGGCGGGCTCGGCCTGACAACGGCCGAGGTCAGCCGCCATCTGCCGGAGGGGAACCAACCCGGAGCGACCCCTTCGCCTATTCGGTTTGGCTGACACCGAAACGCCGTAGTACAGTCTCCGACGTGCCCAAGGGCGCCGGTCAGGGCCTGACCGTTCCGAGACCCCAGAGGTTGAAGAAGAAGCGGAACCTCTTGAGGGGAAGCGGAGTCAGATGCTTCTCACGTCCCTCTTCGGGGGGCGATAGACGCAGAAGTAGCAGTTCTGCCCTCATCGTCTAGTGGCCCAGGACGCCGCCCTTTCAAGGCGGTAGCACGGGTTCGAATCCCGTTGGGGGCACGCACCACCTTGTGCGACACTTAGTCGCACAACAGCTTGGTCCTGTGGAGCAGTTTGGAGTGCTCGCCACCCTGTCAAGGTGGAGGCCGCGGGTTCAAATCCCGTCAGGACCGCTGCAGCTCGTAAGTGCTGCGTGGCTGGGTAGCTCAGTTGGTACGAGCGATCGCCTGAAAAGCGATAGGTCGCCGGTTCGATCCCGGCCCCAGCCACCTCTCGAAGGCCCCATCCACCGGATGGGGCCTTCGTCGTGTCAGACCTCTTCCCGCTCCGCGGAGTTCACGTCCCGGCGGCGCCACGCCCGCACCCCGAGAACCAGCAGCACCACCGCGACCGCGGTCACCAGCGCGATCGCGTCCGGCACCAACTCGCCGATGCGCCGGGCCCACTGTTCGACGGCGAACGAATCGTCCACATCCAGCAGTCCGGGCAGCGCGGTCGTCCCGTCGTAGGCCAGGAACAGCGCGCCGAGCCCGATGAAGAACAGCCCCGACAGCAGGGTCGTGGTGTGCAGTTCGAAGCGGCCGAACCGGAAGGTCCGACCGCGCAGCCACGCCCGGCGACCGAGGTCGAAGCGTTCCCAGAGCAGCGCGAGCAGAAACAGCGGAACGGCCATGCCCAGGGCGTAGACGGCGAGCAGCAGTCCGCCGTAGACGAGGCTGCCGCTGACCGCCGCCACCGTCAGGACGCTGCCGAGGATCGGCCCGGCACAGAAGCCGGCCAGGCCGTAGACGGCGCCGAGGGCGTAGACGGACACGACGGTCGTCGGCCTGATCCGGCCACTGAGCGCGGCGATCCGGCGCGAGGCGAAGCCGAGGCCCACGATCTGCGCCGCGCCGAGGACGATGATCAGCCAGCCGGCGCCGAGGACGAGCTCGTCGCGGTGGCTGTAGAAGAGCCGTCCGGAATACGAGCCGGCGGCGCCGAGCGGCACAAGGGTGGTGGCCAGACCGGCGTAGAAGATGCCGGTACGGGCCAGCAGCCGGGCGGCGGAGTCGATGGAGTAGGCGAAGAAGGCGGGCAGCAGCAGGGCGCTGCACGGGCTGACCAGGGCCAGCAGCCCGCCGAGCAGGGCCGCGAAGTAGCCGATGCCCGAGGTCACTTGTCGGCGCCCTTGGCATCCTTGGTGTTCCTGGCCCGGTCCGCCGCCGCGTCGATCGCCTGGGTGAAGACCTCCATCGACTGGGCACCGGCGATCGGGCGGCCGTTGATCATGAACGACGGGGTGGAGGTGGCCCCGATCCCGTATCCCTGCTCCTGGTCCTTGCTGACCGCGGCGGACGCGGCGGAACTGTCGGCGTCGCGGGCGAACCGGTCGAGGTCCGCCACCCCCGCCTGCTGGGCGAGGGCCTTCAGCCGGGCCTTGCCGAAGCCCTTCTCCTTGGCCCCTTCGGCGTACGCGGCGGCGTGGAACTGCCAGAAGCGGCCCTGCTGCCCTGCGGCCCAGGCGGCGCGCGCGGCTGCCTCGGACTCGGCGCCGAAGATCGGGAAGTTGCGCCATTCGATGCGCAGGGTGCCGTTGCCGACGTACTTCTTCACCAGAGCGGATTCGGTGTCGCGGGCGAACTTGCCGCAGTAGCCGCATTTGAAGTCGGCGTACTCGATGAGGACGACGGGCGCGTCCGCCCGGCCCTGCGCCAGCTTGTCGCCGGGGTCGCGGCGGGCGAGCTTCGCCAGCTCGGGGTAGACGCCGGCATCCGGGTCGGCGGTGACCTCGGCGACGTACGAGGAATCGGAAGCCGAGTGGTCGGGAGCGGTGGCCCGGTGGGAGACGTAGCCGAGCAACGCGGCGGCGAGGACGACGCCGGTGCCGTAGAGCAGCGGCTTCCTGAAGGACGGCTTCGGCGAGGGCGTTTTGGGCGTGGGCATGGCAAGCTCCGTGCTCGTAGTACGGGGTGGTGAGGGGACGGCCGGGTGACGCGGGGCCGTCTAGACCCGCAGTACGGAGAGTTCCACCGGGGTGGGCGCGGCAGGCTCGGAGCCCCGCAACCCGACTCGTACGGGAGGCTCGGCCGCCCCCTGTCCGGCGGCCGCCTTCTGCGACGCCTCGCCACCCACCGCCGTCGCAGCCCCGCGGAAGAGCCCCGGTACGACTGCGGGCACCGCCGCCGGGCAGCACCACTGCGCACGGGACACGGGGACCAGCTTTCGACTGCGGCACGAAGATCGGTTGCCCGAAATGGTACGTGCTGTGATCCCGGCCTTCCCCACGGTCACCACGGTCGTGACGCAGGCCGCGCAAAATATGTTCGCCGTTCCTCGGGCCCGGGTGCGATCCTGGGACCCGTATGTCTACTTCCTTTGTCGATCTCCAGTCCCAGCTCGGACAGCTCTCGCTCCGCGACGCGCACCGGCTCGGCCGCCGCCTCGAAGGGGCGCGCCGGATCCGTAAGCCCGAGGCCCAGCAGGCAGTGCTGGACGAGATCGCCACCCAGGCCGGGAAGGCAGCCGAGCGGCTCGCAGGGCGCGCCGCGCGGGTGCCCGCTCTCTCGTACCCGGAAGAGCTTCCGGTCAGTCAGAAGAAGGACGAGATCCTGGAGGCGATACGCGACCACCAGGTCGTGATCGTCGCCGGTGAGACCGGGTCCGGCAAGACCACGCAGATCCCCAAGATCTGTATGGAGCTGGGGCGCGGCGTCCGGGGCATGATCGGGCACACCCAGCCGCGGCGGATCGCGGCCCGTACGGTCGCCGAGCGCGTCGCCGACGAGCTGAGGACCCCGCTCGGCGAGGCGGTCGGCTGGAAGGTCCGCTTCACCGACCAGGTGAATCCGGACGCCACGTATCTGAAGCTGATGACGGACGGCATCCTGCTGGCCGAGATCCAGACGGACCGCGAACTGCTCGCGTACGACACGATCATCATCGACGAGGCCCACGAGCGGTCGCTGAACATCGACTTCCTGCTCGGCTACCTGGCCAGGCTGCTGCCCAAGCGCCCCGATCTGAAGGTCGTCATCACCTCGGCGACCATCGACCCCGAGCGCTTCGCCCGGCACTTCGGTGATGCACCGATCGTCGAGGTCAGCGGGCGTACGTATCCGGTCGAGGTGCGCTACCGGCCGCTCCTCGAGGAAGAGGGCGACGACTCCGACCGCGACCAGATCACCGCGATCTGCGACGCCGTCGACGAGCTCCAGGCGGAGGGCCCAGGCGATGTCCTGGTCTTCCTCTCCGGCGAGCGCGAGATCCGCGACACCGCGGACGCCCTGAACAAGAAGAACCTCCGCCACACCGAGGTGCTCCCTCTCTACGCGCGCCTGTCGCACGCCGAGCAGCACCGGGTGTTCCAGCGCCACACCGGCCGCAGGATCGTTCTGGCGACGAACGTCGCCGAGACCTCGCTGACCGTCCCCGGCATCAAGTACGTGATCGACCCGGGCAACGCCCGGATCTCCCGCTACAGCCACCGCACCAAGGTCCAGCGGCTGCCCATCGAGCGGATCTCGCAGGCCAGCGCCAACCAGCGCAAGGGCCGCTGCGGCCGTACGTCGGACGGCATCTGCATCCGGCTCTACTCCGAGGACGACTTCCTGACCCGCCCGGAGTTCACGGACGCGGAGATCCTCCGCACGAACCTGGCGTCCGTCATCCTCCAGATGACCGCGGCCGGCCTCGGCGACATCGAGAAGTTCCCCTTCATCGACCCGCCGGACCACCGCAACATCCGCGACGGTGTGCAGCTTCTCCAGGAGCTCGGCGCACTGGACCCGGACGAGAAGGATCCGAAGAAGCGGCTGACGCAGCTGGGGCGGAAGCTCGCGCAGCTGCCCGTCGACCCGCGCCTCGCCCGCATGGTCATCGAGGCCGACCGCAACGGCTGCACGCGCGAGGTCATGGTGATCGCCGCCGCGCTCTCCATCCAGGACCCGCGCGAGCGGCCCTCGGACAAGCAGACGCAGGCCGATCAGCAGCACGCCCGCTTCAAGGACGAGACGTCCGACTTCCTGGCCTTCCTGAATCTGTGGCGGTACATCCGCGAGCAGCAGAAGGAGCGCGGCTCGTCCAGCTTCCGCCGGATGTGCAAGCAGGAGTATCTGAACTTCCTGCGCATCCGCGAATGGCAGGACATCTATGCGCAGCTGCGCACGGTCGCCAAGCAGATGGGCATGAATCTCGAGGAGCCCTCGGCGGACCTGGCCGCGCCCGAGCAGGCGGTGCACACCTCGCTGCTGGCCGGGCTGCTGTCGCACATCGGGCTGAAGGACACCGAGAAGAACGAGTACCTGGGTGCGCGCAGCGCCAAGTTCGCGGTCTTCCCCGGTTCGGCGCTCTTCAAGAAGCAGCCGCGGTTCGTGATGTCGGCCGAGCTGGTCGAGA
This sequence comes from Streptomyces sp. NBC_01717, assembly GCF_036248255.1. Taxonomy (NCBI): domain Bacteria; kingdom Bacillati; phylum Actinomycetota; class Actinomycetes; order Kitasatosporales; family Streptomycetaceae; genus Streptomyces; species Streptomyces sp. NBC_01717. The sequence goes on along the minus strand of NZ_CP109178.1, from coordinate 4,976,992 downwards.
CGTCCCGGCTGTGGGCGCGGGTCAATGCCAAGGTCGAGCCGGAGTGGATCGAACCGCTGGCCCAGCATCTGCTGAAGCGCACGTACAGCGAGCCGCACTGGGAGAAGGACCAGGCGGCGGTGATGGCGTACGAGCGGGTCACGCTGTACGGCGTACCGATCGTGGCCCAGCGCAAGATCAATTTCGGCCGGATCGACGCGGAGACGTCCCGCGATCTCTTCATCCGGAACGCGCTGGTCGAGGGCGACTGGCGGACGCACCATCAGTTCTTCCACGACAACCGCAAACTGCTCGGCGAGGTCGAGGAGTTGGAGCACCGGGCGCGCCGCCGCGACATCCTCGTGGACGACGAGACACTCTTCGACTTCTACGACCAGCGGATTCCCGAGCACGTCGTCTCCGGCGCGCACTTCGACTCCTGGTGGAAGCACAAGCGCCGCGACGAGCCGGACACGCTCGACTTCGAGCGCTCGATGCTCATCAACGAGAAGGCCGGGGCCGTCACCAAGGACGACTATCCGGACTCCTGGCGGCAGGGGAAGCTCAAGTTCAAGGTGACCTACCAGTTCGAGCCCGGCGCGGACGCGGACGGTGTGACCGTCCATGTCCCGCTCCAGGTGCTCAACCAGGTCACCTCGGAGGGCTTCGACTGGCAGATCCCGGGGCTGCGCGAAGAGGTCGTCACCGAGCTGATCCGGTCGCTGCCCAAGCCGATCCGCCGGCATTACGTCCCCGCGCCGAACTACGCGGGCAAGTTCCTGGACCGGGCGGTGCCGCTGCAGGAGCCGCTGCCGGCCACACTCGCGCGTGAGCTCCAGCGGATGGTCGGCGTCCCGGTCTCCGCCGACGACTTCGACCTGTCCCGGATCCCGGACCACCTGAAGATCACGTTCCGGATCGTCGACGAGCGGCGCCGCAAGGTGGCCGAGGACAAGGACCTGGAGGCGCTGAAGCTCCAGCTGCGCCCCAAGGCCCGTCAGGCCCTCTCCAAGGCCGCTGCGGCCACCGCGGGCCCGTCGGGCGAGTCCATCGAGCGGTCGGGCCTCACGGACTGGACGATCGGCACCCTGAACCGGGTCTTCGAGACCCGTCGGGCCGGCCAGCCGGTCAAGGCGTACCCGGCGCTGGTCGACCAGGGCGAGACCGTGGCCGTACGACTCTTCGACACCGAGGCCGAGCAGCTGCAGTCCATGTGGCGCGGCACCCGGAAGCTGATCCTGCTGAACATCCCGGTGAACCCTGCCAAGTTCGCCTCGGACAAGCTGACGAACCAGCAGAAGCTGGCCCTGTCCCGCAACCCGCACGGCTCCATCCAGGCCCTGTTCGAGGACTGCGCGACGGCGGCCGCGGACCGGCTGATCGGCGCCCACGGCGGTCCGGCCTGGGACGAGGAGTCGTTCCGGAAGCTGTACGACAAGGTCCGCGCCGATCTCGTCGCACTGACCGAGCACACCGTCGCCCAGGTCCAGCAGGTACTGGCCGCCTGGCAGGCCTGCGAGCGGCGCCTGAAGGCCACCAGCAGCCTCGTCCTGGTCAGCAACGTCACCGATGTGCGGGACCAGCTCGCGGCCCTCGTACCGCCGGGTTTCGTCACGAAGACCGGGCTGCGCAGGCTGCCCGACCTGATGCGCTATCTGGTCGCAGCGGACCGCCGGCTGCAGCAGATGCCGACGGCCGTCCAGCGCGACACCACGCGCATGGAGAAGGTCCACGAGATGCAGGACGAGTACGCCTGGCTGCTCGAACAGATGCCGCAGGGCAGGCCCGTTCCGCAGGAGGTCCTGGACATCCGCTGGATGATCGAGGAGCTCCGGGTCAGCTATTTCGCACACGCCCTGGGCACCGCGTACCCCGTCTCCGACAAGCGGATCGTGAAGGCGATCGACGCCGCGGCGCCGTGACCCGGGCGCCCTCGGGGCTGTAACCGAGCCACCACCAGGAGTGAGGTCGACCAGAGCCTCCAACCTCCTGTACAGTCTGTTTTCGCAGCCAGCCGCAAGGCAGCAGCGAAAACCTGGTCCTGTGGAGCAGTTTGGAGTGCTCGCCACCCTGTCAAGGTGGAGGCCGCGGGTTCAAATCCCGTCAGGACCGCAGTAATGAAAGCCCGGATCCTCAAGGATCCGGGCTTTCGCGTGTCTTGACTCCGGCAACTGCCAACGAGTACTCAGACAACAGGGACTGTCCCTGTTTCACGGCGCGGGGCAGCGCGTTCCACCGGGGGGTGGCGCGGATGGCGGCATCCACGGCGAGGCACGAGACCCGGGCGCTGCTGCGCGCCCACCTGGCGGCCGCTTCCGGCTACCGGCATCTCACCCGGCACTGCCCGATCTGCCATCGGCTCCTGCGGCTCGCCATGGAGCCCGCCGCCGACTCCATGGAACCGGTCACGGGCTTCCTCGGGTACGTGACGGCCTCCGGGGCCACGCGTGCCCCCGAACCCCCCGACCTCCCCAGCGGGGCGCCGGCGGCCGTTCCTGACACCGCCGCAGCCGCCGCGCCCGCCCACGCCTCCGACGCGTCGGCCGACCAGGTGACAGCCGAGGAGGAAGGCCTGTCGCCCCATGCCCAAGAGCGAGGAATTCCCTTTCTCGGCAGTGGCGGTCTCGACGCCGGCAAGACTCGGGCCGTGTGACGGGAGTCACTGCATGAGTTTTGAGAAAGGGTGACTTTACACCCTTCCTACAACTGGCGAATTTAATATGTGCAATTGCACTACTCGGACGGGGTCATCGGGGGGCCGCCGAGAGAGCCCCCAGGAGACCGTCCGGCAGGGCCGGCAGGCGCGCCCGACAGTCATCACCGGCCGGCACAGAAGCCGCCGCACAGCCGATCCCGGGTCGCCTCGCAGGACCGCCATCCGCCGTGCGGGCACAAAAAAGATCGCGCTGGACCCGGCGGAGTCCAGCGCGATCGAACGACGCACCCGTATGGCATAGGTATGGCGCCCGTTGGGGCGGACGCCCGTCGTGTGGAGCTATGGATGGGCAAACGCGGGTTGGGGGACCCGGGCAGCCCGGTTATGGCGCGGCGACAGGGGTGTGTCAGGCCTCGCTGCGCTGCTGCGGAATACCCGCAAGCAGTGCGCGGACCTCTGCCTCGCGGTACCGGCGATGTCCACCGAGCGTGCGGATGGACGTGAGCTTGCCTGCCTTGGCCCAACGGGTGACCGTCTTCGGGTCCACGCGGAACATCGTGGCAACCTCAGCCGGGGTCAGCAGCGGCTCGGCATCAGGGGTGCGAGCGGTCATGAGCGGCCTCCTCGGGAGAACCGAACCATCTCGGTTCTTTCCTCTAAATTCTGCACCTTGACCCACGTTGCCCGAAATGGCGGACGCGGGCCGAGTCGGTTATAGGACGAACGGCTTGTCCTCGGCACTACAACTACACCATCCGTCCAGCCACGTCGGCCAAACCGATGGAATTGCCCTCCCAGGTGTTCATCAGCGACGGAAGCCGATGGACCATGCCATAGCGGACAGTCACACCACCGTGACGATCAGTCACAGAGCGATCAGGAGTCACCAGACCCCCCATAGCGTGCAATGCCGAGCATTCCGCCCATACTTGGACGGAAGGAGTCCTCCCCGGACTCCTTGTCCTATTTTGGCACGAGGAGTAGGGAAGGGCGCAAGGGCCCAGTTAGTGCTATCCGTCACCCTTGAGGCAAAGGCCCGGTTCGGGACGTAGGTCCTGGAGTCACTGGAGTACGTTCCCGCCCCTTCGCCCTCACCGCTCTCACGAGTCACACGGGGCAACGGTTCAAAGCCGGCTCGGATCGGCCGGGATCAGTTGGCGAACTGACGGTCCCTCACGGCGCGCCAGCGCTCGGCCAGCCGCCCGTACGCCTCACCCGCGCCCTCGGAGTCACCGGCCTGCAGCGCCGCGATGCCCTCGGCGACATCCAGGGCCGACCGGTCCTCGGCGAGCTGCTTCGCCGACAGCGCGTGCACCAGGCCGCCGTAGTCCAGCTCGACCAGCGCACGCGGATGGAACTCCTCCAGCCAGCGCCCGACGTCCACCAGCCCCTCGGTCAGCGGACCCTCGTCGACGCTCTCACGCAGCGTCTTCAGCGCCCGGGCCAGCCGGCGCCGCGCCTGCACCATCGGAGTCCGGTAGCGCAGCACCGGCGCTCCCCCGTCCGCGTCCGCCCCGGTGTGCTCGCGCTCCTCGTCGGCGAAGAGGACGAACCACCGCACCGGGACCTGCCACACCGCGGTTCGAATCCACGGCCGGGCGTCCGGATTGCGCTCCGCCCACCGCTCGTGGTCCGCGACCGCCTGCCCGCGCACCACCGGAGGCAGCACCGCGTCGAGCACCGGAGCCGGGAACATCTCCGCCAGCTCCCCCAGTGCCAGCCAGCCGCGCAGCCGGGTCCGCCACGGACAGACGCAGACCACGCCGTTCAGCTCGGCGACGAACGCGTCCCCGCTCTCGTGCACCGGCACCCCGACCGGTGGAGTGGCCACCAAGTTGGCCAGCGAACGGCGCAGTTCGTCCTGGGCCGTGGGGATACGGGCGCGCCCCGCATACCGGGCCCAGTGGGTGCGTTCAGGCTCCGGGAAGGCGGCCAGCGGTTCGTACACCCGGAGGTAGGACGCGTAAGGGACGACAACCGAAGACACCACCGACATGCAGCAAATCGTGTCACGCCCGTACTCCGCCGGGGGGTGATCCTCGGCACTGGAACAGATCTACGTCCGCGCAGGACTTACGCTCTTGCCCAGTCGGACCGGCCGTGCCGGTCGGTCCGGGACCCTCCCCACCTTCAGGAGGGTCTCCGCCGATTCGTACTTGGGAGTCACCACAGTGACCGATGTGACCGACGGCGTCCTGCACACCCTGTTCCAGTCGGATCAGGGGGGCCACGAGCAAGTCGTGCTCTGCCAGGACCGTGCCAGCGGCCTCAAGGCCGTCATCGCCATCCACTCCACCGCCCTGGGCCCGGCCCTCGGCGGCACCCGCTTCTATCCGTACGCCTCCGAGGAGGAGGCCGTCGCGGATGCGCTGAACCTGGCGCGCGGCATGTCGTACAAGAACGCCATGGCCGGTCTCGACCACGGCGGCGGCAAGGCCGTCATCATCGGCGACCCCGAGAAGATCAAGACCGAGGAACTGCTGCTGGCCTACGGCCGGTTCGTGGCCTCGCTCGGCGGGCGTTACGTGACCGCCTGCGACGTCGGCACCTACGTCGCCGACATGGACGTCGTCGCCCACGAGTGCCGGTGGACCACCGGCCGCTCCCCGGAGAACGGTGGCGCCGGCGACTCGTCCGTGCTCACCGCCTTCGGTGTCTTCCAGGGCATGCGGGCCTCGGCCCAGCACCTGTGGGGCGACCCGACGCTGCGTGGCCGGAAAGTGGGGGTCGCGGGCGTCGGCAAGGTCGGCCGCCACCTCGTCGAGCATCTACTGAAGGACGGCGCCGAGGTCGTCATCACGGACGTACGCGACGAGTCGGTGCGCCGGATCACCGAGCTCCATCCCGAGGTCGCGGTCGCCGCGGACACCGCGACGCTGATCCGCACCGAGGGCCTCGACATCTACGCCCCTTGCGCGCTCGGCGGCGCGCTGAACGATGACACCGTTCCGGTACTCACCGCCAAGGTGGTGTGCGGTGCGGCCAACAACCAGCTCGCGCACCCGGGTGTCGAGAAGGACCTCGCGGATCGTTCGATCCTCTACGCCCCCGACTACGTGGTGAACGCGGGCGGTGTCATCCAGGTCGCCGACGAGCTGCACGGCTTCGACTTCGACCGGTGCAAGGCGAAGGCGTCGAAGATCTTCGACACCACGCTCGCCATATTCGCACGTGCGAAGGATGACGGCATTCCGCCGGCCGCGGCGGCCGACCGGATCGCCGAGCAGCGGATGGCTGAGGCGCGCCGCCGCTGACATCCGTCACCGAGGGTCCCGGGTGCCTCACCAGGCGTCTTCCCCGCACCTCGGCGCTCCATGGCCCACCGATCCGCCGACCGGCGAGACAAGACTCACGCCGGTCGGCGGGTCGCATGCCAAGAAGAGGTTAAAATCGCAGTTGACCAGCGAGGACAGGGCTTCTTGCTGGTCCTGTTCCGGGGCCTGTGATGCGGGCGGCGTACCGTATGGCCACGGAAGCAGGTACCGTTAAAGCCCTACGGGCACGGTCTCTCTGCCGAGAGTCCGTCCTGAAACATGAACGCGTGTCAAGACTCTGGGGCCGTCGAGCCCCGTCACCGAGGGGGTCGAGCCATGGGGCGCGGCCGGGCAAAGGCCAAGCAGACAAAGGTCGCCCGCCAGCTGAAGTACAGCAGCGGCGGGACTGACCTGTCGCGTCTGGCCAATGAGCTGGGCGCATCGCCTTCGAGTCAACCACCGAACGCAGAGCCGTTCGAGGACGACGACGAGGAAGATGACCCGTACGCACAGTACGCGGATCTGTACAACGACGACGATGACGAGGACGAGGACGATCAGTCCGGTCCGTCGTCACAGCGCCGCGGCGCTTGACCTCGCGCTGACACAACAACCCGGTTCGGGCTCGCCCGGACCGGGTTTTGTGCTGCCCGGATCCAGCTGAGCGTGCCGGGCCGGGACGCGGTCGTTCCCGGGGCTTCCGGCGATGGAGGGCAGAACGGCACCGGACGGCTCCGGTGGTGCGTCCTGCCCCGCCCCGCCTACCGCGCGTACGAACCCGTGAGCTCGGCACCCGTCGCATGCGCGCCGCGGTCCGTGATCTCACCGGCGACCCAGGAGTCGACTCCGCGGTCGGCCAGCGTCGTCAGCGCGACGTCCACCGATTCCGCGGGGACGATCGCGATCATGCCGACACCCATGTTGAGCGTCATCTCCAGCTCCAGCTGCTCGACCTGACCGGCCTTGCCGACCAGGTCGAAGACGGCGCCGGGCGTCCAGGTGGAGCGGTCGACCGTGGCGTGCAGCCCGTCCGGGATGACCCGGGCGAGGTTGTTGGCGAGGCCGCCGCCGGTGACGTGGCTGAAGCCGTGCACCTCGGTCGTACGGGTCAGCGCCAGGCAGTCCAGCGAGTAGATCTTGGTGGGCTCCAGGAGCTCCTCGCCGAGCGTGCGGCCGAACTCCTCGACGTCGCGGTCCAGCGCCCAGCCGGCCCGGTCGAAGACGACGTGGCGGACGAGCGAGTACCCGTTGGAGTGAAGTCCGGACGACGCCATCGCGATGACCGCGTCACCCTTACGGATACGGTCCGGGCCGAGCAGCCGGTCGGCCTCGACCACGCCCGTACCGGCGCCGGCGACATCGAAGTCGTCGGGGCCGAGCAGGCCCGGGTGTTCGGCGGTCTCGCCGCCGACCAGGGCGCAGCCCGCCAGGACACAGCCCTCGGCGATGCCCTTCACGATGGACGCGACACGCTCGGGGTGCACCTTGCCGACGCAGATGTAGTCGGTCATGAAGAGCGGCTCGGCACCGCAGACGACCAGGTCGTCGACGACCATGCCGACGAGGTCGTGGCCGATGGTGTCGTACACACCCATCTGGCGGGCGAGGTCGACCTTCGTGCCGACGCCGTCGGTGGCGGAGGCGAGGAGCGGACGCTCGTAACGCTTGAGCGCCGAGGCGTCGAAGAGGCCGGCGAAACCGCCCAGGCCGCCAAGGCCCGCGACTTCGGCGCGCTGCGTCTTCTTCACCCACTCCTTCATCAGCTCGACGGCACGGTCGCCGGCCTCGATGTCGACGCCCGCTGCCGCGTAGGAAGCACCTGTTGTCTCAGACATTGCCTGGGATCTTTCGTGTGGAAATACGGGGCTGATGGCAGAGCTGGTGTGGCGGACCGGTCACGGACGACGCAGCGCGTCGGCCGCGGCGGTGGCCGCGGGGCCTGCCGCCAGCTCGGTCTCCAGCAGCTGCTTGCCGAGCAGCTCCGGGTCCGGGAGCTCCATCGGGTACTCGCCGTCGAAGCAGGCGCGGCACAGGTTCGGCTTGGCGATCGTCGTCGCCTCGACCATCGCGTCGAGCGAGATGTACGCGAGCGAGTCGGCACCCATCGACGTGCAGATCTCGTCGACCGACATGCCGTTGGCGATCAGCTCCGCGCGGGTCGCGAAGTCGATACCGAAGAAGCAGGGCCACTTCACCGGCGGGGAGGAGATCCGGATGTGGATCTCGGCGGCGCCGGCCTCACGGAGCATCCGGACCAGTGCGCGCTGGGTGTTGCCGCGGACGATCGAGTCGTCGACGACCACCAGACGCTTGCCCTTGATGACTTCCTTGAGCGGGTTCAGCTTGAGGCGGATACCCAGCTGGCGAATGGTCTGGGACGGCTGGATGAAGGTCCGGCCGACGTACGCGTTCTTGACCAGACCGGCACCGAACGGGATGCCACTGGCCTCCGCGTAACCGATGGCGGCGGGGGTGCCGGACTCCGGAGTCGCTATGACCAGATCGGCCTCGACCGGGGCCTCGGCGGCCAGCTTGCGGCCCATCTCCACGCGGGAGAGGTACACGTTCCGCCCGGCGATGTCGGTGTCGGGGCGGGCCAGGTAGACGTACTCGAAGACGCAGCCCTTGGGCTTCGCTTCCGCGAACCGTGAAGTGCGCAGGCCGTTCTCGTCGATGGCGACGAGCTCGCCCGGCTCGATCTCACGTACGAAGCTGGCGCCGCAGATGTCGAGGGCAGCGGATTCCGATGCGACCACCCAGCCGCGCTCCAGCCGGCCGAGGACCAGCGGGCGGATGCCCTGCGGGTCGCGGGCGGCGTAGAGGGTGTGCTCGTCCATGAAGACGAGCGAGAAGGCGCCCTTCACATCGGGAAGCACCTTGGCGGCGGCCTCCTCGATGGTGAGCGGCTTGCCGTCGTCGTCGGTCTGGCCGGCGAGCAGAGCGGTCACCAGGTCGGTGTCGTTCGTCGCGGCGACCTGGGTGGCGCGGCCGTCCTTGCGGGGAAGGTCGGCGACCATCTCGGCGAGCTGGGCCGTATTGACCAGGTTGCCGTTGTGACCCAGGGCGATCGAGCCGTGCGCGGTCGCACGGAACGTCGGCTGCGCGTTCTCCCACACCGAGGCACCGGTGGTGGAGTAGCGGGCATGACCGACCGCGATATGGCCCTGGAGAGATCCCAGAGACGTTTCGTCGAAGACCTGCGAGACCAGTCCCATGTCCTTGAAGACCAGGATCTGGGACCCGTTGCTCACTGCAATGCCCGCGGACTCCTGTCCACGGTGCTGCAGGGCATACAGTCCGAAATAGGTGAGCTTGGCGACCTCTTCGCCCGGAGCCCAGACACCGAAGACGCCACAAGCGTCCTGGGGGCCTTTCTCTCCGGGGAGCAGGTCGTGGTTGAGTCGTCCATCACCACGGGGCACGCCACCGAGTGTAGGCGAGATCGACCACGGGTCCGAATTGGGGACACCTCGCCGGAGCACTGGGAAGGGCGTCGGAACGCCGTTCCCGGGGTGGATCGAGAGATCACGGACAGTGATGGTTTTCGGCTGCGAGCGGGCTGCGGAGGCAGCGCGGGAGGGGCCGGGGGCGGTTGAGGCCCGGTCTGGCGGCGGGTTACCGACCAGTTCCGGCCATGCGGATGTCACGGGGCCGCGGCGCCGGGCGCGCGCTCGGCGAGCCGGTCGGCGGACCGGTGAAGGCGCTGCCCGAACGCTCGTTTCGTGGTGAGCCTCACACCGGACGAGGGGCCGACGGGGCGGTATGCGGCTTCCCCGCCACCACACCTCGGTTCGTGGATCGCACCGGTCCCGGTTTCGGATCTCGCTGCCCCGCGGCGCGTCGGCCGACGTCCGGAGTGCGAGACCGGCGTTGACAGGCGCATGCCTCCTTGGCAGGCTCCTGCCCCATGCAGCCTCTCGGTGACCGTTCGGTCACGCTCGTGGAGCGCCGCCACGTCGATCTGGGACGTGTCGCGAGCGCCATCTGTCGCTGCGCCTGATTTCCGCGACGCACACCGCGTCGACGCGCGCCTGCTGACGGCGCCGAGCCCGCCCTCGCGTCGGCGTCCTCCGCTTCCGTTCCTGCTTTCCCTCACTCGTACCCGTGTGCGCGTCCGCATGTCCGCAGGTGACGCCTGACGGGTCGGGTTAGGCCTCCCTCCGCCCCGCCGTGCGCGGCCGAGCCCTGTCCTGGAGCAGTCATGCCTTCTCGCGACCCAAGTAGTTCGAACGAAAGTGCGGATTCGATATCGCTGACCCGGCGTGCCTTCGGGACCGCCGTCGGCGCGACCGCCGCAACAGCCGCGGTCGGAATCCCGGCCGTCGCCACGCCCGCCTCCGCCGCCACGCCTGTCTCGGCGGCTGCGGCCGCTCCCGACGAGGCGTCCCGTGAGCGTCCCTTCCGGGCGGCCCGCGGCAAGCACTCCCGGCGGCCCAACATCCTCTTCATCCTCGGCGACGACCTCGGCTGGGCCGACCTCTCCTCGTACGGCTCCCCGCACATCCGCACCCCGAACCTGGACCGTCTCGGCCGCCAGGGCGTGCGGTTCACGGACGCCTACTCCGGCTCCGCGACCTGCTCCCCCACCCGTTTCAGCCTCTACACCGGGCGCTACCCGGGCCGTACGAAGGGCGGTCTCGCCGAGCCCATCGCGGACCGGTCGGTGGGCCTCGAACCCACGCACCCGACGCTCGCCTCTCTGCTGCGCGGAGTCGGGTACGCCACCGCGCTGATCGGCAAGTGGCACTGCGGCTATCTGCCGGACTACAGCCCCACCAAGTCCGGCTGGGACGAGTTCTTCGGGAACTTCGGCGGGGCGCTGGAGTACTACTCCAAGCTCGGCCTCGCCGGCGAGTACGACCTGTACGAGGGCGACGCCGAGTACAAGGACCTCCGCTACTACACGCGGATCCTGACCGAGCGCGCGAGCGAGTACGTACGGCGCGACCACGACAAGCCGTGGCTGCTCAATCTCAACTTCACCACCCCGCACTGGCCGTGGATCGCGGAGGGCGACACGGCCGAGAGCGCCGAGATCGTCCGCAGGATCAGGGCCGGGGGCCTGGCGGGGCTGTTCCACGCGGACGGCGGCTCGGTCGCGAAGTACAAACAGATGGTGGAGGACCTGGACCGCTCGGTCGGCGAGGTGCTGAAGGCACTGGAGCGGTCCGGCCAGGCGGAGGACACCCTGGTCTTCTTCGCCAGCGACAACGGCGGCGAGCGGTTCTCGTACCAGTGGCCGCTCTCCGGCAACAAGTCCTCGCTGCAGGAGGGCGGGATCCGGGTCCCGGCAGTGCTGCGCTGGCCGGCCAGGATCGACCCGCACCAGGTGAGCGGTCTGCCGGTGTTCTCGCCGGACTGGACCGCGACGCTGCTGGAGCTCGGCGGCGCGCGGCCGGACCCCGCGTACCCGCTGGACGGCATCAGCCTCGCCGGATACCTGCTGAGGGGCGAGGAGCCGAAGGAGCGGGATCTGTTCTGGCGGGTACGCGGGGAGCGGGCGCTGCGACGCGGCGGCTGGAAGTACTACCGGGGCAGGAGCGGGACCGACCAGCTGTTCCAGCTCGCCCATGACCAGCGGGAACAGGCGGACCGGGCACAGGCCGAACCGAAGCTGCTGGCCGAGCTGCGGGCGTCCTGGGAGAGGACGGACGCCGGCCTGCTCCCGTACTCGACGGGGGCCTGACTCACTTCCCGGGTGCGGGTGCCGTGGCGCTGAAACCCTCGCCGTTCGCGGCGGTGAGGGTCAGCGTGCGGTGATCGATCCTGTACGTCGTCCTCCCGTCCAGGATCGCGAGCAGCGCGCGTTCCACCTTCATCTGCGGATCCGGGCACATCATCTTCGTGCCGTTGATCCGGCCGAACGTGATGGCGGAGCCGGAGACCGTCGCGGTGCCGCGGATCTGGTTGCAGCCCGGGCTGCCCTGCACGGAGTCGTCCTTGCCGAAGCTCAGTTGCGCCTTCCTCCCCGCACCGGCGGGCAGTGACGAGGAGGCCGAACCGGAGACCAGAGCGGTGACGGTCCAGGTGGTGCCGACGAGCGGGGCGGCACGCTCCGAGGTGAAGGCGATGGAGTCGCCCTTCGCCGTGGTCAGGGTCAGGCTCTTCTCCGCCACAGCAGCGGTGAGTCTGCCGCTGAACGTGCTGGACAGGGCCCGCTCGAACTGCTGAAGATCCTTCTCGCAACCCATCTCGGTGGCCGTGGCCGGCTTCACGGTGACCGTGTCACCGTCCACGCGGACCGGGGCGGTGAAGTGGTTGCAGCCGAAGTTGCCGGTGGCCCTGCCGTCGGGTGTGATCGTGACGTGCGCGCCGTCCGGGGCCACGGTCCTCTTCCCTCCGACCGTCACCGAATCGACGTTCCAGTGGACGCCGGTGACGGGCAGGTCGGTCCGTACGGTGCCGCTGCCGTCGCCGGACCCCGAGCCGGAACCCGACTCCGTACCGCACGCGGCGAGGGTGAGGAGAGCCAGGACGCTGACAGTCATTCGTTGTCCGAACATGGCCATGTGACGGTACGAGGGTCCGATCCGGTTCCCCGCCTTTCAGCCGAGCAGTGGCAGCAGGTCGCTCAGGTCGGCCCGCTCACCGCTCGCGCTGACTTTCGCCTCGTCGAGCGCCCGGGACCACTGCGTACGCCCGGTGGCGAGCCGGATCCAGGTCAGCGGATCGGTCTCGACGACATTGGGCGGCGTACCGCGGGTGTGCTTCGGACCCTGGACGCACTGGACGACCGAGAACGGCGGGACCCGCACCTCGACCGAACCGCCGGGCGCCTTCTCCGCGAGAGCGTCCGTGAGCAGCCGGGTGCAGGCGGCGAGGGCCTGCCGGTCGTACGGGATGTCCAGCCCGGCCGCCGCGTTCAGGTCGTCCGTGTGCACGACGAGTTCGACCGTGCGGGTGACGAGGAAGTCACCCAGCCGCATCACGCCCACCCGGGTGGGCAGCAACCGGTCCTCGCCCACGCCCGGCACCACCGCCTCGAACCGCTCGGCGGCCTCCGCGTACAGCGCGTCGAGATCGGGGCGGTCCGCGGCGAGCGCCTTGGCGTCGTCGGTGATCCGGCCGGCCCGCTCGGCGGTCGAGAACGGCCACTCCAGCAGCGCGAGCTCGGGCTTCTCGCCGGGCGGCTCCGGCAGTTCCAGGTTCCGGCAGACGTTCGAGACCGCCATTGTCAGATGGGCGGCGAGTTCGCGCACCGTCCACTCCCCGAGCCGGGTCGGCAGAGCCAGCTGATCCGGCGTCAGAGTACTGACCGCGGCCCGGACATGGGCGAACTGCGCCTGTACGGCGGTGCGGGTCCGGACGAGGTCGTAGCGACGGGCGCGCTTCTGGGACGGCGGCATGGCAGCGAGCCTACGGGCAGCCGGCGGGCGCCGTGCCCAGGTCGGCCTCGGTCGCGAAGGAGCCCAGGCCGTACTCCGAGCCGCAGTGACGCTGCCGCTCACCACCGCCGGACCGATCCGGCACCGGTACGCACGCGATGACGAAGCCCCCGCCCGGTGGACCGGACGGGGGCTTCGCTCAAAGCGCTGACACGGCACCGGCTCAGGCGAGCAGACCCGGAATCGTCGCCTCGTGCGCCGTGCGGAGCTCGCTCAGCGGAATGCTGAACTCGCCCTGGACCTCGATCTCCTCGCCGTCCACGACACCGATCCGGGTGACGGGCAGACCCCGCGCACCGCACATGTCGTTGAAACGGAGCTCCTCGCTGCGCGGAATCGAGACGACCGCGCGGCCCGCCGACTCCGAGAAGAGGAAGGTGAACGCGTCCAGACCGTCCGGCACGACCAACCGGGCACCCTTCCCGCCACGGAGGCAGGACTCGGTGACCGCCTGGATCAGACCGCCGTCGGAGACGTCGTGCGCCGCGTCGACCATGCCGTCGCGGGACGCCGAGATCAAGATCTCGCCGAGCAGCTTCTCGCGGCCCAGGTCGACCTTGGGCGGCAGACCGCCGAGGTGGTTGTGGACGACCTCGGACCAGGCCGAGCCGCCGAACTCCTCACGCGTGTCGCCGAGCAGGTAGAGGAGCTGGCCCTCTTCCTTGAAGGCGACCGGCGTACGCCGTGTCACGTCGTCGATCACACCGAGCACGGCCACGACCGGCGTCGGGTGGATCGCCGTCTCACCGGTCTGGTTGTACAGCGACACGTTGCCGCCGGTGACCGGGGTGCCGAGCTCCAGGCAGCCGTCCGCGAGACCACGGGTGGCCTCGGCGAACTGCCACATGACGTCCGGGTCCTCGGGCGAACCGAAGTTCAGGCAGTCCGAGATGGCGAGCGGCTTGGCGCCGGAGGTGGCGACATTGCGGTACGCCTCCGCCAGTGCGAGCTGCGCGCCCGTGTACGGGTCGAGCTTCGCGTACCGGCCGTTGCCGTCGGTCGCCATGGCCACGCCCAGGTTCGACTTCTCGTCGATCCGGACCATGCCGGCGTCCTCGGGCATCGCGAGCACGGTGTTGCCCTGCACGAACCGGTCGTACTGGTCCGTGATCCACGCCTTGGAGGCCTGGTTCGGCGAGGCGACCAGCTTGAGGACCTGCTCGCGCAGCTCGGCGGCGTTCGCCGGGCGGGCCAGCTTGTTCGCGTCGTCGGCCTGCAGCGCGTCCTGCCAGGACGGGCGGGCGAACGGGCGGTGGTACGTCGGGCCCTCGTGGGCGACGGACCGCGGCGGCACGTCGACGATCTGCTCGCCGTGCCAGAAGATCTCCAGCTGCGAGCCCTCGGTCACCTCACCGATGACGGTGGCGATGACGTCCCACTTCTCGCAGATCTCCATGAAGCGGTCGACCTTGTCCGGCTCGACGATCGCGCACATGCGCTCCTGCGACTCGCTCATGAGGATTTCCTCGGGCGAGAGGGAGGAGTCGCGCAGCGGAACGGTGTCCAGCTCGACGCGCATACCGCCGGAGCCCGCGGAGGCCAGCTCCGAGGTGGCGCAGGAAAGGCCCGCACCGCCGAGGTCCTGGATACCGGCGACGAGCTTCTCGCCGAAGATCTCCAGGGTGCACTCGATCAGGAGCTTCTCCTGGAACGGGTCGCCGACCTGGACGGCCGGGCGCTTCGCCGGGCCGGTCGACTCGAAGGTCTCCGAGGCCAGGACCGAGACGCCGCCGATGCCGTCGCCGCCGGTGCGAGCGCCGTACAGGATCACCTTGTTGCCGGGGCCGGACGCCTTGGCGAGGTGGATGTCCTCGTGCTTCATCACGCCGATGCAGCCGGCGTTGACGAGCGGGTTGCCCTGGTAGCAGGCGTCGAAGACGACCTCGCCGCCGATGTTCGGCAGACCGAGGCAGTTGCCGTACCCGCCGATGCCCGCGACGACGCCGGGCAGTACCCGCTTGGTGTCGGGGTGGTCGGCCGCGCCGAACCGCAGCGGGTCGACGACCGCGACGGGGCGGGCGCCCATGGCGAGGATGTCGCGGACGATGCCGCCGACGCCGGTGGCCGCGCCCTGGTAGGGCTCGATGTACGAGGGGTGGTTGTGCGACTCGACCTTGAAGGTGACCGCGTAACCCTGACCGACGTCGACCACACCGGCGTTCTCGCCGATGCCGACGAGCATCGCGTCGTTGGCGGGGACCTTCTCACCGAACTGCTTGAGGTGGACCTTGCTGCTCTTGTACGAGCAGTGCTCGGACCACATCACGGAGTACATGGCGAGTTCGGCGCCGGTGGGACGACGGCCCAGGATCTCGCGGATCCGGGCGTACTCGTCCTCCTTGAGGCCGAGCTCCTTCCAGGGCTGCGCGACGTCCGGGGTCTCGGCCGCGTGCTTGACCGTATCCAGGCTCATGCGTTGACCAGCTTCTTGATGATCGAGGTGAAGAAACCGAGGCCGTCGGTGCGACCGGTTCCGATCAGCGGCTCGACGGCGTGCTCCGGGTGCGGCATCAGACCGACGACGTTGCCCGCGGCATTGGTGATGCCGGCGATGTCGCGCAGCGAACCGTTGGGGTTCACATCCAGGTAGCGGAAGGCGACGCGGCCCTCCGCCTCCAGCTCGTCGAGGACGCGCTCGTCGGCGACGTAACGCCCGTCCATGTTCTTGAGCGGTACGGAGATTTCCTGGCCCGCGGAGTAGTCCGAGGTCCAGGCGGTCTCCGCGTTCTCGACGCGCAGCTTCTGATCGCGGCAGATGAAGTGCAGGTGGTTGTTGCGCAGCATCGCGCCGGGCAGCAGATGTGCCTCGGTCAGAATCTGGAAGCCGTTGCAGATACCGAGGACCGGCATTCCGGCCTTCGCCTGCTCGATGACGGTCTCCATGACCGGCGAGAACCGGGAGATGGCTCCGGCCCTCAGATAGTCGCCGTAGGAGAAACCGCCCGCCAGGATGACCGCGTCGACCTGGTGCAGGTCCTTGTCGCGGTGCCACAGCGATACGGGTTCGGCGCCCGCGACGCGTACGGCCCTCAGGCTGTCCTGGTCGTCGAGCGTGCCGGGAAAGGTGACGACTCCGATACGAGCAGTCACTTCGACTCCTCGGCCTTCTCCACCTTCACGGTGAAGTCCTCGATGACGGTGTTGGCGAGGAACGTCTCGGCCATCTCATGAATGCGGGTGAGGGCGGCGTCGTCGACCGGCCCCTCGACCTCGAGCTCGAAACGCTTTCCCTGACGTACGTCCGCGATTCCCTCGAAGCCGAGACGGGGCAGTGCGCGCTGCACCGCCTGTCCTTGCGGGTCGAGGATCTCGGGCTTGAGCATGACGTCGACTACGACGCGTGCCACTGGCACTCCCGGTGGTGGTGTGGTGCGGCTGTTTCTCCGGGGGGCTCCCCAGACCCCCGCAGGTGACCTCAGCCTACCTGGCCGGAAATTCTACGCGGGTAGATATCACCGGGCCCTGATCACGCGGAGATATCGGCCGTGACAACGTGCGGGAAAAGTCCCGCGAAAAAAATCCTCACAGGATCGCGCATAGAAGGTGGACACGCGCAGGTAATTGGCTGGGCTTCACAATGCGGTGCCTACCGCTGTACAAATGATTAGCAGGGAAAGCAGTATTGCCTCTAAACAGTCGACACATGTCGGCCCCCATCCGCCCAGCAGCCGGAAGGCCGGCATCAGCGCATGTCAGACGCGCCGATGCCGCAGGAAAGGACCAATATCCGTGGCTCAGCGCGTAGTGGTCACGCTCTCCGACGACATCGACGGGGGAGAAGCGGCGGAAACGGTTGCCTTCGCCCTGGACGGGAAGTCGTACGAGATCGACCTGAATCCGTCCAATGCAAAGAAACTGCGCAAGGCCCTGGCCCCGTACATGGCGGCCGGCCGTAAGCAGACAAATGCCAGCAAGCACGGCAAGACCCCCGTGTCGTACCGGCACACCTCGCTCGCGCCCGACCCGGCGGCCGTGCGCGCCTGGGCCCGGTCCCACCGAATGGACGTACCGGCCCGCGGCCGGATCCCCAAGAAGGTCTACGAGGCCTTCCGCGAGGCGAGTTGAGGGACACCGGAACCCACCTTGCGGCGACACCCCGCAGGCACCGACTTGCGCGACACCCCATCAGGTCGGCTAGAGTCTGGAGCACGCCGAGGGGCAAGGCCGAAAAGGCCGAACCTCACGCAGCGTGCGGGTGTAGTTCAGTAGCAGAACATCCCCCTTCCAGGGGGAAGGCGCAGTGTGCAATTCCTGTCACCCGCTCTGCATCACTCTTATGGACCACTCCGGTGGATCAGGTAGAGTGGTGTTCGCACCGCCCAGTGAAAGCTGAGCGGCAGCAATGCGGACGTGGCTCAGTTGGTAGAGCATCACCTTGCCAAGGTGAGGGTCGCGAGTTCGAATCTCGTCGTCCGCTCTTGATCGTGTTGTTCGAAGGCCCTGGTCGATATCGACCAGGGCCTTCGTCGTATTCCGACGCCCTGCTCCGTGACCGCCCATGACGTTTGTCATGGGCAGTGATGACAGCTCGCACTGCTCGCGGCCGCCATCCGGCGGAAACCTGAAGGCATGACCACTGATGAATGCGTGATCGCGGCGGACGGAGTGCAGCGACGTTATGCCGGCGGCTTCGAGGCGGTGACCGGGATCTCCTTCTCCGTGGCGCGCGGCGAGATCTTCGCGCTGCTCGGGACGAACGGCGCGGGCAAGACATCCACCGTCGAACTGCTGGAAGGGCTGGCCCGGCCCGACGGCGGTCTCGTCCGGGTGCTGGGCCACGACCCGTATCGCGAGCGCGCCGCCGTCCGCCCCCGGATCGGGGTGATGCTCCAGGAAGGCGGATTCCCGTCCGATCTCACGGTCGCCGAGACCCTGCGGATGTGGTCGGGATGCACCAGTGCGCCGCGGCCCACCGGCGAGGCGCTGGAACTGGTCGGGCTCAGCGACCGGGCGCGCGTACGGGTCAAGCAGCTCTCCGGCGGCGAGAAGCGGCGCCTCGATCTGGCACTGGCGCTGCTCGGCCGGCCGGACGTGCTCTTCCTGGACGAGCCGACCACCGGGCTCGATGCCGAGGGGCGGCGTGACACCTGGGAGCTGGTACGGACGCTGCGGGACGGCGGCACGACGGTCCTGCTCACCACGCACTACCTGGAAGAGGCGGAATCACTCGCCGACCGGCTGGCGATCATGCACCGGGGCCGGATCGTGGTGGCGGGCACGCCTGCCGAGGTGACAGCGTCCCGCCCGGCCCGGATCCGGTTCGAGCTGCCCGGCGGGGTCGGCGCACGGCGGCTGCCGCTGGGGCTGCGGGCCGCGGCCGACGGCCGGCGGATCGAGATCCGCACCCACCGGCTGCAGGAGTCGCTGGGCGAACTGCTGCGCTGGGCACAGGAGTCGGACGTGGAACTACTGCGGCTCGACGCCCGCTCGGCCTCGCTCGAAGAGGCATTTCTCGATATCGCTCGGACGGCACAGGACACGACGGCACGTGAGACCTCAGGACAGGAAGCGGCGGTGGCGGCATGACGAGCACAACGGTCCAGGGACGGCTGCGCGCTCTCGGGCGGGCCGAGCTGACGCTGCTCCTGCGGAACAGGACGGCGGTCTTCGTCGCGCTGCTCGTCCCGGTCGTGATGGTCGCGGCGATGAAGTCGTCGCTCGAATCGGTCGACCTCGCCGGCACCGGCGTGAGCGTCGCCGGAGCGGCACTGAGCGGCGGCGTCGGCATGGTGCTGATCCAGGTCGTCTACATGAACCTGGCCGCCGCCTACGTCGCACGACGCGAGGATCTGGTGCTCAAGCGGCTGCGTACCGGAGAGGTACCCGACCGGGAGATCCTCACCGGTACCGCTCTGCCGTCCGTGGCTCTGGCCCTTGTGCAGACCGCGCTGATGATCTCGGTCGGCTCCGCCGCCTTCGGGCTCGACGGGCCGCAGCGGCCCGAGTTGCTCGCCGCCGGGCTGCTGCTGGGTGCGGTGATGCTCACCGCACTGGCGGCAGCGACCTCTGTGATGACCCGCACCGTCCAGACCGCGCAGCTCACCACCCTGCCGCTGTTCCTCGTCTCGATGGTGGGCTCCGGGCTCTTCGTACCCCTCAACGTGCTCCCGGACGGACTGGCGTCGGTGTGCGAACTGCTGCCGATGACCGGGGTGATGACCCTCGTACGGACCGGCTGGCTCGGCGGAGGGGAGAGCGCCGAGCTGCTCCGGGCAGGGCTCAACGCGCTGGTCTGGACGGCGCTTGCGGTGTTTGCTGTGCAGCGGTGGTTCCGCTGGGAACCCCGGCGCTGAGGGGGCTGTGCTGTGTGGGGACGGATGCTGGGCTGGCAGCGCGGCTGGCAGGAGCGCGGCAAGCTCGAGCGAATTTCTCTCTATTCGCGGTTCACCGTGGCGGTGATGCCCTGGCTCTTCACGCTGGCGTGGGGACTGGCGCCCTTCTCCTCGGACATCTCGCACGATCCGCTGCCCTTGGCACTGGGCGGGACACTCCTGCTGGTGAGCCTCGCGCAGTGCGTGCTGAGCAACAGGAACGTGAAGCCGTCGTACGAGCACTATCTCGGCACGTCCGTCTTCCCCCGGCGCCGGCTGGTGGCGCCGTCGGCGCTGATGGCGCTGGCCCTGGGGCTGCTGGCGGCGCTGAGCGGCGCAGGCGGCATCGACGACGACGGGCTGCTTCTGCTGGTCATGAACACCCCAATGGCGTTGATGATCACCCAGGTGCTGCTCGTCCCGGCCCGTACCTTCCTGGTCCAGTCCCTGGTCCTGACGGCCCTGACCGTCGGGCTCTTCGCCGCCGTCGGGGTGCGCGGCGGCATCCTGGCCGGGGTGATCCCGACGACGATGTTCGGGTGCCTCCTGGTCCTGGTGTCCATACGGCCCAGCGTCTGGAGCCTCGGCGTGATGTGGCAGGCGGAGGGCGCCCGGGATCTGCAGGCGCGGCTGGCCGTCGCCGAGGAGCGGCTGCGGTTCGGCCGGGACATGCATGACGTCCTGGGCCGGAATCTGGCCGTGATCGCGTTGAAGAGCGAACTGGCGGTGGAGCTGGCGCAGCGCGGCAGGGCGGAGGCCGTGGACCAGATGGTCGAGGTGCAACGGATCGCGCGCGCCTCCCAGCAGGAGGTGCGCGATGTAGTCCGCGGATACCGGGAGGCCGATCTGAGTACGGAACTGGTCGGCGCGCAGGGCGTGCTGAAGGCGGCCGGCATCGTGTGCGAGGTGACGGGCGACGGCGGCGGGCAGCTGCCCGCCGCCGTGCAGTCGGCGCTCGGCTGGGCCGTGCGGGAGGCGGCGACCAATGTCCTGCGGCACGGTGACCCCCGGCTCTGCACGATCCGGCTCAGCACCTCGGCGGACGGGGTGGTGCTGGACGTGGAGAACGACGGGGCACCGTGCACGGCGGCCGGGGAGAGCGGTTCCGGGCTGGCCGGGCTGCGGGAGCGGCTGGGCGTCCTCGACGGTTCGCTGGACGCGGGTCCGGTGGGCGCCGGAATGTTCAGGCTGACGGCGAGGATCCCGCTGACGCGCGGGGAAAGCCGTCCTGCGGCTCTGGAGGGGCGGCGATGAGCGCGGTACGTGTACTGCTCGCCGACGACGAGCATCTGATCCGGGGGGCGCTCGCCGCGCTGCTCGCGCTGGAGGACGACCTCGTGGTGGTCGCGGAGGCGGCGACCGGCCCGGAGGCTCTCGCCATGGCGCGGGCCCACCGTCCCGATGTGGCGGTCCTCGATCTGCAGATGCCGGGGGCGGACGGTGTGAGTGTGGCCACATCGCTGCGGGCCGAACTGCCCGGCTGCCGGACCATGATCGTGACCGGTCACGGCCGCCCCGGACATCTGAAGCGGGCGCTCGCGGCGGGTGTGCGGGCGTTCGTACCGAAGACGGTCAGTGCCCGGCAACTGGCCGGCATCATCCGTACCGTGCACGCCGGAAACCGTTATGTGGACCCGGAGTTGGCAGCCGATGCGATCTCCGCCGGAGACTCGCCGCTGACCGTGCGCGAGGCCGAGGTACTGGAACTGGCGGCGGACGGCGCGCCGGTGGCGGAGATCGCGGAGCGGGCGTCCTTGTCGCAGGGGACCGTACGGAACTACCTCTCCGCGGCCGCCTCGAAGCTCGGCGCGGAGAACCGTCATGCGGCAGTGCGTCTCGCGCGGGACCGAGGATGGGTATAGTGGTTTTCGCGCTTCGGCGCATGCGAACGTAGCTCAGCTGGTAGAGCGCAACCTTGCCAAGGTTGAGGTCGCGAGTTCGAACCTCGTCGTTCGCTCCATGCAAGAAGGCCCCGGTCCTCGTGACCGGGGCCTTCTTCGTGTCCTACTGCCAGACGTTGCCGGTGAGGAGCTCGTACGCCTCCAGGTACTTCGACCGGGTCGCGTCGACGATCTCCTGCGGCAGTGCCGGGGGCGGCTGCTCGCTCTTGCGGTCCCAGCCGGAGGCCGGCGAGGTCAGCCAGTCCCGTACGAACTGCTTGTCGTACGAGGGCTGGGCCTTGCCCGGCTCCCAGGCGGCGGCCGGCCAGAAGCGGGACGAGTCCGGTGTCAGCACCTCGTCCGCGATGATCAGCTCGTCACCGTCGAAGCCGAACTCGAACTTCGTGTCCGCGAGGATGATGCCGCGCTCACGGGCGATGTCCCGGGCCCGGGCGTAGACGTCGAGGGTGGTGCGGCGCAGCTGGGCCGCGGTCTCCGTGCCGACCTCGCGGGCCACTTCCTCGTACGACACGTTCTCGTCGTGGTCGCCGACGGCCGCCTTGGTGGCGGGGGTGAAGATCGGCGCCGGGAGTTCGGAGCCGTCGACGAGGCCCTCGGGGAGGGCGAGGCCGCAGACCGTACGGGACGCGTTGTACTCGACCAGGCCCGAGCCGGTCAGATAGCCGCGGGCGACACACTCGACCGGGACCATCCGCAGCGACTTGCAGATCAGCGTCCGGCCGGCCCAGTCCGCGGGTGCCCCGGCGGGGAGCTCCGTGGACAGGACGTGGTTCGGGACGAGATCGGAGAGCTGGTCGAACCACCACAGCGACAGCCGGGTGAGGACGCGCCCCTTGTCGGGGATCTCGGTGGGCAGGACCCAGTCGTACGCGGACATACGGTCGCTGGCGACCATGACGAGGTCGCCCGCCTCGTTCCGGTACAGATCCCGCACCTTGCCGGTGTGGAGGTGGGTGAGTCCGGGGACCACCACGGGCTCGGGCTTTTCTACGAATCCGGACACGCTGCCTCCGCGTAGGTTGATCCAGGAGTCGTTCCGATTGTCCCGTATCCGGATGGGGTGAGGTGGAGCGGGGTGGAGCAGGGGCAGCGCGTGGCGGCGGCGACAAGTCGTTCAGGCGTGTTTGCAGATGCGGTCGAGGAGATTGGCGGTGGCGCGCTGGATGCGCGGGTCCACATGGCCGGGGCGGTCCAGCGCCGGGGACCAGGCGAAGGTGCCGGAGGCGAAGACGAGGGCGCCTGAAGGGGCCCGGTACAGGGACGTCTCCTGGTGGCGCGTCGCGCCTTCGCTGTCCTGGTAGGGGGAGTGGGCGAGCAGGATGCGGTTCTCGTGCTGGGGGAGTGTGGTGCGCGGGAAGTAGCGGTCGGCCTCGCCCGCGACCAGTCCGTCGATCTCGTCGCCCTCGTCGGCCCCGGTCGCGTCCCAGAGCCAGTGCTCCGCGTTCCGTACGACCAGGGGGTGGGGGTCGGGGACCCGGCCCGCGTACTGGATGCCGAGGAGTTGCTGCTCGGCCCGGTCGACCTCGCGCCAGAGCGCGGGCTTCCCCGGGCCACGGCGCTTGCGGCAGGTGAGCAGCCGGTCCGGTACGCCGGACGGCGACGGGGAGAGGCTGACCTGCCAGTACATGGTGTTGGCGGAGAGGAAGACCAGCGAGGTGCCGCCTTCCCGGGCGGCCTCCACCGTGCGGCGCATCGGGACCGACCAGTACTCGTCGTGGCCCGGGAAGACCAGGCCCCGGTAGCGGCCGACGTCGATCCGGCCCGCGTGCAGATCTCGGGTGTCGGCGTACGCGATGTCGTAGCCGTACCGCTCGGCCCAGCGGATGAAGTCGTAGGCATGACCGACATGGAGCGGCAGACCGGCACCCGCGTACGGGCGGTCGAAGGAGACGGTGACCGCGGCGTCCTCCTCGCCCAGGAGCCGGCCCTGCTCGTCCCAGGCGTGGTAGAGGCTGGCGCCGGTGCGGCCGTCCTCGGGGTAGAGGTTGTACGCCTGCCAGGTGATGTCCGGCAGGACGAGCAGCAGATCCGCCGGGTGGTCGTCACGCACCGTGAAAGGGATGTGGGAGCGGTATCCGTCGGCCGTGGTGAGCACGGCGACATAGGCGCCGATCGACCAGTAGGTGGGGATCTGCAGCCGCCAGGACTGCCACCAGTGGTGGCAGGAGACGGTCCGGTCGGCGGTGAGCGGGGGCGGCTGGACGATGCCGGAGAGCCGCGGGCTGGTGGTGATCTTGGCGGCGCCGTCGCCGCCGTAATGGCCGATCCGGTAGATGTCCACGGAGAACTGCTGGGGCGGGTCCACGGTGATGTGGAAGTCGATCGCCTCGCCGGGTGCCGCCGCGCCGGTCGAGATGAAGCCCTTGATCTGGCGGTGCACGTCGTCGGCGGTACGGGTGCCGCCTCCGGTACCTCGGGCCAGGGCGAGATCGGCGTACCAGGGGACGACCTGGCCGGTGTCGTCGAAGTAGTTCTCGCTGCCGCGCAGCCAGGGGAGGGGGCCCTGGCCGAAGGGGTCGGAGACGGCATGCGCCAGGGCACCCGATTCCCACCGACGAATCTGCTCCGCCCCCATAGCGCTTACCTCCCTCGAATCCCCCGAGACAACGGTGATGTGCCGACTCGGCGCGCCGAGTGTCAGCCTGTGATGTGACGGCTGTCAGCGCCGATCCCCAGCACATCACATAACGCATGCACTCCGTCACCGTTCGTCGTGAATTGACGTGAATGGAACGCGCCCCTCCGGATTGCCGGGCGGGGACGGGGTGGGCCCTGGGTCACACGAGACGGACGGGCTTGTCCGTGCGGACACCGACCGAGGCGAGCCAGCAACGCAGCGGTCCGGCGTCCCCGTCCTCGACCAGGCTGAGCACGGGACTACCCAGATCCGCCCGGCGCTCGCCGTCGACCAGCAGGGCCGGCCCGTCGAGCCAGTCGAGGCCGGGCGCCGCGCCTGCCGTGTCCACGGCGGCACAGCAGACCATCGCCGCGACATGATCTGCGAGCAGCTCCGTGCCGGTACGGGGCGGCTGGAGCGGAAAGAGCGGCAGGGGGTCGGGGCCCCAGAAGTCCAGGGCGTCCCCGTCGGAAACGGCGGGCGGGCCTGCCGGGGGCTGCTGCGGGGCTGCCGCCTCCTCGCGGGCCACCGCCGCGCTGATCCCGGCCGCGAGCTCCTCGCCCCGCCCGTCCGGGCCGGCGAGCTGCTCGACGACCCGGGCCAGTGTGGGCACGGCGACACCGACGGCATCGGCGCCGTGTGCCCCGAAAGCCCGGACAGCCCCGGCTCCCCCGACCGCCTCGTCGGGTCCTCCGGCCGGGGCGGGACGTACGCCCATCGCGTCGAGGACGCGGAGCAGCCGGGCCGCTTCGGTACGCCACTTCCGGTCGACGACCTCTTCCGGATACTGCTGCCAGTCGACCGGGGACCAGTCGGGACCGGTCTCTGCGGGGCCGCCGTGGAAGAGGCGGGCGGCGAGCAGCGAGGCCGCCTCGTCGGCGGCGCCCGGCTCCTCGAGGAGGTCGCAGGCGGGGCGCTCACCGAGTCGGGAGGTGAAGCCCTCGGCGAGGCGATCACGCCGGGACAGCTCGGTGAGGGCGGAGACGACGCCCGCGTCGAGTCGTGACGGCCAGCGGCCCATCCGCCAGGCCGGCAGCGCGACCCGGGTGAGCAGCCGGTCCCAGCCCGCGTAGGCAAGGCCGACCTGCTCCTGGGCCGCGATCCGCAGCCCGTAATCCACAGCCTGTGCACGCTCGGACGCGGCGGCGGCGACACCCCGCTCCATCGCGGCGGCATGGCCGCGACAGCTGCGCAGGAGCAGCCGGGCGATCCAGCCGACGAGGCCGCGCGGCAGCCTGCGCAGCCCCGAGAACCGTCCGAGGGCGGGGGCGGCCGCGTCGGCGACCGCGCCGTCCAGCCCTCGTACGAAACGGCGGGCGGCGGCTATATCGGGGTGGGCGGCGGGGCCCGTACCCGCGACGACCGGGGCGAGCACCGCCCGTAGCTCAGCGACCCGCATCCACCACAGGAACGGCGACCCGATGACCAGCACGGGCGCCACCGGCGCCCGATGACGGCGGCCACCGGGAGCGGCGGGCCGGGTCGCCGGGCTCTCCGCGGGCTGCGCGGAGCGGTGTGTGCGGTCCTCCAGCCAGCTGTCGCAGTCGGGCGTCAGGGCTATGGCCGACGGCGCGGGTACGTCGAGCCGGTCGGCGAGGTCCCGGACCAGCCGATAGAGATCGGGGGCGGCTTGCTCGGTGAGCGGGACGGTCGGACTGACCGCCGGCCTCGCTCGTGCGATCGCGACCGAGACCGCTGCGGCGCCCAGCAGCACGACCGCCGCGCAGGCCGTCACGGCCCAGCGCACGGCGTCCCAACCGCCGCCGCCGATGCGGCCCTGCGCGGCTGCGACGAGCAGCACGACGGCGACCGCCGCCGGCAGCAGGGCCACGGCTGTCGCCCTGCTGCGGATGCGCAGCAGGGCGAGAGCTCTGGCGCGCGCAGCCTGCGCACCCAGCTCCTCACCAGTACCGGTACCGGACACAGCCGGACGTCACCCCCTCTGCCCCCGCGGCGGTAGTGCTCACTCCCCCACTGTGGCACCCGTCACTGACATCGCAATGCCGGTGGGCCAAGTGCCGGAACGCTTGCGCCGCACCCTAGTTGGGGCCTCGGCGGCCGTCATCCGGATGGCTCAGCCGTCACTCGATGGAATGGCTTTGGGCAAAGGTGCTGACGGACCGGTGTCCATAGGGCAAAGGCGCTCGGGCAGCCGGCCGGGACGTCCGGGGACATGCCGCACCCCCTCGGGCCTCGGGCCTGAGGGGGCGCGATGCACAGGGCCGGCCGGTCAGACTCCGGCGGCCTTCCGCGCGATGTCCGTACGCAGCTGCGAGCCGTCGAGCCGGATCCGAGCGGCCGCCGTGTAGGCACGCTCGCGGGCGCTGGCGAGGTCCTTGCCGGTCGCGGTCACGGACAGCACGCGGCCGCCCGCGCTGACGATCTCGTCGCCGTCACGCCTGGTCCCCGCGTGCAGGACATACGCATGCGGGGCGTCCTGCGCCGCCACCTCGTCGAGGCCGTGGATCGGGTCACCCGTCCGCGGCGTGTCCGGGTAGTTGTGCGAGGCGATGACCACGGTGACCGCGGCGTCGTCACGCCACTTGAGCAGGGGCAGCTCGTCGAGGGTGCCGTTGGCGGAACCCAGCAGGACACCGGCCAGTGGAGTCTTCAGACGGGCCAGGACCACCTGGGTCTCCGGGTCGCCGAAGCGGGCGTTGAACTCGATGACCCGGACGCCGCGCGAGGTGATCGCGAGACCCGCGTACAGCAGCCCGGAGAAAGGGGTGCCGCGGCGGCGGAGCTCGTCGACGGTCGGCTGGAGGACCGTCTCCATGACCTCGTCGACCAGCTTGGGATCGGCCCACGGGAGCGGGGAGTACGCGCCCATGCCGCCGGTGTTCGGGCCCTCGTCGTCGTCGAGGGCGCGCTTGAAGTCCTGGGCGGGCTGGAGCGGCAGCACGGTGGTGCCGTCCGTGATCGCGAAGAGGCTCACCTCGGGGCCGTCGAGGAACTCCTCGATGACCACGCGGTCGCAGGCCAGCGCGTGGGCACGGGCCGCCGCGATGTCGTCCGTGACGACGACGCCCTTGCCTGCGGCGAGGCCGTCGTCCTTGACGACGAACGGGGCGCCGAAGGCGTCGAGGGCGGTGTCGATCTCGGCGGGGGTGGTGCAGACGTAGCTGCGGGCGGTGGGGACACCCGCCCCGGCCATCACGTCCTTGGCGAACGCCTTGGAGCCCTCAAGCTGGGCCGCCTCACCGGAGGGGCCGAAGCAGGGGATGCCCGCGGCGCGCACGGCGTCGGCGACCCCGGCGACAAGCGGCGCCTCCGGGCCGACGACCACCAGCTCGGCGCCCAGTTCGGTGGCGAGGCGCGCGACGGCGTCGCCGTCGAGCGCGTCGACCGGGTGCAGTTCGGCCACCTCTGCGATGCCGGCATTGCCGGGCGCGCAGTACAGAGCGGTGACGTCGGGGTCGAGGGAGAGAGAGCGGCACAGGGCGTGTTCGCGGGCGCCGCCGCCGATGACGAGGACCTTCACGGGGTGCAGCCTAACCGCCGGGGCGCGGCGGCCTTGACGGATGCCGCTCCGTGGACATCCCGTGAGGCGTACCGCGGCCCCGCCCGGCCCGCGCTACTCGTTGGTGAACTCCTCGACGACGGTGGCCCCCAGCTCCCGGACGATCAGGTCATGACCGGAGAGCGCCGAGTCGACCAGATCCGGGTCGTCCGCCTCCGGAGTGTCGTCCTCCGGGGCGACCGGACGCGGCGGCTCGGGAGCGGCCTGCGGCTGCGGGGCGGGGGCCGCGGCGGGGGCGGCGCCCGGCTGCTGGTGCTGGGCCGGCGCGGGCCGGGACTCGTACTGCTGCGGGGCGGGCGCGGCCGGGCGCTGCGGTGCGGGCGGGGCGGACGGCCGGCCACCACCGGTCTGCGGGGGCTGTCCCGCGCCACCCGACAGGTCGACGATCGCCTCGATCTTCCACTGCATGTTGAACTGCTCGGCGAGCGCCTGCTTGAGCACGTCCTCGCTGCCGCTGCTCGCGAAGTTGTCGCGGGCACCGGCGTTCAGGAAGCCGATCTGCAGGGTAGCGCCGTCGAACCCGGTGACCTGCGCGTTCTGGCTGAGCAGGATCCAGGTGAACCGGCGCCGGTTCTTGACGGCCTCGAGGATGTCCGGCCACATGTTCCGCACCTGCGCGGCACCCTGCATCATGCCCGGGCTCGGCTGGGGAGCACCGGAGGCGGCGGCCGGGGCTGCGGGGGCCGGGGCAGGGGCGACGGGGGCCGGTGCCTGACCCGGGGCGGAGGCGGTCGGCCAGCCACCGGGGCGGCGCCCGGACTCCGGCGCGGCCGCGGCGGGCCAGGCCCCGGGACGCTGCCCACCCGCGGGAGCCTCGGAGGGCGGCTGCGGAGCGGCGGGGGCAGGAGCAGGAGCAGGAACAGGAGCAGGAGCAGCGGACGCTGCCGGCGCCGCGTACTCGGCGGGTTGTACGGGCGCGGCGGGGGGCGCGGCCTCGGGGGCGTCCCCCCGCGCGGCTGCCCGCGCCGCGGCGACCCCGTCACCCGGCGGAACCACGGCTACCGGTGCATGCGCCTGCGCCTGAGGCCCCGGTACGTATCCCATGGCGGGCCCGGCCCCGGCGGCCGCAAAGGACGCGCCGCGCTCCAGTCGGTCCAGCCGGGCCTGCAGCGAACGCTCGTCGTCGAAGGCCGCGGGGAGCAGCACCCGAGCGCAGATCAGCTCGACCTGGAGACGGGGCGAGGTCGCCCCGCGCATCTCCGTGAGCCCCTGGTTGACCAGGTCGGCGGCGCGGCTCAGCTCGGCGGCGCCGAAGACGGACGCCTGGGCCTGCATCCGCTCGACCACATCGGCGGGTGCGTCGATGAGGCCCTTCTCCCCGGCGTCCGGCACAGCGGCCAGGATCACCAGGTCGCGCAGCCGCTCCAGCAGGTCGGCGACGAAGCGCCGCGGGTCGTTTCCGCCCTCGATCACCCGGTCCACGACCTCGAACGCCGCGGCCCCGTCGCCCGCGGCGAACGCGTCCACGATGGAGTCGAGCAGCGACAGGTCCGTATAACCGAGCAGCGAGGTCGCCATGGCATATGTCACACCGTCGTCGCCCGCGCCCGCCAGCAGCTGGTCCATCACGGACATCGAGTCACGCACGGATCCGGCACCGGCCCGCACGACCAGCGGGAGGACGCCGTCCTCGACGTAGCTGTTCTCCCTGCCGCAGACCTCGGCGAGATATTCGCGCAGCGTCCCCGGCGGCACGAGGCGGAACGGGTAGTGGTGCGTACGCGACCGGATCGTGCCGATGACCTTCTCGGGTTCGGTGGTCGCGAAGATGAACTTGAGGTGCTCCGGCGGCTCCTCGACCACCTTCAGCAGGGCGTTGAACCCCGCCGATGTGACCATGTGCGCCTCGTCGATGATGTAGATCTTGTAACGACTGGACGCGGGCCCGAAGAACGCCTTCTCCCGCAGATCACGGGCGTCGTCCACGCCACCGTGCGATGCGGCGTCGATCTCGATGACATCGATCGACCCCGGCCCGTTGCGCGCGAGGTCGCGGCAGGACTGGCACTCCCCGCACGGCGTCGGCGTCGGCCCCTGCTCACAGTTCAGACAGCGGGCGAGGATGCGCGCACTGGTCGTCTTCCCGCAGCCGCGCGGCCCACTGAACAGGTACGCGTGATTGACCCGGTTGTTCCGCAGGGCCTGCTGCAGCGGGTCAGTGACATGCTCCTGCCCAATGACCTCGGCGAACGACTCGGGGCGATAGCGGCGGTACAGCGCAAGGGACGACACACCTACGAGGTTATCGGGGCGGACCGACAACCGGCCCCGGCCCGGGCACAGCACCGGGGCCCGGGCGGCCCCGCACCACCGGAAGACGCCGGGAAACTCCGCAGGCCCCGAGAACGCAAGGGCCCCCCACGCACCCGCCAGAGCCAACCTACCCTTGCTGCCTTCCGGCCCTGGGGGAGTTCAGTCAGATAGCGCCACGTGAGGGGCTGATGCCTACCTTAGCCGATCCCACCCCGATCAAGTCCACCGGCCGCCGTCCCGACCCCCGCCGTGGGGAACGTGTTCGCGAGCACTCCTCAACGTCTTGTATTGTTTGCCGCGGAGGATTCGCCTAGTGGCCTAGGGCGCACGCTTGGAAAGCGTGTTGGGGGCAACCCCTCACGAGTTCGAATCTCGTATCCTCCGCCATTGCTCTCACCGGGCAATACGTTGAAGGGCTCCACCGCTTGCGGTGGGGCCCTTCGACGTTCGTGGTCTCGTCCGCAGTCTCACGAGATTTTTCGGAGCCCTCCGGCCCACTCTCCTCGGCGTCCTGAGCCACCTCCCGGACGAGGCCGCCGACCCGCTGCGCGACATCGGCGAGGATGCCGCCCGTCACGTGCTGACGGCGGGCCGCCATCGCCGTGGACGACCACCCCATGATCTGCATCACGACCTGCTCGGGGAACCGAGGATGGGCAGAACCGTTGCTGCGGTGGCCGGGTGATCCGGCTATCCGGACGAAGCCGGCCTCTCCCACCGGAGGACACCGTCGGCGTATGTGCCGGACGAGTCGGTCCGCTTCCAGGAGTAATGCGAACCCTGGGAACGCCGGGCAGTCTGGAGGTGGGGCACATGGCGTGTCCGCAAGCGGCATGGCCGGGAGCAGCGACGTCACCGCTGACGCCAGGCAAATGGGAAGAGACCCCATGAACGAACATCCGCTGATCGAAGACCACGGACTCATCGGTGACCTGCAGACGGCGGCGCTGGTCTCCACCGAGGGAACGATCGACTGGTTCTGCAGCCCGCGATTCGACTCGCCGAGTATCTTCGGAGCACTGCTCGACGGTGAGAACGGCGGTCACTGGACCATCGCTCCCCAGGCGCCGACGTATGCGACCAAGCAGCTCTACTACCCGGACACCTGTGTGCTGCTCACCAGATTCATGACCGAGCAAGGCGTCGGATCGGTCGTGGATTTCATGCCGCCTGCCTCGCCACGCAACCCGACGAGCAACCACCGGCTGGTCCGCATGCTGCGGTGCACACGCGGCGAGATCTCGTTCGACATCGAGATCGCCCCCCGGTTCGACTACGCGCGGCAACCGCATGAGGTCACATCGTCCATGGGCGGCTGGCATTTCGCCGGCCGAGACACGGACCTGACCATCCACGTGGTGGACACATTCGACGACGAGCGCCTGGACGACCGGAGAATCCGCGCAGGTAACGTGCTCATGTCTATAGGCCTGCGAGCCGGTATGACCCGCGGTCTCGTGCTGGAGACGTTCGCTGACGGTCCGCCACGCGTCGTTCCGCCGGAGGAATGCGAGCGCCTTCTGGAGGACACCATCGCCTTCTGGCACAGCTGGCTGGCGTGTTCGCGCTACACGGGACGGTGGCGGGAGGTGGTCAACCGCTCCGCCATGACGCTCAAACTGATGACGTATGCCCCGTCCGGGGCCATGGTCGCGGCTCCGACCACCAGCCTGCCGGAACAGGTCGGAGGCGAGCGCAACTGGGACTATCGCTACGCGTGGGTGCGTGATGCGTCCCTGTCCCTGCACGCGCTGCTCGGGCTGGGATTCACCGACGAAGCCATGGCGTTCACCGAGTGGCTGGGCGACCGCGTTCAGGAAGCCGCCGGTCCGGGCGAGCACCCTCTGAAGATCATGTACCGCGTCGACGGCTCCTCCGACCTGGCGGAGCAGACCCTGGGTCACTGGGAGGGCTACCGTTCCTCGGCCCCGGTGCGGGTTGGTAACGGTGCCGCTGACCAGTTGCAGCTCGACATCTACGGATCGGCATTGGAGTGCCTCCATTTCGCCGACCAGCGCGGTCTGCCGACAACCTGCCGCGTCTGGCAGGCGCTGATCGACACGGTGGACTGGGTGTGCGAGAACTGGGACCGTCCCGAAGCCGGTATCTGGGAAACGCGGGGCGGTGACAAGGACTTCACCTATGGGCGGCTCATGAGCTGGATCGCGTTGGACCGAGCCATCCGCATGTCCTCCCGAAGCGGCCGCCCCGCCGAGGTGCAGCGCTGGACGAAGGAACGCGACGCCATCTACTGGCAGATCCTGCAGCGAGGTTGGAGTCCGGGGCGTGCCGCGTTCACGCAGTACCTGGGCAGCGAGGTCCTGGACTCCGCGCTTCTGCGGATGCCCGCGGTCGGGTTCATCCCCCCTCAGGATCCGCGATGGCTCTCGACCTTGGACGCGATCAAGAAAGATCTCGTGTCCGACGGCCTCGTGTACCGGTACGACCCCTCTGCCTCTCCGGACGGGCTACGCGGTTCCGAAGGCACCTTCTCGGCGTGTACTTTCTGGTACGTCGAAGCCCTCGCCCGCGCCGGCCATCTGCGTGAAGGGCGACTCGTCTTCGAGAAGATGCTCACCTACGCCAATCATCTCGGTCTGTACTCCGAGGAAATCGGGCTGACCGGCGAGCAACTCGGCAACTTCCCGCAGGCATTGACCCACCTTGCCCTCGTCACCGCTGCGCTGAGCCTGGATGCGCATCTCGACGCCGCCATGCCAGGCTTCCCTCCCACCTCATCGGGCCCGGATCTCTACGCGCAACCGATGGCAGCAGGGGCCGGAGGTCCACCAGTCACGCTGACCACCCCATATCCGTGGGACCACATCATCCGCAGGTGAGCACGGGCGAGCCGGCGACTGGTCCGGTGGTCGGGCCACGGCAGGGATCCAGGCCTCTCATGGTCAGTGCGGACGGCGACCCCCCGGAATTTCAGGCTGTCGCGTGGCGATGGGGGCGGTGGCGGGAGGCAATGGTGGCGGTCAGGGCCTCGACGGCGTCGACGGTTGCGGAGCTCAGGGCGACGGCGCGGCTGGTCGCGGCGCTTCCGGAGCCGTCGGACGTCTCGGCCAGCAGGCCCGAGCGGGCGATGAACGAGTCGAACACCGACCGCAGTGCCCCCGGGACCACGGTCTCGGCTCCGGCGGCGGCGCGGGCCAGGGCGGCAAGGTGTTCGTGCAGCGGATCGGCCAGTTCGGTCAGCCCCGGCACGGTGTCCTGCGGGGTACGCGGCAGGTGTCCGCCCAGCAGGGTGGCGCATCCGGCGACCTTGGACACCTGGGTCCTGATCTGCTCCAGCTGAGCACTCGACCAGGGCCCGCGGTGCTCGGCCGGCTCGGCGTGCGACCGCTCCACCGCGGCCTCCAGGTGCTCCCTGACCTGCCGTGATCGCGCTCGCAGCTCGTCGATGGCTGCCGGATCGGTCGCTCTGACGTCGGCATAGCCGGTCAGCAGCTCGGGGAGCAGCCGGTCCTGCACCCGCAGCCACTCCGCGAGCAGGCCCGGCAGCCGCCGGGTGGACCAGGTCGGCCAGACCAGGAAGATGAGTACGGCGAGCGCGGCGCCGAGCACGGTGTCGGCGGCGCGGGCCCACGCCGTGGGCCCGGGCAGCCCGCCGACGTGGTGGATCAGGAAGACGATCCAAGTGGTCAGCCACAGGTTGAGCATCAGCTGTCCGGTCCGCAGGGTCACGAACGAGGCCGCGGCCAGCACCACCAACGCGACCGCAAGGCCGGTGGGCGACCAGTGCGGCAGGGACAGCACCCAGGCGAGGAAGCCGCCCAGCACGGCCCCGGCCGCCCGTCCCCAGCCGCGGGCGATGGTGTGCCCGTACTCGGGAAAGAGCACCAGCATGGTGGTCAGGGCAACCCAGAACCCGTGCGCGGAGATGCCCAGCCCGCCCCACCCGCCGATCGACCGGCCGACGACCTCGGCGACCGCCACGCCCACTGCGAGCCGCACCGCATGGCGGAAGATCGGCGACTGGGGACGCAACTGCGCCCGAATCCGCCGGGCGGTGCGTGCCACGGACGGCGTACCCGCGTACAGGCCCGGCACCTCGGTGTGGGGTTCCAACACATCGCCGAGGCGGGCGTCGGTCGAGCGCCGGGCCAGCTGCTCCGCCAGCCGCAGCCGCGCGGCCAGGTCGCGCGGGCTGCGCACGGGCGAGTCGGCCGCCCACGACTCCAGGAGG
Source organism: Streptomyces sp. NBC_01717 (assembly GCF_036248255.1). Lineage (NCBI taxonomy): Bacteria > Bacillati > Actinomycetota > Actinomycetes > Kitasatosporales > Streptomycetaceae > Streptomyces > Streptomyces sp. NBC_01717. The sequence continues at coordinate 4,942,924 of NZ_CP109178.1, read as the reverse complement.
GTCCAGACCTCGTCGGGGATGTGGTGCTCGTGGCCGGAGGCCACCGTACGGGAGATGTCGCCCAGCACCTGCGCGGCGGCGGCCAGTGCCTCCTCGTTCCCGGCCGCTACCGACGCGGGTACCGTCAGCCGCAGGGTCTGCAGCGCGCGGCGGATGCGCTCGGCCTCTCCCAGCAGTCCGAACACGGCCGCCGCCGGCGGTCGGCTGAACTGCGGCAGCAGGCCCAGCGCCTGCCGGGCCGCCGTGAACGGATCGGACCGGACCGAGCCGGCGGAGTCGGCCGTGACCGAGGCCTCGGCGAGCGACTGGTACAGGGCCGCCAGGGCGCGCCGCTGGGCGGCGAACCGCGGACCGTACGGCGGGAGCAGCTGCAGGACCACGACGAGTCCGGTCCCGGTCGCGATCCACCCGGCCATCACCAGGCCGCCGTGCACGTCGGGAGCGAGATCAGCCGTGATCATCAGCCCGATGAGCGTGAGGCAACCCCGGATGCCGGGCGCGACGCCCAGCGTCCGCCACAGTCCGGCGGCGAACGCCGCTACCGCGAGCAGCAGCAGGAACAGCCAGGTGGTTCCGTGCACCAGGGCCCCCAGCACCGCCATTGCGCTGAAGGCCGCGGCCATCCCGAGCGCGTTCACCGCACGGTGCCGCAGTGGCGTCAGCAGCGTACCGATGCCGCAGATGAACGCACCGACGCTGGCCATGGCCCCGGCGACCGGGTCGTCCAGCAACCGGCCGAGGACCGTGGCGAGCAGCACGGCCAGTACGGCCCGTGCGATCGCCGAGGGGGCGGCGAACGCCCGCTGGATGCGTAGCCCGTCCCGGCCGATCGTGATCAGTGACGACCACCAGCGCATGTCCGGGCCTCCTTAGCGGCGCGGAAGCAGCGCTCTCATCCTCTGTCGACCCCGGCATGGCTGCCACTCGCTGCACCTGGACAGCGCCGCTCAGGGTGGTGAGTCAGGCGGCGACCGGTCGTCCGGGAAGGAGGTCGATGTCGATGCGGCCGGAAAGGCCGGGAGACATGGCGCCCCCTGGGCCGGCCCTGCTCAGTGGCCACCGGTCGGTGGGTCGTGCCGGGTCCCGCGCCGGCTCTCCGCGAGCGCCCGTTCGAGCTGCTCCTGCGCTCGCCGTTCGATGCCCTCACTGTCGTGCAGCAGCTCGTCCATCTCCGTCGGTGTGAGCCGGGAAGGCGGCGGGCTCTCGTCGGTGAGACGTTCGTAGAGCCATGCGCAGGCCCGGCTTTCGTCGGCGAAGGTCTCCAGTACCTCGCGCCTGCCGCGCTCGTGGACTCCCACGATCCACTCGCCCTCTCGCTGAGCCAGGTAGTAGCCCTCGTGCGGAGGGCGGCTGCCCGGGCAGCCGGGGACCTCGTAGTGGGCATCGGGAACCCCGGCTGCCCGCAGCGCCTCGCACAGCTGGTGACGGTCCACGGAACAAGTCTCCCATCCGGGGCGATCCGTACAAGGCATGCGGCAGCCGTCGCGGCCGGGAAACTTACGACGTCGCGAGCCGCACCAGGGTCCCGTTGCGCACCAGGTCCAGCACGGAGGTGCGCGGAATGTTCGGGCAGTACGAGCTGGACGTCACGTACTGGACACCCAGGCCGGGCTGCTCGAACGCCGGGGCGATCGGTCCCGCGCACACCGCGACGTCCCTGGTCACCCGGTACAGGTAGTAGTTGTACGGGTGGCGTGGATCGGCGGTGTTGAGGCTGGACGGCGGGATGCTCCGCTTCCCGTACTTGGTGCCGGCGGGTGCCAGGTAGCGGCCTGCCTCGTTGCCGAAGCGGTCGACCTTCTGACCCGCGTGGAGCACGAGTTCGGCGGCGATCGGCTGCCCCTGGGGGTCCTTCGCGTAACCGTCGGCGTCCGGGTAGCGCCAGTCTCCCTGGCCGGTGTCCGCGGCCGGGTCCCACCACCGGTTCAGGAACCGGGTCGCGGTGAGGCGGCCGAGGCGCTGGTAGCGGTCGAGGGTGTTCGCCACCAGCCCACGGGTCGGCAGCTTCTTCGGGCCGAGCCGCCAGTCGTCGCAGAAGTAGTCCGAGCGCAGGGCGTACGGAATGGGGTCCGGTACCAGGCCCCGGCAGACGTATGGCCGGTACGTGTTCTCGGCGGCCGATGCGGCCGATGCGGCCGGTGCGGCCGATGCGGCCGATGCCGCCTGGGCTGCCGGAGCACCGAGAAACAGCGAGCCCAGCAGGGCGGCCGCGGCGGCCGGCCCGGCACACCGTCGTGGTGATGTCACTACAACTCCTGGTGATCGTGTCTGGGGACGCCGTCACCGTGCGGGATGGCACCGGAAGGGGACCGGCGGACCAGCCCCGGAAGGCCGAAGGACGGCGTACTGAAGATCACTCAAGCCACAGGGGAGAACGAGAAGGAGTGACGGCGCGGGTGATGCGCCCGAATGAGTTCGCGCCGCCTCCCAATGGGCGATGCCCCGGCGCATGCGGGGCCGTACCCGTTTGTCACTCCCATGCCATACGCTGCCCGACAGCAGCCGCGCCCCGGTTGTCACCGCACGTTCGCGGTCACGTCCGGGTGCTGCGCGGCGCTTTCAACTCCCGGTCATCCACCGGGTTTTTCTCGTGGGGGTAAAACACTGTGCGCACGCGCAGCATCTCGACCGCGACAGCTCTCGCGGTCCTCTTCAGCTCAGCGGTACTGAGCGTCGCAGCGGCCGGATCCGCCTCCGCTGCCTCCGCCGTCGTCACCTCGCCCGGCGGCATCGTCGCGGACGGCGCCCTCAAGCGGGTCTTCGTCGGCGACAGCTCGACCGGGAAGATCCTGGCCGCCGACTACAGCGGCGCCCTCGTCGACTCGGTGAGCGGCATCAGCGGGGTCTCCGATCTGGCGGTGTCCGACGACGGCGCGACCCTGTACGCGGCTGCGGGGGGCAGCCACGAGATCGTGGCCCTCGACGCGGCCACCCTCGACATCAAGGCCCGCTACGCCGTGGCCACCGACACGGGCCCGCGCTATGTCGCCTTCGCCGGGGGCAAGGCCTGGTTCTCGTACGGCGACCAGTGGTCCGGCAATCTTGGCTCGGTCGACCCCGCGGTTGACCCGGTGAGCGGGACCGACGCGGTGGCGCTCGGGCAGCTGCCGGCCGAAGCCATGATCCACGACCCGGCGCTCCTCGACACCGACCCCTCCGCGCCCGGACTGCTGGCGGTCGGCCAGACCGGCATCTCCACGGACTCCATGGCCGTCGTCGACGTCTCCGGCACCACTGCGCAGCTGCTCGCCTACTACTGGGGCGACTACACACTGAACAGCGGCATCGGGGACATCGACCTCGTCCCCGGCGCCCCGCAGGTGCTGATCAACGGCGCGCAGCGGGACGCCTACGCGGACGGGAAGTTCAGCGCCGCCGGCGCCTACCCCTCCGGGCAGAAGGCGGATGTCGCCGCGAACGGACTGGTCGCGCAGGTCACCGGGGCCAAGGTTGCGGTCTACCGGCCCGACACCACCCAGCCGCTCCGCACCTACGCCACCAGCACGTCCGGCACGGCCGACCTGGCATGGGCCCCGGACTCCTCACGGATCTTCGCGCTCGTGGGGACAAGCGGGGGCTACACCCTCAAGGCGCTCACCGACCCGACGCTGAACGTCCCGAGCCTGACGGCGAACGCGCCGTCGACCGCCACGCGCGGCAAGCAGCTCACCGTGACCGGGAAGCTGTCGGCGACGGTGCCGCTGCCGAGCGGTGTCAAACTGCAGGTCACCCGCACCGACCTGGAGAGCCCTGGCGGCAAGGCACTGCCCGCCGTCACGGTGAAGGCGGACGGCTCGTACACCTTCACCGACACCCCGTCGGTCGGCGGCACGGTCACGTACAAGGTCGCCTACGCGGGCGACGCCGCGCACACGGCGGTCAGCGCGTCCGACAAGGTCGCGGTCTCCCGTGCGAAGCCGGCACTGACCCTGGACAAGAACGGCAAGGTCTACAACTACGGCACCGACGTCGCCTTCACCGCGCACCTCGGCTCGACGTACAAGAACCGCTCGGTCGAGATCTGGGCGAACCCCTTCGGCAGCGACAAGCCCAACAAGCTGGTGAAGACCGGGAAGGTCAACTCCAGCGGCAACATCGGCGCCTGGGTCGACATGACGCGGGACACGGAGATCACCGCGGTCTTCAAGGGCGACGCCCGCTACGCGCCCAGGACGGTGAAGTCCACGGCGTACGCCAGGGTCAAGGTCTCCACCGCCGTCTCCAAGCACTACAAGACGGCAAAGATCGGCTCGACGTCGTACTACTGGTTCCACAAGAGCACCGACCCGCTGCTCACGACGACGATGACCTACTACAAGGGCCGTCAGCAGCGCTTCGACCTCCAGGTCTACTCGGGCGGAAAGTGGTACTCCGCCGACTCCGAGTACTTCACGCTCGGCACGAGCGGCAAGTCGGCCGTCTATCTGGAGGCTCCGGGGCGGTCCGGCATCAAGGCGCGGATGCGGTCGGTGTACGTCAACGGGTCGTCCGGCGACAACGTGAACACGACGACGTACGGGTCCTGGAAGTACCTGTACTTCTCCAACTAGGCCGATTCGTCCGGACCACCTCACGGACCCGTCGCCTCACGAAGGGCCCCACCGCGAGCGGTGGGGCCCTTTCGCCATCGGCCACAATCGGGGCAACGCCGGTGTACGGCAGTATCTGCCGTGAGCGATGGAGGAATGCTGTGCCGCCGACCTCGAAGCCACTGCGGAAGCTGGGCTTTCTGACCATCGGGCTGTTCGACGAGACCGATCCGCGCCGGGGCCACGAGTCGACCCTCTCGATCATCGAGCTGGGCGAGCGACTGGGCTTCGACAGCGCGTGGGTGCGTCATCGGCATCTGCAGTACGGCATCTCCTCCCCGGTCGTCGTTCTGGCGGCGGCCTCCCAGCGCACCAGCCGCATCCAGCTGGGCACCGCGGTCACCCCGCTGGGCTGGGAAAATCCGCTGCGGCTGGCCGAGGATCTGGCGACCGTCGACATCCTGTCGGGGGGCCGCCTCAATCCAGGGGTCAGCGTCGGGCCACCGATGCAGTACGAGCGGGTGAAGCACGCGCTCTACCCCGACACCGCCGACGCCGAGGACTTCGGTTACGAGCGTGTGCGACGGCTCCTGGAATTCGTACGCGGGGAGCCGGCCACGGACTTCAGCGGTACGGAGGGTTTCGAGGCGTACTCCGACCGCGTCCAGCCGCACTCACCCGGCCTGGCCGACCGTATGTGGTACGGCGGCGGCAGCCTGCGGTCGGCACGCTGGGCAGGTGAGCAGGGCATGAACTTCCTGACCAGCAGTGTCGTGAAGGCGGAGGAGTCGGAGGACTTCGCCGAGATCCAGCTCTCACACATCCGGGCCTTCCGCGCCCATCACCCCGACGGCGAGCGTGCCCGCGTCTCCCACGGGCTGGTCGTCATCCCCACCGACACCGCCTCGGCACAGCAGCGCGCCAAGTACGAGGCATACGCCCACAAGCGGATGCCTCGCACCACCGCTCCGCAGGGGCCGGCCCGCATGATGTTCGCGCCCGATCTCGTCGGAAGTTCCGCCGAGATCGCTGAACGGCTCCATGCGCACGCCGCGTTCCGGGAGGTCGACGAGGTCGCGTTCGCACTGCCCTTCACCTTCGACCACGACGACTACGTCCAGATCCTCACCGACATCGCCACCGAGCTCGGCCCGGCTCTCGGCTGGCAACCGTCTGTCTGAGCCAGGCCGCTGCCGGGCACCTACGGCCGCGAGTACATCGACGATTGCCCTTCGTCGTCCCCTCTTCAGCGGCGGCGATCGGCCATCGGCGGCACCTGGACTCGCCGTCGCCCGCCGCTGTCGCGATGATCGAAGACATGACACAGAGCAACAAGAGCAAGGCCATCACTTTGCGGATCGCTCAGCAGCCGGAGGCGGACGAGCTTCTCGGCCGCAGCCCGCTCGCGGCCATGATCGGCATGCTGCTGGACCAGCAGGTCCCGATGGAGTGGGCCTTCTCCGGCCCGTTCGCCCTGGCGCAGCGGATGGGCTCCGACGACCTGGACGCCCACGAGATCGCCGCCTACGACCCCGAGGCGTTCACCGAGCTCTTCACCGCCAAACCCGCTCTGCACCGCTATCCCGGCTCCATGGCCAAACGGGTACAGCAACTGTGCCAGTTCCTGGTCGCGGAGTACGACGGTGACGCGAGCGCGGTCTGGAGCGACGCCGGGACCGGCGCCGAGCTGCTGAAACGGCTGAAGGCGCTGCCCGGGTTCGGTGCCCAGAAGGCGCAGATCTTCCTGGCGCTGCTCGGCAAGCAGCTGGACGTCCGGCCGACCGGCTGGCGGGCCGCGGCGGGGCCCTACGGGGAGGCGGGGTCGCACCGCTCGGTCGCCGACATCACCGGCCCCGAGTCACTCGCCGAGGTCCGCGCGCACAAACAGGAGGCGAAGGCGGCGGCGAAGGCGGCGGCAGCAAAGAAGAGGTGAGGCCGCGGCGGCGCACGGCCGCCGTGCCGGCTGCTCCCGGGTGGGAGCCGCTGTCCGGCTCCCACCCCACCGCCTCCGCTACCTCCTGCGGCGCGCCGTACCGAAGAGCGAGCGCGAGATCTCCCGCCCCAGCTGCGTCCCGACCGACCGCGCCAGCGACCGGAACACTCCACTCCCCACCACCTGTTCCACCAGCGAGGCATCGTCCTCCGGCTGTCCGGACCTCTTCGCCGGCTCTTTCGCCGGCCGGCCCGCGGCCTCCGCCGCGGCCCGCTGCTCCGCCTCGTGCTCGGCGGTGAGCTTCTCGTACGCCGACTCCCGGTCCACCGGCTGTGCGTAACTCCCGTACAGCGACGAACCCTTCACCGCCACGTCCAGTCCCGCCGCGCCGAGCGGACCCATCAGCGACTGCGGCGACCGCAGCCGGGTCGCGGCGACCGGCGTCGGCGCGCCCTTCTCGCTCAGCACGGTGATCACCGCTTCGCCGATGCCCAGCCCGGTCAGCAACTCCTCCAGGTCGTACGACGACTTCGGGAACGTCTTCACCGTCGCCCGCAGTGCCTTCGCGTCGTCCGGGGTGAACGCCCGCAGCGCGTGCTGCACCCGGTTGCCGAGCTGCGCCAGCACATCCCCCGGTACGTCGCGCGGAGTCTGCGTGACGAAGAAGATGCCCACTCCCTTGGAACGGATCAGCCGCACGGTCTGCGTGATCGAGTCCAGGAACGCCTTCGACGCCCCGTTGAAGAGCAGATGCGCCTCGTCGAAGAAGAACACCAGCTTGGGCCGCTCGAGGTCGCCGACCTCCGGCAGATCGTGGAAGAGATCCGCGAGCAGCCACATCAGGAACGTCGAGAAGAGCTGCGGCTTGTCCTGTACGGCCGCCAGTTCCAGCACGGAAACCAGCCCCCGGCCGTCCGGCGCCTGCCGCAGGAACTCCGCCGTCTCGAACTCCGGCTCGCCGAAGAAGTCGCTCGCCCCCTGCTGTTCGAAGGCGGTGAGCGACCGCAGAATCACCCCGGCCGTGGCCGTGGAGAGCCCGCCGATCCCCTTCAGTTCGGGCTTGCCGGTGTCCGAGACGAGAAACGCGACGACGGCCCGCAGATCCTTCAGATCCACCAGCTCCAGGCCCTTGGCGTCGGCGTAGTGGAAGATCAGGCCGAGCGACTGCTCCTGCGTACGGTTCAGCTGGAGCACCTTGGAGAGCAGTACGGGGCCGAAGTCGGTGACCGTCGCCCGCAGCGGAATGCCGGGGCCGATGCCGCCGAGCGCGTAGAACTCGCACGGGAAGCCCTTGGCCTCCCACTGCTGCCCGACCTGCCCGGCCCGCTCGGCAACCTTGCTGCCCGGCGCGCCGGGAGCGGCGATGCCGGACACATCGCCCTTGATGTCGGCGAGAAAGACCGGCACACCGTTGGCCGACAGCTGCTCGGCGATGAGCTGGAGGGTCTTGGTCTTGCCGGTGCCGGTGGCGCCGGCGACGAGTCCGTGCCGGTTGAGCATCGCCAGCGGGATGCGGATCTGTGCAGCAGGCAGGCAGGCACCGTCCCAGAGCAGCGCACCCAGGTCGAGGGCGGCGCCGTCGACGACGTACCCGTCCGCGATCTCCCGGGCCTGCTGCGGCAGCACGCCGACGTCCTCCCCCGGGCCCGCTCCGACGCCGTCTCCGATGCCCGATTCCGCGCTCCCGCCCGTGCTGTCGCTGCCACTCATCACGGCCTCTATTCCGGAATGTCTGCATTTATGACGCTCTGGCCAGCATCGCAGTAGCGCTCCATAGCTGCGCCCGGAGGCTCTTGGCCGGTAGGCTTTCCGTGTGATCTTCAAGCGCATCGGAAATGGGCGGCCTTATCCCGACCACGGCCGGGAAAGCACCCGGCAGTGGGCGGATGTCGCGCCGCGCCCGGTCCGCCTCGACCAGCTGGTGACGACCAAGGGTCAGCTGGACCTCGAAACCCTCCTCGCCGAGGACTCCACGTTCTACGGCGACCTGTTCGCGCACGTCGTGAAGTGGCAGGGCGACCTCTATCTGGAGGACGGGCTGCACCGCGCGGTCCGCGCAGCGCTCCAGCAACGCCAGGTTCTGCACGCCCGGGTCCTCGAACTCGGCTGACGAACGGCACCCATCGGGTGCTTTCGGGTGCTTTCGCACCCGGACGGGTGCCATCGGTTGATCATTTAGTACGCATCTTCACCGGGTCGCACTACGCTGCGCCCATGAGCATGCTCACTCCCCCCGGCCTGGGCGGAAAGTACCGCATCACGGGCGACAAGTATCCGCGCATGCGGCGTCCCCGGCACCGCCGCAGACTGGTCCTCGTGTCCCTCGCCTCCGTGGTGACCCTCGGGGTGGCCGGATGGGGCACGCTGCAGCTCATCGACGTCTTCACCGGCGACAGGACGGCCAGCGCCGCCGACCGCAAGGCCGATTGCCCCTCCGTCAAGCCGTCGGCGCCCGCGAAGGCGCTCCCGAAGCCGGCGAGGATCACGGTCAACGTCTACAACGCGACACCGCGCGGCGGGCTCGCGAAGGCCGCGGCCGACGAGCTGAAGAAGCGCGGCTTCCGCATCGGCAAGGTGGGCAACGCCTCTGCCGCGTACGACAAGAAGGTCCCCGGTCCCGGGATCCTGCTGGGCGCCCCGACGGCCACGAACGGCACGTTCCCGGTCCTCGGTACGCAGCTGACGGGCGCCACGCCGAAGACCGACACCCGAAAGACGGCGGATGTCGATCTGATCCTCGGCACGACGTTCAAGAAGCTGAACACCCCGAAGGCCGCTGCTGCGGCCCTTGCCGCACTGAACAAGCCGGCCCCCGCACCCTCCTGCGGATGACACCGCAGTGCAGGATGCGAGGGCCGAGAGCCTTCTTCGGAAACGTCGGGCCGGGCAGCGCCTAGGGTCTTTCGTTCGGATCAGGCCGGATCAGGGAGCGGGGTCCGGTGCGTGCAGCTGCAAGGCGGAGGAAGGACCCCAGGCGGAGCGAATGGGGTCTCCCCCGCTCGAGCGAAGCCGAGAGCTCGGGGAAGACTGACGACAACGCCGCAGATGTGCGTGCCGGACCCCGCGAGCCCAGCATGATCCAAACGAGAGGCCCTAGCCGGCGGTGCCGTACATCCGGTCGCCCGCGTCGCCGAGCCCCGGCACGATGTAGCCGTTCTCGTTGAGCCGCTCGTCGACCGAGGCGGTGACCACGGTGACCGGTGTACCGGCCAGCTCGCGCTCCATCACCTCGACGCCCTCGGGCGCCGCGAGCAGCACGACGGCGGTGACGTCGTCCGCACCACGCTTGATCAGCTCCTGGATGGCCGCGACCAGCGTGCCGCCGGTGGCGAGCATGGGGTCCAGGACGTACACCTGGCGGCCCGAGAGGTCCTCCGGCATCCGCGTGGCGTACGTCTCCGCCTTGAGCGTCTCCTCATTGCGGATCATGCCCAGGAAGCCGACCTCGGCGGTCGGCAGCAGCCGCACCATGCCGTCGAGCATGCCCAGACCGGCCCGCAGGATCGGCACGACCAGGGGCCGCGGGTGCGACAGCTTCACGCCGGTGGTCGGCGTCACCGGGGTCTCGATGTCGACCTGCTCGGTGCGCACGTCCCGGGTGGCCTCGTAGGCGAGCAGGGTGACCAGCTCGTCGGCGAGCCGCCGGAAGGTCGGGGAGTCGGTGCGCTTGTCGCGCAGGGTGGTGAGTTTGTGCGCGACCAGCGGGTGGTCGACGACGTGGATCCGCATGGGCTCAACAGTAGCCGGGCCACCCGCACCCGTGCGCTGGCATCAATCACCCGTTCGGAGGGAAGGTGTCGGCATACGGACCCAGGCTTGGGGTGATGCGCCGATGCCCGACGGGGAGCAGCAGGAGCGGGGCCAGCCGGAACCGCAGGACACGCAGGGCCGCCGGGACACGCTGGACGCGCCCGAGACGGACGAGGAGCGCCGCAGGCGCCGCGCCCAGTTCCTGCGTGAGCTTCATGAGGCGAAGGCGCTGCGCGACCGGGTCCAGCCACGCCGGGCCAGGGCCGCCCGAATGCGCCAAGCCATGCGGATGCGGACCTTCCGCTGGTAGCCGCCGGGACCGCCGGACGGCCCCCTGGAAGCGGTGTTGTCGACAACTCATGGACGACGCAACGGTCGAACTCCTCTCGCGAACGCTCTGTTTCTGCCACGATTCCGATGGGCGGGGCACAGGACAGCCGGATCACCGACTGTCCTCCCGCCGGACCGACACCCCTATGACCAGTGGGAGAGTCACGGTGTACTTCGCCGCACTGCTCGCGCGCACCGAAGACGGGTGGGAAGCGAGCGACACGGAACTCGACGATGTGGAGACCCTGTCCGATCTGACGGATCTGGCCCGTGAGGCCTCGGTGGACGAGGACACGGTGCTCGTCTTCATCGAGCAGGAGGACGCCTGGTTCGGCGTCATCCGGGTGGACGGTGAGGAGGACCCCCGTATCTACATCTCGGACGCGTCCGCCGCCGCCCGCTCCTCCTACGGGGAGATCCTGCTCACCGATGAACTGCTCGGCCGCGAACCCGAGGCCGAGGACTCGATTGCCGCCCTCGAAGAGCTCGTCGGCCTCGACGGTACGGAGGACGGCGAGCCGGACCACACCACCGACAACAACAACGACACCGACCTCGACGACAACGACAACGACGACAACGACGACGGGCTCGACGCCGACGCCGTACCGACGGGTCCGCTCGGTGACACCGGGGTCCTGGCCGACCTCGGACTCCCCGAGAAGGAGCTGCTGATGCTGCGGACGGACGCACTGGTGGAGATCGCGGACGCGCTGGGAGCGGCCGAGGTCCTGGAAACCGTCCGTTAGGGTCCGCGGGTGACCGAACGACCGGGCCCGCACCGACTGCCAGAACCGCACGATCCTGTACGGGACCCGTGGCGGGCGCCCATGCGCCGCGCCCTGGACGAGGCCGCGCATGCGGCGCGGGCCGGCGATGTGCCGGTCGGCGCCGTCGTCCTCGGCCCGGGTGGCGCCCTGCTCGCCACGGGACACAACGAACGCGAGGCGACCGGTGATCCGACCGCGCACGCCGAGATCCTCGCTGTGCGCCGGGCCGCCGCGGCGCTCGGCGAGTGGCGGCTCTCCGGGTGCACGCTGGTGGTCACCCTGGAGCCGTGCACGATGTGCGCGGGCGCGCTCGTGCAGTCCCGGGTGGCCCGTGTGGTCTACGGGGCACGGGACGAGAAGGCGGGCGCGGCAGGTTCACTCTGGGACGTCGTACGGGACCGGCGGCTCAACCACCGCCCCGAAGTGATCCACGGAGTCCTGGAGGACGCCTGTTCCGCCCAGCTGACGGCCTTCTTCCGCGACCGCTGACGCTGCGGCACCCCCACCTCCGGCCCGGCTTCCGCGCACGCCGGGGAATCGGATTTCGACCCACGGCCGAGATGGTCTAAGCTCTCTCTCGGTAGCGTGTCCGAGCGGCCGAAGGAGCTCGCCTCGAAAGCGAGTGTGGGGAAACTCACCGAGGGTTCAAATCCCTCCGCTACCGCAGGTAGATGAAGGGGCGGACTCATACGAGTCCGCCCCTTCACTGCGTTACGTCTCAGCTTCCGTCTCAGACGCCGTCAGGCTGCCGGAAACACAGGTCAAGGACCCTGGGAGATCGTCCCGGGCTGAGATCAGCCCATGAGCGTCCTGCCAGAGAGCGCGTGTTCAGTTCTCGCAGATACGGCGGGCCTCGGCCACGAGTCCGTGGGGCAGCCCCGGCCCCGCGCACGCGTAGTCGATCAGCAGGTCCCGGTAGGAGGTGCTCGCGAGCTCCGGAGCCAGGACGATCAGGGCCCGAAGGTCGTCGGACGAGCCGGACAGGCGCGTGCGATAGGCGGCACCCGCCGCGCGCAGGGAGACTTCCCGCGGTTCGTGTTGCAGGCCCTGTTCGACGAGACCCACGGCGGCGACGAAATCACCCTGCTCGGCGCGCACGTCGGCAAGGTCCAGATAGAGGGACCAGTTGGCAGGGTCCAGGGCCAGGGCGCCTTCGAAGGACGCCGCAGCCTGGTCCAGGTTGCCCATCGCACGCCAGGTGCTCGCGCGTGCGACCGCAGTCCACATGACCCGATCGACGGCATCGCCACGGTCGCACAGGGCGAAAGCCAGCTCGTAGCGGCCGCAGGCACGGGGCAACCGGGCCATGGCGGCCAGCGACTCCGGCACCGGACTCCGTTCGGACACCACGTCGATGGCATGGAACCAGGGCATGAACCGCTCGCGCATCTCGTCGGTGTCCAGGTTGTGGCCGTAGTCCAACGTCCGCAGACATGCCTCCGCCAACGCCTCGGCACTCACCGCGCCGAGGAACCGCGCATCGCCGAACCAGGGGGCGGTGCCCCACGCCACGTCGGGCCGCGCCCCCGTGACCGAACCGAGGGACATCACCGCGTCGTCCATGTCCCCGTCGAGGAACAGGAAGTACGCCTGTGCCAGCACAGCGCTCAAGGACCCGTCCCCTTCGAGGCCCTCCTCGAGCTCCGAGCGACGGTCCCGCCACAACTCGGCGAGGGCCGCATGGGGCTCCGGGGCCGCCGGCGCGGAGGCTATCGCCCCCACCAGGAACTTCACGGCGCCGACCGGGCTTCCGCCGCAGTGCGCCATCACGCCGGCGAGAGCGACTCCCGCTGTCACTGACTGATTCGACATCGCCAGAGAATATCCATGGCCAAGGGTTCTGTGGACCGTTCCGCTTGCGCGGCGATACAGCCATCAGCGATCCGTGAGTGATGCCTACGCCTGAACATCAACTCTGGGCAGCGCCACCGGAATTCGACCGGTGGTCACCCAGGACCTGATGACCGGCTCCGCAGGCGATCCGAAGGTGCCCGCCAGCAGGACGTGCAGCAAGAGCTCCGCAGCCGTCGCGAACAGCACCGGGGAGGACTCCTGGTCGTAGCCCGCCCGGTCGATCACCAGCCGGCCGGCTGGTAGAGCCCCGCTGCTGAGGTCTGCATGCAGACCGGCCACCGCGGCATGATCCAGCCCTTCGGGCAGGCCCGGCAGCAGCGCACCGCGCAGCAGCCCCTGCTGTGGAGTGGACCGGACCGTCTCCCAGAACCTGACCCGCCAGGCCGGCCGATCGCCCTCTCCCGGCGTGAACTCGCCACCCACCAGAGCCCTGAACCGCAGACCGCCGTAGTTCTGCTGCAGTTCCAGGACCGCGCGGGACCGGACGCCCGTGGTGACCGGGCGTGCAAGGGCCAGCCCGCTGACCTGGCTCTTGCCCAGGAGGCTGAAACTCACGGCGGTCGTCGTCGACTGCCGCGCCTCGGCCGGACGTCCTCACCACAAACACGCAGAACTCCTCCGTTGCGTGCAAGACCTGAATCCGCGACGCGAGCGCGCGTTGCGGTCACATGATCCGCCGGACAGAACCTGGCGCCGATGCCGCGCGAGGACCCGTCGTGACGGTCCCCGTGATCGGTGCCGGATGTGTATCAAGGACACTCGAGCCGGGCGCCCCATGGCACCGGCGCGAGGTAGGAGTGGAAGACGTTGTCCGGGTCCCACTTGAGCTTGAGTTCCCGCAGGCGGACCCAGTCGGCGGCGGCGTACGAGCGCCGGGCCCGGTCGGCATCGGCTTCCAGATCCGCTTCGGCGATGTAGTGACCACCGCGACCCGACGGGTCCGCCGCGGCCATCGTCTCCCGCAGCCACCCGGTGTTCGCCTCGTCCGCAGCCGGATCGTCCCAGACCGCGTAACAGGCGAGGTAGGACTCGCCGGGCGCCGAGAAAGCCATGTTCCGCAGCAGCTCCGGGTCCGGGGAGACCGGCTGCACGGGCGCGAGCACCAGGGACTTGCCGGAGGGTGCCCGGGCGAGGACGCCGGCGACGCGGGTCATCAGGGTCTCGTAGCTCTCCGCCGACCACAGCGTGTCGGCCGCGTAGCGAAGCGCCGACGGCCACGCCCGAGCAGCGCCGGCGTGCAGTGAGGCGAAGGACGTCGGCTCGGGTAGCTGCCGGGACAGGGCTTGCCCGGCGAACGGGCAGGCACCCAGGGGTTCGAGAGCAGCGAGCGCCTCGTCCCGTGTCGCGGCGAACGCGGTGGCACCGACGGTGATCCGCGGCCCGGGCGGGGCCGTCGCCGTCGCCTCGCCGGAGGCTGCCAGGACGAGAGCCGTCTCGACGTTCGACGGCAGGTCACGAGCGGTCCGGACGGCCCAGCCCGTCACACGCTCGACGTCGGCCAGCGGGAAGGTGAGGCCGGTGGTCGTGATTGCGGCGGGGTGAGGGTGCAGACCGAGCCGGAATCCGGTGACGACGGCGAAGAAGCCCGGCCCCGCGCCGCGCGCGGCCCAGAAGAGGTCGGCGTTCTCGGTCTCGCTGCAGATGACCGTCCGGCCGTCGGCGGCGACAGCCCGGATCTCCAGGACGTCGGCACATGCCGGCCCCCACACACGAGAGTTCCAGCCGAGTCCGCCACTCAGCAGAAAGCCGCCCATTGCGACGGAGGGGCAGTGGCCGACGGGGAAGGCCAGGCCGTGCGGGGCGAGGGCCTCGACCAGGTCCGTCCCGGTGACGGCGGGCCCCACCTCGGCCGTCACCGACACCGGGTCGACGCTGCAGTGCCGTAACCGTGACAGGTCGATCAGCAGTCCCCCGTCGCGGAGTTGGGAACCGGACCAGTTGTGCCCGCCGGAGCGCGTGGAGACGCGCAGTCCCTGGGCGCGTGCCCAGGCCAGGGCCAGGGGGATGTCCCGCTCGGCGGCGGCCTGCAGGATGGCCTCAGGGAACCGTTCAGGCGTCAGCCCGTTCCACACCGCGTCGGCCCGGGCACGGTCGTAGCCGGGGTCACCCCGTCGGAGCAGGGTCCCCTCGAACAGGCCTGCGGGCGTCCGTTCGGGCATCAAGGCCTCCTCGGGCGGCTCGACCGCAGTCGGCCGGCGGAATCGGTCAGTGGGTGGTCAGGCCGAAGATGACGAGGACCAGTGCGTAGCAGAGCACCACTGCCGCGGCACCGGTCAGGTGCACGCGGTAGGTGGTCGCGCGGCTGGGCACCAGCCAGAAGGCGAGTGCCTTGTTCACCAGGGGCATCAGCAGCCAGGTCAGCGCACTGACGCTCAGTACGTTACCGATGAAGAGGCCGATGTATCCGGGGACGCCGAGCTTGTCCAGCCAGCGCCCCTCGGTCAGGTTCAGCACCATCACCGTGGGATAGAGGGCCAGGAGCACGGTCATGGCCTGCTTCCAGTTGGGCGGTGCGTTGTCCTGCTTGCCGTCGCCGAAGCGGAACCAACCGCTGAAGGACGAGCGGACCTTGCGTACGTCGTAGGAGGCGAAATAGGTGCGACCCTCCTCCAACAGTGTCTGGCGGACATCGGAGGAGAGCCAGTCGTCGAGGTGCTCGCGGGAGTCGAACCGGAAGACGGCGACCCAGTGCTCCTGCACGCCCTCCACGGGCCTGAACAGCTCGGACCCCATGAATCCGGGTGACTTCGCCTGTGCCTTGAAGGCCTTCCCCTGCCAGCGCAGAAACTCCTCTTCCCGCCCGGGCTTCACCTCGTGCGAGATGACGGCCGTGATCGTCTCCGGCGCCTGCTCGGCAGGGCCGCCGCCACGAAGCACCTCCTGCGTCGGAGATCCCTCGAAGAATTCCTGCCCTTCGTCGAGCAGTTCCTGCCGTCTGCCCGAATCCAGCCAGGCCGTCAGGTGGTCGACACCGGCGAAACGGAAGACCGCCACCCATTCGTTCTCGTCGCCTGCTGCGGGCGGGTACACCTCGACAGCCTCGAACCCGTCGAATTCGCGGGCCGCTTCGTTCATCCTGTGCTGCCAGCGCTGATAGTCGTCGGCGCGACCCGCGCACACCTTCTGCGAGGTCACCACGGTGGCGTTCTCTGCCGGCGGCTCACGGCTTGCACGGGGGCTCACCTGCAGTAGCCTAATGTATGCGTTATTTTAGGGGCACATCAGACATTTGATTGCCCTTTTCGCACGTTTGTTTCGCCAAGGGCATCGATGTCGATCGGAGACCCAGATGGAACACAAAGAGCTCATCACCGAAGCGGTCCGACTGGCCACCGAGTCGGTGGAGAACGGTTGGGGCGGGCCCTTCGGTGCGGTGCTCACCCGCAACGGCGACATCATCGCCCGCGGGCAGAACCGAGTGCTCCTCACCGGGGACCCCACGGCCCACGCCGAGATGGAAACGATCCGCAAGGCCGTGCAGCGGCTCAACCCCGAGGCTCCGTCGATCTCCGAAGAACACCAGAACGAAAGCACTCTGGAATACGTGCCCCGTCCTGACGGCTCACCGGATCCCGTGCCCGAGCGGGCCCGGATGCTCCAAGGCTGCTCGATCTACATCAGCGGCGCCCCCTGCCCGATGTGCATGAGCGCCATCTACTGGTCGCGGATCGATGCGGTGTACTTCAGCTGCGACCTGGACGACACCCGCCGGATCGGCTTCGACGACGCCTACCAGTACGAGGACTTCAAGAAGCCGCTCGACCAACGCAGGATCAGGATCGAACAGGTCTACCCGGAAATCGGCGCTCAGGCCTACGACACGTGGACGAGCAAGCCGGACCGGCACGCGTACTGAAGACGGCCGGGCCCGGAGATCCACGCCGCGCGTGCGCCCGGCGGAGCGTGCCGAAGAGGCGTCCCTCCTGTCAGTGGTGCGCGAGACTCCGGTTCGTGAAGCCCATCGCAAACCCCGTCGGAAACCCCCACCGGATACGGCCATCTGTGCGGATAGAATCGCCCGACTGCACAGGGGATCGAATGGGGTGGCAGGGGCTGATGGTGCAAGCGAAGAAGATCGCGCTCTACATGGTTGTCGTCTTCGTGCTGTACACGATCATCACGTCCCCAGCCCGGGCCGCGGATCTTGTCCAGGTAGGGTTCGAGGGTGTTTCGAGTGCCGCACAGGGCGTCGGCGATTTCATGTCCGAGCTCGTGAAGTAGGAGTACCCCATGATCCGCCACCTGGTCCTGTTCAAGCTGAACGACGGCGTGAGGCGCGACGATCCGCAGGTCGTCGCCGGGGCGAAGGCATTCCAGGAGCTGGCGGGAAAGATCCCCGAGCTGGAGTTCTGGGAGTGCGCCTGGAACATCACCGACCGGCCGATCGCCTACGACTTCGCCATCAACTCCGCGGTCGCCGACGAGGACGCGCTGAAGCGCTACATCGAGCACCCGGCCCATCAGGCCGCCGCCGGACAGTGGCGGGCCTTCGCCACCTGGGTGATCGCCGACTATCCGTTCTGACCCCCTCGGTTCCGACGTTCCGGGCCTCTCGGTCCAGGAGCGCGTAAGCCCCCCACCGATCCGGTGAGGGGCTTTTCCTCTTGTTTAAACCAACTTGACCCCAACACGGCACTACGCGGTGCTTGCACACAGTGGACATGTCTTGTGATGCTATGACCGCTTTTGACGGATGAGTTGACCGAAGTTGACCGCAAAGGGGTGGCGTATCGTGCCGGCCAGTACAGCGCCTCAAGTGCCTCCCCAGACCGTCCAGACGGAGACGCCCGACAGCACGACGCCTGCCAGGACCCGGGGCGCGGACACCAGAGCGCTCACCCAGGTCCTCTTCGGGGAGCTCAAGCAGCTGGAGCCGGGAACTCCCGAGCACGGCAGGGTGCGGGCGGCGCTGATCGAGGCGAACCTCCCCCTCGTCCGGTACGCCGCTGCGCGCTTCCGGAGCCGCAACGAACCGATGGAGGACGTCGTCCAGGTCGGCACGATCGGTCTGATCAACGCCATCGACCGGTTCGACCCCGAGCGCGGCGTGCAGTTCCCCACCTTCGCGATGCCCACTGTCGTCGGCGAGATCAAGCGGTACTTCCGGGACAACGTACGGACCGTCCACGTACCGCGACGGCTGCACGAGCTCTGGGTCCAGGTCACCGGCGCCACCGAGGACCTGACGACCGCGCACGGCCGCTCACCCACCACCGCCGAGATCGCCGAACGACTGAAGATCTCCGAGGAGGAGGTCCTGGCCTGCATCGAGGCGGGCCGCTCCTACCACGCGACCTCACTGGAGGCGGCCCAGGAGGGCGACGGGCTGCCCGGACTGCTCGACCGGCTCGGCTACGAGGACCCCGCACTCGCCGGCGTCGAACACCGCGACCTGGTCCGGCACCTGCTCGTCCAGCTGCCCGAACGCGAGCAGCGGATCCTCCTCCTGCGCTACTACAGCAATCTGACACAGTCGCAGATCAGCGCCGAACTGGGCGTCTCCCAGATGCATGTGTCAAGACTGTTGGCGAGAAGCTTCGCGCGCCTCAGATCCGCAAATAGGATCGAGGCGTAACCGGATCGGGTAGATCACCCGAAGCCCGCTCCGGAACGCCTGAATGCCGCACACCCCCTGTTAACTGCGCATACTCCACCTTGACTTGTCGACATGTCACTACAGCGTGTTGCCGACATGTGACATTCTGCGTGAACCGCGTTTGCCGCAGCCCCGCCTCCGGTATTCAGGTGGAGGCTGCGTTCCTCCGATGGTCGCGGCTCAACGCGACCGTCCGCGACCTCAAGGGGGTGGCATGTCCGCAGAACAGGGCAGCTCGAAGGTGCTCACGCTCACGAAGAGCGCACCCGCACCCGTTGTGCTCACCAGCTCGTCGGAAGCCATCGACACCCGCACTCTGTCCCGCTCCCTGTTCCAGCGGCTCGCCGCCCTGGGTCCCGCACCGGGTCCCGACGGACCGGACGACAGCCCGGAGCGTGCCTACGTACGGGACACACTCATCGAGCTCAACCTCCCGCTCGTGCGTTACGCGGCGGCGCGGTTCCGGAGCCGCAACGAACCGATGGAGGACATCGTCCAGGTCGGCACGATCGGTCTGATCAAGGCGATCGACCGGTTCGACTGCGAGCGGGGCGTGGAGTTCCCGACGTTCGCGATGCCCACCGTCGTCGGCGAGATCAAGCGCTTCTTCCGCGACACCTCCTGGTCGGTGCGGGTGCCGCGCCGCCTCCAGGAGCTGCGGCTGGCGCTGACCAAGACCAGCGACGAGCTGGCCCAGAAGCTCGACCGCTCGCCGACCGTGCCGGAGCTCGCGGTGGCGCTCGGGGTCTCCGAGGAGGACGTGGTCGACGGCCTGGCCGTCGGCAACGCGTACACCGCGTCCTCGCTGGACTCGCCCTCTCCCGAGGACGACGGCGGCGAGGGTTCCCTGGCGGACCGGCTCGGTTACGAGGATTCGGCGTTGGAGGGCGTCGAGTACCGCGAGTCGCTGAAGCCGCTGCTGGCCAAACTCCCGCCCCGGGAGCGTCAGATCATCATGCTGCGGTTCTTCGCCAACATGACCCAGTCGCAGATCGGCGAGGAGGTCGGCATCTCGCAGATGCATGTCTCGCGGCTGCTCACCCGGACGCTCGCCCAGCTTCGGGAAGGGCTCATTGCCGACTGACCGCGACCGGGCGCCGCCGAACGCCGCGCTGGGGCACGAGGGTTCCGAATTGACGGACCGTCAGCCACACTGGCGCGATGCGACGTCAGACGTGGGGCTCGACCGGCCGCCGGGGCACAGTGTTCGCCGCCTCGGCGGCCGTGCTGTGCCTGGGCGGCGCGCTCGCCGCCTGTGGCGCGGGGGCGGGCGGGGGTGACGGCTATGTGGCGGTCGGCGCGGTGGGTGCAGGGCCGGAGAAAGCGCCGACGGGGGCGGTGGCCCCCTCGGGGAAGGTGACGCTGATCCCGCTGGACGGCGCCGGGAGTGAAGGCGGAGGCGGTGACGCCGGCGGAGGCCCGGAGCCGAAGCCGGGCTCCTCCGCGCAGAGCGGCACCTCGGGCGGGGCGGGCGCTACAGGGAACGGCGCGGGCGGCGGCGCGCAGTCGCCCGGCTCGTCCGGCGCCGCCACCGGGGGCACCGCGGGCTCCACAAGCAGTTCGAGCAGCAGCGGCACAGGGAGCTCCGACGGCCCCGGCGGCACGGGCTCCGGCGCCGCGGGGAGCGTCTCGCAGGGCCCCTCCACCCCGTCCGCACCAGGGTCCACCGCATCCGCTGGACCTGCCGTGCTGACGCTGAGCGCACCCGAGCGGGCGGCGGCCGATGACCGCTGGTGCGAAAAGGTGACCGTCGAGTTCCGCAATTCCGGTGGCTCACCGGTCCGTTCGGGGACGGCCACCTTCGCCACGCACATCATCGGCGCGCTGGGAATCGACTGGGCGACCATCGAATCGACAGCGCCGCTGCCCGCGCCGATCGACGCGGGAGCGGCACGGAAGAAGACGTACACGGTCTGTGTGGACGCCTGGCGGGTGCCCCTGGGCATGCATATCGAGACCCGGGACGTCACCGCTGTCTGGAAGTGACGGATGGAGAGAGCGCAGCCAGGTCAGCCGAGCGCGAGCCAGGCGATCGCGCCGAGGATGACAACCACCGCGACGACGGCGACGATCACCCCGGTCCTCGGTCCGGACGACGCGGCCGGCTGCTGCCGGCGCTGCGGCTCGCCCTCGTCGACGAAGGCGCGGAACATCTGGGTGCTGCCCGCCGGGTCGTAGTTGCCCTCGGGGCCCTGGGGGGCATGGGGGTTGTGTGCCATGGGCCAGGACCCTAGCGAACTCGGGGGTACGGCCCAACCCCCGGGTCGGTGAAGGCCCCGCGCCGGAGAGGGAGAACCCGTGAACCACTGCGGGCTGTGGCGCGATGCACACGGCCGCGAAGTGCGCCGGGCGCACGCTGGGCGTTTGACCCGGTCCCTACGTAGCCTTTTGCGTTCCTTTACTTATGCAAGGCCGTTTTCGTTTGCCTGCAGCAACCAACAGGTTTTATGGTTGCCCTAAGCAACAAGATGTATGAGAGCAGTCTGGAGGGTCTCGTGGCCGCACGGCGTCAGTACGAAGAACTGGCCCGCCAGCTCAGCGCCATCGGAGCCGTCAAACGCGGAATCGACCGCGCCCTGCCTGCTGAATGTCCCGGCGGATGCGCCGCCGTGCTGGCCCTCCTCGATCAGCACGGCGAGATGCGGATCAGCAGACTGTCCGAGCTGATGGCCGTCGACATGTCGGTGACCAGCCGACATGTCGCCCATGTGGCCGAGCGCGGCTGGATAGAACGGTCTCCGGACCCGGCGGACAAACGGTCCCGCATCCTGCGGCTGACCCCCGCGGGAGACGACGTACTCGTCGACCTGAACCTGCGGGTCACAGACATGTTCGCCCATCACCTTCAGGAATGGTCCGACGACGACGTCGGACAGCTCAACACGCTGCTGGCCCGGCTGCGCGACAGTTTCGCCCGTCGCGGCTCCGGCGGGTGCGCCCTCGGAAAGCACAGCGACGAGTGCCGTCTGCGGCCCGCCGACAGCGAAGACGACTCGTACACCCGTACACCCGTGTAACAGAAGCAAAGACAAGGAACTCAATGGCTACGACCACACCCACCGGTGTGCGGGGCGGCCACGCCAAGCACGGGGGAATCAGTTCCTCCGACGGCGCGCCGATGACACACCGGCAGATCATGGAAGCACTGACCGGGCTGCTGCTCGGCATGTTTGTAGCGATCCTGTCGTCGACCGTCGTCTCCAACGCTCTTCCCGAGATCATCTCGGACCTCGGCGGCGGTCAGTCCGCGTACACCTGGGTCGTCACGGCCTCGCTGCTCGCGATGACGGCCACCACGCCTCTGTGGGGCAAGCTCTCCGACCTGTTCAGCAAGAAGCTGCTGGTCCAGATAGCCCTGATCATCTACGTCGCGGGCTCGGTCGTGGCCGGTCTGTCGACCAGCAGCGGCATGCTCATCGCCTGCCGTGTCGTGCAGGGCATCGGCGTCGGCGGTCTCTCCGCCCTCGCCCAGATCGTGATGGCCGCGATGATCGCCCCGCGTGAGCGCGGTCGCTACAGCGGCTACCTCGGCGCGGTCTTCGCCGTCGCCACCGTCGGTGGCCCGCTGCTCGGCGGTGTCATCACCGACACCAGCTGGATGGGCTGGCGCTGGTGCTTCTACGTCGGTGTGCCGTTCGCGGTCATCGCACTGATCGTGCTCCAGAAGACCCTGAAGCTCCCGGTCGTCAAGCGCGAGGTCAAGGTCGACTGGACGGGTGCGTTCTTCATCAGCGCCGCCGTCTCGCTGCTGCTGCTCTGGGTGACCTTCGCGGGCGACAAGTACAACTGGATGTCCTGGCAGACCGCCGCGATGCTGGCCGGCTCCGTGGTGCTCGCCGCCCTCTTCGTCTTCACGGAGTCCCGGGCCAGCGAGCCGATCATCCCGCTGCGCCTCTTCCGTAACCGCACCATCACACTGGCCTCGCTCGCCTCGCTGTTCGTCGGTATCGCGATGTTCGCGGGCACCGTCTTCTTCAGCCAGTACTTCCAGCTGGCGCGCGGCAAGTCGCCGACGATGTCCGGCGTCATGACGATCCCGATGATCACGGGTCTGTTCCTCTCGTCGACCATCTCCGGCCAGATCATCACCAAGACCGGCCGCTGGAAGGCCTGGCTGGTCAGCGGTGGCTTCCTGGTCACCGCCGGGCTCGGGACGCTCGGCACGATCCGGTACGACACGACGTACTGGCACATCGCGATCTTCATGTTCGTGATGGGTCTCGGCATCGGCATGATGATGCAGAACCTGGTGCTCGCCACGCAGAACCAGGTCGCCCCGTCCGACCTCGGCTCGGCCAGCTCCGTCGTCACCTTCTTCCGTTCCCTCGGCGGTGCGATCGGCGTCTCGGCACTGGGCGCCGTCCTGGGGAACCGCGTCACCCACTACGTCAAGGACGGCCTCGCGGACCTCGGTCCGAAGGGCGCGGCCCTGGGCCACGGCGGTACCGGCGGCGGGGGCATCCCCGACCTGGACAAGCTGCCCGCACCGTTCCGTACGGTCGTGGAGAGCGCCTACGGGCACGGTGTCGGCGATGTCTTCATGTACGCCGCTCCGGCCGCGCTGATCGCCTTCCTGATCACGATCTTCATCAAGGAGGTCGCGCTGAAGACGAACGCCGCGAACGACGCCCCGGCGGAGGCCGAGGTTCCTGCCGCGGTCCTCGCCGAGGTCCCGTCCGGTGCCGCCGCGCTGGTCGCCGAGGGCGCAGCCGGGGTCACCTCGGTCGACACGCTCGAAGCTCCGGCGGCAACCACGCCGGGCACGGCGGTACGCGGTGTGGTGCGGGGCGCCGAGGGCGTACCCGTGGCCGGTGCCGCCGTCACGCTGATCTCGCTGGGCGGCCGGCAGCTGGGGCGCTCCGTCGCCCAGGCCGACGGCGGCTACGGCGTGCAGGCGCCGGGCTCCGGCAGCTACGTCCTGATCGCGTCCGCCGACGGTTTCCAGCCGCAGGCGTCCACGGTGGTCGTCGGTGACGAGCAGCTGTCGTACGACATCCTGCTCGTCGGCACGAGCGGCCTGGCCGGGACCGTGCGGGCCGCCGAGAGCGGCGCTCCGGTCGACGGCGCCATGGTCATCGTGACCGATGTGCGCGGCGATGTGCTGGCCACCGGCAAGTCCACCGAGAACGGCGAATTCACCTTCGCCGAGCTGGTGCCCGGCGCGGTGACTGTCGCGGTGAACGCTGCCGGGTACCGTCCGCTGGCGCTGCCGGTGGAGATCGGCGGCCAGGGGGTCACCCGGATCGACGCCGCACTGCAGTCCGGTGCGCTGGTCCAGGGTGTCGTGCGGGCCGGTGCCGCGCTGCGGCCGCTGCCGGACGCCCGCGTCACGCTGGTCGACGCGGCGGGCAATGTGGTCGCCACCTCGACGACCGGGGAGGACGGGGCGTACGCCTTCGCCGACCTGGACGCGGGCGAGTACTCGGTCATCGCGACCGGCTACCCGCCGGTGGCCGGCGCGCTGACCGTGGCCGGTCGCGGGGTCGACGGCCACCACATCGAGCTCGCCCACCCCGGCGAGTGATCGAGTAACACAGCCCCCTGGTGGGCAGCGCTTCGAGCGGAGAGGCTGCCCCCGGTGGAAATGGGCCCCGGTGGTGGGGACGGCAGGCAGGGGACGGCCTGCCGTCCCCGCCCCGGGGCCCGACTCATTGAGTCATGGAACAAGGAGAGAAACGGGATGGGACTTCGCGCACAGGTACGGACGCGGGACGGCTGGGCCGTCCAGCACGCGGTCGTGACGGTGACCGACATGACCGGCACCCAGGTGCTGCGAGCCGCGGCCGACGAGGACGGGGCGGTCCGGACGGACGCTCTGCTGCCCGCCGGCGCGTACACGGTGATCGTGACCGCGGTCGGGTACGCCCCGGCCGCGTCGACCGCCCTCGTCACGGCGAGCGGCCGGGTCGAGGCCGGCACGGTGGTGCTGGCCCGCCAGGGCGGCGTGGAGCTGCCGCCGCCGGGTGCCTGGTCGCTGGACCCGGCGCACTCCTCGGTGGGCGCGGTCGCGCAGCACCTGGGGATCTCCAGCGTGCACGGCCGGTTCACCGAGTTCAGCGGCCGGATCGAGATCGCCGAGGAGCTCCACCGGTCCCGGGTCGACGCGATCATCAGCGCGGCCAGCATCGACACCGGCAACGACATGCGGGACAAGCACCTGCGGTCCGCGGACTTCCTCGACTCGGACCGGTTCCCGGAGATCACGTACCGCTCCCACGGGCTGGCCCCGGCCGGTCCCGACCGCTGGACCGTGCACGGCGAGCTGACGATGCACGGTGTCGCGCGAAACATCGACCTGAACCTGAGCTACCTCGGCACCGGCCCCGACCCGTGGGGCGGGACGCGCGCTGCGTTCAGCGCCACGGCCGAGCTGCGCCGCGACGACTTCGCCATGAACTACAACCAGGTGGTCCAGGCCGGCATCTCGGCGATCGGTACGACGCTCCGGGTCGAGCTGGACATCCAGGCCGTGCAGGGTGACTCCCTGCCGTCGTAGTCTGCGGGCATGGCACCCAATATCGCGACCAACACCGCCGTGGAGCTCGATGAGTTGCTGGCGTTCGTACGGCCCCGGCACCGGGCGATCCTGCTGACCACCCGGTCCGACGGCCGCCCCCAGGGCTCCCCGCTGACCTGTGGAGTCGACGACTCGGGCCGGATCGTCGTCTCGACGTACCCCGAACGGGCCAAGGCCCGCAACGCGAAGCGGGACGAGCACGTCAGCGTGATCGTCCTGTCGGACGACTGGGACGGGGCGTGGGTGCAGATCGACGGCTCGGCCGAGGTGATCGATGCACCCGACTCGGTCGAGCCGCTCGTCGAGTACTTCCGGAACATCTCGGGGGAGCATCCGGACTGGGACGAATACCGGGCGGCGATGGTGAAGCAGGGCAAGTCGATCATCCGGATCACTCCGGAGCGGTGGGGGCCCATTGCCACGGGCGGTTTCCCCGCCCACCTGGCGCCCGGCAAGTGACCGCTGTTCCGGGATGAGTGAGAACCTTCCGGCGCCGGGCCTGCTCGCCCGGGCCCGGCTGCTGGCCGCGCCGACCGTCGGCGCCTCCGTCGTCCGCGGCCTGGAGCGGATCACCGGCCGCCCGGTGGAACAGGGTTTCTCCGGCACACCGCCGGAGGAACCCTTCATCTGCGTCGGGGCCACGCTTCCGGATGCGCTTCGGGGTGGACCGTTGGTGTGGTTCCACAGCGTGAACGCCGGTACGGACGCCCTGCTCAGCGCCGGACCGTGGCCGTCCGGGGCGCTGCTCACCCGGACGGTGGGCCGAATGGGTGAGCGGATCGCCCAGTACGTACTGGCCTGGGTGCTCGCCGACTGCCAGTCCGTCCCCGAGTTCACCGCCCAGCACGAACGGGCCGAGTGGCGCCGTATCCCTTCCGAACTCGCCTCCGGGCAGACCGCCGTGATCTACGGGACCGGTCGCATCGGCTCGGCCGTCGCCGGTCTGCTGCGGGCGTGCGGCATCCGGACCGTGGGCGTCGGGCGCGCGGCGCGTACGGCATCGGCGGGCTTCGACCGGGTCGTCGGGGCGGACGACGACGCACAGTCGCTCGCCTCGGCGCGGTGGGTGGTCTCCACGCTGCCGCTGACCCCCGCGACGGACGGCTTCTTCGGGACGGACCGCTTCGCCGGCATGGGCGGAGCCACGTTCGTCAACGTCGGCCGGGGCGCGACAGTGGACATGCCAGCGCTGGAGGCCGCCCTGCACACCGGTGCGGTGGGACGCGCGGTGCTCGACGTACTGCCCGAGGAGCCCGCCGGACCCGGCGACCGGTGCTGGCAGCTGCCCCGCACGGTGATCACCTCGCACTCCGCGGGCATCACGGCGGACGAGGACATCGTCGTCGACTTCGCCGCGTGCTGGGAGGCGATGGCGGAGGGGCGGGTGCCGGACACGGCCGTGGATGTAAGGCGCGGGTACTGAGAGTCGTACGGGACGGGCAGGGTCTCAGCGGTCCCGCATCGCCTCGATGCCCGCGATCAGCAGGTCCAGGGCGAAGGTGAAGTCCCGCTCCCGCATCTCCTCGACCGTGTCGCCGCCGCGGGCGTCCATCAGGTCCTGCGAGGACTCCACGATCCGGCTGAGTTGCGGCTGGGACCGGATCGTGCCCATCGCCTGCTGGAAGAACTCGTCCTGACTGAGCCCCGCCTCCGCACTGCGCTGCACGAAGTGGCCCTCGATGGTGCCGAATCCGTAGACGAACTGGAAGACCGCGGAGAGTGCTCCCGTCTGCCTGCGCAGCGGCAGCCCCGTCGCCCGGATCACGTCCTGGACGGCGTACGAGAACAGCATCGAGTGCGGGCCGATGTTGAGGAAGTGACCCGCGAGCGGCGACACCCAGGCGTGCCGGACCAGCAGTTCCCGGTAGGTGGTGGCCAGTTCGCGCAGCCGGTCGTGCCAGTGCGTCTCCTCCCGGGGAGGTGCGATCTCGCTGTAGACCGAGTCCAGGGCCAGCTCCAGCAGGTCGTCCTTGGTCTCGACGTACCAGTAGAGGGACATCGCGGTGACGTCCAGCTCGGCGGCGAGCCGGCGCATGGAGAATTTGGCGAGGCCCTCGGCGTCCAGCAGCCGGACCGTTGCCGCGGTGATCTTCTCGCGGTCCAGTCCGGCCGGCTGGTCGGCCCTGCGGGGGCGCGAGGGTGTCCGCTGGTCCAGCCAGACGCTGGTCCGGGCACGGTTTTTGACACGGTCGGCCGCGGACACCATGGCGCACTCTCCTCGTCTTGCCGGCGGGACGGACCGGATCCGTACCGTGTGCGCAGTAACCGGATTCATACGGTTAGGTACGCCCCGCCTGATGCTAGGCCGCCGCCGCGGCCGAGTCTGCCTGAGCCGATTCTGCCCGCTCCGCCCGCCGCAGGAGTACGGCGGCGAGCAGACCGCCGGCCAGCACCGCCACCGCTCCGACCAGCTGACTCGTCTCCAGCCCCGAGGCGAAGGCGTCGGTGATCCGCTGCCGCTCCCCGTCTCCGGTCGCCGCGGCGACGGCGGCGGGCAGCGAGGCGGCGCCGACCGCCGCCGGCACGAGGGCGGCGAACCGGGAGTTCAGGACCGCACCGAGCACCGCGACCCCGAGCCCGTTGCCGCATTCGGCCAGCGTGCCGTTGACCCCGGCGCCCACGCCCGCCTTCTCCGGCGGAATGGCACTCATGATCGCGTTGGCCATCGCGGGCATGGCAAGGGCGATTCCCGCGCCCATCACGACCAGGCCCAGCAGCATGCCGCCGTAGCCGTTGCCGCCGAACAGGGCGATCGCGGCGAGACCCGCGGCCAGCAGACTCATCCCGGTGGCGATGGTGGCGGGCGTGCCCGGCCTGGGCACCAGCCTGGCGCCCAGCCCCGTGAGGTTGAGCGCGACGACGCTCAGCGCCAGCGGAGCCGTACGCAGGCCCGCCTCCAGCGGCTCGTAGCCAAGGACGAACTGGAGCTGCTGGGTGAGCAGGAACAGCGAGCCCCCCATCCCGAACGCCACCAGGATCGCGCCCGCGACCGCCCCGATGAACTTCTGGTTCCGGAAGAAGTGCATGTCCAGCATCGGGTACGGGATGTGCAGCTCCCACAGCACGAAGCCGGTGAGGACGGCGACCCCGGTGAAGGCCGTGAGCAGGACCTGGCCCGAGGTCCAGCCGTGTTCCGGGCCGGAGATGATCGCGTACACGACAGCGGCCATACCGACGGTGGAGAGCAGCGCCCCGAGCAGGTCGGGACGGTCGCCGCGCGGGTTCTTGGACTCGGGAACGAGCCGGACCACGGCGACCAGGCCGAGGATCGCGACCGGAATGTTGACCAGGAAGATCGCGCCCCACCAGAAGTGGTCGAGCATGACCCCGCCGATCAGCGGCCCGACGGCGAAACCGAGCGAGTTGACGGTGGACCAGATACCGATCGCCTTCACGCGTTCGGCGTCGTCGAAGATCTGGACTACGACGGCCAGGGTCGTGGTGATCAGCAGCGCCCCGCCGATGCCCATGCCCGCACGGGCGGCGATCAGTTGCGCGGACGACTGGGCGAGCCCCGCCACCAGAGAACCGATTCCGAACAGGGCGAGGCCCGCGAGCAGCATCTTCTTGCGGCCGTAGCGATCGGCGGAGCTGCCGGCGGTGAGCAGCAGACCCGACTGGACGAGCGAGTAGGCGTTGATCATCCACTGCACATCGGCGGTGGACGCGTCCAGCTCCCGGGTGAGGGAGGGGATCGCGACGTTGAGGACCGTGTTGTCGAGCAGCACGGTGAGCTGGGCGAGGCAGATGACGCCGAGGATCATCCAGCGCTGCGGGTGGCCTGGGGACGTGAGCCGGTTCTGGGCGGCTTCGGTCGCCGTCATGCGGGCTCCTTGAGCTCCTGGAGTTCTTATACGGTGTACGGGAGAATCGTTGTACACCGTAAAGCAACCTGCGTACGGTGTACAAGCAACTTTCGCGCGGTACGGTGCTCGGCGCTGATCCGAGAGGGAGCCGACTAGCACCGGGAGTGGCATGTCACTGCGTCGCCGTACGGCGGAAGTCCTGATCGCTGCGGGCCTGTTGGGGGTGGCCGCCGTCCCGCCCGCCGGAGCTGCCGGGCACGGCCATCCGGTGCCGCTGCGCGTCGCCACGTACAACATCCATGCGGGCGCCGGCATGGACAACGTCTTCGATCTGGACCGGCAGGCGGCGGAACTGCGCGCACTGGACGCCGATGTGATCGGGCTTCAGGAAGTGGACGTCCACTGGGACACCCGCAGCCAGTGGCGGGATGTCGCGGGCGAGCTGGCCGAGCGGCTGCACATGCGGGTGTCGTTCGCCCCGATATACAGCCTCGATCCCACGACACCGGGGGCGCCACGGCGTGAGTTCGGCGTCGCGGTGCTGTCCAGGTACCGGATCGTGAGCGCCGAGAACCACGAGATCACCCGGCTCTCCACCCAGGACCCCGACCCCGTGCCGGCGCCCGCGCCCGGCTTCGGCGAGGTGGTCGTACGGGTGAAGGGGATGCCCGTGCATGTATATGTGACGCACCTCGACTACCGCGGCGACCCGTCCGTACGGATCGCGCAGGTCGCCGACACCCGGCGCGTCATGGCGGAGGACGAGGGGCGGAAGGTACTGCTCGGCGACTTCAACGCGGAGCCGGGTGCCCCGGAACTGGCCCCGCTCTGGGAGGAGCTGGCCGATGCCGACCCGGGCGCGCCGACCTACCCCGCGCTGAACCCCGTGAAGCGGATCGACTTCGTGGCCGTGTCCAAGGACGGCGTACGGGTACGCGACGCGGCGGTGGCCGAGACACTCGCCTCGGACCACCGCCCGGTTGTCGCCGATCTGCTGCTCCGACGCTGACGGCCGGTTCGGATCAGCTCTTGGGCCGCGTCAGGTCGTAGAAGGTCGAACTGCCGGCAGTGACCTTCTCGAAGGTGTCCTCGACCCACGAGCTGATCTTGGACGAGGTGCCGCTGTCGCCGCCCATCCCGCCCGTGCCGCTCGAGATGAAGTAGTGGATCCTTCCGTCCTCGACGTACTGCTTGAACTGGGCGAGCGTCGGGGACGGGTCACTGCCGTTGAAGCCGCCGATCGCCATCACCGGGTCGCCGGTGGCGAGCTGGTAACTGGCGGCGTTCTGCGAGCCGATGGCCGCGGCTGCCCAGGTGTAGGCGTCGGCGTTCTTCTCCAGGAGCTTCTTGGCCTGTGAGCTGACCGACGAGCCGTTCAGCAGACCGCCCATGCCGCCGCCTCCGCCCATACCGCCTTCGGCCATGCCGCCAGGGCCGCCGCCCGGCATGCCGTTCTGCTGATTGCCCTGGGCCTGGCCCTGCCGGCCGCCGCCCGGAAAGCCGCCCTGGCCGCCGGTCGGCGGCCGGCCCGTGGCGCCGCCCTGCTGATTGGCCTGGCCGTTCCGACTGTTCGGGCCCGGAGGCTGCATTCCGCCACCACCCCCGGGACCGCCCCGGCCGCCACCGCCCATCGTGCTGGCGCCCGACGGGCCGGCCGTGACGATCGAGCCCTGGTGCCCGGTGTTCAGCGTGCTCAGGGTGTACGCCGTCGGCCCCGCCAGTGATGCGACGAAACCGATCACCACCGCGGCGAACGCCAGCCGGCGCCCGGCCCGGGCCGCGAGCAGCAGACCCGCCGCGCCCACGAGACCGCCGATCAGGACGGCCCAGCGCAGCCACGGCAGGTAGTCCGGGGTTCGCCCCAGCAGCACGTACGACCAC
The DNA here is from genome assembly GCF_036248255.1 of Streptomyces sp. NBC_01717. Lineage (NCBI taxonomy): Bacteria > Bacillati > Actinomycetota > Actinomycetes > Kitasatosporales > Streptomycetaceae > Streptomyces > Streptomyces sp. NBC_01717. The sequence goes on along the minus strand of NZ_CP109178.1, from coordinate 4,911,958 downwards.
AGAGCGGTGACAGCGACGGTGGCGCCGAGCACTCCGCTCGCCGCCCACTTGGCCCGCTCCTCCCACAGCACCGTGACGCCCATGCCGACGAGCGCCGCGATGTAGGGGGCCAGGGCGACCGTGTAGTACTGATGGAAGATGCCGGCCATGAAGCTGAAGACGACCGCGGTCATCAGCAGCGAGCCGCCCCAGGCGAGGAAGGCCGCGCGGGCGGTGTCCGTCCGCTTCGCCTTCCAGGTGATCCAGATGCCCGCGATGAACAGGATCAGCGCGGCGGGCAGCAGCCAGGAGATCTGGCTGCCGATCTCGGAGTTGAACATCCGCCCGATGCCGGTCTCGCCCCACTGGCCGCCGGACTGGCCACCGCCACCGCCACCGCCACCTCCGACGCTGCCGGTCTCGTCGCCGCTGATCCGGCCGAGCCCGTTGTAGCCGAAGGTCAGTTCCAGGAAGGAGTTGTTCTGTGAACCGCCGATGTACGGGCGGGAGGAGGCAGGCCAGAGTTCGACGATCGCCACCCACCAGCCGCCCGCGACCACCATCGCGAGCGCCGACAGCCCGAGTTGGCCGAACCGCTTCCGTACCGTCGTCGGCGCGCACACCGCGTACAGCACGGCCAGCGGCGGCAGGATCAGGAACGCCTGCAGGGTCTTCGACAGGAAAGCGAGACCGACCGCGACCCCGGCCCAGACCAGCCACTTCGTCCGGCCGTTCTCCAGCGCGCGCAGCACGCAGTAGACGGTCACGGTCATCAGCAGCGCGAGCAGGGCGTCCGGGTTGTTGAAGCGGAACATCAGCGCGGCCACGGGCGTGAGCGCGAACACCGCCATCGTGATCAGTCCGGCAGCCGCGCCGAACCGGCGGCGCACCGCCGCGTACAGCACCCCGGCCGTCGCCACCCCCATCAACACCTGCGGAGCGAGGATCGCCCATGAGCTGAGGCCGAAGATCCGCACCGACAGGGCCATCGGCCAGAGCGTGGCCGGGGGCTTGTCGACGGTGATGGCGTTCGCCGCGTCCAGTGAGCCGAAGAAGAACGCCTTCCAGCTCTGGCTGCCGGCCTGCACGGCGGCGGAGTAGAAGGAGTTGGCGTAGCCGGAGGCGCTGAGATTCCACAGGTACGCCAGCGCAATGGCCAGCAGCAGGGCGAGGAAGGCGGGCCGTGCCCAGCGCGGGTCCTCGGGCCTGCCCTTCCGTACGCGTCGCAGGAGCGGCTCGTCCGCAGCCGGTGCGGCCGTGGTCGGCGGTGCCGGAAATCGGTCGGTGGGGTGCAGGGTGGTCATCGGACGTTCCCCAGTTCGTGGTGAGTGTCGTCGGCGCGGCCGGCCGCGGGGGCCCGGTCCGGGAAGACCCAGGCGCGCAACAGCAGGAACCGCAGCACCGTCGCTGCGAGGTTGGCCGCGATCAGCACGGCGAGTTCCGTGCCGTGCGAGGGCGAGCCGGTGGCCGCGCCCAGCGCTGCGAGCGAGCCGCTGGTCAGCGCGAGGCCGACGGCGAAGACGACGAGGCCCTGCGCCTGGTGGCGTACCGCGCCGCTCCGGCCGCGTACGCCGAAGGTGAGTCTCCGGTTGGCTGCCGTATTGGCGACGGCCGACACCAGCAGCGCGCCGCCGTTGGCGATCTGCGGGCCGGCGCCCAGTCGGAAGAGCGAGTACAGGGCGAGATAGAAGAGGGTGGAGAGCGCGCCCACGACGCAGAACCCGACCAGCTGCCGGGCCAGGCCGCCCGGCACCCCGCTCAGTCCGCGGTCGCGCGGATCGTCCCCGAAGGGCCGGGCGAGACGGTCCAGCGGCAGTGCCCCGACGGCCAGTGCCCGGCCCACCCGCCACACACCTTTCAGGTCCTCGGTAGCCGTCCGCACGATGTGGACCGTGGAGTCGGGGTCGTCGACCCAGTCCACCGGAACCTCATGGATGCGCAGCCCGGCGCGCTCTGCGAGGACCAGCATCTCGGTGTCGAAGAACCAGCCGGTGTCCTCGACCATCGGCAGCAGGCGCTGCGCGACGTCCCGCCGAATGGCCTTGAACCCGCACTGCGCGTCGCTGAACCGCGCGGCCAGCGACGACCGGAGAATGAGGTTGTAGGCCCGCGAGATGAACTCCCGCTTCGATCCCCGCACGACACGCGAACTGCGGGCCAGGCGCGATCCGATGGCCAGGTCCGAATGCCCGGAGATCAGCGGTGCGACGAGCGGCAGCAGAGCGTTGAGGTCGGTGGAGAGATCGACGTCCATGTAGGCGAGGACCGGGGCGTCCGACTGCGACCAGACGGTACGCAGCGCACGTCCGCGCCCCTTCTCCTCCAGCCGGTACGAGCGGCACCGCGGGAGGATCGCCGCCAGCCGGGCCGCCACCTGGGGCGTGCGGTCGGTGCTCGCGTTGTCGGCGACGGTGATCCGGAAGGCGTACGGGAAAGTGCGCACCAGATGGTCGTGCAGGCGCAGCACACAGGTTTCGAGGTCCTTCTCCTCGTTGTAGACGGGTACCACCACATCGAGGACGGGGGCATCTGCCGAGTCGACCGCTCCGGCCAGGAGATGCTCCCGGGCCGGCAAGGTGCTCCAGGAAGAGTCGGTTCGCATGTCATCGACAGTCGCCAACCCCGCTGTCACACCGGTGTGATGGACCTGTGGTTGTGCTGTGAGTCGGCACGGACCGGCGCAACAGCAGGCAGAACCGCAGGCAGATGGACGGCGAAGACCGTGCACCCCGGCTCCGACCGCACCTCCACCCGGCCGCCGTGCGCGGTGACGACAGCCTGCACGATGGCCAGGCCGAGCCCGGTGGAACCCGCGCTGCGCGAGCGCGACGCGTCGCCGCGCGCGAACCGTTCGAAGACATGTGGCAGCAGCTGCGCCGGGATTCCCGGCCCGTCGTCCTGCACCTCCAGCGTCACCCACGGATGAGCTGCCCCGGCCCGTACGCGCGCGGTGACGGTGGTGCCGGGCGGGGTGTGCGTACGGGCATTGGCCAGCAGATTGACCAGCACCTGGTGGAGCCTGGTCGGATCGGCGTGCACAGTCGCGGGTTCGTCGGGCAGCTCCAGCCGCCAGTGGTGACCCCGCTGCCCGGCCGCGCGGGCATCGCTCACCGCGTCGACGACGATCGGTGACAGATCAGTGCTCTCGTACGAGAGCGGGCGCCCGGCATCGAGGCGGGCCAGGAGCAGCAGATCCTCCACCATGCCCGTCATCCGCTCCGCCTCGGACTCGATCCGCCCCAGCGCGTGCCGGGTGTCGGGACCGGTCTCCTCGCGTCCGCGCCGGGTCAGTTCGGCGTATCCGCGGATCGAGGCCAGCGGTGTCCGCAGCTCATGGCTGGCGTCCGCGACGAACTGCCGTACCCGCATCTCGCTCTCCTGGCGCACCGCCAGCGCCGAACCGACGTGGCCCAGCATCCGGTTGAGCGCCGCGCCCACCTGTCCGACCTCGGTCCGCGGATCCGCCTCGGCCGCCGGCACCCGCTCCAGGGGTGCCACCTCACCGCTGTGCAACTGGAGTTCGGAGACCCGGGTGGCGGTCGCGGCGACCCGGCGCAGCGGCCGCAGCGCGACCCCGACCATGGCGGCCCCGGCGATTCCGGCGGCGATCAGCCCGGCCCCGGTGACACAGACCTCGACGAGGATCAGAGTGGTGAGGGCGCCTCGCACCTCGGCGGCGGGGATGCCGACGAGGACGGTCGTCGTCCCGTCCGCCCCCTCGACGGCCTTCACCCGGTACGAGCCGAGCCCGGGAAGATCAACGCTCCGCGCCCCCTCCCCGACCTCGATGTCCGCCGCCTCCAGGGCCTTCTCCTCCGCCCCCTTCAACGGCCTCTCACCGGCCGCTGCGCTCTGCTCGAGTGCGGCGGAGTTCTCCTGGACCACGCTCGACACAGTGATCGAGCCGTCCACGGACACCGCACCGAGCGTGCCGAAAGGCTGCCCGCGGGCGTCTATGAACGCCAGCGGATCGTCCTCCGGGCCGTCGGCGAGCAGTGGCCGGCCACCCGCGCCGCCGCCCGGCGGCGGCTTCGAGGCCCGCATGGCGATGGAACGCAGCTGGTCGTCGAGCTTGCCGTACATGTAGCTGTGGAAGGCGATGGTGGTGACCGAGCCGATCACCGCGGCCACCACGGCGATCAGCGTCACCGCGGACACCACCAGCCGGGTCCGCAGTGTCCACGGCCCTCTTCCCCACCGCTCTCCCCGCCTCCGCGCCCGACGGCTCACCGGGCTACTCACCGGGCTACTCACCGGGCTTGATGAGATATCCGGCTCCGCGCCGGGTGTGGATCATCGGCGCCCGTCCGGCGTCGATCTTCTTGCGCAGATACGAGATGTACAGCTCGACGACGTTCGCCTGCCCGCCGAAGTCGTAGTTCCACACCCGGTCCAGGATCTGCGCCTTGCTCAGCACCCGTCGCGGATTGCGCATCAGGAAGCGCAGCAGCTCGAACTCGGTCGCCGTGAGGTGGATGGAGGTCGTCCCCCGGCTCACCTCATGGCTGTCCTCGTCGAGCACCAGGTCACCGACGACGAGCGTCGACTCACTCCGCACCGTCGCCGTCCCGGACCGCCGGATCAGCCCGCGCAGCCGCGCCACGACCTCCTCCAGGCTGAACGGCTTCGTCACATAGTCGTCGCCGCCCGCCGTGAGTCCGGCGATCCGGTCCTCCACCGAGTCGCGTGCGGTCAGGAACAGCACGGGGACTTCGGAGAGGTCCCGGCGAAGCTTGCCGAGCACCGAGAGCCCGTCGGTGTCGGGCAGCATCACATCGAGGATCACCGCATCGGGCCGGAAGTCGCGCGCCATGCGGACGGCACTCGCACCGTCCCCGGCGCTGCGCACCTCCCAGCCCTCGTAGCGCAGGGCCATGGACAGCAGCTCGGCGAGCGGCGCCTCGTCGTCCACGACCAGCACACGGACGGGATTGCGGTCCGGCCTCAGCAGTTCGGTACGCCCCTGGGGCGTGGTCGTCGTCATGCCGCAACCCTGTGAGACGCCTCTGAGAGGGTTCTTTCCCGATCCTGTGAATTCCCTGAGAAACCGGGAAGCGCGGGCTCAGCGCCGGTCGAACATCGCGTGCGCGTTCCCGTAGCAGACCGCCCGCAACCAGTCGTCCCCCAACTCCAACCGCTCCAGGGCATGCAGCTGGTGCACGTACGGGTACGGAATGTTCGGGAAGTCCGTCCCCAGCAGGATCCGGTCCCCGAGGTCTGCGAGCCGTCCCCGCTCCGCCACCGGGAACGGCGTGAGTTCCTCCGAGAAGTCCGTGAACGCCATCGTCGTATCGAGCCGCACCTCGGGGTACGCCTCCGCCAGCGCCAGGAACTCCGCGTACTCGGGCATCCCCATGTGCGCCACCACCAGCCGCAGCCGCGGATGCCGGGCGAGCAGCCGGCCGACCGGCTCGGGTCCGGTGTACTTGCCGGGCGCGGGACCGGACCCGCAGTGCATCACGACCGGGACCGCGGCCTCCGCCAGCAGCCCCCAGACCGGTTCGAGCAGTGGATCGTTCGCGTCGTACGCCCCCACCTGAATATGCGACTTGAAGATGCGCGCCCCCGCCTCGACCGCCTCGCGGACGTAACGCTCCACGCCCTCCTCGGGAAAGAAGGTCGCGGTGTGCAGACAGTCGGGCACCCACCGCGCGAAGTCGGCCGCCCAGCCGTTCAGCCAGGCCGCCATCCCCGCCTTGTGCGGATAGAGCATCGAGGTGAACCGCCGCACGCCGAAGGACCGGAGCAGCGCCAGCCGTTCGTCCTCGTCGTGCCGGTAGGCGATCGGCCACTCCATCCCGGTCAGCGGACCGGCGGAGTCGAAGTACGCCCACACCTTGCGGAGCACCTGCTCCGGCATGAAATGCGTATGGACATCGATCAGTCCCGGCAGCCCGAGCCGTTCCCAGAACCGCACCACCTCATCGCTGCCGCCACTCACCGCGCACTCCCCGTCCGCCCCGACCCGTCCTGTCCCGACCTGATCACCGACGATCTCAGAAGAGCCCGTCCTGTACGCCGCCGCCCCCGATATCGATCACCGGCGCCGTCACCCCCGACCGCGCATCGGCCCCGACCAGCTCCCATCCGGTCATCAGCCGGGTGTCCAGCACGACCACCCCGTCCGCGGCCGCCAGATGCAGATCGGGCCCGGCGGCCGCGACCAGCCGCCCCGCGACCACCCCGCCGTCCATCAACTCGGTCACCACCCGCGCCACTTCGACCGGGCCGTCGAGCCCGAACAACCCCGTGTGGTCGACGGGCTCGAACGGCAGCCGCTCCAGCGACTGCGGCCACCCGGCCCCCTCCCGCTCCAGCGCAGCCGCCCGCCCGTACAACCCCTCGACCTCCGCGACCCGTTCCGCCGCCCCGGGCAGCGCGGCCCGCACCGCACGCTTGCGCGCGTACGGGATCCGGTCCGGCACCCCCAGCGCCGACCGCAGCAGCTCCTCGGTACGCCGCGCCGCCATCAGCGGCCCGCGCCCCAGCCAGCTGTAGACCACGGCCCCCTGCTCCCTCAGCCGCGCCGCACCCCGCTCCTCGGCGGTGATCCCGACCTTCACCATGGAGGGCCCGAACCACGCGAGGTAAACGCGGTACGTCCGCGGGTCGTCGGCAATCGTGTCGGCGGCCACCGAGTGCGCCCGGTCCAGCCGCGCGCACTCCGGGCACCGCGCCCCCGTACTCCGCCCGGACACCATGGCCCCCAGCGGACATGCATTCCCCCGAGCGCCCACACAGTGCCGCTCACCGCCGGCGCGGAACCCGAGTTCCTTCCCGTACACAAGGACACTCACCCGCGTCGAACCGGCCTCACGCCTCGCCCGATCCGTCGCCCCGCCCTTCTGCCACCCCAGGACCGGCCCTTCCTGGGGCCATCGCAACCCGGTGCAGTGCCAGCTCATGCGTGCGATCGTAACGAGGCTCCGGGCCGGGGCGGAGATCCTCATGAACAGGTCGCGAACGGAAGGACGACCAGCCAAGTGCGGACAGGGGGAACGGCGAGTCCGGACACAGGCACGCAAGAGGCCCCCCGGACTTATCCGGGGGGCCTCTCAGCTGTGTGCACTCGGCAGGATTCGAACCTGCAACCTTCTGATCCGTAGTCAGATGCTCTATCCGTTAAGCTACGAGTGCTTGGCGTTCCGGGCTTTTCTGCCTGGTCGGCGTTGCGGGAACAACATTACATGACCCGCGCCGTCACGCGAAATCCATTACCCACACCACCTCTGACCTGCGAAAACGCCCTGTGGCGCCTCATTCGGTCACCTCGCCCCGCGCTGCCGCGAGCACGTTCCGCGTCCGGATACGACTGAAGCCCCGGCCAGTGGCTCGGGGCTTCAGCGATCAAGCGGAGGCGGAGGGATTTGAACCCTCGATGGGCTTTAAGACCCAAACCGCATTAGCAGTGCGGCGCCATAGACCGGACTAGGCGACGCCTCCAGCACACTTCGCGCGAGCGCGAGTGGTGCGTGCAGATGATGACACAGCTGAGCGCTGTCTCTCCAATCGCCGCCTACGGTACTAGGCAGTCGGCCACGAGAGCAAAGCGTCCGGGTTGCGCAACGCCGCGGCGTGCGGAGCGTTAGTGAAGACGGGGGTACCGCCTCCGCCGTTCTTCCGCGTCCCACAGGAGCTCCGTATGCTGCGCCGCCTCGCTCTCACCGCTGTCGCGTCCTTCGCCGTACTGTCGGCTGCCGCACCGGCCGCGACCGCCGCGACCGCCGCAACCGGCCCTCTGCCGCTGCTGTCCCTTCCGCTGCCGCTGCCGTCGGCGCTCCAGGGTGACGACGGCACCGGGAAGACCCGGCTGACGGTGACGGTCTCGGACTCCGGCGACCGGGAGGCCGACGGCGTGTACGAACTGCGGTGCCTCCCGGCCGGCGGCACCCATCCGGTGGCGCAGCAGGCCTGCGACCGGCTGGCGGAGCTCGCGCAGCCCACGGACAGGGAGGGCGGCACGGACCCCTTCCGTCCGGTGCCCGCGGACGCCATGTGCACCCAGCAGTTCGGCGGCTCGGCCACGGCCCGGGTCACCGGGACCTGGCAGGGGCAGCACGTCGACGCGTCCTTCGACCGGACCGACGGTTGCGAGATCGCCCGCTGGAACACGCTCCGTCCGGTGCTCCCCAACGTCCGCTGACCAGGGCGGCCGAGCTCGTCGCAGAACCCGTGCCGGGAGCTTCACAGGACTCGCACAGAGCAGGAGTCGTACACCGTATGCACAGAACCTTGGTGAGAGCTCCCCCTCATCCGCCGTCGGATGCCCCTCCCCTGCCTTTAGACTCCTCCAGTGACAGCCTGCGGCCCGAGGGGCAAGATGGGGCCCGCTGTCGGCAAGGTGCGGTAATCAGGGAGGAAGCGTCGTCGTGAGCAGCAGGCCATCCCGAGGCGCTGCTCGCCTCGCAGCCATACTCGATGCCCTTCCGGACGGGCTGTTGCTCGTCAATTGCAACGGCACGGTCGTCAACGCCAACACCATCGCCCTCGAAATGTTCGAGACTCCGGGCACCGCGCTCGTCGGTCGTGGACTGCTCGATCTGCTTCCGGAGTTCGACTCCAAGCTGATTCCGGGGTCGATGCGCAGGCCCGAGGCCGCGGACGAGCGGGGCCGTACGAAACCGACGCGGATGACCGCGCGGCGGACCGACGGCACCGAGTACCCGGTCGAGGTCACCAGCGCCAGCCTGGAGGACGGGCAGGCCGCGTACAACGACTTCCAGGCCGGCTACACCGGCAGCTACACGGGTGACGAGCTGCTGATGCTCGTCGTACGGGATCTTTCGGGCACCGTCGACACCGAGGCCGAGCTGGCCCGTTCGCAGCGGCAGACCGAGATGATCCTGCGGGCCGCGGCCGAGGGTGTCGTCGGTACGGACACGGACGGCCGGGTCGTTCTGGTCAACCCCGCCGCCGCGCAGATCCTCGGATTCCGTGCCAGCGACCTGGGCGGCCAGGAGCTGCACCCGCTCATCCTGCACTCGCGTGCGGAGGGCGAGCCGTTCCCGTACGAGGAGTCACCGCTCGCCGACACGCTCAAGTCCGGGCGCAAGCACCGGGTGCGCGGGCAGGTCCTGTGGTCCAAGAGCGGTGCACCGGTGCCGGTCGACCTGACGACCGCGCCCGTCCGCGACGGGGAGCAGCTGGTCGGCGCGGTGATGACGTTCACCGACCGCAGGCCGTACGAGGAACTCACCAAGCAGCACACTGCTCAGCTCACCGAGCTGACCGGGAGCCACGCCACCGAGGTCACCGAGCTCACCGAACAGCACACCGCCGAAGTCTCCGAGCTCACCGAACAGCACGCTACCGAGCTGGCCGACCGGACCGAGCGGTACTCGGCAGAGCTGGAGGAGCAGGCCGAACGGATCACGGACCTGACCGCCCGGCACCACCAGCTGACCGCCGTACTCGGCGAGTCGCTGCGCGGCCCGCTGGAGGAGCTGCGCGGCGAGCTCTTCAAGCTCGCCGCCGACCCGGCGGGCCAGCTGTGGCCCGAGGCCAACCAGATCCTGCACCACCTGGCCGCCGGCTATGCCCGCATGACGACGCTCGTCGACAACGTGCTGGGCTTCCAGCGGCTGGACAGCGGTGCGGAGCAGCTGATCAAGGAGACCGTGCTGCTCGACGGCGTCGTGACGGCCGGTATCGACGCCGCCGTCGAGCTGATCGGCCCCGGCCGGGCCCAGTTCGCGGTGCACGCGCCGCCGATCGAGGCCGAGGTCGACGCGGGCCGACTGGTGACTGCGCTCGCGCATCTGGTCGCGGATGTCGCCGGGGTGGACTCGACCGGCAAGGCACGTGTGGTGCCGGGCGGCGGCTATGTCGACTCGACGGTGGTCGTGGCGGCGGCGCAGCGCGGTGAGGTCGTCCGGATCGAGGTGCGCGGACCGTTCGCCGGGGGAGACCCGGTGCACGAGCCGATCGTGCGCGGAATCGTGCGGGCGCACGGCGGTGTCCTCCAGACGCACGAGATGCCGGGAATGAGCGGCAGCGCGTATGTACTGGAGGTGCCGCTGGGCGCGGGGTCGGGCACCGTGACGCCGCCGGAGCCGCCCGTCGTGCAGGCACCGGTGGAGGCGACGGTCGGTGGTGTTGCCGGGGCCGGTGCCGTTCAGGAGCAGCCGGGCACACCGCCCGGCGGGCGGCGCAGGGCCCGCAGGGCGTCGACGGATGCCTTCCTGGAGAGCCCGGTGGGTGCGGCGGAAGCCGGACCGGAGGCCGGCCCTGGGGCGGTGGAGCCGACCGGACGGCGCCGGGCGCGGCGTGAAGCGGTGACACAGGAGGAGCCGGCTCAGCAGGTCCAGCAGGGTCCGCAGTCGCCTCAGGGGCTCGTCCCCGCCCAGCAGCAGGGCGAGGGATCCGGCCGCAGGCGGGGGAGGCCCAGCCCGGCCGAGGCGGCCGCGCAGTCGTCGCTGCCCGCACAGTCCACCCAGTCTCCGCAGCCGGGGCAGGGGCCCGGGCAGGCGTTGGCTCTGCCCGGTGTCGCGGCCCCGTCCGAGGGCTCCGTGGTGACGGCGGCCGAGGGCGCACAGGGCGGTGGCGGCCGTCCGCAGCGCGGGCAGACCGTGCCGCCGCAGGGTGTTCCGGCCGAGATGCCGATGCCGGCGTCTGCGGGCGGGCACCGGACTCGTCAGAGCAACGAGAATCAGCTGGCCCTCCCGGCAGTCGCTCCTGCCGCCGGCCAGGGGCAGAGTGAGGGCGGACCGCAGCAGGGTCAGGCCCAGCAGCCGACCGGGCGTCGGGCCCGGCGGGCGCTCGGGACCGCGCAGGACCGGTCCGTTCCGGCCGAGTCGGCGGGGCCGCGGACCGCGTTCGCGCTCCCGCCGGCCGAGGCCGACCGGATCCCGCCCACGGCCGGTGAGGCGGACCCCTCGCTGCCCGGACGCCATGACACCGTGCGGGCCCCGCACGACGAGCACACGCCACCGCAGGCACACCCCACGCCGAGCGGCCGCCGCCGGGCCCGTCAGGCCGGCGCGCCGCAGCAGCCGGATCAGCCGGAGCCCCTGCAGCAGCCGACGCAGCCCGGGCTGCCCGCGCAGCCAGGGGGCTGGGCGGAGAACGGCACCTCGGGACAGGGGCAGGCCTCCCTCACACCCCCCGGTGACGGCCCGGACTGGGCCGGAGCGGGTCACACCACCCACACCACCGGCACCACCGACCCCGCCGGTGTGGCAGAGAGCCGCCCGCGAGACACCGCGCCCGTACCTGCGCCCGTGCCCGCTCCCGCAGCCGAGTCCGTACCGGATGCACGGCGCCAGCCGCTGCCGGCCGAGGCCCCCATGCCCGCCTCCGCGTCGGCCGACTCGACGCAGGGGCGCGCGTTCAGCGTGCGGACGCTCGGGCAGGGCGTGCCGTTCGTCCAGCACCTCGCCCATCAGCAGAACCAGACGCTCGGCGGCGCCGGCCGGCGCCGTAAGCTCGCCGCCCCGCCCGAGGCCGAGCGCACCGCACAGCCCGCCGTGCCGCATCCGGCCGCCGCGCAGCCCGGTGCCGCGCCGGCGGCTACTGCGCAGCCCGCTGCCGCTCCCACCACCAGCACCTCCGGGCAACTGCTGTCCGCCCCTGCGGCCGAGGGGCGCGCATACGCGATCGGGGCACCCGACGAGGGCGCCGAAGGTCCGGAGCCGCTGGACGGTCCGGGAGGCGCGGTGGAGGTCGCCAACCGTCCGTCGCCGCAACCGGTCGACGACGAGCTGCCCCCGGAGCCGCTGGACAACCCGCGTCGGCTCCTCGTCTGGCCCGCGCCCGACGTCTCCACCCAGCAGGCGCTGGGCGACCGCGGCTACCGGCCGGTGATCGTGCACTCCCGCGAGGAGGTGGACGCCCAGATCGCGGCATTCCCCGCCGCACTCTTCGTGGACCCGCTGACCGGCCCCATCACGCGTACGGCCCTGCAGTCGCTGCGCCAGGCGGCGGTGGCCGCGGAGGTTCCGGTACTGGTGACGGCCGGTCTGGGGCAGGCGTCGCGGGAAGCGGCGTACGGTGCCGACCCCGCTGTACTCCTCAAGGCGCTCGCTCCCCGCGACAGCGAGCAGCACCCGCCGCGGGTGCTGCTGATCGAGGAGCACGAGGAGATCGCGGTGGCACTGACGGCGACGCTGGAACGCCGCGGCATGCAGGTCGCGCGGGCCGCCACCGACGACGAGGCTGTCGCGCTGGCCACCCGGATGCGGCCGAACCTGGTGGTGATGGACCTGATGCAGGTACGCCGCCGCCGGGCCGGGATCATCGACTGGCTGCGCGCGAACGGCCAGCTCAACCGGACCCCGCTGGTCGTCTACACCTCGGCCGACATGAACCGGGCGGAACTGCCGAAGCTCAGCTCGGGCGAGACCGTGCTGTTCCTGGCGGAACGCTCGACGAGCGAAGAGGTGCAGTCCCGCATCGTCGACCTGCTGGCGAAGATCGGCACGAACTGACCGACGCCGGGCGCATCCGACGAGGGCGGTACGGGATTCCGTACCGCCCTCGTCGGATGCGCCCGGCGGACCCTCTCAGACCGTGAGGAACCCCTCGGACCCGTCGATCAGAGCTGGGTGATCTCCAGCTCGCCGTCCGCGTACTGCTTGCGGATCACCTTCTTGTCGAACTTGCCGACGCTGGTCTTCGGCACCGACGGAATGAGCGTCCAGCGCTCCGGCAGCTGCCACTTCGCTATGCCGGCCTCCGCGAGGAACCCCTTCAAGGTGACGTAGTCGGCGGTGGCGCCGTCCTTGAGGACCACGGTCGCGAGCGGACGCTCACCCCACTTCTCGTCCGGGACGGCGACGACGGCGGCCTCGGCCACATCCGGGTGCGCCATCAGGGCATTTTCCAGCTCGACGCTCGAAATCCACTCCCCGCCGGACTTGATGACGTCCTTGGCGCGGTCGGTGAGGGTGAGGAAGCCGTCCTCGCTGATGACGCCGACGTCACCGGTCTTCAGCCAGCCGTCGTCGCTGAACTTGTCCTCGGGGCGCAGTGCCTCGCCGTCCGCACCTCCGTAGTACGCACCTGCGATCCAGGGTCCGCGCACTTCCAGCTCACCGGCCGACTCGCCGTCCCAGGGCAGCTGGTCGCCGCCGGGGCCGACCAGCCGCGCCTCGACGCCGGCCGGGAAACGGCCCTGGGTGATCCGGTACGGCCACTCCTGCTCCTCCGTCAGACCGGCGGGCGGGTTGGCCATGGTGCCGAGCGGCGACGTCTCCGTCATGCCCCAGGCGTGGCAGAGGCGGACACCCAGCTTGTCGTACGCCTCCATCAGGGCGGGCGGGCAGGCCGCGCCGCCGATGGTGACGCGGGCCATCGAGGTCAGATCGCGCGGGTTGGCGGTGACCTCGGCAAGCAGTCCCTGCCAGATGGTGGGGACGGCGGCGGCGTGGGTCGGCTTCTCACGCTCGATCATGTCGGCGAGCGGAGCGGGCTGCAGGAAGCGGTCCGGCATGAGCATGTTGACGCCGGTCATGAACGTCGCGTGCGGAAGACCCCAGGCGTTGACATGGAACTGGGGGACGACCACCAGCGTGGTGTCCTTGTCGGACAGCCCCATCGACTCTGCCATGTTGACCTGCATGGAGTGCAGGTAGATGGAACGGTGGGAGTAGACGACGCCCTTGGGGTCGCCGGTGGTGCCGGAGGTGTAGCACATGGCGGCGGCCTGGCGTTCGTCCAGCTCGGGCCAGTCGTAGCTGGTCGGGCGGCCGGCGATCAGCTCCTCGTAGTCGTGCACCTGCGGTACGGCTCCGTCGAGCACCGAACGGTCGCCGGGCCCCACGACCACCACATGCTCGATCGACGTCAGGTGGGAGAGGAGCGGCGCAAGAAGCGGCAGCAGCGAGCCGTTGACGAAGACGACCTTGTCATCCGCGTGCTTGACGATCCAGATCAACTGCTCGGCGGGAAGCCGCAGGTTGAGCGTGTGGAGCACCGCGCCCATGGAGGGGATCGCGAGATACGCCTCGATGTGCTCCGCGTTGTTCCACATGAGGGTCGCCACCCGCTGGTCGCCGACGACACCGAGCTCGTCGCGCAGGGCGTGGGCGAGCTGTGTGGCACGACGGCCCACTTCGGCGAAGCTTCGCCGCTGCGGCTCGGGCTCGCCGGTCCAGGTCGTGACCTGAGACTTCCCATGGATCGTCATCCCGTGCGTCAGGATGCGGGTGACAGTCAGCGGTACGTCCTGCATGGTGCTCAGCACGGCGTCCTCCCGGTGGGCGCTACGCGGCAGTAAGGTTCCGCTGATTCTGCGCACATACCGCTCGGTATGTCACTACTCCCGGGAGTACGAATCGGTTTCCGTCGGATTCCCCTGGCCGGCGTGCCGACGGGGCCCGCGGTGCCGGAAACCGGGAATCAGGACCAGAACTCGTCGCTGACCTCAATGTCTTCCATGCACTCGTCAAGGTCGGTGGCCTTGTCGCCGATGATCCGGAAGACGATGCCGCCCATGGCGTCGATCGTCCGCCCCTTGCGCTTCGCGAGGACCCGATGCACAGATACTGCGTGCCCCCGGCCGTCGACCAGTACATTCAGCAGTGTGACCGTCATCGTGCCGTCCGATTCCTCGGCCAGCCGCCGGTAGTACGCGAGCATCTCGTCCCGGCCCTTGTAGTCACCGGAGAGTGGACTGCTGCCCGGGACATGGTGGGTCGCGTCGCCCGTCAGCATCTCGGCCAGCGTCTCCATGTCACCGCGGTTGAAGGCTTCGTAGCCCTTGCGGACCAGCGCGGCATGCGGATGTTCAGCCATGACCGTCGCCACCTTTCTCGGCTTCTGTGTCCTGGGAGGAAGGCTGATACCCCCACCGTCGCACCACCCGGAAGGCCTCGCGAGCCCGCGCCCAGCGGCCTGCCGACCCGTCAGCCCGCCGTGCTGGCCGCCCGCCGGCGAGGTTCGGGCTCAGCGCACCGGGATCAGCTCCGGGTCCTCGCGGAGCTTGCCGAGCGCTCGTGAGACCGCGCTCTTGACGGTGCCGATGGACACACCGAGCACCTCGGCCGTCTGCGCCTCGCTGAGGTCCTCGTAGTAACGCAGGACGACCATCGCCCGCTGCCGGTCCGGAAGCTTCAGCACGGCCCGCCACATCGCATCGTGCAAGGACTGCTGCTCGGCGGGATCGGGCGCCGGGGAGGCCTCCTGCTCGGGCAGCTCGTCACAGGCGAACTCGTCGACTTTGCGCTTGCGCCACTGCGAGGTCCGGGTGTTCAGCAGCGCCCGGCGAACGTAGCCGTCGAGCGCCCGGTGATCCTCGATCCGCTCCCACGCCACGTACGTCTTGGTGAGCGCGGTCTGCAGCAGATCCTCGGCATCACTCGGGTTCGCGGTGAGCGAGCGAGCGGTACGCAGCAGCACGGGCCCCCGCGCCCGCACGAACGACGAGAACGACGGGTACGGAACGTACGGAGCACGCGGCCCGTACGGAGTGAGCGCGGTGTGCGAGGCCTGCGTGGTGGCCGATACGTGCTGCGGGCGTGACGCCGATGAGGCGCGTGGCGCGTGCTGCGTGTGCGACACCGACGAGGTGTGCGGCGCGTATCCGGTGGCGGCAGCGGCTCCCCTGGGGGCGCCCGTGCAGACTGGCGTGGTCATAGGTCCACGCTAGGAGTGGGCACTACCCCGGGGGATCGGCCCCAGGTCCCGAAGCCACGTCCGCCTCAGGTTGTAGGGGTGGGGTCGGCCCCACCTCCTGAAGGAGTAGAGGCCGTCATCAGGACTCAGGGTCGCCCGAGGACGACCCCACCGCCCCGCGCCCCCGTCATGCGCCGTCCGTGCCCAGTATCAGTCCCGAGGTGGGGACCCCCGTGCCTGCCGTCACCAGCGTTCTGGCCGCCCCGGGTATCTGATTCACCGACGTGCCCCGGATCTGCCGGACCGCCTCCGCAATGCCGTTCATCCCGTGCAGATATGCCTCCCCCAACTGGCCTCCATGTGTGTTCAGTGGCAGCGCGTCGTCCGCCACGAAGTCGGCGGCCTCACCCACTCCGCAGAATCCGAACTCCTCCAGCTGCATCAGAACGAACGGAGTGAAGTGGTCGTAGAGGATGCCCACATCGATGTCGGCGGGAGCGAGTCCGGAGGTACGCCAGAGCTGTCTGGCGACGACGTCCATCTCCGGCAGTCCGGTCAGCCCGTCACGGTAGAAACTGGTCATCTGTTCCTGCGCCCGTCCGGCACCCTGAGCGGCGGCGATGATCACTGCCGGCGGCCGGGGAAGGTCGCGGGCCCGCTCCGCACTGGTGACGACGACCGCCTGTCCGCCGTCGGTCTCCTGACAGCAGTCGAGCAGCCGTAGAGGTTCGACGATCCAGCGCGACGCGGCGTGATCGGCAAGCGTGATCGGCTTCTCGTAGAAGTACGCCGCCGGGTTGCGCGCGGCATGGCGCCGGTCGGTGACCGCGACGTGGCCGAAGGCTTCCGGCGTCAGGTTGTACGTGTGCAGGTAGCGCTGGGCGGCCATGGCGACCCAGGAGGCCGGGGTGAGCAGCCCGAAGGGAAGATTCCAGCCGAGCGCAGTTCCCTCAGCCGTCGGTTCCCGGTGCTGCACCCCGGAACCGAAGCGGCGCCCCGAACGCTCGTTGAACGCGCGGTAGCAGACCACCACGTCGGCCACCCCGCTCGCCACGGCGAGCGCCGCCTGCTGCACGGTGGCGCAGGCCGCCCCGCCCCCGTAGTGGATGCGGGAGAAGAACGACAGCTCCCCCATGCCGGCCGCCTGGGCCACAGTGATCTCGGGGCTGGTGTCCATCGTGAAGGTGACCAGGCCGTCGACATCGGCGGGGGTCAGCCCTGCGTCGTCGAGGGCGGCCCGCACCGCCTCGACGGCCAGCTTCAGTTCGCTGCGCCCGGAGTCCTTGGAGAACTCGGTCGCCCCGATCCCTACGATCGCGGCCCGCCCACCGAGCGAATCGGCCCTGCGCACGCTCATGCGGATCCCTCCGGAACACTGACGGTCACCTTGCCGGTGACGTGCCTGCCGAGACCATTGGCTCCGACGACCGTCACCTCGGCCGTCCCGTCGTCTCCGAGGGCCGTGACGGTGCCGCTCAACACCATGGTGGCCCCCGGATAGTTGGGCGCGCCCAGCCTGATGGCGACCTTGTGGAGCACCGCCGAGGGACCGAATTGGTCGGTGACGTACCGCCCGACCAGGCCGTTGGTCGTCAGGATGTTCATGAAGATGTCCGGGGAGCCCTTCTGCTGTGCGAGCTCGGCGTCATGGTGCACGTCCTGGTAGTCGCGGGAGGCGATGGCGCCCGCAACGATCAAGGTGCGGGTCACCGCGACCTCCAGCGGTGGCAGCTCCTCGCCGACCTTCATTGCGACCCCTCTTTCACCAGCAACTGCCCCAGCTCCTGCAGCAGTTCGCTGCCGCACCCCAGATAGGCGTCGAGCTGACGGCCCCAGAGGAAGTGCCGGTGCACGGGGTGATCGAGGTCGGCGCCCGTCCCACCGTGCAGATGCTGTCCGGCATGCACGACCCTCTTTCCCGCCTCCGACGCCCACCAGGCCGTGGTCAGCGCCTGGGCCGCGTAGGGCAACCCCTTGTCGTGGCGCCACGCCGCCTCGTATGCGGTGACCCGTATCGCCTCGGTGTCCATATGGGCATCGGCGGCGCGCAGCAGCACCCCCTGATTGGTGGAGAGCGGGCGCCCGAACTGCTCCCTGGTGGTGGTGTGGGCAACCGCCCTGGCCAGCGACCCGGCGCACACCCCGGCCTGCAACCCCGCAAACGCCGTTCGGCTCGCGGCCAGCACAGCTTCATACGCCGCTGTCCCGGTTGCGCTGTTCGTCCCCGTGCCCGTGCCCGTCCGTCCTTCCGGACCACCGAGCCGCTCGCCGGACACCCGGTCCAGGGCGAGCCGGGCCGCCGACCATGGGGCCGTGGTCTCCACAGGTGTCACCGCCACGCCCGGGTCGGCGGTCCGTACGATCCACAGCTCCCGGTCCACGTCCGCCACGAGCACCAGAGCAGCGTCCCGAAGCCACGGCACATAGGGCACACTGCCGCTCAACCGCCCTTCCCCGTCGGCCCGTAGACCATCGCGTGCCGGGAAGGCGCCGGTGGCGACAGCAGTGCCGTCCCGCAGTGGCGGAAGCAGTCGCTCCCGCTGTTCGTCCGTACCGTGCTCGGCGACGGCAAGCAGCCCGTACGCACAGGTCACCGCGAACGGCACCTGCGCAGTCGTTCTCCCCTGCTCCTCCAGCAGCAGCACCAGACCCAGCAGCCCGATCTCCTCGACGGCGGCCGTCAACCCGGCCGCGCACAGCTCCTTCCACAGCTCGGTGTCCGTCCCCGTCCCGGCAGCGGCCAGCCGCTCGTGCGTGGCCAGATCTCCGAAGATCTGCGCGGCGAGACCCTGCGCCGCGGTCTGCTCCTCCGTGGGCGTGAAGTCCATGTCAACCCTCGCTCCCCCGGAAGACCGGAAGCTCCAACTCCGGATCTGTGCGCAGGAATTCCAGCCTGACCGGCATCCCTGTCCGCACCTTGTCGTACGGCACACCGACCACATTGCTGACCATCCGTACGCCTTCCGCCAGCTCTATCAGCGCCACCGCGTACGGCCCGGCGTCGTCGGAGGCGCCGAAGGCCGGGAAGGGCGGGTGGTGCATCACTACGTAACTGAAGACGGTGCCCTCGCCACTCGCCTCGACCGTGTCCCACTCCTGGCAACCGCACTCGTTGCACCCGGGCAGCCAGGGAAAGCGGAGGGTCTCGCACTCCCCGCACCGCTGGATGAGTAATTTGTGTTCGGCGACGCCCTGCCAGAACCCGGCGTTGTCCCGATTGATCACCGGCCTCGGCCGCAGACTCCGGCCGCCTTCCTTCATCCCGGGCGGCCCTCCCGGCTTCGCCCCTCGCCTCACCGCTGCGGGCGTGTACTTGAGGATCCGGAAACGGTGCGTCCCGGCCGGCTCCCCGGCTGCCCGGACATCCATCCGCGTCGTGACGAAGTAGCCCGTCCCCAGCCCGGTCGTCTTCCGCTTCGACACCGACTCGATCACCGCGTCGAAGGTGATCCGGTCCCCCGGCCGCAGCGGACGCAGATACTCCTGCTCGCAGTCGGTCGCGACCACCGAGGTGTACCCGGCGCCGTCGAGGAGGGCGAACAGCTCGTCGTACGCCCCGGAACGGTCCGAGTGCCCCGACAGGCCGCCCATCGTCCACGCCTGCAGCATCGTGGGCGGAGCAATCGCCCCAGGCCCCGCGTACGCCGGGTTCGTGTCTCCCACGGCCTCGCACCAATGCCTGATCATCGGCTCGTTGACCAGGTCCTTGCCGATGCCCGCAGTGGCGGCCGCCCGCCCCTCGTACGCCTTGAGCCGCTCGTACAACTCGTCCGACCCGCCCTGCCCGCCGCGCCCGTCCCGGGGGCTCCCGCCACCCTGCCCGTATCGCACGTCCGTCACCGCTTCCCCCTCTTCATGCCGAGCCGCATCGTCGCGACGATCTCCCGCTGCACCTCGCTCACCCCGCCCCCGAAGGTGTTGATCTGCGCCGCCCGGTTCATCCGCTCCAGCTCCCCGTCCCCGAAGGAGCCGAGCGAACCACCGCGGACCATCCCGGCCTCGCCCGCGATTTCCTGGCACATTCGATACACCTCGACGGCCGATTCGGTTCCCATGAATTTCACGCCGCTCGCCTCGCCGGGGGCCAGCGAGCCCGCCCCCACATCCCCCACCAAACGCCAGTTGAGCAGGCGCGTTGCCGCCAGCCGGGCATAGGCCTCGGCCAGCCGGGACCGCACCCACGGCTCGTCAACGGCGCGCCGCCCACTCACCGGATCGGGGGTACGGGCGTGGGCGAGCACCGCCTCGTAGAACTCCTCGGCCTGCATCCCGATCGCGGCGAGCGCCACCCGCTCATGGTTCAGCTGGTTGGTGATCAGCCCCCAGCCGCCGTTCTCCTCGCCGACCAGATTCGTGACGGGTACCCGTATCCCGTCGTAGTAGGTGGCCGTCGTGGTCAGACCACCCACGGTCTCGATGGGGGTCCAGGCGAACCCGGGGGCGTCCGTCGGGACCAGGATGATCGAGATGCCCTTGTGCTTGGCCGCATCCGGATCCGTACGGCAGGCGAGCCAGATCCAGTCCGCGTTCTGCGCATTACTGGTGAAGATCTTCTGCCCGTCGATCACCCAGGCGTCCCCGTCCCGCACCGCTCTCGTGCGCAACGCGGCCAGGTCCGTGCCGGCCTCCGGCTCGCTGTAACCGATCGCGAAAACGAGGTCGCCGTTCAGAATCCGCGGCAGGAAGTACGCCTTCTGCGCCTCGGTCCCGTACTTCATCAAGGTCGGGCCGACAGTGTTGAGCGTGACCATGGACACGGGCGCACCCGCCCGGTACGCCTCGTCGAAGAAGACGAACTGCTCGTCGGGACCGCGGCCCTGACCCCCGTACTCGACGGGCCAGCCCAGTCCGAGCATCCCGTCGGAGCCGATCCGACGGAGCAGTCGGCGTTGCTCGGCCGGATCATCGGCACGTCCTGCCCGCATCCCGGACGTCACATCCGTCCCGGAAGCCACGTCCGGCCCGGTGATCACATCGCGGAAATAGGTGCGGAGCTCGGCGCGCAGCTGCTGCTGACGCTCCGTCGGGGCGAGGTGCACGGCGGCGGGCCTTCCGGACGCGGGCGTACGGGTCAGGGTTTCTGACTGTCCGTCAGATTCGTGGCCGCTGTCAAGGTCGGCGACACCCGAACGCTCCTGCGCGGGAAACGCGAACGGCCTGCGCGAAGACGCAGAAGCGACTTCGCGCAGGCCGTTGTTCACCCCACCCCGCGCCGGCCCCCCGACCGGCCCACGGCGGACCCCGGCTCACCAGAGTTTTGTGAAGTTCACCGTGACATTCCTGTTGAGCTGGTAGATCGTGGTGAACGCAGAGCGGTTCACCTGCGCCGAGTTGCTCTGGTTCGACGCCCCGGAACCGGTGGCCTGCTGCTGCGACGTCGACGAGTTGCCGGAGTTGTTCCTGCCGACTCCACTGCCGCTGATCGTCGCGACACCCGCGTTCGACCCGTCGTTCGCGAACGCGCCGTTGTCGGCCTGGGCGACGCCGCCGAAGAGCGCGACGGCGAGGGGCAGTGCGGCAACGGCGGCGAGGGCGCGAGCGGTACGGATGCTTGCCATGTCAATTTCCTCCAGGAACCAAAGTGCGGCTGGTTTCGAGGCAGTTGGCCGACCGCCTCGTTCTTGGTCACGACGTCGCGAGACCAAAACTGCCCACCGAATCCCCGGCGAACCACCCAGGTCTACCGATTCCCCCGCAAGCATGAGGAACACCCGATAAACCTCCTGCTCGTCCCCGAAGCCGCAGCTCACACCCCCGGCACGCACTCCGGCACCGCGCAATCCCGCGCACCCCAAGAGGAAAAGCGTTTCGGCACATCTTTCGCCCTTCCGCCCTGCGCGATCCGGCCCGGCCAATCCAAAGCGACCGATCCGGACGCGTCCTCCACCGCCGCCCGCCCCACCCCCGCCACCTCTTCCTTTCTTCGAACAGTTGTACGAATATAGAGCTATGGCCATCACCGACCGGCAGACCGCCACCCTGGCCCTCGCCCACGCGCTCTCCGCTGCCGAGCACGGGCTCCCCGTCATCCCGCTGTCCGCCACCAAGCTCCCCGCCCTGCGCTCTCCCCATCACGACGAGGACCGGCCGGTCACCTGCCGAGGCGCCTGCGGCCTCCCCGGACACGGCGTCCACGACGCCACCACGAACCCTGCCGCCGTACGCGCCCTCTTCGCCGCCGCCCCCTGGGCCACCGGCTACGGAATCGCCTGCGGCCGCGCCCCGCACCACCTCATCGGCGTCGACCTCGACATCGACGCCACCGGCCGGAACGACTCCGTGGTGGCCCTCCAGCAGCTGGCACTGCACCACCTGTTCACCATCCCGCCGACGGTCACGGTGATCACTCCCAGCGGCGGCCGCCACATCTGGCTCACCGGCCCGCCCGGCGTATCCGTACCGAATTCCGCCAGCCGCCTCGCCCCCGGCATCGACATCCGCGGTACCGGCGGCTACCTGGTCGGTCCGGGCTCGGTCACCACCCGCGGCACCTACCGACTCGCCCCCGGTGCCGCCGACCTCTCCCCGGCCCCCTGCCCTCGCGCGCTCCTCCGTCTGCTCACGCCCCCCGCACGTCCTCACCACCCCTCCGGCCGCCCCCACCACGGCCAGGGCCTGGTCCAGTTCGTTCTCGCGGCACACGAAGGACAGCGCAACACCCGGCTCTTCTGGGCTGCTTGCCGTGCGTACGAACACGGCTTCGGCGACGCCCTGGCGGACGCCCTCACCGACGCCGCAGTCCGCACCGGCCTCACCGAACGCGAGGCCCGGGCCACCATCGCCTCGGCCGACCGGCTCACCTCCGGCCGCCCCATGGGCCCGGAGGACGCCGAACGCCCCGGCCGATTCCCCTGAGCCCGCACCACCGACCGGTACCGACACAGTCGGCCGCGCACGCAGAAGGGGCGTCCTCTCGGACGCCCCTTCACAGGTGCTGCGGTGGGTGTGGGATTTGAACCCACGGTGACATCGCTGCCACGACGGTTTTCAAGACCGTTCCCTTAGGCCGCTCGGGCAACCCACCCCGCGTCATCGGTCATGGACCGGCCTTGACGCGAGGACAGCCTAGCCGGTCAGCTGTCGCCCTTGCGCTCCCCCAGGGTGACTTCGGCCGTCGACACCTTGCCGTCGCGCTTGTAGGTCAGCGTGACCTTGTCGCCCGGCTTGTGGGTCCAGATCTCGCCGATCAGGGTCGGGCCGCTGTCGATCACCGTCTCGTTGAACTTGGTGATGACGTCGCCCGCCTTGAGACCGGCCTTGGCGGCGGGCCCGTCCGGGCTGACGGGCGGCGTGCCGCCCGAGCCCTGCTCCGAGATGACGGCGCCGCCGGTCTTCTCGTCCATGGTGACCGTGGCACCGATCACCGGGTAGACCGGCTGACCGGTCTTGATCAGCTGCTGGGCGACGTTCTCCGCCTGGTTGATCGGGATCGCGAAACCGAGGCCGATGGATCCCGCCTGGGCCTGACCGCTGCTGCCGGTCGACTGGATGGCCGAGTTGATACCGATGACCGCACCGCGCGCATCGAGCAGCGGGCCGCCGGAGTTGCCCGGGTTGATCGAGGCGTCGGTCTGCAGTGCGCTCATGTACGAGTTGCTGCCGCCGGAGCCGTCACCGGAGGCGACCGGGCGGTTCTTCGCGCTGATGATGCCGGTCGTGACCGTGTTGGACAGACCGAACGGCGCGCCGATCGCGATCGTCGAATCACCGACCGCGACCTGGTCCGAGTTGCCGAGGAGCAGCGGGGCGAGCCCCGACGGCGCGTTCTTGAGCTTCAGTACGGCGACGTCGTAACCCTCCGCGCGGCCGACCACCTCGGCGTCGTACTTCTTGCCGTTGGAGAACGTCGCCGTGAGCTGGCCATTGTTCGCCGCGGAAGCCACCACGTGGTTGTTGGTGAGGATGTGGCCTTCCTTGTCGTACACGAAGCCGGTGCCCGTGCCGCCCTCGCCGTCGCCGTTCTGGGCGTCGATGGTGACCACGCTGGGCAGCGCCCTGGCCGCGACGCCTGCGACCGTGCCGGGGTCGCGCTTGAGGGCCTGCGGATTGGTCGACGCCGTGACCGTGGTCGACCCGGAGGAGTTGCCGCTGTCGTTCCGGTCGGCGGCCCAGTAGCCGAGGGCGCCGCCGATGCCGCCCGCCACGAGCGCCGCGACGGCCACCGCGGCCACCAGGCCGCTGCCGCGCCCCTTCCGCGGGGCCGCCGGCGCCGGCAGCTGGTTGGGCGCCCCCCACACCGGACCACCGGCACCGCCCGCGCCCTGCGCGTACGCGGGAACGGCAGGCGGGGGAGGCGGCCAGGCACCGGCCGACTGCGGCTGCGCGGACGGCGCGTGCTGCGGCCCGGGGGACTGCGGCGGGGGCCAGTCCATCGCCTGTCCCGACTGCTGCGTCGCCGCCGCGTCCGACGAATCCGGGCCCGCGGGCGCCGACGGGGGCGCAGGCGTGCCCTCAGGAGCAGCGGCCGGCACGGGAGGTGCGGACGGAACGGACGGAACGGCCTGAGCCGCGGTGCCCTCGTTGCCCTCGTTCTCTGTGCTCACAGCTCTTTACTCCTCGGTTCCTCATCAATTTTCGGCAAGAGATCCGCTGTGTACGTGTCTGGAGCCAGCTTTTCCCATGACCCGTCAGGCCACTGTAAGCAGGACCTGTGCGTCCGTGCACCAATCTTTATATCCGGCAAAACGGTCCCCCACCGCAAGGTACGCACCCCCGCCGCCGCTCGGTGGCACCATGACGCGGTGACCCACGCACGGCAGCACACCATGCAACATCCCATCCAGGTCATCGCACACCGCGGGGCGTCCGACGACGCTCCCGAGCACACCCTGGCCGCCTACCGGAAGGCCATCGAGGACGGCGCGGACGCGCTGGAATGCGATGTACGGCTCACCTCCGACGGCCACCTCGTCTGCGTGCACGACCGCAGGGTGAACCGTACGTCCAACGGCCGCGGCGCCGTCTCCGCCCTGGAACTCGCCGAACTCGCCGCCCTCGACTTCGGCTCCTGGAAGGACCGCGAGGAGTCCCCGGACTGGGATCCCGTGCCGGGCGAGCTCACCTCCGTACTCACTCTTGAGCGACTGCTCGAGCTGGTCGTCGAGACGCGCGCTGCCGGGCGCCCCCTCCAGCTGGCCATCGAGACCAAACACCCCACTCGCTGGGCGGGCCAGGTGGAGGAACGGCTGCTGCATCTGCTGAAGCGCTTCGAGCTCGACACTCCGCCGGACGAGGGCCCCTCGCCGGTCCGGATCATGAGCTTCTCGGCACGCTCCCTGCACCGCATTCAGGCCGCCTCGCCCACCCTGCCGACCGTCTATCTGATGCAGTTCGTCTCGCCGCGGCTGCGCGACGGGCGGCTTCCGGCCGGCGCCCGGATCGCCGGTCCGGGGCTGCGGATCGTACGCAGTCACCCGGGTTACATCGAGCGGCTGCACCGCGCCGGCCACCGTGTGCACGTCTGGACAGTCAATGAACCCGAGGACGTGGAGCTCTGCGCACACCTTGGTGTCGAGGCAATCATCACGAATCGCCCAAAGCAGGTTCTGTCCCAACTGGGTCGCTTTTAACATCAGTTACAGGGTGTACACCGGCGCATTCAGCCTGTATTCGATCGTTACGAGTGCGTCACTGGCAGGCCATTGGCCGGTTTCCGGTCCAGTCCAGGAGGGCATCCACTCCGTGGCGTGGGGCAAAGGAGGTCTCGGGGGTGGCGTTGGTGGTGGCACAGGAAGTGCCCACGTCGTCGAGCATGGCCGTACCCCATGGCCCTGCGGGCGTGGGGCAGGCGCGGCACCGGATGCGCGAGCAATTGCGCAGTTACGGGGTGTCGGATTCGGTCGTCGACGATGCTGTATTGATCCTTTCCGAACTTCTCAGCAATGCCTGCCGACACGGCAGGCCGCTGGGGCGACACACAGATGTGGGTGACGGCGACGTACGTGCCGCCTGGCGCGTCGACGGAACAGGCGGGCTGACCGTCGAGGTGACGGACGGAGGCGGTCCGACCCGACCGATTCCGGCCACACCGTCCGTGACGGCGCGCGGTGGCCGCGGGCTCAACATCATCAGCGCGCTCGCCGAGGAGTGGGGCGTGCGCGACAGCTCGTCCGGCGAGGTCACCGTGTGGGTGCTGGTCAGCGAGGGCCGCGGGCGCGACCACGGGAACGGGCATCTGCCGGAACTCGACGGGCTGGACTTCGCCGACGCCTTCGACGACGCGGGCTGACGTGGCCTGAGGCCGATGCACCGGTTCGGCGTACGCACGGACCGGTGAACCGACGGGCTTGCGAATCGTGTGCACGGAAGAGCCTGCGCACCGACGTCCGGGTGGGGCTGAACGGATCGCGACACACCGGCGCTCCGGCGCACGCACCCCATGCGCCCCGGGCGGCTGTGCCCCGGACCCGGCACGGGCGGCTAGGCTCGCGGCCCAGACCGCACTGTCGCAATCGGGAGAAAGCCCACCATGGCCAAGAAGCGCCCTCAGACCAAGGCCGGGAAGCAGCAGCTCAAGGACAGCGAGATCCCGGTGGTCGGGGCTCGCGAGCCCTGCCCGTGCGGTTCGGGCCGCCGCTACAAGGCTTGTCACGGCCGCGCCGCCGCCCAGGCCGTGACCGAGCTGGTCCAGCGCCCGTTCGAGGGCCTCGCGGGCGAGTGCGACTGGGTCGCCCTGCGCGAGCTGGTGCCCGCGGCAACGGTCGAACTGACCCTGAAGGGCGGACTGCCCGAGGGCGTGCCGGCCGTGACGCTCGCAACCGTGCTGCCGATGGCGTGGCCGGCGCTGCGCCGCGACGACGGCTCCGTCCTGCTCGCCCTGCAGAACGACACCTCCTCCGGCGACCTCAGCCGCGACCTCGCGGACACCCTGCAATGCGCGCTGGAAACCGAGCCCGGTTCACCCGTCGCCGCCCGGCGCGTACCGGCCGACGGGCCGCGCCTGCAGGACCTGCTCGACCCGGAAGCCGCGTTCGAGCCGATCGTCCACTCCGGCTTCGAGTTCTGGGTCCCGGGCGCGGAGAACGCCACGCCCGAGGTGTCCGCATCCCTGGAGCGTGCGAACGAGGCGGCGATCCCGACCACCATGCTCTCCGGCGTGGACGCCGCGTATTGGTGCGAGACCCCGGAGAAGAACCACCTGCGCTGGGTCATGCCGCACCCCGAGGAGCAGCTCCTCGACGCGCTGGCCCGGCTGCACGCCGCCGGCACCTCCTCGCTCGGTGAGGGGACGCGGCTGGTCGGCTCCTTCCGCGCGCACGGACTGATGGTCCCGGTCTGGGATCTGCCGAGCGCGATGGGGGCCGAGGAGTGCGAGAAGCCCGCGGCCGAGCTCGCGGAGCGGCTGGCGCAGGCACTCGCCTCGGACGCGCCGCTCACCGCGGAGGAGCGGCGGGCCCGCGGCGGTCTCACCAACCGCCAGGTGACGCTCAGCTGACCGTGACCGTCTGACGACAGCGGCGGGCCGATCGGTGACTCACGTCACAACTCGCAGTACCCGCAAGTAAATAGCTGTCCGAATAAGCGAGATCGAATTTGCGAACGGCAGATCTCTTGTTACCGTTCTAGAAGCCCGGTCGCTGGTGCATCCCCCGTCGCCAGCGACCGGGCGTTCTCATGCCCGGACACGGCGCACGGAGCGACGCACGGGACCGGGCACAGCGACTGCGGATCCGGCGTCAACCCGCCGCGGAAGGCGCCGGATCGGGTCCGGACCTCAACAGCAGCGGAGCCTCCTCGGCCACCCCGCCGCCGCCCGCATACTCGGCCACCGCCACGTACTCCTCGGGACCTCCGTACGACGAGCGGTGCGGCGTCTCGCAGTCGCCCGGCTCATCCCGTGATTCCACCGTGCAGTGCGTTTCGACGGTCCGACCTCCGGACCCCATCAGCGTGAGTACGGACCGGAGTTCGTCACCCGTCGTATTGCGGTAGTAGCTGCGCGCCCATGCGGCATGCCCGTCGACCAGGACACAGGTCTGCCCTTCGACGCCCTCGGGGGAGGTCGGCTCGGGGCCGCACCGGGCGGCGGTCCACAGCACCGAACCAGCCGATCCGGTGAAGGCGGAGCCGCTACCACCGCCGGGCCCGCCGACTTCCCCGCGTTCGCCCGGCAAGTCGATATCGGACAGAAGTCCGGGCCAGGAACTCCCCTGCGAAGATCCCTTTGGAGCAGCCCCCGAAGACTCCTTCGAAGGCTCCTTCGAACCGATTCCGGAAGGCCCGTCAAAAAGCCTGCCGTCGCTGGACTTTGCACCGGCAGACTTTGCATTACGCGATACGGGACCGGTGCCGCCCGCGGGTTCCGCAGAAGCCGCGAGCGGAAGCACGACGGCGGAGACCACCACACCCGCCATAACGATCATGCGGAGATTCATGGCGGCCCCACCTGTCGACTGCGCGGGAATTCCTGACGGTGCGCCGAAGATATCGACGAAAATGACGGCGCCGGGGTGGAGCGCACTCATTTGACGCAGAAACTCGGACGGCTCACACCCGAACGAGTGAGCCGAGCAGCCCGTACGCCCGCCCGGAAGTCCCACCGGTCGCCACGGACGCCGACCGGTCCCTCTCAGTACGCGAGTCGGCTGCCACCGTCGGGAGCGCTGTTGCTCGCTTCGACCAGCGCGTCCAGCACAGCCTCCACACCCGGCAGCCAGGGCGCCACGGGGCCAGGCAGTGGAGCCCGTTCCCAGCGCACCTGTCCCGCACCCACCTCGGAGGGGGGAAGAACGAGATAGCCCCCCTCGCCGTGGAAACGCAGCGAACTGGGCACCCAGTCCTTGGCGTGCAACAGCTCGCCAAGCTGTTCGAGGGTGTAGGGAGCGACCAGCAGCGACCACCGTGTCGGTGTCGCCACCACCGGACCGAGTCGCATCCCCATCCGGTCGAGCTCGGTCAGCGCCCGGGCGCCGGCCACGGCGGGCAGGCTGAGTGCGCACGGGGCGCGGCCCCCGGTGGCCAGCATGATCGGCGCGGTGGGCCGGTTGGTCCACCACCAGCGCACCATGCGCTCGTCGGTGGTCGCCGCGAGGAGACCGGGATCGAAGGGGTGTGCGCCGGGTACGGCGCACTCGGGATCGGGGCAGGCGCAGCCACGGCCGCGGTCACCGCGACCACCGCCTGCGCTCAGCCCCACTCCGGGAAGCACGGGCCACTGCCATGCGGTGGCACAGGTCAGGGCCGCGTCGAGCTGGGCGGGCCGTGCCTTGCGCCGGAGCCGGAGCCTGCGTCGCCTTCCGAGGATCTCGCGCATGAGCGCTCGTTCCTTTCCGTTGAACGCCGAGGGCCACATCACAACACGCGTGCGTCACACCACGTGTGCATTACTTCACCGTGCGTACAAGCTCTCTAAGTCTGCGGTACGGGTAACCCGTCGGTACCGAGCGTGAGCCGAGTCGAGCTGAGCCGGTCCAGCCAAAAACATGGCGAGGGGCAGCGCGCATCGCGCCTGCCGTCCCATGGTGCACAACCCCGCCACTCGGGGGTGGGGCGCGGCCGTCACATGTGTGGACGTCCGGGCTCGCTGCCAGGTTCCGGGGCGATCGGAACTGCCCCTGGTTCATCACCGATTACGTACCCAGCATGCCCGGAATGACGCTCCCCCGGGACTTCACCCCGAGGGCACCCCCTGTCGAGCCAGACCCAGTCGACAGCAAATAGCGCCCATAGGGTGCATTTTTTGGCCAACTTAGTAGTCGCGCGGACACCACGAATCCCGCAGGGACAATGCTGGACATCGGCTTACATCTGCGTGTACATGTGGATGCACTGATAGCGGCGCAGAATGACATGGGGGTTTGCGATGCTATTCGACGAAACGCACTGGTCGGAAAGCCGGTTGCCATGAGCGCCCCTCACCTGCCGAAAGTGGCTGGAATCGATCCCGCAGTTCCTGTTTCAGCGCACACTGCCGGGCCTCTGGACGGTGTGCCGGCCGCGCCAGGAGCCTTTCTCCAAGACCGTCTGGCCGGTTGGGTCTCCGACCTCACCACGCTGCACGAGCTCACCGAGCGCCTGGCCGGAACCAACACCCTCGACGACGCGTTGCACGAGCTGCTCGGTGCCGGTGCGGCCCTCGTCGGCGCCCGCCGCGGGCTGATCGTCTTCGAACCCTCCGACCGTCGCGGCCCGGTCTCCACCATCGGTCTCGGACTCGCCCACGCCGAGCTCGGCCACATCGAGACGGTGCCGCGCAGCGCAACCTCGTACGGCAGGATCCTGGACGGCCTCCCGGGCGCCGAAGGACCCCAGACCAGCCCCGATCTGCTCGGCGACACAGGCCTGGACCCCCGCCACCGCGAAGTCGCCGCCCGGCTCGGATACGCCGCCAGCTACGCCCTGCCCCTCACCACCGCCGCGACCGGTCGGCTCGGCGCGGCCGTCTGGCTCTACGACGAGCCTGCCGAACCCCTGGAACGCCAGCGCCACCTCGTCGGCCTCTACGCCCGCTACGCGGCCGCACACCTGGCTCGGCTGCTGGAACTGCATCGGGCCAGGGCAGAAGTGGCTGCCCTCACCGACGAGCTGCGGCCCGGCCGGCTGCCCCGGGTCCCCGGCGTGCAGCTGGCCGCCCGCCATCGCGGCGCACCGCGCGGCGGCGGTGACTGGTACGACGCGATGGCGCTGCCGGAGGGTGCGCTCGGTCTCGCCGTCGGTTCGGTGGGCGGCTCCGGGCCCAGCGCGCTGACCGCCATGGGACGGCTGCGGGCCGGCCTGCGGGCGTACGCGGTGATGGAGGGCGAGGATCCGGTTGCCGTGCTCTCCGATCTGGAACTGCTGCTGCGGCTGACCGAACCCGCACGGTCCGCCACTGCGCTCTTCGCCTATTGCGAGCCCGCCGCACGCAAGATCGTGCTGGCCGGTGCCGGGCACACCCCACCACTGGTGATCGGCGACCGGCGCACGGAGTTCGTCGAGACCACCCTGTCCGCGCCGCTGGGCATGCTCGCCTGCTGGGAGGCGCCGAGCGTGGAGTTCGCTCCGGCGCCCGGCGAGATCGTGCTGCTGTACACCGACGGGCTGCTGCGCCGCACCGGCGACTCGATGGACCGGGCGTTCGCACGGCTCCACTCGGCGGCCGCGAGCGTACCGAAGGCGCTGCGCCGGGACGCCGGATCGGTGGTCGACCATGTGCTGCGCACCGTCCTGCCGAACGGGCTCGACCAGGTGGACAGCGCCGAGGACATCGTCATTCTGGCCGCGCGCTTCGACTGAGCCGCATCATCAGCGTCGCTTCGCGATTCGGCCGAGGGGTGCCGTCCGGTCGGCCTCTCTGCTCGGTCTCTGCGATCGCGCTTTCGGATCAGTCTCTGCAACGGTTCTCGGCAGCCGGTCTCTGTAAGAGGTCTTCCGGCCCTGGGCCCCCTTCCGTACGCCCGTACGATGGACGGGGTCCAGTGTCGTATCAAGGAGAGACAAGTCGTGTCTGAGGAGCCCACCCCGGAGACCCCGGAGACCGAAGAGACAGAGCCGGTCAAGCAGCGGAAGAACGGCCTGTACCCGGGCGTCTCCGATGAGCTCGCCGCCAACATGAAGTCGGGCTGGGCCGACACCGAGCTGCACGGCCTCGAGCCGATCGCCCAGGCCGAGCACACCGCGGCCCGTCGCGCCGCACTGTCCGAGCGCTTCCCCGGCGAGCGTCTGGTCATTCCCGCGGGCAACCTGAAGACCCGCTCCAATGACACCGAGTACGCCTTCCGCGCCTCCACCGAGTACGCGTACCTCACCGGCGACCAGACCCAGGACGGCGTGCTCGTCCTGGAGCCGAAGGGCGACCGGCACGAGGCGACCATCTACCTCCTGCCGCGCTCCAACCGCGAGAACGGCGAGTTCTGGCTCGACGGCCAGGGCGAGCTGTGGGTCGGCCGCCGCCACTCCCTGACCGAGGCCGAGCAGCTGCTGGGCATCCCGGCGAAGGACGTACGTCAGCTCCCGTCCGCGCTGAAGGAGGCCACCGGACCGGTCCGTAACGTCCGCGGCCACGACGCGGGCATCGAGTCCGCGCTCACCGACAAGGTCACCGCGGAGCGCGACGAGGAGCTGCGGGTCTTCCTCTCCGAAGCGCGCCTGGTCAAGGATGCCTTCGAGATCGCCGAGCTGGAGAAGGCCTGCGATGCCACGGCGCGCGGCTTCGAGGACGTCGTGAAGGTCCTCGACAAGGCCGAGGCGACCAGCGAGCGCTACATCGAGGGCACGTTCTTCCTGCGCGCCCGCATCGAGGGCAACGACATCGGCTACGGCTCGATCTGCGCCGCGGGCCCGCACGCAACCACCCTGCACTGGGTGCGCAACGACGGCCCCGTGCGCTCCGGCGAGCTGCTGCTGCTCGACGCCGGTGTGGAGACCAATGACCTCTACACCGCCGATGTGACGCGGACCCTTCCCATCAACGGCACGTTCACGCCGCTGCAGCGGAAGATCTACGACGCGGTGTACGAGGCCCAGGAGGCGGGAATCGCGGCCGTCAAGCCCGGCGCGGACTACCGCGACTTCCACGACGCCGCGCAGCGCGTGCTCACCGAGAAGCTCGTCGAGTGGGGTCTGCTGGGCGATCTGTCCGTGGACAAGGTCCTGGAGCTGGGTCTGCAGCGCCGCTGGACCCTGCACGGCACCGGCCACATGCTCGGCATGGACGTCCACGACTGCGCCGCCGCACGCACCGAGACGTACGTCAACGGGACGCTGGAGCCCGGCGTCTGCCTCACCGTGGAGCCCGGTCTGTACTTCCAGGCCGACGACCTGACCGTGCCGGAGGAGTACCGCGGCATCGGCGTCCGGATCGAGGACGACATCCTCGTCACCGAGGACGGCAACCGGAACCTCTCCGACAAGCTGCCGCGCCAGGCCGACGAGGTCGAGGCCTGGATGGCTCAGCTCAAGGGCTGACTCAAGGGTTGATCAAGCGCTGATCACCGACGGCCGGGACCGGTCGGGGACGGTCGGCACCGAGCGTCGGAGGGCGCCCCGCTCAGGACACCATGAGCAGGGCGCCCTCCCGCCATTTCAGGACCTTGTCGAAGCTCACCACCGCACCACGGCCCGGGCGGTTGGCGAAGTGGACGTGGTCGGCGAGCTGTTCGATGAGGCAGAGTCCTCGGCCGTCCTCGGCGCTGAGTGGCGGAAGCTGCTGCGGTTGGTGCGCGGGCGGTTGATGCGCATACGGCTGTTCGGCAGTGCGAAGCACACGCCGGGCGGGGAAGCCGGGCCCCGAGTCGGCGACTTCGATACGGCACTTCTCGCCGTCCAGATACGCGGTGACCCAGTACTGCCCGGAGGTCGTACCGGACTGCTCGCTCCAGGAGTCCCACGCGTCCCATGGATCGCAGTCCCCGGGGGCGACGAGGTCGTTGGCGCTCCTCTGCTCCCCGCCGTGCTCGACAGCGTTCGCACAGGCTTCGCTGAGCGCGAGCGACAGGTCGAAAGAGATGTCCGGATCCACGCCCGCGGACTCCATGGTGCCGAGCAGGAAGCGACGGGCGAGCGGAACGCTCGCAGCTTCGCGCCGCAAATGGAGTGACCACCAGATGCTCATGCTCCAGCCTCCTGGCTGCGGCTCGACATACCGATACGTATTGCCGCAGTGGGCGGTTCGTAAGCACAGTTCTGATGTGAGACCGCTCATTCGGCGGATACCAGCACTCCGTACACCCGTGTATGCCGGACCCGTCCAGCTCACGCGCCTCGTGTCCAACCGGTCTGAAGACGACCTTCCGGACCTGACGTACGGAGGCCGGGGGCGCAGTGCGATGATGACCCCGCCATGTCTACGCCTGTCGCACGCGCCGGAGCCGGTCTGCGGCTACTGAGGGCCGCGGTGTTCACCGCGGCCTGTGTCGCGCTGTCCGCGGCAGGTCACACACTGGCCTCCTGCGCGACCGTTCCTTGGTGGACGCTGCTCGCGGGCTTCCTCGGTGTCTTCGCGGTGGTGGCGCCGCTCGCCGGACGCGAGCGTTCCATGCCGTCCATCGCCACCACCCTGGCCGGCGGGCAGATCGCCCTGCACACGCTCTTCGGCCTCGGCTCGCACGGCGTCCCCAGCACGTCGACGGCCGACGCGGCGGGCGACAGCTCACTGATCCGGTTCGCGGCAGGCCTCGTCTGCGGCGCGGGCCCGGAGCAACTGAACGCCGCCGCCGCCCACCGCATCGTCACCGACGCAGGCATCGATCCGGCGACGGTGACGGCGATGGACCAGGGCCACCAGCACATGGCCACCGCGACGGGAGCGGCGGTCGCCGCCGTGACCGACCCGGCCGCGCTCGCCGGTCTGCTGCCCAGCCTGCCCATGCTGCTCGGCCACCTGCTGGCCGCGCTGGCCACCGGCTGGCTGCTGCGGCGCGGCGAAATCGCACTGTTCCGGCTGGTCCGGCTGTCGGCGCACGGCGCCAAGCAGCTCATGGCCGGGGCCCGGTTGCGTGCGCTGCGGGCCGCGCTCGCTCTTGTACGGGCACTGCGCGCCGGTCTCCCGGGCGAACCGGCGACCGGGCCGCACATCCCCCGTACCGCAGTCGACGCCCCGGCTCCCGCCACCGGCGATCCATTGCAGCACCTGGTGATCAGGCGCGGGCCTCCGCCCGTATTCACCCTCGCAGCCTGACGCGACACCCTCCGCTCGTTGCACGCACGACTCGACCGCAGTCACCGCTCGGCGCCCGCCATGCGGTGGCCGCCGAGCTCGGTGCGAGCACGCCGCACGTGAGGAAGAGGTGTCGCGATGCCGTCGCGCATCCCGCGCGTCGGACCACCTTTCCTACGTGCTTCAGTGGAGTGATTCCTTCCATGAACATTTCCCGCATCGCCCTCGTCGGCGGCGTCGCCGCGTCCACCGTGCTGATCGTTGCCGGTACGGCCTCCGCGCACGTCAGCGTGCAGCCGCAGGGCGAGGCCGCCAAGGGCGGCTACGCCACGATCAACTTCAAGGTCCCCAACGAGCGCGACAACGCCTCGACGACCAAGCTCGAGGTCAACTTCCCGACCGACCACCCGCTCGCTTCCGTGATGCCGCAGCCGGTGCCCGGCTGGAAGATCGTCGTCACCAAGAGCAAGCTCGCCAAGCCGCTCGAGGTCCACGGCAACAAGATCAACGAGGCCGTCTCCAAGGTCACCTGGTCCGCCGAGGGCAGTAAGAACGACCTCGGCATCCGCCCGGGCCAGTTCCAGCAGTTCCCGCTCTCCGTCGGCCAGCTCCCCGAGGACGCCGACCAACTGGTGTTCAAGGCCATCCAGACGTACGACAACAAGGACGTCGTCCGCTGGATCGAGGAGCAGAAGGACGGCGCCGAGGAGCCCGAGAGCCCGGCGCCGGTTCTCAAGCTGACCGCCGCGACCACCGACGAGCACGGCGCCGCCGCCAAGACCGGTGCGGCCGGCGCCGACCGGACGAAGGACGAGCACACCGAGGCGTCAGCCGCGCCGTCCTCCTCCAGTGACACCACGGCCCGGATCCTCGGCATCGTCGGCATCCTCATCGGCGCCGCCGGGGTGGCCTTCGGCGTCCTCGCCGGCCGTCGACGCACCGCCTGACCTTCCGGCCCCACCGAATCACCGACCCACCAGGAATCAGCAATCCATGCGTAAGAAGAAGGTGCTGGTCGCGGCGTTCGTCGCCGCGGCCGCACTCACCCTGTCGGCCTGCGGCAGCAGCGACGACGCCAACAAGCCCCTCGCGGACGTCTCCGCCCAGGCGAAGACCAAGGCCGCGACGGTGCTCGACCAGCCGTTCACCAAGCCCGACCTCGTCCTGACCGACACCCACGGCAATAAGTACGACCTGCGCGAGCGGACCAAGGGCAAGCCGACGCTCATCTACTTCGGCTACACCAACTGCCCCGACGTCTGCCCGCTCATCATGAGCAACATCGCCATCGCCAAGAAGTCCCTGCCCAAGGCCGACCAGGACAAGCTCCAGGTCGTCTTCGTCACCACCGACCCCGAACGGGACACCCCGTCCTCGCTGGGCAGCTGGCTCAGGGCCCAGGACGCCTCCTTCATCGGTCTCACCGGCGACTTCCCGACCATCCAGGCGGGCGCACGCCAGATCGGCATCGGCATCGACCCTCCGAAGAAGGAGAAGGACGGCACGGTCGTCTCGATGCACGGGTCGCAGGTCATCGCGTTCTCCCCGAAGACCGACAAGGGGTACGTGCTGTACAGCGAGGACACCACGCCCGACGACTACACCAAGGACCTCCCCAAGATCATCAAGGGGGAGAACCCGTGAACCGCCGCACCGTCCTCGCCGGCGTCGTCGCCCTCACCACCGGGCTGACGCTGGCGGGGTGCTCGACCTCGGGCGGCAAGCCCGAACTGAAGGTGACCGGCGCCTTCATGCCGCAGCCGGTCAACGACATGGCGGCCGGCTTCCTCGTCGTACAGAACAGCGGCGACAGTTCCGACCGGCTCACTTCGGTCACCAGCCCGCTCTCCGACGACGTCACGATCCACCGGACGACGAACCAGACGATGCGCATGGTGACGTCCTTCGAGGTGCCCGCGGGCGGCGAGCTGGACCTGGAGCGCGGCGGCAACCACATCATGTTCATGAAACTGAAGCAGCAGCCCAGGCAGGGCGAGAAGGTGTCCGTCGAGCTGCACTTCGAGAAGGCCGACCCCATAAAGGTCGACCTTCCCGTGAAGGAGACCACCCACAACCCGAAGAAGCAGTGAGGGACTGACACTCCATGACAGCCACCGCCCCGCACTTCGGACCGACCCCGTCCGTGTCCCCGATGCGTCGCCCACTCGCCGCTGCCGCACTCCTTGCCGTATTCGTCGGCACGGTGTTCGGCCTGCTGCTGGGCGGCGCTGGACCGGCGTCCGCGCATGCCGCGCTCACCGGGAGTGATCCGCAGGACGGGGCGGTGGTCGCCACCGCCCCCAAGGAGGTCACGCTCACCTTCTCCGAACAGGTCGCCATGGGTGACGGCTCCGTCCGGGTCCTGGACCCGAGCGGCAAACGCGCCGATACCGGTGCGGAACCACGCAACCTGCAAATCGCCTCCACCGTGAAGTACAGCGTCCCGCTGCACGCGGGGCTGCCCGACGGCACGTACACCGTGGCCTGGCAGGCCGTCTCCGCGGACAGCCACCCGGTCTCCGGCGCCTTCACCTTCTCCATCGGAGCCCCGTCCAAGACGACCGTCGCCCTTCCGACGGACCAGGCCGGAGGCGGCCTCGTCGGCACGCTCTACGGCATCGCGCGCTACGCTGCGTACGCCGGCTTCATCCTGCTGGCCGGTGGCGCAGCCTTCGTACTGGCCTGCTGGCAGCGCGGGGCGAGCGCCCGCCCGCTGCAGCGCCTGGTCGTACGCGGCTGGATGACGCTCACCACGGCCACCCTGGTCATGCTTCTGCTGCGCAACCCGTACACCGGCTCCGGAAAGCTCGCGGACATCTTCGACCTGGACGGCCTGAAAGCCGTGCTGGACACCAAGCCGGGGGCCGCGCTGGTCTCCCGGCTGCTGCTGCTCGGCGCCTCCGCACTCTTCATCGCCGTGCTGTTCGGGGCGTACGCGAAGCGCGAGGACGAGCGGGAGAAGAAGGACCTCACCTTCGGGCTGGCCATCGGTGGCGCGGTCATCGCCGCCGGGATCGCCGGGACATGGGCGCTGGCCGAACACGCCTCGACCGGGATCCAGCCCGGCATCGCGATGCCGGTCGACGTACTGCACCTGCTGGCCGTCGCCGCCTGGCTGGGCGGCCTCGCCGCGCTGCTGGTCGCGCTCTACCGGACCCCGGACATCGAAGTCACGGCGGTACGCCGCTTCTCCCGTATCGCGTTCGGCAGTGTGCTGGTGCTCACCGCGACCGGGCTCTACCAGTCCTGGCGACAGGTCGGCTCCTGGTCCGCGCTGACCGGTACCCGGTACGGGCAGCTGCTGCTCGTGAAGGTGGGGCTCGTCGCCGTCCTGGTCGGGGTCGCCTGGATCTCGCGGCGCTGGACGGCGCGCCTGCCTGCGGGCACGACAAAGGCGCAGGGCACGGGTGCCGGTACCGCTGACGCCGGCACCGGGAGCGCTGTGGAGACCGAGCCGGCGACCGTGCCCGCGGATCCCGCACGGGCAGCCCAACTCGACCGGCAGAAGGCCGCCGTGGCGACCGCAACGAAGAAGCGGATCCGCGACGCCGACCCCGACCGGTCCGGGCTCCGCCGCTCGGTACTGGCGGAAGTCGGGGTCGCGGTGGCGCTGTTGGCGGTGACGACCGTGCTGACCTCGACCGAGCCCGGACGTACCGAGGAGGAAGCGGCCCGCACCTCGACGGCCGCATCCGCGCCCACGGCAGCGGGCCCCATCGCGGTGAGCCTGCCGTTCGACACCGGCGGCCGGAACGGCAAGGGGACGGTCCGGATGGACATCGACCCCGGTCGAACCGGCGCCAACGGGCTCCACATCTGGATCGACGGCCCCGACGGACAGCCCATGGACGTCCCCGAGGTGAAGCTCGCCTTCACCCTCGCGTCCAAGGACATCGGTCCGCTGCCCGTCGTCCCCGACCGGCTCACCGAGGGGCACTGGACAGCGAGCGGCGTCCAGATCCCGATGGCGGGCAACTGGAAGATGGCGGTGACCGTGCGGACGTCGGACATCGATCAGACCACCATCGCCAAGAACGTGAAGATCGGCTGAGCGGGATCATGAGCGGAACCAGCATGAGCAGCGCGAACGGCAAGCGCGGCTCCAGCAGCAAGAACGGCACGGGCGACGCGAACGGCAAGCTCGGCACGGGCGCCGGAGCCGAGGCCGCAACGGGGGACCTCTCCCGGCGGCGACTGCTCGGCGGTGTCGGCGCGGCCGGTGCGGCCGGACTGGTGCTGGGTGCGGCAGGTGGCGCGACGGGTTATGCCGCGACCCGCTCCGACGAGCCGACCGCGCTGACGACGATCGGCGCGGCCCGGACGATGTTTCACGGGAAACATCAACCGGGGATCACCACTCCGCTTCAGGCGCGCGGCCATCTCGTCGCGTTCGATCTGGCACCCGGCGCGGGACGGAAGGAAGCCGCCGCCCTGATGCGCCGATGGTCCACCGTGGCCCAGCGGCTGATGGCCGGCGAACCCACCGCCGGCGGCAGTGCGGACGGCACGACGCACGACACCGGGATCGCGCTGGACGCCGGACCGTCCTCGCTGACCGTCACCTTCGGCTTCGGGCACACCTTCTTCGAACGCACGGGCCTGGTGGCCCATCGGCCGCCGGGGCTGGACCCGCTGCCGCCGTTCTCCTCCGACCGGCTCGACCCCAAGCGCTCCGGCGGCGATCTCTGGGTGCAGATCGGTGCCGACGACGCTCTCGTCGCCTTCCACGCACTGCGCGCCATCCAGAAGGAAGCCACCACGACGGCCCGGGTGCGCTGGCAGATGAACGGCTTCAACCGCACCCCCGGCGCCACGGCCAAGCCGATGACCGCCCGCAATCTGATGGGCCAGATCGACGGCACCGCCAACCCCAAGCCGTCGGAGAGCGACTTCGACCGGCGCATCTTCGTCCCGTCGCACACGGCGGAGGGCGACGACGCGAAATACGGCTGGCTGGCCGGTGGCTCGTACGCAGTCGTGCGACGGATCAGGATGCTGCTCGACGACTGGGAGAAGCTCCCGCTGGACCGGCAGGAGCGGGTCATAGGGCGGCGCAAGGCGGACGGCGCACCGCTGAGCGGTGGCACCGAGACCACCGAGATGGACCTCGACAAGGCGGGGCCCGACGGCAAGCTGCTGATCCCGGACAACGCCCACGCCCGGATCTCCTCCCCCGAGAGGAACAGCGGCGCGGCGATGCTGCGGCGCCCCTTCTCGTACCACGACGGCATCGCGGCGGACGGTACTCCGGACGCCGGACTGCTGTTCATCTGCTGGCAGGCGGATCCGCTGAAGGGGTTCGTGCCGGTACAGCGCAAGCTCGACCGGGGAGACGCGCTGTCGCCGTTCATCCGGCACGAGGCGAGCGGCCTGTTCGCAGTGCCGGGCGGCGCGGCGGACGGCGAGTACGTGGGTCAGCGGCTGCTGGAGTCGTGAGCGACCGCGGCGCATTAGGGTGACGGTATGTCCGCCACGCGCTACGCCTATCTCGGTCCCGAAGGCACCTTCACCGAGGTCGCCCTCCGTACGCTCCCGGAAGCAGCCACCCGGGAACTTGTCCCGATGGTCTCCGTACCGGCGGCTCTGGACGCGGTACGGAGCGGGGCTGCCGCGGCTGCACTCGTTCCGATCGAGAACTCCGTCGAGGGTGGCATCACCGCGACCCTCGACGAGCTGACGACCGGCGAACCGCTGATGATCTACCGCGAGGTGCTGCTCTCCATCACCTTTGCGCTGCTCGTGCGGCCCGGCACCAAGCTGTCCGACGTCAAGACGGTCACCGCGCACCCGGCCGCGCAGCCGCAGGTACGCAACTGGATGGCGGCCCATCTGCCTGAGGCCGTGTGGGAGTCGGCCGCGTCCAACGCGGACGGTGCGCGGCTGGTGCAGGAGGGACGGTACGACGCCGCCTTCGCCGGTGAGTTCGCGGCGGCGACGTACGGTCTCGAACCACTGGTGACGGAGATCCACGACGCGGAGAACGCGCAGACTCGCTTCGTCCTGGTGGGCCGCCCGGCCCGGCCGGCGGCGCCGACCGGTGCGGACAAGACGTCGGTGGTCATCTGGCTGGGCGACGACCACCCCGGTGCGCTGCTCGAACTCCTCCAGGAGTTCATGGTGCGCGGGGTGAACCTGATGCTGATCCAGTCGCGCCCGACGGGTGCAGGCATCGGGAACTACTGCTTCGCAGTGGACGCCGAGGGGCACATCGCGGACCGCAGGGTCGGCGAGGCGTTGATGGGGCTGAAGCGGATCTGCCCGAAGGTGCGGTTCCTCGGTTCGTATCCGCGGGCCGGAGTGACGCCGGAGGACGTACGGCCGCCGCGTGCGGGGACGTCGGACACGGACTTCACGGACGCCTCGGACTGGCTGGCCCGGAATCAGGACGGCCGGGCCTGACGGTCGGGACCAGGGGCCGCGGTTGACGGGCGGGCCCGAGGGCGGAGATCGAGGGCCGGGGCTACTCCCCGTGCCGCGGTGGCGTGTGCCCATCACCGGTGCTATCACCCGATTTTCATAACCCACAGAGTTATCCACAGGGCTGGTTCTCGACCTGGGGACAAGTCGACACCTCAATACGACATGGTCGACAAATCGCTCCAGTCACCCCACACCCCTCCACAGAGCCGCAGGTCGGCCTGTGTCACCTCAATTCCATTGATCAACTCTTTAGGACGAGGAATTCCCACCCGAATGAGTGTGTGAAGCGAGTTTGAACAGGGAATCCATGAGCCTTCATGTGGCTTTCGGAATGATCTCTTCCTGTGTCCACAGATCTTCTTCACAGCCTGTGGATAACTTCGGAGGGTCACCGCCCCCTGTGGACAAGACCTCCAACTCCCGCCCCACGCAAGGTTGGTACGTCAAGAACGGAAGCCCCTTAATACCCCATTTAGGGGAATAGGAGCTCTTTATTTGACGGCCAAGATCACCTACGACATCGAGCGTTCCCCAGCATTGCCAATTCCGGCAATTCGGGCAAAGTGACACGCTCGGCAATATCGGTTCGAGCTATGGAAGCGCACACCGGTAGCCTGGACGCGTGATTGACCTTCGCCTGCTCCGTGAGGACCCCGACCGTGTTCGCGCCTCCCAGCGCGCCCGTGGAGAGGACGTCGCGCTCGTCGACGCTCTTCTCTCCGCCGACGAGCGGCGCAGGTCGTCCGGTGTCCGCTTCGACGAACTCCGCTCCGAGCAGAAAGCGCTCGGCAAGCTCATCCCCAAGGCTTCGCCCGAGGAGCGCACCGAGCTGCTCAAGAAGGCCGAGCAGCTGAAGGCCGACGTCAAGGCCGCCGACGCGGAACAGGACGAGGCGGACGCGGAGGCCAAGAGCCTGCTGCTGCAGCTCGGCAACATCGTCCACGAGGACGTGCCGGTCGGGGGCGAGGAGGACTTCGTCGTTCTCGAGACGCACGGCACCATCCGCGACTTCGGCGCCGAGGGCTTCGAACCCAAGGATCACCTGGAACTCGGCGAGGCACTCGGCGCCATCGACGTGGAGCGCGGCGCCAAGGTTTCCGGCTCGCGCTTCTACTACCTGACGGGTGTCGGTGCGCTGCTCGAGCTCGCCCTGGTCAACGCTGCGATCGCGCAGGCCACCGAGGCCGGATTCATCCCGATGCTGACGCCGGCGCTGGTTCGCCCGCGCGCCATGGAGGGCACCGGCTTCCTCGGCCAGGCCGCGGAGAACGTGTACCACCTGGAGAAGGACGACTACTACCTGGTCGGCACCTCCGAGGTCCCGCTCGCCGCGTACCACATGGACGAGATCATCGACGCGGACAAGCTGCCGCTGCGATACGCCGGCTTTTCGCCGTGCTTCCGCCGTGAGGCCGGTACGTACGGCAAGGACACCCGAGGCATCTTCCGGGTCCACCAGTTCGACAAGGTCGAGATGTTCTCGTACGTCGACCCGGCGGACGCCGAGGCCGAGCACCGGCGTCTCCTCGACTGGGAGAAGCAGTGGCTCACCGGTCTTGAGCTGCCGTTCCAGGTGATCGATGTGGCCACCGGCGACCTGGGGTCCTCGGCCTCCCGGAAGTTCGACTGCGAGGCGTGGATCCCGACCCAGGGCAAGTACCGCGAGCTGACGTCAGCGTCGAACTGCGACGGTTTCCAGGCGCGTCGCCTCTCCGTCCGGATGCGCGAGGGCAAGAAGGTTCAGCCGCTCGCCACCCTGAACGGCACGCTCTGCGCCGTACCGCGCACCATTGTGGCGATCTTGGAGAACCACCAGCTGGCCGATGGTTCGGTGCGGGTGCCCGAGGTGCTCCGTCCGTACCTGGGCGGGCGTGAGGTTCTGGAGCCGGTCGCCAAGTGACCTTCCCCTACAAGCTCGTCGCGACCGACCTCGACGGCACGCTGCTGCGTAACGACGACACGGTCTCCGAGCGCACCCGCGCGGCACTGGCCGCCGTGACGGCGGCCGGTGCCGCGCACATCATCGTCACCGGACGGGCCGTCCCGTGGACCCGCCACATCCTGGACGACCTGGGCTACAACGGCATCGCGGTCTGCGGTCAGGGCGCGCAGGTCTACCACGCGGGCGAGCACAAGCTGCTGACCTCGCTGACGCTGGACCGGCAGCTCGCCGGTCTCGCGCTGTCCAAGATCGAGGCGGAGGTCGGCCCGCTGGCGCTGGCGGCGAGCCGCGACGGACTCGACGGCGAGGTGCTGGTCGGCCCCGGCTACCGGGTGCAGGAGGGGCCGCTTCCGGCCGTCTTCGTGGAGGACGCGACCGAGATGTGGTCCGCGCCGCTGAACAAGGTCTACATCCAGCATCCGGCACTCGACGACGACGCGCTGGCGAAAGCCGCGCGCGGAGCCGTCGGCAGCCTGGTCGACGTGGTCATGGCAGGACCCGGCGTGGTGGAGATCCTGCCGCTGGGGCTGAGCAAGGCGACCGGGCTCTCGCTGGCAGCGCGCCGACTGGGCGTGAAGGCGGCGGACACGCTCGCCTTCGGTGACATGCCGAACGACATCCCGATGTTCGCCTGGGCGCGGCACAGTGTGGCGATGGCCAACGCGCACGACGACCTGAAGGCCGTGGCACACGAGATCACCGCGTCGAACGAGGACGACGGCATCGCAGTGGTGCTGGAACAGCTGCTCTAGGCATCTGCGCCGGTTGCTCAGTTG
Source organism: Streptomyces sp. NBC_01717 (assembly GCF_036248255.1). Classification (NCBI taxonomy): domain Bacteria; kingdom Bacillati; phylum Actinomycetota; class Actinomycetes; order Kitasatosporales; family Streptomycetaceae; genus Streptomyces; species Streptomyces sp. NBC_01717. Next base: position 4,868,715 of record NZ_CP109178.1, on the reverse strand, counting down.
CACCGGCGCACAGATGCGCAGATGAGTTGCCTGTTCCGACCGGGCTGACCAACTGTGCGGAGGATGCGCGGATCGAACGCGCGCGGGGTCCAGGCCCCGACGACGGCTTAGCAAGCCGCTGCCTTACCACTCGGCCAATCCTCCGGGAGGGCGGCCGCGCGATGCGCGCAGAAGGGCCGCCCCGGGCTTCCCGCTGCGAGCGGCTCGGCGGAGTGAGGTGATGGTTACTCCGGCGCCTGCTCCGGGCCGCCCCGATGGGAATTCGACGGACTCGGACTCTCGGTCATCGTCGCGCTCCTCTCCCGGTCTGTGGAATTCGCTGTCGGCCTGTGCCGCACCAACAACTGTGCCTGGGGCGGACTTTCGGTGCCACCCATTTTCCGGGTGGTACCGAAAGTCCGCGATCAGCAGTCGGATCAACGCTGCCTGTTGCGGCGGCTCAGATCCTTCAGGTTGCGGGCGAGATCATCCATCCGGCCATCGATGCGGACGATGTCCTCGGACATGTGGCCCAGCCGTACGCTCATGGCGCCGACGACCTGATGCGTGGCGTCCAGCCGACGGTCGAGGCTGTCGAGCCGGTGCGACATCCGGTTGAGGACCGGCCCGAGCTCCTGGAGAGCGCTGCCGACTCCGGCGAGGCAACTCTCGACCCTGGTGACGCGATGTTCGAGCGAGGCGTACCCCGCACGCAGGTCCTGCTCGGCGTCGAGCAGGTATGTACGGACGCATCGCGCGATGTCGCTGTCGCGAAGAAGCATCGCGACATTGAGCACGGTCCTGCGGGTGTACAGCCGGATCTGAGTGGCTGCCTGTGGATAACTTTCCGGCTTTTCCCTCCCCTCCCTCTCCCATAGCGACAGGATGTCGCTATGGAAGGAGCGCAGATCAGCGCCGCGCAGCACCCGCATGCCGTTCTCCGCGAGCTCGCCCTGATGCCGGTCGGTGAGCCTTCTGACGGCGGTTGTGGATACTTCGAAGTAACGAGCCACGTCCTCTGTGCGGACGTGAATTCCGTCCGGGAGCATGACAAGACTCTTGACCTTGTCGAGGACGTCGACGCGCCCCATCTGCTCGACGCGCAGCGCGCGCGATTCGAGCAGGGCGACTTCCGTGGGCATGGACATGCCTTCCGATGGTGAAACCGACGATGGACAGCCCTGTCCCCGGGCTTCAGAGGCGGAGGACGCTCACGGTTGCCACTCACCCAATGACCGACCCGGCGGGTGTTCCCTCACCGGCATCGGCAATCCCCGATTTCACGAACGCTACGACGCCACGGATTCCAGTTGCCTCCACGCACCCTGAACAACGAGCCGATAAACGGACAGTTACGCGTACGACTGTCCGCTCATGCGGCAACCCCCGCCCAGTGGACGGGGGTTGCCGCATACGAGGTGCGAAGAGATTGCGATGGGCTCCCGCTCACTCCTCGCCGGCGAGCTTCAGCGTGCGCAGCTTCTGGCCCGCGTACCAGGTGGCGAGCACCGTGACTGCCACCAGCAGAACCGTCGCGAGCGGCAGTCCGACCTCGGAGGTGATCGCGCCTTCCCCGCCGACCTTCTCGGCAAGCGCGAGCGACCACTGCTGCACGCTGAGCGTGCGCGCCCCGGGCACGAAGCTGCCGAAGAGGGCCTCCCAGACCAGCGCGTAGACCAGACCGAGGACCACTGCGTGCCTGCTGACCGTGCCGAGCAGCAGGAACAGCGCGCTGTACGCGATCGAGGCGACCAGCGCCGCGATCGTGTACGCCACCGCGATCTGCTGGCCGTTGCCATTGAGGATCAGACCCGCGACGAATGTCGGCAGGGCGGAGAAGACCATGGTCACGGCGATCGCAACGATCAGCTTGGTGAAGATGATCGTCGGCCGCTTCACCGGCTTGGCCAGCAGATAGACGATCGATCCGTCGTCGATCTCCGGGCCGATGGCCCCCGTACCGGCGATCACACCGATCAGCGGCACCATCGTGGCGATGGCGAAACCGCCCAGCACATTGGCGGCGACCTGGTCATCGGCCCCGGCGAACATCCGTACCGCCACGGCGATGGCGATCAGCAGCGCGGGCAGGACGAAGAGGATCGCGGCCCGGCGCCGCCCGAGCAGGGCCCGGTAGGTGAGCCGGGCGACTGTGGGGTTGTACATGACGCTTCACAGCTCCTTTCAGGCCGCTACTCAGGCCGCTACGAGATAGGAAAAGACCGATTCGAGGGACTCGTCGGACGGCGAGACCGTCAGCAGACGGATGCCGTGTTCACGCGCGACCTTCGGGAGCAGCGTGGTGAATCGTCCGAAGTCGACCGCCTGGATCCGCAGGGCCTGTTCGCCCAGGTCGACTTCGATCCCGGCCGTCGACGGGTCGGCGATGAGCGCGGCAGCGAGTGCCCGGTCGTCGCTGGACCGTACGAGATAGCGGTGCGGGCGATCCGTCATCAGCCGGCGGATCTTCCGGAAGTCGCCGGACGCCGCATGCCGTCCGGCCACGATCACCTCGATGTGCGAGGCGAGTTGCTCGACCTCTTCGAGGATGTGGGAGGAGAACAGGACCGTACGGCCCTCGGCGCCCATCCGCCGCAGCAGCTCCATCAGCTGCATCCGCTGCCTCGGGTCCATCCCGTTGAACGGCTCGTCGAGGAGCAGCACCGACGGCTCGTGGACCAGCGCGGACGCCATCTTCACGCGTTGACGCATGCCCTTGCTGTACGTGGAGATCTTGCGGTCCTGCGCGTACTCCATCTCGACCGTGGCCAGCGCCTTGCGCGCCGCCGCATCACCGAGTCCGTGCAGTTCCGCATTGGCGACGACGAATTCGCGGCCGGTGAGGAAGTCGTACATCCCCTCCCGCTCCGGCACGATCCCGATCTGCCGGTACACCGCCTCGTTGCGCCAGATCAGCGCGCCGTCGAGCGTGACCTTGCCCGTCGACGGAGCAAGGAACCCGGCCATCATGTTGATCAGCGTGGACTTCCCCGCGCCGTTGGGGCCGAGCAGCCCGGTCACGCCGGGGCCCACGGTCATGCTGACGTCGTTGACGGCGACCACATTGCCGAACCAGCGCGAGGTGTGGTCGATCTCGATGGTGGTCACAGCCCGACCCTCCGGTAGCGGCGCATCAGTACGGCGTACGAGCCGGCGACAAGCGCGAGAACAACGATCAGGTACACCACACCTACCCCGGTGCCCGGTCCTTCCCCTCCGGGGAAGGCGGAGGTGGCACCGAGGAACGCGGTCTGGACGCCGCCGATCAGCGTGATGGGCGAGAAGAGGCCCAGCCACTGCACCGCGCCCGCCGAGCCCGTCTCCCAAGCGATGGCCTGGACCGTGGAGACCGCTCCGTACGAGATGGTCAGCACGGCGATCACCGCCGCGACGCCGAAGCCGCGGCGCGGTGTCAGTGCGGCGACGACCAGACCGAGCCCGGCGAAGAGCACGGAGAGCACCGCCACCGACGCCACCCCCTGCCCGAACCACTTGGTCTGGTCGGCGAAGTCGAACTTCGCCAGCAGAGCGCCCACGTACATCACCAGCAGCGGCGACACAGTGAGGATGAACAGGGCGGATGCCATGGCGGCGTACTTGGCGACGACGTAGTCGGCACGCTCGATGGGCCGCGAGAAGTAGAGGGGGACACTCTTGAAACGGAGATCCCGGGAGACGGACTGCGGTGCCTGCGAAGCGATGAACAGGCCGATGACGGCTTGCAGATAGATCGCGAAGTCCGTGTACTTGATCACGAGCTTCGTCGCGTCGGGGGCGGCCATCGCGACGGCCACGATGATCAGCGCGACCAGGCACATCACACCGAAGAGCAGCATCGGCAGCACCTTGGACTTGACCGAACGACCCAGTCCGAAGGAGCCCCGAAGGGACTGCGAGTAGAGCGAGCGGCGGGCATAGCCGCGGCCCAGGCGCGGGCCGTCGTAGGAGCGGTACCCGATGTTGTGGATCCGGGTGGTCTCGCTCCCGGTCACGGCCCCGGTCTCAGTGCTCATCGTGACCGCTCCCCTTCTGCTGTGCGGCGCCGGCCAGGGCTGTCTCCGCTGCCTCTGTGGTGCCTTCGGTACGGAAGACCTCGGCGATGTGGTGGCGTCGCTGTTCCATCCGTACGAGCCCGAGTCCGAGCCCGGCGACGCTGTCGCGGACGACGTCGTACGTCTCCTCGCCGGTGGCCTCGATCAGCAGGATGTGACCGGCGCCGGGCAGGCTGTCGGCCTCGATGCCGTCGCGGCCCACGAGCCTGACCCCGGCCGCGGTCAGCGCCCGGCGCAGCGCGTCCGTGCCGTCCGGGTGGGTGTCGCTGTCGGTGACCTCGACCGCGATGGTCGTGGTGGTCTGGGTGAAATCGCTGGTGGAGCTGGAGCGCAGCAGTGCGCCGCCGTCGATGACGACGACATGGTCGCAGGTGCGCTCCAGCTCGCCCAGGAGGTGCGAGGTCACCAGGACCGAGATGCCGAAGTCGGTGTGGATGCGGCGGATCAGGCCGAGCATCTCGTCCCGCCCTACCGGGTCCAGCCCGTTGGTCGGCTCGTCGAGGAGGACCAGCTGCGGGTCGTGGACCAGCGCCTGAGCCAGCTTCACACGCTGCTTCATACCGGTCGAGTAGCCGCCGATGGGGCGGTAGCGCTCCTCGTACAGCCCCACATGGCGCAGGGTGTCGGCGGTGCGCTCGCGCGCCGCCGTCGGCGGCAGGCCGGACATCCGCGCCATGTGGACGACGAACTCGGTGGCCGAGACGTCCGGTGGCAGGCAGTCGTGCTCGGGCATGTAGCCGACCCGTTCCCGGATGGCGGCGCCACTGGTGGCGACGTCCAGCCCGAGCACCGCGGCCCGGCCTTCGGTTGCGGGGGACAGACCCAGCAGGATCTTGATCAGTGTGGACTTGCCGGCTCCATTGGCACCCACCAGGCCGGTTACACCGGGCCCGATGTCCAGGGAGAGCCGGTCAAGAGCGGTCACCCGAGGGAACCGCTTGCTCAGGCTTTCGGTTGCGATCACAGTCACGTACTCGAAGGTAGTGGCGCGGGCCACACCGGTCGTCAGACCAGGCGGTTGGATCCGCATCAGACTCCAGTCGTACGGACCCGTAGGGGGACCCCACGAAGGAGGACGGCTGAGAGCGACGAAAACAGCGGGACGAGAGGGGACAGAGGGACGAAAGCCAGAGGTGTGGCCGGAGGCGGGCCGGTGCGGGGTGCTCGTGGAGTTGTCCACAGGTCTGCGCACGCCCCTTGACGTAGCCGCCGGGCATTGTCACATTCATCAGTGTCACGTTACGAGCACGTACCGCACACGGCATGGGACGGACGGTGGCATGGCCTCACCGGTGAAGGACGCAACGGCCCCGGAACTCCAGGGGTTCAGAGAGGTGCAGCGCCTCGCGTACGCATGCGCGGAGGCGGTCGCCGCCAGGCTCGAACCGGGTGTGACGGAGCGCGAGGCGGCCCGGATGCAGCGGGAGTGGCTGCGCGAGCGCGGGGTGCGGGACTGGTTCCATCTCCCGTTCGCCTGGTTCGGGGACCGTACGGCGTTCGCCGGTTTCAAGGTGCCGCTGCAGTTCTTCCCGACCAACCGGAAGCTGGAGCCGGGGATGCCGTTCATCCTCGACATGGCTCCGGTGCACAAGGGGTTCACGGCGGACATCGGATACTCCGGCTGCCTCGGGCTCAACCCGCTGCACGACAAGCTCCTCGCCGATCTGGAAGCCCACCGCGCGCTGCTTCTGGGCGAGGTGCGCGAGCGGCGTTCTCTGCGCGAGATCTATGAGGACGTCGAGCGCCTGATGATCAGGCAGGGGTATGCCAACAGGCATCGCGCGTACCCCTTCGGAGTCATCGCCCACAAGATCGACCGGGTCGCCGAACGCCGTTGGTCCCCGCGTGTCTTCGGGTTCGGCACGCAGTCGCTCAAGGGGCTGGTCAGCGATGCACTGCACGGGCACCGGGACGGCTGGTCGCCGCTGTGGAGCCCGTACAGCTTCTCCGACCATCCGCCGCAGCCGGGGCTGTGGGCGGTCGAGCCCCATCTCGGATTCCGGGGCACAGGCGCCAAGTTCGAGGAGATCCTGGTCGTCACCGACTCCAAGGACCCCGAGCAGAGCGCCTTCTGGCTGGACGACGATCTGCCGCATGTGCGGCGCTGGGCCGAGGAAAGGGTGGCGGCGTGAGTCTTCAGGATGTGCCGGGGATCCGCGAACGCCGGGTAAGTACCGGCGGGATCGAGTTGTGCGTTGCCGAGCTGGGCGACGAGACGCGTCCCACGGTCGTGCTCGTGCACGGCTACCCGGACAGCAAGGAGGTCTGGACGCAGGTCGCGGAGCAGCTGGCCGAGCAGTGGCATGTCGTGCTGTACGACGTGCGCGGACACGGCCGGTCGACGGCGCCGAAGCCGCTGCGCGGCGGGTTCACGCTGGAGAAGTTGACCGACGACTTCCTGGCCGTGGCCGACGCGGTGAGCCCGGACCGGGCAGTGCATCTGGTCGGACACGACTGGGGTTCGGTCCAGTCGTGGGAGTTCGCGACGGTCAAGCGCACCGAGGGCCGGATCGCTTCCTTCACTTCGATGTCGGGTCCCTCCCTGGACCACTTCGGGCACTGGATCAAGCAGCGGATGTCCCGGCCCACCCCGCGCCGGGTCGGCCAGCTGCTCGGCCAGGGCGCCAAGTCCTGGTACGTGTACATGCTGCACACTCCGGTGCTGCCGGAGCTTGCCTGGCGCGGTCCCCTCGGCAAGCGGTGGCCCCGGATACTGCAGCGGCTGGAGAGCGTGCCCGCAGGCGACTACCCGACGCCTTCCCTGCCGGACGACGCGGCGCACGGCGCCTGGCTCTACCGCGACAACGTCCGTGCCCGGCTGCGCAGGCCGCGTGACGACGCTTTCGCACATGTGCCGGTCCAGCTGATCACACCGACCGGTGACATTTTCCTTTCGGAGCGGCTCTACGACCAACTGGAGCTGTGGGCACCGCAGCTGGTGCGGCGCACCCTGCCGGCCAAGCACTGGGTGCCACGCACCCGGCCGGACCAGCTGGCTTCCTGGATCAGCGAGTTCGTGTCCGGCATCGAGTCGGCCCAGGAGGACGGGCGGCCGCTCCAGGCCCCCGCACCGACCGGGGCGCACGCGGACCGGTTCGGCGGGCAGCTGGTGCTGGTGACGGGCGCGGCCGGCGGTATCGGACGGGCCACCGCGTTCGCCTTCGCCGAGGCCGGCGCCCGGGTGGTGGCCGTGGACCGGGACGCGGAAGGGGCGGCCAGAACGGCCGAGATGGCCCGTCTGATCGGGTCCCCCGCGGCCTGGGGCGAGGTGGTCGACGTCAGCGACGAGCAGGCGATGGAGAAGCTCGCCGAGAAGGTCGCCGCCGAGTACGGCGTCGTCGACGTCCTGGTCAACAACGCCGGGATCGGGCTGTCGGGCTCCTTTCTGGAGACCACGAGCGAGGACTGGAAGAACGTCCTCGACGTCAATCTGTGGGGAGTCATCCACGGCTGCCGGATCTTCGGTAAGCAGATGGCCGAGCGTGGCCAGGGCGGCCATATCGTCAACACCGCGTCCGCCGCCGCGTATCAGCCGTCCCGGGCGCTGCCCGCGTACAGCACCTCCAAGGCGGCCGTGCTGATGCTCAGCGAGTGCCTGCGGGCCGAACTGGCCGAGCGCTCGATCGGGGTCAGCGCGATCTGCCCCGGTGTCGTGAACACCAACATCACTGCGACGGCGCGCTTCGCCGGGGCCGACGCCGCCGAGGAGAAACGGCTGCAGCAGCGGACCGGCCGGCTGTACGGGCTGCGCAACTACCCTCCGGAGAAGGTCGCCGACGCGATCATCGAGGCCGTGGTGCACAACCGGGCCGTGGTGCCGGTGACACCGGAGGCCCGCGCCGCCCGGTTCCTGTCCAGGTTCAGCCCCGGAGCGCTGCGCGGGATCGCCCGGCTGAAGCCGCCGCTGTGAGCGGGCGGGGAACGTCGGCGGTGACGAGCCGGTCCGCCGCCGAATACCGGATCGAGGACCTGGCGCATGCGAGCGGCGCCACGGTCCGCACGATCCGGGCCTACCAGGACCGGGGACTGCTGCCGACACCGGAGCGGCGCGGCCGGGCCAATGTGTACGGGGACACACATCTTGCCCGGCTCCGGCAGATCGCCGACCTGCTGGACCGCGGTTACACGCTGGCCAGCATCAAGGAACTGCTGGAGGCGTGGGACGCGGGCCGCGGCCTCGGCGGGGTGCTCGGGCTCGTCGCCGAGGTGCATGGGCCCTGGACGGACGAACAGGCCGACCGGATCTCCCGGGACGAGCTGAACAGGAGATTCGGCGGTGCGCAGGACGACCAGGCGGTCGCCGAGGCGGTCGAGCTCGGCGTGCTCGAGCCGATCCCGGGCCGGCCCGACGAATTTCTGGTGCCGAGTCCACAAGAGCTTTCGGTAGCTGTCGAGTTGCACGGAGCCGGCGTACCGCTGACAGCAATCTCCGGTCATCTGAGGGAGCTTCGCGGTCAGGTCGAACACATCGCCGCGCGTTTCCTGGAGTTCACCACGGAGCACGTGTTCGCGCGTTACCTCGGCCATCGCCCACCGACGGACGCCGATGCCGTCGAAGCCGCAGAGCTTGTGCGGCGACTTCGCCCGCTCGCCCAGCAGACGGTCGATGCGGAACTGGCGCGCGCCATGCGGACGTTCGCCACCCGCCATCTACAGCATCACCTCGGCGCGGATACGCCGCTCGGCTCGGCTCCCTCTGCAGGAGAGCCCCGCCCCGTCCTGCTGCCGCCGGACACACTAGGGGCGGTTCAACAGCTTGTTGGGCCGCAGAACGTCGCGGCTTTCGTCGCGGCTGCCGCCGAACGCGAGGTACAGGCACGGACATTGGATACACTTACCGCATCACATGCCAAATTCAGGCAAGTTGATCAAATGGATTGATTACGCCGTGACTTGTCCACAGAATCGTCAAATCGCCTGTGGATAAACCAAGTTGGCTGTGGATCAAACCTGTGGGTGAAAATCGCTGGTCTGAATCCTGAGCAAATCCGGATGCGCCGACGAGATCGTCACGGGCACTCTTGCGGGATGGATGAAAGACGCACCGTCAAGGTGTCCAAATACCTTTCGAAACACCTGCGGCATCAACCGGAGCGGATCGGCATCACTCTCGATGCGAACGGCTGGGTGTCGATCGACGAGCTGCTCCGCGCCACGGCCCGGCACGACTTCCCCATCACCCGGGCCGAGCTCGACCATGTCGTCGCGGTCAACGACAAACAGCGTTACGCCATCGAAGGCGACCGCATCCGTGCGAGCCAGGGCCATACCGTCCCGGTGGACCTCGATCTGCCGCCGGTCGAGCCGCCCGCGTACCTCTACCACGGCACGGTGGGTCGCGCCCTGGACGCGATCCGCGCGGAGGGGCTGCGCCCCATGAACCGACGCCACGTCCACCTGTCGTCCGACCGCGAGACGGCGACCCGTGTCGGCGCCCGGCGCGGCCGGCCTGTCGTCCTCTCCGTGGACGCGGCCGCGATGCACCGAGCGGGTCATGTCTTCTACGTCAGCGCGAACGGGGTCTGGCTGACAGAGGCGGTTCCGCCCGAGTTCCTGCGCTTCCCCGGCTGAACCCGAACGGCCCCGGCCGGGTCCGATCGCCCCCGCCCCCCACCACGCCGACCCACCGCACCGACTCGGCGGCACCGGCATGATCGTGAGCATGGACCGTCCCCACTTCGCCAGCACCGAAGCCGTAGTCGTGGCGATCCGCGAGGTCGCCCGCGAATTCGGCCTGGAGGTGCGGACCACAGATGACATCGGCGCCGACCAGGTCTCCCGGCGTACCTCCGCCGGCGCCTTCTCGGTCACCGATCCGGACGGCTCGCTGCCGCACGAAGCCTTCGTCGAGCTGAGCGGCTTCCCGGCCGTCACCGTTCAGGTCTTCCCTGACGACGACGCGAAGATCACTGTCGACGGCATCGAGTTCCCCGACGTCCCACGCGACTCCGTGCCCGCCTTCCTGCGGTCGGTCCACACCGGGATGGCCCATGTGAAGGGCACAGTCTTCCCGCCCGGATGGTGGCTGATGGTGCCGCTGCCAGGCGACGAGACCTACAAGGAGCTCGTGCCGCGCGGAACCCTGTCGCCCTGGCTCAGCCGCAGCGTCCGTCGTTAGGGCTGTCGTGGGTTTTTTGTCCGCTGCACGTCCACCGTATGGTCGTAGGTATGCGTCTGAGCACTGTAATTCTGCCGATCCACCGCTGGAGCGACGGCCGGAAGATCTGGCAGCGCGCCGAGGAGCTGGGGTTCCACGCCGCGTACACATATGACCACCTGGCCTGGCGGACCTTCCGCGACGGACCGTGGTTCGGCGCGATTCCGACCCTGACCGCCGCGGCCGCCGTCACCGAGCGGCTGCGTCTGGGCACCCTTGTCACGTCCCCCAACTTCCGGCACCCGGTGACCTTGGCCAAGGACCTCATCACGCTGGACGACGTCTCCGCCGGACGCATCACCCTCGGTATCGGCGCAGGCGGCAACGGTTTCGACGCAACGACGCTGCGTGGGAGCGACGAAGAACCGTGGACCCCGCGCGAACGGGCGGACCACTTCGCCGAGTTCGTGCCGCTGCTCGACCGGCTGCTGCGGGAGCCGTCGGTCACGCACGAGGGCGAGCTCTACGTGGCGAACGAGGCGCGGAACATCCCCGGTTGTGTGCAGCGGCCGCGGCTGCCCTTCGCGGTGGCCGCCACCGGGCCGCGCGGGCTGAGGCTCGCCGCACAGTACGGCGAGGCATGGGTCACCACCGGAGACCCCAAGCTGTTCGAGACGGGCACCCCGGAGCAGTCCGTGGAGGCCATTCGCGGGCAGATCACCAAGCTCGGCACGGCCTGCGAGGCCGTCGGCCGGGATGTGGCCGAGCTGGACAAGATCCTGCTCACCGGCTTCACCCCGGACCGCCCGCTGGAGTCCCTCGACGCGTTCGTGGACTTCGCGGGCTCCCACTTCGAGCTGGGCTTCACGGAGATCGTCATCCACACGCCGATCGCGGACTCCGACTTCGCGGCGGACGAGAAGGTCTTCGAGCGGATCGCCACGGAGGGCCTGTCCCAGCTCGGCTGACCCACGCCTGCCGCCCGCCGACCGCGATACCCGCCGCCCGCTGGCCGGCACACCCGCTGCCGACAGCGCGACAGCGGCCCGCCGGATCCTCTGGCATATGCCTCAGACATGTTCCCCAGCTCAGGGGCGCGCATCCTCAAATGCGCGCCCCTCCGCACACCCGTGCGCTCCCGTACGCGAGAATGGCTGAGTGACCTCAGCTATCGATTCGCCTCTGCCTGCCGCCCCCCGGCTGATTGCAACCGATCTGGACGGCACTCTGCTGCGCGACGACAAAACCGTCTCGGACCGCACAATCGCGGCACTCGCCGCGGCCGAGGAGGCCGGGATCGAGGTCTTCTTCGTCACCGGCCGACCGGCCCGCTGGATGGATGTCGTCAGCGCCCACGTCCACGGCCACGGTCTGGCGATCTGCGCGAACGGCGCCGCGGTCGCCGATCTGCACGCGGGCGGCAAGCTGGTCGAGGTCAGGCCGCTGGAACGCGATATCGCCCTCGATGTCGTCCACACCCTGCGTGTGGCCGCCCCCGGCACCTCGTTCGCCGTCGAGCTGACCACCGGCATCCACTACGAACCGTCCTACCCGCCGTTCCACTTCGACCCGGGCGCCACCGTCGCCATCGCCGAGAAGCTGCTCCACGAAGAGGTGCGCGGTACAGGAGCCCCCGTTCTGAAGCTCCTCGCGCACCACGCAGAACTGGCACCGGACGAATTCCTCGAAGTGGCTCGCACCGCGGCCGGTGACCGGGCGTCCTTCACCCGGTCCAGCCCCACGGCCCTGCTGGAAGTCAGCGGTCCCGGCGTCTCCAAGGCCAGCACGCTGGCACTCTGCTGCGCCGAGCGCGGCATCTCGCCCGCCGAGGTCGTCGCCTTCGGGGACATGCCGAACGACGTGCAGATGCTGAGCTGGGCGGGCACCTCGTACGCGATGGGCAACGCCCACCCCGCAGCGCTGGCCGCTGCCTCCGGCCGGACCGTCACCAACAACGAGGACGGTGTCGCGGTCGTCATCGAGCGGCTCGTCGCCGAGCGCCGGAAGCACCGTAGCGAAGGCTGAAAACGCCCGCCGATCACCCCGAGGCCGCCCGAACCCCGAAAGGCGGCCGTCACAGCGGTGCCTCCCACACCACCGTCGTGCCGCCCCCGTCGTCAGCGATTCCCGGCCCGAACCAGCTCGCCCCACCCAGCGATTCCGCCCGGCGCGCCAGGTTCCGCAGCCCGCTGCGCCGGCCGCCCTCCGGGATGCCCACCCCGTCGTCGGCGACCGACAGACGTACCGCGTCGCGTCCGTCGGGCAGCGTGGCGGTCGCATCGACGACCACGTCGATGCGGGACGCCCCGGCATGCCGGAAGGCGTTCGACAACGCCTCCCGCAACGCCGCGATCAGGTTCTTGCCGGTCAGCTCGCCGACCAGTGAGTCGACCGGGCCGAGGAAGCGGTGCGACGGTTTGAAGCCGAGGGGGACGGCCGCCATGTTGATCTCGCGCAGGACGCGGGTGCGCAGCCCGGCCGGCGCCTCGGCCGGTTCCTGCTGCAGCGCGAAGATCGCGGTACGGATCTCCTGAATGGTCACGTCCAGCTCGTCGACCGCCCGGCCGACACCGGTCTGCACCTCCGGCACCACCGACCGGCGCTGGGCGCTCTCCAGCATCATCCCGGTGGCGAACAGCCGCTGGATGACGAGATCGTGCAGGTCACGGGCGATCCGGTCACGGTCCTCATAGACTGCGAGCCGCTCCCGATCCCGCTGCGCCTCGGCCATCATCAGCGCGAGTGCGGCCTGCGAGGCGAACTGTGTGGCCAGGGTCCGTTCCGTTTCGGTGAACGGCCGGTCGCCCCGGGCTCGCGGGGTGGCGAGTGCGCCGAGCACCCGTCCGCCGCTGTGCAGCGGCAGCAGCATGCTCGGGCCGAACCGGTGGGCAAGACGGGTGACCATGCGGAAGTCGGTGGCCGAGTCGTCTGTGAAGACCGCCTCACCGGCCAGCAGCTTCGCCACCACCGGACTCTCCGGGCCGATGATCAACCCGAGCGGGGCGGACGGCTCGTCGGCGGAGACGGCGACGACCTCCAGCCCACCCCCCTCGGCCGGAAGGAGCACGATCCCCGCGGCGGAGGCAGCGAGGTGGCGGGCCTGTTCCGCGACGACGGTGAGGGCGTCGTCGGCGTCCCCGCCGGAGAGCAGCGCGGTGGTCACGGCCACCGATCCGTCGATCCACCGCTCGCGCTGGCGTGCCGCCTCGTACAGCCGGGCGTTGCCGATGGCGATCCCGGCCTCCGTGGCGAGCACCCGAACCAGGTGCAGGTCGTAGTCGGTGAACTCGCCCCCGCCGTCCTTCTCGGCCAGATAGAGATTGCCGAAGATCTCGCCCTGCACCCGGATCGGGACGCCGAGGAAGGTCCGCATCGGGGGATGGCCCGGGGGAAATCCGGCGAACCTCGGATCGGCCGTCAGATCGGCGAGCTTCACGGGGGCCGGGTCGTGGAGCAGTGCACCGAGGAGTCCACGGTGTCCATCGGGCCGGTGCCCGATCGCGGCTTCCACCTCTGTCGATACTCCGTGTGTGAGGAAGTCGGAGAGCCCCTTGCCCCCCTCGTCGGCGACGCCGATGGCGGCGTAGGCGGCGTGGGCGAGATCGGCGGCGGTCTCGCAGATCCGATCGAGGGTGGAGTGCAGTTCGAGCCCGGTGCCGACGGAGCGCATCGCTTCCAGCAGTTGCGGGACGCGGGCGGTGAGCTCGGTGGACAGGCCCTGCAGACCGCGGGTCGCCTGCGTTGCGGCTTCGAGTGAGTCCTTCGGGTCCTGCTCTGCCATACCCAGAGCCTAGTTAGTCCTATTTAGGGAGGAAAGTGGACTGATGGGTCCTGCGGACCGATCCGGGGGCCGCCGCCCGTCTTCCACGCCCGTTCTACGCCCGCGCGGCGCTGTCCGGCACTCGATCCGCCTCCCGCACGGTCTCCCGTTCGCGTTCCAGCATCCGGCGCAGCGGTCCGTCCGCCGCCGCGAGAGCGGCATACGGACCACGCTGCACGATCCTGCCTGCGTCCATCACCAGCACCTCGTCGACCGCTTCGAGCCCCGTCAGTCGGTGGGTGATCAGGACTGTCGTACGGCCCCGGGTCGCGACCAGCAGATCCGCGGTCAGTGCGTCCGCCGTCGCCAGGTCGAGATGCTCGGCAGGCTCGTCCAGAACGAGAACGGGGAAGCCGGCGAGGAGCGCCCGGGCCAGCGCGAGCCGCTGGCGCTGACCGCCGGAGAGGCGCGCTCCGTGCTCGCCGACGAGGGTGTCGAGCCCGTCGGGCAGCGCTTCTGCCCAGTCCAGCAGCCGCGCCCGGGCGAGGGCGGCCCGCAGCTCGTCGTCCGTTGCGACGGTGCGGGCCAGCCGCAGGTTCTCCCGGATGGAGCTGTCGAAGACATGCGCGTCCTGGGCACAGAGCCCGACGAACCGCCGGACGGTGTCCCCGTCCAGCGCCGAGGCGTCCACACCACCGATCCGGTACGTCCCCGCCCGCGCGTCCAGGAAGCGGAGCAGGACCTGCGCGAGGGTGGTCTTCCCGGAGCCCGAAGTGCCGACGACCGCGATGCGCCGGCCTGCGGTCAGCGTCAGGTCGACGGAGTCCAGGGCGTCCCGCGACGCTCCCGCGTAGCGGGCCGTCACCCCCCGTACCTCCAGCGGGAAAGGTGTCGCGGGGGTCTCGGCCGGGATCGCGGGCTCGTGCACCGGCACCGGGGCGTCCAGCACCTCGTACACCCGCTCCGCGCTCCGCTTGACCCGCTGCCGGTACTGCACGGCGAGTGGCAGACCGGTGACGGCCTCGAAGGCGGCAAGCGGGGTGAGCACCACCACCGCGAGCTCCACGCCCGCCAGCCGTCCGTCGTGAACCGCCGGGACGGCGACGAGTGCGGCGGCGACGACAGTGAGGCCGCAGATCAGGGCCGACAGGCCGCCGCCCAGTGCGGTGGCCGTCGCCGCACGTGACGCGATCCGGGTCAGGACGGTGTCGGCCTCCCGCGTCCTCTCCTTGCGCGCGGGCAAGGCGCCCGCGACGGTCAGTTCGGCGGTCCCACTGAGCAGATCGGTGATCCGGGTGGCCAGATCGGCCCGCGCGGGCGCCAGTTGGCGTTCCGCACGACGGGCACAGGCGCCACTCACGAGCGGCACCCCGACCCCGGCCAGCAACAGTCCGAAGGCGAGCACGACACCAGCCTGAGGCAGCAGCCAGCCGGTGAACCCGGCTGCCGCCGCTCCCACCACGACCGCGGTCCAGGCAGGCAGCAGCCACCGCAGCCAGTAGTCCTGCAGCGCGTCCACGTCGGCGACGAGCCGGGACAGCAGATCCCCGCGCCGCGTCCGGCCCAGTCCGGCCGGCGTGATGCGCTCCAGTCCGCGGTACACGGCGACGCGCAGCTCGGCGAGCATCTTCAGCACAGCGTCGTGCGAGACGAGACGCTCGGCGTAGCGGAACACGGCGCGCCCGAGCCCGAAGGCGCGGGTCGCTGTCACGGCGACCATCAGATAGAGCACCGGGGGCTGTTCGGAGGCGCGGGAGATCAACCAGCCGGAGACGGCCATGAGTCCGACGGCCGACCCCAGAGCGAGACTGCTCAGCACCAGTGCGAGCGCCAGCTGTCCGCGCTGTGCCCCTGCGGCCTCACGGACCCGGGCGAGCACCTGTCCGGACCGGGTCACGGTCTGCCGCAGCGCCTCGGTCTCCTGCCCGGCTTCGTACGTGTCCCGGTTCCCGGAGCCGTCCGCGCGCGGCTGCCTGGGCACCACGGCCGCCGCCTCGCCCGGCACCGTTGCCCACTGCCGTTCCGGTGCCGCACCGGGGTCCAGCACCACCACGCGGTCGGCGACCGAGAGCAGCGCCGGACGGTGCACGACCAGTAGCACGGTCCGCCCCGCCGCCAGCCTCCGTACCGCCTCGACGATCCCCGCCTCCGTCTCGCCGTCCAGGCTCGCGGTCGGCTCGTCGAGCAACAGGAGCGGCCGGTCGGCGAGGAACGCCCGCGCGAGCGCGAGCCGCTGCCGCTGACCGGCGGAGAGTCCCGCACCGTCCTCGCCGAGGAGCGTCTGCGCGCCGTCGGGCAGTTCCGCCACGAAGTCGTGCGCCCCCGCGTCCCGCAGCGCCGCCGTCACCGCGCTGTCGTCCGCGTCCGGCCGGGCCAGCCGTACGTTCTCCGCGATCGTGCCCGCGAAGAGCTGGGGGCGCTGCGGCACCCAGGCGATCCGTTCCCGCCAGCGCTCGGGCGCGAGCGTCGCCAGATCGACGCCGCCGACCCGTATCCGCCCCTCGTCGGGCGCCTTGAACCCCAGCACCACATTGAGCAGCGTGGACTTCCCGACACCGCTCGGGCCGACCAGGGCGACGGTCTCTCCCTCGTCCACCACCAGCGAGGCCCCGTCGAGCGAAGGTTCGGCACGGCCCTCGTGCCGGACGGTCACCCTTTCCAGCTCCAGCCGCAGCGACGGCGGGACGTCCGCCGTACCGCCCGCTCGCGGCTCGGTCTCCAGAATCGCGAAGATCTCCTCCGCGGCCGAGAGCCCCTCGGCTGCCGCGTGGTACTGCGCTCCGACCTGACGGATCGGCAGATAGGCCTCGGGTGCGAGGATCAGCACCACCAGGCCGGTGTAGAGGTCGAGTTCACCGTGCACGAGCCGCATGCCGATGGTGACGGCGACCAGTGCCACCGACAGGGTGGCGAGGAGCTCCAGGGCGAAGGACGACAGAAAGGCGATCCGCAGGGTCCGCAGGGTGGCCCTGCGGTACTGCGAGGTGATGGTGCGGATGGACTCGGCCTGGGCCTTGGCACGGCCGAAGACCTTCAGCGTCGGCAGTCCGGCGACCACGTCGAGGAAGTGTCCGGAGAGTCGCGAGAGCAGCTGCCACTGGCGGTCCATCCGGGACTGGGTGGCCCAGCCGATCAGGATCATGAAGAGCGGGATGAGCGGCAGCGTGACCACGATGATCGCCGCTGAGACCCAGTCCTCGGTGACGATCCTGGCGAGGACTGCCACCGGAACGACCACCGCGAGTCCGAGCTGCGGCAGATAGCGCGCGAAGTAGTCGTCGAGCGCGTCTACACCGCGCGTGGCGAGCGCCACCAGGGAGCCGGTGCGCTGGCCGCTCAGCCAGTCCGGTCCGAGCGCCGCCGCCCGGTCGAGCAGCCGGCGGCGGAGCTCGGACTTGACCGCCGCGCTGGCCCGGTAGGCGGCCAGTTCGGTCAGCCAGGAGACCAGCCCGCGGCCGAGCGCGACCGCCACAAGCAGGATCAGCGGGGTGCGCAGCCCGGGAACGGTGAGCCCGTCCTCGAACCCGCCCACCACCACCTCGGCGATGAGCATGGCCTGGGTGATGACCAGTGCAGCCCCGACCGTTCCGAGTGCCACCACGGCCGCCAGGAAGAGCCGGGTCGCGCGGGCGTAACGGAGCAGACGCGGGTCGATCGGTTTCACGTGAAACAGCCCCCAGAGAGCTCGTTCGGTGGACCGGGGCGGGAGAAGGGCCGGGACCCTTCTCCCGCCCGACAGAGAGGCCCGGGCGCGTCAGTGCGCCTCGGCGATGTGCTGCGTGCCGATCCGCTTGCGGAACACCCAGTACGTCCATCCCTGGTACAGCATCACCACGGGGGTGGCGATCCCTGCGCACCAGGTCATGATCTTCAGCGTGTACGGACTGGACGAGGCGTTGGTGACCGTGAGGTTCCAGGCGTCGTTCAGCGAGGACGGCATGACGTTCGGGAAGAGCGTCAGGAAGAGCATCGCGACCGCGGCCGTGATGGTCACTCCGGAGAGCGCGAACGACCAGCCCTCACGTCCGGCCGCTATGGCACCGATCGCTCCGACCAGCGCCAGTACGGCGATGATCATCGCGACAAGGCTCTTGCCGTCACCGTTGTCGATCTGGGTCCAGCTCAGGAAACCGAGCGCGAGCACCGCGGTGACCAGACCCAGCTTGAGCGCCATGCCGCGCGCCCGCTCCCGGATGTCCCCGACCGTCTTGAGCGCGGCGAACACCGCGCCGTGGAAGGTGAAGAGGAAGAGCGTGACCAGACCACCGAGGAGCGCGTACGGGTTGAGCAGGTCCCCGATGTTGCCCACGTACTCCATGTCGGCGTCGATCTTCACGCCGCGCACGATGTTCCCGAAGGCCACACCCCAGAGCAGGGCCGGGATCAGCGAAGTCCAGAAGATCGCGTGTTCCCAGTTGGTCTGCCACTTCTCCTCGGGCCGCTTCGCCCGGTACTCGAAGGCGACACCGCGCACGATCAGGCAGAGCAGGATGATCAGCAGCGGCAGGTAGAAGCCGGAGAACAGCGTGGCGTACCACTCGGGGAAGGCGGCGAAGGTAGCGCCGCCCGCGGTGAGCAGCCACACCTCGTTGCCGTCCCAGACGGGCCCGATCGTATTGATCAGAACCCGCCGTTCCTGGCGGTCCCGGGCCAGCAGCTTGGTGAGGACACCGATACCGAAGTCGAATCCCTCCAGGAAGAAGTAGCCGGTCCAGAGGACGGCGATGAGGACGAACCAGACGTCGTGGAGTTCCATCTCTCCGCTCCTCTGTTCTCAGTAGGAGAAGGCCATCGGCCGGTCGGCGTCGTCATGGTCGTCGCCGCCGATCTTGGTGGGCGGGTTGAGGTCGGACTCCGTGAGTTCTGGCGGCCCGGCCTTGATGTACTTCGTGAGCAGCTTGACCTCGATCACAGCGAGCGCCGCGTAGAGCAGGGTGAAGAGGATCAGTGAGGTGAGCACCTCGCCCTGCGAGACGCCGGGGGAGACTGCGTCTCGGGTCTGCAGAACCCCGAAGACGACCCAGGGCTGGCGGCCCGTCTCGGTGAAGATCCAGCCCCAGGAGTTGGCGATCAGCGGGAAGAGCAGCGTCCAGAGGGCGACGATCCAGTAGAGCTTGGTGAGCTTCGGGCTGAGTGCCTTGTTCCTGAAGAGGACCAGATGCGGCACCTCGTCCTCACCGGTCCGCAGCCCCGGTCGCAGCATGAACTTCTTCCGCGTCAGCCACAGTCCGAGCAGGCCGAGACCGAAGGACGCCATCCCGAAGCCGATCATCCAGCGGAAGCTCCAGAAGGCGACCGGGATGTTGGGCCGGTAGTCGCCGGGTCCGAACCTGTCCTGCTCGGCCTTGTTGATGTCATTGATGCCGGGGATGTACGAGTGGAAGGTGTCGTCCGCGAGGAACGACAGTATCCCCGGGACGGAGATCTCCACGGTGTTGTGCCCCTTGGCCACATCGCCGACCGCGAAGATCGAGAAGGGTGCCGCGTTCTGCCCCTCCCAGAGCGCCTCGGCGGCGGCCATCTTCATCGGCTGCTGCTTGAACATGACCTTGCCGAGCAGGTCGCCGCTGACGGCGGTGAGCAGTCCGGCGATCACGACGGTGACCAGTCCGAGCCGCAGCGAGGTGCGCATCACCGGGATGTGCTGCTTGCGCGCCAGGTGGAAGGCGGCGATGCCGACCATGAACGCGCCGCCGACCAGAAAGGCCGCCGTGAGGGTGTGGAAGAACTGGGTGAGCGCGGTGTTCTGGGTGAGCACATGCCAGAAGTCGGTGAGCTCGGCCCGTCCGCGCTCCTTGTTGATCCGGTAGCCGACCGGGTGCTGCATCCAGGAGTTGGCCGCGAGGATGAAGTACGCGGAGAGGATCGTCCCGATGGAGACCATCCAGATGCAGGCGAGGTGGATCTTCTTCGGCAGCTTGTCCCAGCCGAAGATCCACAGCCCGATGAAGGTGGACTCGAAGAAGAAGGCGATCAGCGCCTCGAAGGCCAACGGGGCGCCGAAGACGTCTCCGACGAAGCGTGAGTAGTCGGACCAGTTCATGCCGAACTGGAACTCCTGGACGATGCCGGTGACGACACCCATGGCGATGTTGATCAGGAAGAGCTTGCCCCAGAACTTGGTGGCCCTGAGGTACTTCTGGTTCTCGGTCCGCACCCAGGCGGTCTGCAGGCCGGCGGTGAGCGCGGCGAGAGAGATCGTCAGGGGAACGAAAAGGAAGTGGTAGACGGTGGTGATCCCGAACTGCCATCGCGCCAAGGTCTCGGGCGCCAGAGCCAGCTCCACGTCGTCATCTCCTTACGTCGCCGTAGTGAGCGGAGGTTCGCACTGCCAACCGGCCGATCACGGGAGGAACAGGACGCGCTTGTGAACGCGTTCACATTCACAAGCATTATGGCGCACAGGCTTTCGGGGCGTTCGAGGGGGGGTCCCCCTATCGGGACGCTCCCACGCGAAGGCCCCGCACCTCGACGAACGAGAGGTACGGGGCCTTCCGGTGCACGCGCACACGGCTCACCGCGATCGGTCGCGGTGAGCGCGACTTCGGTTACAGCTCCTTGCGGTACTCCTCCGCCACCCTCAGGAAGATGTCGTTCGCCTCGTCCTCGCCGATCGAGACCCGCACGCCCTCGCCGGCGAACGGCCTGACCACGACTCCGGCCCGCTCGCACGCCCCGGCGAAGTCCAGCGTGCGGTCACCGAGCCGCAGCCAGACGAAGTTGGCCTGGGACTCCGGTACGGTCCAGCCCTGGCTCACCAGAGCCTTGTGCACCCGGATGCGTTCGCAGACCAGGGAGCCGACCCGGCCGAGCAGTTCGTCCTCGGCGCGCAGCGAGGCGACCGCCGCGTCCTGCGCCAGCTGACTGACCCCGAAGGGCACCGCCGTCTTGCGCAGTGCGGCCGCCACCGGCTCGTGGGCCACTGCGAATCCGACCCGCAGGCCGGCCAGACCGTAGGCCTTGGAGAACGTCCGCAGCACCGCCACATTGGGCCGGTCCCGGTAGATCTCTATGCCGTCCGGCACCTCGACATCGCGGATGAACTCCTTGTACGCCTCGTCGAGCACCACGAGCACATCGCCCGGCACCCGGTCCAGGAACCGCTCCAGCTCTGCCCTGCGCACCACCGTCCCGGTCGGGTTGTTCGGGTTGCAGACGAAGATCATCCGGGTGCGGTCCGTGATCGCGTCCGCCATCGCGTCGAGGTCGTGCACCTCACCGTCGGTCAGCGGCACCTTCACCGAGGTCGCGCCGCTGACCTGGGTGATGATCGGGTACGCCTCGAACGAACGCCAGGCGTAGATGACCTCGTCGCCCGGGCCCGACGTGGCCTGGAGCAGCTGCTGCGCCACCCCGACGGAGCCGGTTCCGGTGGCGAGATGCGAGACAGGCACGCCGAACCGGTCGGCCAGCTCGTTCATCAGACCGGTGCAGGCCATGTCCGGGTATCGGTTGAAGTTTGCGGCCGCGGCCAGGGCGGAGTCCATCACGCCGGGCAGCGGCGGATAGGGGTTCTCGTTGGAGGACAGCTTGAACGCGAGCGGTCCGTCGGCCGCCGCCGGCCTGCCCGGCACATAGGCGGGGACGCCGTCCAGTTCGGCACGCAGCTTGGGGCTCGTCTCGCTCACCGCAGGTCCTCCTCGACCGTCGTACACATCAATACTGCTCACCTTATGAGGATTGGGCGCCGGTGCGAATGGGCGAGCGGAGGATTCGTCCGGTGGGGCCGGGAATGGGGGGAGCGTCCCTCATCCCGGCGCGCGCCGGTGGCTCACTCCGTGGCGCGCATCCCCCGAAGAGGTGAGTTGAGACCTCTTCGAAACATCGACCACTTAGTAGGCCCACCCTCATCGACGCGTCACACACTATGGTCGATCCCACCAACTCCCTTGCTTTGCAAGGCATTTGATACCAAACGATCATGCAGAAACGTGTCTGTCAATGCGTGAATATGCGACCGGCCCAACCGCCTGCCCGAGCCCTACTATCGGCTCGCGATGACAGCAGCAGGGAAGCACCAGGTGAGCCGGACGGAGACACCCCGGCGCGGCGGCCGGCAGGGACGAGCGGGAATCCGGGATGTGGCCGCCGCCGCCGGGGTCTCCATCACGACCGTCTCCGACGCGCTCAACGGCAAGGGACGGCTCCCGGACGCCACCCGCCGCCATGTCCGCGAGGTCGCCGAGCGCCTGGGCTACCGCCCGTCCGCCGCGGCCCGAACCCTCCGTACCGGCAAGTCCGGCCTCATCGGCCTGACCGTGACGACGTA
The DNA here is from genome assembly GCF_036248255.1 of Streptomyces sp. NBC_01717. Lineage (NCBI taxonomy): Bacteria > Bacillati > Actinomycetota > Actinomycetes > Kitasatosporales > Streptomycetaceae > Streptomyces > Streptomyces sp. NBC_01717. The sequence continues at coordinate 4,846,558 of NZ_CP109178.1, read as the reverse complement.
CGGGGATGAACCTTTCACCTTCACCGAATTCGCCTACTTCGCCGAGATGGCCAGAGCGGCCACCTCTGCCGCGCTCGCCCGCGGCTACGCCCTCGTCATCCTCCCCGCCACCTCACGCCACGACGTCTGGTCGAACGTCGCCCTAGACGGCACCGTCGTCATCGACCCCTCCGACCAGGACCCGGTCGTCACCGAACTCGTCCGCCAGGGGCTGCCCGTCGTCTCGGACGGCCGCCCCGCCGGGACCCTGCCGGTCACCGCGTGGGTGGACAACGACCACCGGGCCGCCGTGCTCGACCTCCTCGACCACCTCGCCGCCGCCGGGGCCCGCCGGATCGGCCTGCTCACCGGCACCACCACCGACACGTACACCCGGCTCTCCACCACCGCATACCTCCACTGGTGCGAGCGCGTGGGCCAGGATCCGGTCTACGAGTCCTATCCCGCCCACGATCCGTGTGCGGGGGCGGTAGCCGCCGACCGGCTCCTCGCCCGCCCGGACCGGCCCGACGCCGTATACGGGCTCTTCGACCCCAACGGCACCGACCTGCTGGCGGCCGCGCGCCGGTACGGGTTGCGCGTCCCCGAGGATCTGCTGCTGGTCTGCTGCAGCGAGTCCACCGTGTACGCGACGACCGAGCCCCCCATCACCACGCTCTCACTCAAACCGCGTCAGATCGGCACCGCGGTCGTCCAGCTCCTCATCGACGCGATCGAAGGTGTCGACCAGGACGGTCCGGTGGAGCGGGTCATACCGACCGAACTCATCGTCCGGACGTCCTCGCAACGCCGTCCGCCACGTACCACGGTCAGCGCGCCTCGGTCCCCGTCCAGGGATTGATCAGGCCAATTGGGACCAATCGGCCGGTGAACCTGTCGTGCGCCCGGATTCACCTCCCCTGGTGCATCACACTGCACGATCCGCATTCCTATGATGGGCGCACGACACCGCGGACCACCCCGACCAGCAGGGCCCGTCAGGTGTACGGCGGCGCGACGGTGGTGGAGGGGTCGATGACACAGGGGGCCGGTCAGGAACCCGTGGAACGGACGGCGACGTTGCGTGACTTCCGTGTGCCGCCCTATGCGCAGACTCCGGCGCCGCCCGCGGCGCCGCACCCCGGCGATGTCGTACCGGGCGACGAGCCGGAGGGATACACGCCCACCGCGCGCGATCTTCCCGTGATCAACCGCGGTGACACCGTCCAGGTGCAGGCCGTCCCGGATCCGCGGCCCGCCACGGACCAGGGTCTCGGGCCGCTGTACGTGGTCGGCGACGTCCACGGTTACCTGGACGAGCTTCGCGACGCCCTCATGGCACAGGGCCTCATCGACGCCGACGGTGCCTGGGCCGCGGGCAACGCCCGGCTCTGGTTCCTCGGCGACTTCACCGACCGCGGTCCGGACGGCATCGGCGTCATCGACCTGGTCATGCGTCTGTCCGCCGAGGCCGCGGCCGCGGGCGGCTACTGCAAGGCCCTGATGGGCAACCACGAACTGCTGCTCATCGGCGCAAAGCGGTTCGCCGACACACCGGTCAACTCCGGTGCGGGCACCGCCACCTTCCAGGCCGCCTGGCTGCTCAACGGCGGCCAGAAGTCCGACATGGAGCGGCTCCAGGACGTCCACCTCCAGTGGATGTCCCGTCTCGACGCGGTCGTCGAGGAGGACGGGCACCTTCTGATGCACTCCGACACGACGGCGTACCTCGACTACGGCTCCACCATCGAAGACGTCAACGAGACCGTGCACGCCATTCTCACGCGTAACGACGCCGACGAGTGCTGGGACCTGTTCCGCAAGCTCACCAGGCGGTTCGCCTTCCGCGACGAGGGGGGCTCGCAGGCAGTCCAGGAGCTGATGGCGGCGTACGGCGGACAGCGCATCGTCCATGGTCACAGCCCCATTCCGTATCTGCTCGGCGAGGTCGGCTCGGAGGACGGCGAGGACAGCGCCGGCCCCGTGGTGGACGGCCCGCACGTGTACGCGGACGGCTTCGCCATCGCCATGGACGGCGGCGTGACCATGGCCGGAAAGCTGCTGGTCGTCCGGCTGCCGTTGCATGACTGACGGTCTTCGGGGAAGACGCATCCACGACCTGACCACGCCGACCACTGGGCCTATTTACGGAAACCCCCTGTCACCCCGTGCCGTGGGCGCTCTACCATCGGCCTATCAGTAGCAGGCTCTCCTCCGTTTCCGCCCAACTGCCCGGTCCAAGCGGGTACTCAGGCCCAACGGAGCATCGGGGGATGCACATGAACAGCGCTCCGCACCTGCTGGCCGAGGACCGACCCGAGTACGAGCGGATCCTCGGCGATGCGCTACGCCACGCTCACGAACGACCGGATCTGGCCGGAGTCGGCGAACGGCTCAACACGGAACAGCTGCGCACCATGGCGCTGAACGCCACGGCTCTGATCACCGCGGCGGCAGCCACCGAGTACGACCACTACGTGAAGGTCCGTGAAGAGCTGCGCGGACCGGCCGCCGACTCGGCCCAGGGTTCGGGCCTCGGGTCCGAAGCGGACGATCCGGACCGGCCGGGCGCCGGCATAGGGGCGGTCGTCACCGTCCTGGCGCCGATGCTCGCGGGCACCGCCGCGCTGATCTTCCTGCTGGTCGGCTACATCCTGAAGATACTCAGCAGGCCCCCGTCGTTCGCCGACACCATGGTCACCGCCGGCTGGTTCTTCGCGGCGGTCATGGCGGCGGCGATACTGGCCGCCGCCATCGGACTGCTCACCACGGCGCTGCGCAACGGCTCGACGTCGCTGCCGGCCGAGGACACCGAGGACGAGCTGCCGGAGGATGTGGCGCGCGCCAGGGAAGCCTGGCGCCATGCGCTGCTGGAGCGGGGCATCCTGCCGTTCCTGCGGGATGCGCTCGCCGACCCGACGGCCGGCCCCGCATCACGTACACCGCACCGTTCGGCCAACCGCATCCCGAAGATCGGCTACTCCAGGCCGGACTTCTCGGGTCCGGAAGAGGGCCCGGCGGCGGGTCCCCGCCCGTCGTTCACCAGCCCCGACTTCACCAGCCCGGACTTCGGCGGACCGGAACACGAGCTGGACTGACCGGGGCAAGATCTCTTGCTCGTCGTCCTCGTGCCGGCGATCGGAGCAGGTCTCGTTCTCCTCGTACGCGCGGCCCTGCTCCTCCTCCTGGCCTTCGGCCCGGAGAGGTGCACCACGCCGGGACGGTTCTCGCAGCGCCCGGCGCGGTGCACCACCTGATGACTCAGTCCGCGATCGGCAGATAGACGCGGTTACCGGACGCCGCGAACTCCTTGGACTTCTCCGCCATGCCCGCATCGATCTCCGACTGCGAACCGCCGTGCTCACGCCGGATGTCCTGGGAGATCTTCATCGAGCAGAACTTCGGGCCGCACATCGAGCAGAAGTGCGCCGTCTTCGCCGGTTCCGCCGGCAGCGTCTCGTCATGGAACTCCCGCGCCGTGTCCGGGTCGAGAGCCAGATTGAACTGGTCCTCCCACCGGAACTCGAAGCGCGCGTCCGACAGCGCGTCGTCCCAGTCCTGCGCACCCGGGTGCCCCTTGGCGAGGTCCGCCGCATGGGCCGCGATCTTGTAGGTGATGACGCCCGTCTTCACGTCGTCCCGGTTGGGAAGGCCCAGGTGCTCCTTGGGCGTGACGTAGCAGAGCATCGCCGTCCCCCACCAGGCGATCATCGCGGCACCGATGCCCGAGGTGATGTGGTCGTACGCCGGGGCCACATCGGTGGTCAGCGGGCCGAGCGTGTAGAACGGCGCCTCCTCGCAGATCTCCTGCTGGAGGTCGATGTTCTCCTTGATCTTGTGCATCGGGACATGGCCCGGGCCCTCGATCATCGTCTGGACACCGAACCGCTTGGCAGTCGTGTTGAGTTCGCCGAGCGTGCGCAGCTCGGCGAACTGCGCCTCGTCGTTGGCGTCGGCGATCGAGCCGGGACGCAGCCCGTCGCCCAGCGAGTACGTCACGTCGTACGTCGCGAGGATCTCGCAGAGCTCCTCGAAGTTCTCGTACAGGAACGACTCCTTGTGGTGCGCCAGGCACCAGGCCGCCATGATCGAGCCGCCGCGGGAGACGATGCCGGTCTTGCGGCGGGCGGTGAGCGGGACGTACGGGAGGCGCACGCCGGCATGGACCGTCATGTAGTCGACGCCCTGTTCGGCCTGCTCGATGACGGTGTCCTTGTAGATCTCCCAGGTCAGTTCCTCCGCCCTGCCGTCGACCTTTTCGAGGGCCTGGTAGAGCGGAACGGTGCCGATCGGCACCGGGGAGTTACGCAGAACCCACTCACGGGTGGTGTGGATGTTGCGGCCGGTGGAGAGATCCATGACCGTGTCGGCGCCCCACCGCGTCGCCCACGTCATCTTCTCGACCTCCTCCTCGATGGAGGAGGTGACCGCCGAGTTGCCGATGTTGGCGTTGACCTTCACCAGGAACCGCTTACCGATGATCATCGGCTCGATCTCCGGGTGGTTGACGTTGGCCGGCAGGACCGCCCGGCCTGCGGCGATCTCCTCGCGTACGACCTCGGGTTCGACGTTCTCCCGGATCGCCACGTACTCCATCTCCGGGGTGATGTCGCCCCGGCGGGCGTACGCGAGCTGGGTCACCGGCTGCCTGTCGCGACTGCGGCGCGGCTGCCGCGGGCGACCGGGGAAGACCGCGTCGAGGTTGCGCAGTCCGCCGCGCGGCGAGGTGTGCTTGAGCCCGTCGTCCTCGGGGCGGACCGG